>NZ_JAFLJN010000085.1:0-142027 GCF_018682595.1 Janthinobacterium sp. JC611
TACTGCTCTCGCGCTATCGACAAAGCGTTGTGTTTGTCAACTGCGAAGAAGGAAGAGTATGAGGCATTTCGCCAAATCCGTCAACACCTTCTTTTTATACCCAGCCCCGGAAGACTGTCCCTTTTGTGCCGCAAACTAGTGCGTCTCATTGGGGAGGCGAACTATAGCAAAGCGCCCCTGTAGAAGCAAGGCTTTTCCGGGGTATTTGCGGCCAGCTGCTACAATTTCGCCCCCTCAGCGCACATCCGCGTCCATCCATAGAAGATTCACCATGAAACAACAAGCTCAAGGATCAGGCCTGACCCTGAAACGAGCTGGCTTTACCACTGGCTTCGGCGTGCTCGCCGCCACCCTCGGTTCCGCAGTCGGTCTCGGCAACATCTGGAAATTCCCCTACCTGACGGGCGCCAATGGCGGCGCCGGCTTCCTGCTCATCTATCTGCTCGCCACCTTGTTGGTAGGACTGCCCGTGATGATCGCGGAAATCACCCTAGGACGCCGGGCCAAGGTCAATCCGATTTCCACCATGGAACAGCTGGCACCCAAGGGCAAGCCCTGGTGGCTGGTCGGCCTCATCGGCATGATCGCCGCCTTCCTGATCGTCGCGTTTTATTCGGAAGTGGTGGGCTGGGTGTTTGCGTATATCGCCAAGGCTATCGACGGCTCCATCCTCAGCAGCGACAAGCTGGTGACGGAAGCGGCCTTCGCCTCCCTCATCAGCAATCCTTTGCAATCGCTGCTGTGGCAATGGGGCGTGCTGCTGTTTATCGGCGGCATATTGATGCTGGGCGTGACCAAGGGCATCGAGGCGATCGCCAAGAAACTCATGCCGCTGCTATTCCTGCTGTTGCTGCTGCTGTGCGCAGTCAGCCTGTCGCTGGACAAGGCCGGCGAAGGCCTGGCCTTCCTGTTCCGTCCTGATTTTTCCAAGCTGACGGCGTCCGTCGTGCTGACGGCCATGGGCCTGGCCTTTTTTAAACTGTCCGTCGGCATGGGCACGATGATGACCTACGGCAGTTATTTCCGCGACGACCAGAATATCCCCGTGACGACCTTGCGCGTGATGGCGGCCGACCTCGGCGTATCGATGCTGGCCGGCATCGCCATCTTCCCCGCCGTGTTCACGTTTGGCTTCGCCCCCAGCGCGGGACCGTCGCTGGTGTTCATCACGATTCCGGCCGTGTTTTCGCAAATTCCCATGGGACAAGCCCTGATGGTGGTGTTCTTCATCCTGGCCGCCGTGGCCGCCACGGGCGCGATGCTGTCGCTGATGGAAGTGCCGGTCGTGATTCTCCATGAACGCTTTGGCTGGACGCGCACCAAGTCCACCATCGTGACCATGCTGCTGCTGGCCGTGCTCGGCTCCGTATGCGCCCTGAGTAACAGCAGCCTGGCCGATTTCAAGCTGTTTAACTTGAATATGTTTGATCTGTTCGACTTCGTCTCGTCGAATATCTTCCTGCCCGTGGGCGGCATCGCGATTGCCTTGTTTACAGGCTGGGCCTGGGGCAAGGACCATTTCATCGAGGCGATCAGCAATCACGGCCAGTTGCACAATAAAACCTTGGCGCATGTGTTGCTCTTCCTGCTGCGCTTTGTCTCGCCCGTGCTGATCTTGATCGTGATGCTGAAGGGATTGAAAGTCTTGTAATCAGAGCACCCGGGTGTAGGTCTGGCGCACCAGCACCCGGTCGCCGCAATCGAAATGCCACCATTCGCTGTTGATGCCGAAGAAACCCGCCTGAAACATGGCGTCGCGCAACAAGCGGCGGTGTTCCACTTGCTCCTCGGTAATTTCTCCCTTTTCCAGCAAGACCAGTTCCAGCGCCGGATGCGAGCGCTCACTCAAGTCATCAAAACCCGTGCCCATATCCAGTTCCCGCCCATCCGGCCCCACGATGGTGATGTCGAGCGCCATGCCGAACGAGTGAATGGAGCCGCGCGACGGTTCCGCGATATAACCGAGCAACTCCGTTCCCTGCAGCGCGTCCCACAATTGCTGCTGCACCCGCTGCGGACGCAGCGCATCGAGCACCAATAGATGATGATCGGGGCGCTGCACGGCCAGCCAGGCCACGGCCCGTTCCAGGGCGGTGGCCGCATCGCGGTGCAGCCAGGCGCAATCGATGGGGCTGTATAAATCGCGGCCGACGAAATTGTCGGGCGTGGCATAGCGCAAGTCGACGGCGATGCCGGCGATGCTATTCAAATGCCGAAATTGCGGATCGTTGCCGACCGCCTCCAATTGCAAACTTGCAACAGACATCAGACTCCTCTTTCCAGGCAGTTACGCGCCGCCACGCCTATGCTGTCGGCCAGGCGCCGCGCGCCATGCGACAGCGGCGAGTGGCTCGCCGTCAATAAATACAGTTGGATCGGTATCGCGGGCGCCCAGGGACGGCGCTGCAAGCGCAAGGGCGAGCCGGAGGCAGCCGTAAACGGGTCGACCACGGCCATGCCCGCGCCCGCTTCCACCAGGGAACGGGCGATTTGATAGGTCTGCACCACGGTACTGAAGACGGGGTGGATGCCCTGCGCCTCGCAAGCGGCCACCACCAGTTCGCCCAGCGGATCGTTGTCCGCATGGCCGATCAGCTCGCCAGACAGCCCATGCGCCGTCAAGGGCGTGCCGCAATCGGCCGCATGCCAGGTGCCGGTCGGGGCGATCACCGTCATGACGCCCTGCGCGAGCGGTTCGGCCACGATGCCCGGATGGCGCGGGTCTTGCAGCGACACGGCCAGGTCCGCTTCGCCCAGGCGCAAGGTATTGACGATCTCGCCCGTGTGGTGGGTGGCCAGCTGGCAACGCGTGTGGGGAAAGTCGCGCCGCCACTCCGTCATGGCGAATGGCAAGACGCTGATGGCGAGCGTCGGCGTGGACACCAGGCGGATGGTTTCCACCGCGTGGCCTTTCAGGCTGGCCGCCAGGCGGCGGATGCCCAGTAAATCGCGGTTGAGCTTTTCCGTCTCGACAAACAGACGGTGTGCTTCGGGCTTCGGATACAGCTTGCCCCGCACGCGCTCGAACAGCGGCATGCCCAGTTGCAACTCGCAATGCTGCAAGACCTTGGTCACGGCAGGTTGCGAGATATGCAGCACTTGAGCCGCGCCGCTGATGGTGCCAACTTGCATGATGGCGTGAAACACTTCGATATGACGCAGCCGCATGAGCTATTCCTTTACCTTGCCGTGGCCGCCTGGGCCGTCAACGTTCAGCATATAAGAAAAAGTCATGGGCTGGAACGGTCATGCTACTTTGTTGCAACAGCAGGTGCTGCAGGCGCCGGCGTCGTCAGCACTTCCAGCAGGGCCGCCGTTTCGCCATCGGGCGTGCCATCGAACAACTTGTTGCGGTATTTCATCTGAAAAGCAATCAGCACATTGCGCGTCGCTTCGTCGAACACGCCCGTAGTCGGCGTGGCATAGCCATGCTGGGCCAGTTTTTTCTGGAACCAGACGGCGTCCGGCACTTGCTGCTCAAAAATGATGCGCTGCGCGGCAACACGATTCGCGTCCGGCCAGACGATCAGGCCCGCATCGGCCAGCTGGCGCCACGGGAACAGGGGGCCCGGATCCTGCTTGCGCTGCGGCGCGATCTCGTTATGGCCGAGGATATTTTCCGGCGCGATGTTGTAGCGCGCCTGGATATCTTTCAACAGGGGAATGAGCTCATCGATCTGCGCCTGCGAAAATGGATACCAGAGGCGGCCTTCCGGCGTGTCCTTGTAGCCAGGGTTGACGATCTCGATGCCGATCGAGCTGACATTCAACTGTGTATAAGTCTTCCAGTTACTCACACCCGCGTGATTGGCCTGGCGCGATTCGTCGACCAGCACGTAAAACTTCGGCTTGTCCGTATCGGTCAGCAAGTAATGGCTGCTGACCACTTGTTCCGTCAGGATCTTGATCGAGCGGGGCAGGTCGCTGACCGTGTAATGGATGACGATGAATTTCACGCGCGGGCTCTGGCTGCGCGCCGTCAAACTGTGGTCGAGGTGCGGCGCGGGCGTGGTACAGGCGGAGAGCAGGGCCACCAGCAGGGCGAGGGCGATTTTTTTCATGAAAGATCCATGTTCGGGTTAATAAAATAGTCAGTCTTTGCCGGTGTCCTGGCTGGCTGCCCGGGCTGCCAGCTTGGCTGCGGCCTCATGCGAACGGGCAACTTTTTGCTCCATCATCAACGATACCGGCAAAGCGGCGCGCATGGCTACAGCGATGGCCGGGTGCAATTGGGCCGCGCGGCCCGCCAGCACCACGGGACGGGACCCGTAACGCGCTGTCAGGGCCAGCGCCAATCTTGCCAGTTCCTGCCCCGCGCGCCGCAAGATGTCCAGCGCCAGCGGATCGGCATCCGCACTGGCGGCCACGGCCAGCGCCAGCCGGCCGATGGCGCCCCGGTCCTGGCCATACATGAAGGCACGCGACAGCGACCAGTCGCTGCCGCCCAGTTGCGCAAACACGGCCTGGGCCATGGGTGACGCCTGCCAGCTGCCGGGCGCCTCGTCTTCGCGGCGCCAGATGTGGCGCAAGGCTTCGCGCGCGATCCAGTAACCGCCGCCGCCATCGTCCAGCAGCACGCCGCGCCCGCCTGCGCGGTGAAAGCCGCCATCCGCATCGATCCAGGCGGCGATCGAGCCCGTGCCAGCGTAGACCAGATAACCCTGGCCTGGTTCAAAGCTGTCGCGATAGGCGATCTCGATATCGTTGCCGACACTGACGTCGGCGGCGTCCAGCCCCAGCAGGGCAGCCAGCGTTTGCGCCAAGACCACATCGTCGCCGCCAAAGCCCGTCAAGCCCGCCACCACGGCGCGCGGCCGGCCGACGGCCAGCACGGCCTGGCACAGCCGGGTAAACGTGGCGTGCATGGCGGCGCGGCCCGCATCGCTGCCCAATTGCAAGGCAGACAAGCCTTCCACGGCACCGTCGGCCACGATGGCGCCGTCGACGGTGGCCAGGGCCCAGCGCGTCTGCGTGCCGCCCGCGTCGATGCCCAGTCCGAGCACGGCGGTGTCAGTATTGCTTGCAGGGATGGAAATCATGGCATGAGTGTAAAGCCAAGCTGAACTAGCAGGCATGAAAGCTTGCGCATGTTTCATGCCTGCAGGTTATGGACTAGCGGTGAACCATTACTGGGCGGGGGCCGTAAACGGTGCGCGCACGGTGACGCGGGGGCTTTCATTGCCGAGGCGGTCCACGGCGCTGACCACCACCGCGTTGACTTTACCAACGGCATCATCAACCAAGGTCAGCTCGCCTTGCACGCCCGTGACCACGCTAAAGCGCCAGTCTTCGCCGTAGCGGGCCCAGACGGCATATTGCGCCACGGCTTTGCCGCCGCCCGCCGTCAATTTGACGTTCAGGCTGGTGGAATCGCGGCGCAAGGCCAGCACGGGCGTACCGGGCGCTTCCTTGCCCAGCCACGGCGTGGCGGGAATCAGGGCAGGGCTTTGATACACGGTCGCCTTGAGTTGCTCGCTGACACCCTTGCGGTTCTGCATCAGGGGCACCATGCTGAAATGCACCTGGCCATTCGCGCCGGGGCGCGTGCGCGTCACTTCGATCTGCTTGATGATCTCTTGCGGCGTGAAGGACTTGGCGGAATTGTCGATGCGGCTCGTATATAGACCCGGCCACACGTGGCGGCCATACGGGTTTTGCGCCAGCCAGTAGTCGAGCAGCACGCCAAACGCTTGCGGCGCCTGCGCCACGGGCCAGTACAGCTGCGGCGACAGATAATCGAGCCAGCCCTTGGCCAGCCACAGTTCCGCATCCGCATACAATTTATCGTACTGGCTGAAGCCGACGATGCCGGCAGGGCGGCGGTCAGGACGGCCAATGCCGAACGGGCTGATGCCGAAGCGCACCCAGCTCTTTTCGCGGTGGATGCCGGTGTATAAAGCTTCGATCAGCTGGTTGACGTTCTGGCGGCGCCAGGAAGCACGGTCCAGCTGGCCGCCGGCCAGCAGATATTGCTGCCAGGAAGGCTCATCGGGAAACGGCAGTTCGCGCTTGGCGCCGCCATTGCCCGCGTCCAGCGCGGCTGTTTCCGCGCCGGCGCCGGCGCCAGGTGCATCGATCGGATACGGATAAAAGTAATCGTCGATGTGCACGCCATCGATATCGTAGCGGCGCACCACGTCGAGCACCACGTCCGTCGTGTGCCTGGACGCGGCGGCGTCGCCCGGATCCATCCACAGGTAGCGGCCGTATTGCTTGACGGATGCCGGATTGGTGGAAGCAAAACTGTCGCGCGCCAGCGGCGACTTGGCCGTCGCGTGACGGGCCCGGTACGGGTTGAACCAGGCGTGCAATTCCAGGCCGCGCGCATGCGCCTGCGCCACCCAGAACGCCAGCGGGTCATACAGGGGCAACGGCGGCTGGCCTTGCTTGCCCGTCAGGTATTCCGACCACGGCTCCAGTTGCGACGGGTAAATCGTATCGGCGCTGGGCCGTACCTGCAGCACGATCGCGTTCAGATTCAGGGACTTGGCGCGGTCGAGGATGGCCAGTGCTTCCGCTTGCTGCTTGGCGACCGGCAAATTGCTGCGGCTGGGCCAATCGATATTGGCGACCGTCGACACCCAGGCGGCGCGGAATTCGCGCGGCGCCGCCGGCGGCACTTCGCCCGTGATGTGCTGCACGGGCGGCACGGCCGGCAAACCCGCTTCGCCCGGCGTCACCGCGGAAGGCAGTTTGGTGCTGGTACAGCTGCTGAGCAATGTGGCGGTGGCCAGCGCGGCCAGCACGCCGGCGCTGGCGCCCAGGCGTTTTTTGAAAGTAGACAACAAAACAATTCCTTGCAGTGGTGGAGCGCAGGTCTATCGGTGGGGCATTTTACTGTGCGCCCGCCATCCTTGCGGGCGCACGGTTCAAAAGAATCAGGCCTCGGCCTTCTTGCCGAATTCGGGATCGATCTTGACCAGCGCGGCCATGATGAAGGCAGGAATGGTGGCGATGCACACCCAGATGAAGAAGTGCTGGTAGCCGAGCATTTGCTGGATCCAGCCGCTGGCCATGCCCGGCAGCATCATACCCAGGGCCATGAAACCCGTGCAAATGGCGTAATGGGCCGTTTTGTGCGCGCCATCGGACACCATGATCATGTACAACATATAGGACGCGAAGCCGAAGCCATAACCGAATTGCTCCAGCGCAATGCCGCCCGCGATCACATAGATATTGCTGGGCAAGGCGCTGGCCAGGTAGACGAAGACCAGGTCGGGCAAGTGCACGGACAGCACCATGATCCACAAACAGCGCTTCAAGCCGAAGCGGGAAATGATGAATCCGCCCAGCAAGCCGCCCAGGGTCAGGGCGATCACGCCGATGGTGCCGTAGACGAGGCCCACCTGTTCCGTGCTCAGGCCCAGGCCGCCCTTGGCGACGGGGTCGAGCAGGAAGGGCGCGGCCAGCTTCAACAGTTGCGCTTCACCCAGGCGGAACAGCAGCAAAAAGCCCAGGATGACGAAAATATCCTTCTTCTTGAAGAAGGCGGCAAAGGTGGCGATGAATTCTTGCAATGGAGAAATACCGGCGCCCTGGATGCTGGGGCGGTCCTCCGCAGGCTTGGGCAAGACAAAATAGTGATACAGGAAGAGGACGATGAACAGGCCCGCCAAAATGGCGAACACGACGGACCAGGCCAGCTGCACATTGCCCGTCGCATGCGTCAGGTAGCCGGCCAGGTACACGAGACCGCCCTGGCCGGCGATCATCGCCAGGCGGTAAAACGTGCTGCGCACGCCAACGAAGGCCGCCTGCTGGTGCTCTTCCAGGCCCAGCATATAAAAGCCGTCGGCGGCGATGTCATGCGTGGCGGAACTGAAGGCCATCAGCCAGAAGATGGCCAGGCTGATCTGGAAAAAGTGGGGCAGGGACGTCGTCAGGGCCACCAGCGCCAGCGCGGCGCCGATCACCAGCTGCAAGCCGACGATCCAGAAGCGCTTGGTGCGGTACATGTCGATGAAGGGCGACCACAGGGGCTTGATAACCCACGGCAAATACAGCCAGCTCGTGTACAGGGCAATATCCGTATTGGAAAAACCGTAGTTCTTGTACATGATCACGGACAGGGTCATGACCACGACATAGGGGATGCCCTGGCCGAAATACAGGGAAGGGATCCACAGCCACGGGGTTTTCGCGCGCGCCGCAGCGCTTTGTTTCACTAGCTCCATACATCCTTCATTGTCTCCCAGACAGAAGAATGCCGCGCCATCGGATCACGCCGCCAGTGCCGCCCGCACACTGCCGTCCGCGCCGGCCAACAATGCCTGTGCCTGGTTTGTGTTGATTTTTTTGATCAAGGCAACAATCGCCACCTTGACGTGATAGTGGCATTGCTCCAGCACGGCCCTGGCCTGCGCCTCGCTGGCGCCGGTGGCGTGCATGGTCAGACGCACCGCCCGCCAGATCAGCTTGGCGTTGGTCGGCTTCAAGTCTACCATCAAGTTTCCGTAAGTCTTGTGCAAACCGACCATCAGGGCGCTGGAAATCGTGTTCAGCGTGATTTTCTGCGCCGTGCCCGCTTTCAAACGCGTGCTGCCGGAAATGACTTCCGCGCCCGTGTCGAGCACGATGCCGCATTGCGCCTCGCGCGCCACGGGCGCGTCCACATTGTTGGCGATGCCGATGGTCAAGGCGCCGGCCGCGCGCGCGGCCAGCAGCGCGCCCAGCACATAGGGCGTGGCGCCGGAAGCGGCCAGCAGGATCACCACGTCATTTTCTTGCGGCCGCAGGACCAGCAAGTCCGCCTCGCCTTGCTGTAAATCATCTTCCGCACCTTCGACGGCCGCAAACATGGCGCCCGCGCCGCCGGCCAGGATGGCGACGGCCCGCTCGGGCGGCCAGGAAAACGTGGGGTTCAATTCAACACTGTCGAGTACGCCCAGGCGTCCCGACGTGCCGGCGCCCACATACAGCAGGCGTCCGCCAGCGGCGATACGGGGCAGGGCGGCCGTAATGGCGGCGGCGATGTCGGGCGACGCCAGCCGCACGGCTTCGACGGCCCAGAACTGGTCATCGACCAGCGCCGCCACCAGTTGCGCCACCGGATACAGGTCCAGATCCGGATGCCGCCGGCTCGGGGTTTCAGTTTTCAACATGATTTCAGAGCATGGTTGAAGATGAAACCAGTTTAATACCAACGAGCGGGATCAACCATGAAAGGATGGCGGGCGGGCATAACGGGAGTTTATGGGTGGTAACAGAATCGTGACAAGCAACCTCGTTATGGCGCGCGGCGCATTTCGGCCACGAAGTCGTAATGATCGCTGCGGCAATACGAATGCGTCAGTTCCACCGCTTCGCCCGACTCCAGGTAGGCGATGCGCGTGATGAACAGCACGGCCTGACCATCGGGGATGCCCAGCTGCTTGGCCAGCACGTCCGTCGCATTCATGGCGCGGATGTGCTGCAAGGCGCGCACGGGGGCCTTCTTGATGCTGCTCAAGTATTCATACAGCGAATCGCCCATGGCGGCCGGGTCCGGCACCACGCTGAAGGGCAGCACGCTCACTTCATACGCCATCACCACGTCGTCGGCCAGGCGCAAGCGCTCCAGACGGGCCACTTTCGTATTCTGCGCCAGGCCCAGGCTCAGCTGTTCATCGCTGCTGGCGATGACGACTTCGCGCTTGAGCCAACGCGAGCCAGGGCGGTAGCCGCGCTGCTGCAACTGCTCGGAAAAGCTCGACAGGTTCGACAGCGGCTGCTCGATGCGCGGGGCAATATAGTTGCCCGAACCACGGCGGCGCACGACGAGGCCTTGCTCGACGAGCTGGTCAATGGCCTTGCGGGCAGTCACGCGCGATACGTCAAGCAGTTCGGACAGGGTACGTTCAGAGGGCAGGGCCTGGTCTACCTGGTAGCGGCCGTTGCGTACGTCATCGCTCAGCTTGCGGGCGATCTGCATATATAAAGGCGAATTGTCATTTAAATCGACCTTGAGTTCTACGCTGGTCTGGCTCATACAGTTCTCCTTGTCCTCCTAGTGTAATAGCGATGGCGCTTGCGCGTAGCCCGCCCACCCATGAATAAATGGAAAATGACCATAAATAACGGTTATACACTTAAAAAAACAATGTTTTACCGTACGTATAGCTTTGCATTATAGATAAATAAGCAATTTTCATTAGCGTCGTCAACCATCCCGCCCTATGCTGGCAAGGCGTCCATCCACCATGACACAGGGAAAGCATGATCAACAAAATGACGGGATTACTGGGCTGGCTGTTGCTGGGCACGACCTGGACCGCGCTGGCCACCCCGCCCGGCAGCGGCACTGAACAGCTCGTGCAACACGACCGGCAGCGCGCGCTCGATGCGGCGCTGGCCGCCATCGTCGACGACCCCGTGCATCCGCTGGCCAGCCTGTCCGTGCTGGCCATTCGCCACGGCAAGGTGTCATATCAGCAACAATTTGGCTACCGGCACATAGCCGCCACGCCGGCGGACAGCTTGCCCGTGACGCCGGCCACCCTGTTCCGCATTGCTTCCGTCTCGAAGATGATGACCACCCTGGGCCTGATGCGGCTGGTCGAGCAGGGCAAGCTGAGCCTGGACCAGGACGTGGGCATCTATCTGGGCTTTTCCCTGCGCAACCCGCACTTTCCCCAGCAAGCCGTGACCCTGCGCAGCCTGCTCAGCCACACGTCCTCGCTGCGCGACGCGGGCGGCTACGCCTGGGGACCGGAGCGCAGCCTGCGCGACGTGTTTACGGCCGGCGGCGACAGCATGTGGGATCGCGCCGCGGCGCCAGGCAGTTACTTTACATATTCCAACCTGAACTGGGGCGTGATCGGCACCGTGATGGAAAAAGTCACGGGCGAGCGCTTCGACCTGCTGATGCGCCGGTTGCTGCTCGATCCCCTCGACGTGCGCGGCGGCTACCATCCGGCGACATTTTCCAGGGACGAGGTGGCGAACACGGCCACGCTGTACCGCAAGCGCACGCTGGAGACGGAACAGTGGCAGCCAGCAGGGCCCTGGATTGCCCAGGCCGACGATTTTCACCAGCACCCACCGGCAGGCCTGGCCAGCTATGTGATCGGCAGCAACGCCACCGTCTTCAGTCCCACGGGCGGCTTGCGCATTTCCGCCGCGGGACTGGGCACTATCATGCAGATGCTGCTCGACGGTGGCCGCCACCAGGGCAGGCAACTATTGCAGCCGGCCAGCATCGCGCTGATGTTTGGCCGCCAATGGCAGTTGGCGCCCGATGCCCACAATGGCGACAGCGAGCGGGGCCTGTATCGCGCCTGGGGCCTGGGCAACCAGCAATTCGATGCGCTGGCGGGGCAGGGCAACGGCCTGGTCGAGGGCGCCAGCTTCACGGCCGTCGGCCACCTGGGCGACGCGTATGGCCTCGTCTCCGCCTTCGTGCTCGATGTGAAGAACAAGAACGGCATGGTGATGCTGGTGGGCGGCACGGGCAGCGATCCCGAACGCTATCCGGGCACCTATTCCGCCATGGGGCGCAGCGAGGAATTGATACTCACCGCGCTATACCGTGGTGCGATTGACAAGCATGAATAGTTTGCACTGAAACAGTGCATTCCTGAAAGTTATGGCTGCACCATGATGTTTCATTGGCTCCCTGACCGGCCAGCCTCTAAGCTCTTCCCGAATGCTCCCGCGCCATGGGAGCGCAACGCAGCGAGGCAACATGCAGCAACAAGTCATCATCATCGGCGGCGGCGTCGTCGGTCTGACATCGGCCTGGTGGCTGGCCGAGGCCGGCTACAAGGTCACCTTACTGGAACGCAATGAACAAGTGGCGATCGCCGCCAGCTACCGCAATGGCGGCCAGCTCAGCTATCGCTATGTGGCGCCGCTGGCCGATGCGGGCGTGCCCTTCAAGGCCCTGCAATGGCTGCTGCAGAAAGATGGTCCGCTGCGCTTCCGGCCCGAAGCGGACTGGCGCCAATGGCGCTGGATGGCCAGTTTCTTGCGTAATTGCAATGCCGCCAGCAATGCCCGCACGACGGCCAAGCTGCTGCAATTGGGAGAATGGAGCCGCGCCGGCATGGCCCAGCTGGAATTGAGCGTGCCGCCGGAAGCGTATGCCTGGCGCGACGCGGGCAAACTCATCGTCTACCGTTCCCCCGCCATCTTTCAGCGCGCCGTGGCGCGCCCGGAATCGGAAGAGGCGCGCATCGTGCTGTCGCCAACAGAAGCCGTGCAGCGCGAACCGGCGCTGGCCGCCTTGCAGGGCGCCCTGGCGGGCGGCATTTTCACGCAGGGCGAGGCGGTGGCCGATTGCCACGCCTTTTGCCTGGCCCTGGAAGCGCGCCTGCTGCAGCACCCGAATTGTTCGCTGCTGTTGAAAGGCGAGGCGCGCCGCCTCGTCACGCACAAGGGCAGGATCACGGGCGTCGACACCAGCCTGGGCCTGCTGCAAGCGGATCACTATGTGCTGGCGGCCGGCATCCAGAGCCGCGACCTGGCCGCCACAGCGGGCGTCTACCTGCCCCTGTACCCGCTGAAAGGCTACAGCCTGACGGCGCCCATCCGCGCGCAAGACCGGGCGCCCGAGATCAGCATCACGGATTTCGAGCGCAAGGTGCTGTATGCGCGCATCAAAGGCGACCTGCGCGTGGCCGCCATGGTCGACATGGTGGGCGCCGACAACAGCATCGACTGGGGCCGCATCGCCGGCCTGACGCGGCTGGCGCGCGAAGCCATGCCGCACGGCGCCGATTACGACCAGGCCACGGCCTGGGCCGGCCTGCGCCCCGCCACGCCGAACAGCGCCCCGCTGGTGGGCGCCAGCAAAGTCGCCAATCTGTGGCTCAACGTGGGCCATGGTCCGCTGGGCTTTACCTTTGCCGCCGGCACGGCGCGCATCCTCGCCGACCTCATGGCGGGCAAGGCGCCGCCGTTCGCGCTGGACTTCCTCAGCCCGAAAACATAGCAGGCCAAGGCGGCGCGCACGCGCCGCCGCCGATATGGCGGATAATTGCGGAACTTTTCAGTTCTCGTATCTTCCAGCGCATGCACACACCCTCGACACCTGCCGCCTGCCCCTGTGGCGGCGCCTCCTACGCCAGTTGCTGCGGCCCGTACATCGCGGGCGACGCCTTGCCGCCCACGGCCGAAGCCCTGATGCGCTCGCGCTACACGGCGTTCACCTTGCGTAACGAACCGTATCTGCGCGCCACCTGGCATGCCAGCACCCGTCCCACCGATGCCCTGTTTGCCGAAGAAGAAAAAGTCCACTGGCTGGGACTTGAGGTAAAATCTGCTTTACGTTTACGTCAACGTAAAGCAGAATCAGCAGATCAAGCCGAAGAGATGAACCGCGACACCGTCGAATTCGTGGCCCGCTACAAGGTCAACGGCCGCGCGCACCGCCTGCATGAAGTGAGCCGCTTCGTGCGCGAGGCGGGCGAGGGTGGCGAGGGCGCGCTGCGCTGGTTTTATCTCGACGGCAGTTTTCCCGAATAGCGCGACCCGAGAGACCGGGCGATAATAAAAAGGAACCGCAATGCCGCACATCGAAAGCAAACTCAATCCGCGCAGTGAAGATTTCAAGGCCAATGCCGCGGCCATGCAAGCCATCGTCGACGATCTGCGCGACAAGGTCGAGAAAATCGCGGCCGGCGGCGGCGAGGCGGCGGCCGCCAAGCACCTGGCGCGCGGAAAACTGCTGCCGCGCGACCGCGTGCAGATGCTGCTCGATCCCGGTACGCCCTTCCTCGAGTTTTCCCAGATGGCGGCCTACGCCATGTACCAGGATGCCAAGGGCGTCGACGCGGCGCCCGCCGCCGGCATCATCACGGGCATCGGCAGGGTCTCGGGCCAGGAATGCGTCATCGTCTGCAACGATGCCACCGTCAAGGGCGGCACGTATTACCCGATGACGGTGAAAAAGCATTTGCGCGCCCAGGAAATCGCCGACCAGAACAACCTGCCCTGCATCTACCTGGTCGACTCGGGCGGCGCCAACCTGCCGAACCAGGACGACGTTTTCCCCGACCGCGACCATTTCGGCCGCATCTTCTACAACCAGGCGAACCTGTCGGCCAAGGGCATCCCGCAGATCGCCGTCGTGATGGGCTCTTGCACGGCGGGCGGCGCCTACGTGCCGGCCATGAGCGACGAATCGATCATCGTCAAGGAGCAGGGCACGATCTTCCTCGGCGGCCCGCCGCTGGTCAAAGCGGCGACCGGCGAAGTGGTGACGGCGGAAGACCTGGGCGGCGGCGACGTGCACACGCGCTTGTCCGGCGTGGTCGACCACCTGGCGCAGAACGACCTGCACGCGCTGTCGCTGGCGCGCACCATCGTCTCGAACCTGAACCGTACAAAACCGCAACAGATGGACTTGCGCGCATCCGTCGAGCCGAAATACCCGACGCAGGAATTGTATGGCGTGATCCCCGTCGACACGCGCAAACCGTTCGACGTGCGCGAGGTGATCGCGCGCATCGTCGACGGCAGCGATTTCGACGAATTCAAGGCCCGCTACGGCACCACCCTGATCTGCGGCTTCGCGCACATCTATGGCGTGAAGGTCGGCATTATCGCCAACAACGGCATTTTGTTCTCCGAATCGGCCCTGAAAGGCACGCACTTCATTGAACTGTGCTGCCAGCGCAAGATCCCGCTCGTCTTCCTGCAAAACATCACGGGCTTCATGGTGGGCCGCAAGTACGAAAACGAGGGCATCGCCCGCAATGGCGCCAAGATGGTCACGGCCGTGGCCACGGCTAGCGTGCCGAAGTTCACCGTCATCATCGGCGGCAGCTTCGGCGCCGGCAATTACGGCATGTGCGGCCGCGCCTTTTCTCCCCGCTTCATGTGGATGTGGCCGAATGCGCGCATCTCCGTCATGGGCGGCGACCAGGCGGCATCCGTGCTGGCGACCGTCAAGCGCGACGGCATCGAGGGCAAGGGCGGGCAGTGGAGCGCGGACGAGGAAGCGGCCTTCAAGCAGCCGATCAAGGAGCAATACGAACACCAGGGCCACCCGTATTACGCCACCGCGCGCCTGTGGGACGATGGCGTGATCGACCCGGCCGACACGCGCATGGTGCTGGGCCTGGGCCTGTCGGCCGCCCTCAACGCGGAAATCCCGGACACGAAGTTCGGCGTGTTCCGCATGTAAGCGGCCAAGGGAGAAAAGAAAATGGAATTTGAAACCCTGAAGCTGGTCATCGAGGGCAATGTCGCCACCGTGACCCTGAACCGCCCCGACGTGCGCAACGCCTTCAACGAGACGACGATCGCCGAACTGGCGCGCGCCTTCGAAGGCCTGGGGCGCAGCGACATGGTGCGCGCCATCGTGCTGGCGGCCAATGGCGCCGCCTTTTGCGCCGGCGCGGACCTGAACTGGATGAAGAAGATGGCCGGCTACACGCATGCCGAAAACCAGGCCGACGCGCTGCAGCTGGCGCAGATGCTGCGCACGATTTACCTGTGCCCCAAGCCCGTGGTGGCGAAGATCCAGGGCGACTGTTATGCGGGCGGCATGGGCCTGGTCGCCGCATGCGATATCATTCTGGTTGCGGAAGACGTGCATTTCTGCCTGAGCGAAGTGCGGCTGGGACTGATTCCCGCCACCATTTCACCATATGTCATCAAGGCCATGGGCGAAAACGCGGCACGCCGCTATTTCCTGACCGCGGAGCGATTCTCCGCCCGGGAAGCGCTACGCATCGGCTTTGCCCACGAGGTAGTCGAGGCAAGCGCGCTGGACGCGAAAACGGCCGAGGTACTGAAAGCGCTGACGGGCAACAGCCCGCACGCCGTGGCGCAAGCGAAAACGCTGGTGCGCGACATCGTTGGCCAGCCGGTTGACGATGCGCTGCTGGCGGACACCGCCGAGCGCATCGCGCAGATCCGCGCCTCGGAGCAGGGACGCGAAGGCGTGCAATCCTTCCTCGACAAGCGCAAGCCGGGTTGGCTCATGGGCTAGTTAATAGTCCACAGCTCATGGACTAAGAATATCATTGGAGCAGTTTTGAAAGCAGAAAAACAATCGGGCTGGGTCGAACGCAGTCTGCGCAGCGTGTGGCACCCTTGCACACAGATGCAGCATCACGAGACGGTTCCCCTCATCCCCGTCAGCCACGGCCGCGGCGCCTGGCTGTATGACCACGAAGGCCGACGCTACCTGGACGCCATCAGCTCCTGGTGGGTGAACCTGTTCGGCCACGCCAATCCGCGCATCAACGCGGAACTCAAGGACCAGCTGGACCGCCTGGAACACGCGATGCTGGCCGGTTTCACGCATGAACCGGTGATCGAACTGTCGGAAAAACTCTCCGCCTTGACGGGCGGCGTGCTCGGTCACAGCTTTTACGCGTCCGACGGGGCGTCGGCCGTGGAAATCGCCCTGAAAATGAGTTTTCACGCCTGGCGCAACAGCGGCAAGAGTGACAAGCAGGAATTCGTCTGCCTGAAGGGCAGCTACCACGGCGAAACCATCGGCGCGCTGGCCGTCACCGACGTCGCCCTGTTCAAGGACGCCTACGGCCCCTTGCTGCGCGCATCAACGACGGTGATGTCGCCCGACTTCCGCCAGGCGGCCGAGGGCGAGTCCGCCCAGGACGTGGCGCGCCGCGCCGCCTTTGAAGTGGAACAGCTGTTCCAGCAGAAGGCCGACAAGATTGCCGCCATCATCATCGAACCATTGGTCCAATGCGCCACCGGCATGGCCATGCACGACCCGCTGTACCTGTCGCTGGTGCGCGCCCTGTGCGACCGCTACCAGGTGCACCTGATCCTCGACGAAATCGCCGTCGGCTGCGGCCGCACGGGCACTTTCTTTGCCTGCGAACAGGCCGGCGTCTGGCCCGACTTCGTCTGCCTGTCGAAGGGCATCAGCGGCGGCTACCTGCCTTTATCGCTGGTGATGACGCGCGATGACATCTACCAAGCCTTCTACAGCACCGACGTGCGCCGCGGCTTTTTGCATTCGCACTCGTACACGGGCAACCCGCTGGCCTGCCGCGCCGCGCTGGCGACCCTGGCCATCTTCGAGGAAGACGACGTGCTGGCGGCCAACCGCGTGCGCGCCGCGAAGATCACGCAAGCGCTGGCGCCGCTGGCGCAGCATGGCAAAGTCACGCACTTCCGCCAGCAGGGCATGATCTGGGCGTTTGACGCCGTCGACGCGGCGCCCGACTTCTCGCGCCGCTTCTTCAGCACGGCGCTGGAACATGAACTATTGATGCGCCCCATCGGTTCCACCGTCTACCTGATGCCGCCGTACATCCTCGACGACGCGGAAATCGCGGGCCTGGGCCAGCAGACCCTGGCCGTCTTCAATCATGTGATCGGGGCCTGAGATGGAACTGATCGCGCGCTTACAACAGCAGTTGCAGGGACTCGAAGAACGCAGCCTGATCCGCCGCCGCCGCACCGTCGACACGCCATGCGCGCCGCGCCTGACGGTCGATGGCCGCGCCATGCTGGCCTTTTGCAGCAATGACTACCTGGGCCTGGCGTCACATCCGCGCATCGTCGCCGCACTGCAAGAGGGCGCCGACCTGTATGGCGCCGGCAGCGGCGCCTCGCACCTGATCAGCGGTCACAGCCGCGCCCACGCGCAGCTGGAAGAACGCCTGGCGACTTTCGTTGGCGCCAACCTGGAAGCGGCGCGCGCCCTGTATTTTTGCACCGGCTACATGGCCAACCTGGCCGTGTTGACGGCCCTGTCGGCGGGCGATGCGGACGCGGAGATTTTTTCGGAAGCGCTGAACCACGCCTCGCTGATCGACGGCACGCGCCTGGCCCGCGTCAGGACGCGCGTATATCCGCACGCCGACCTCGATGCCCTGGCGGCCCTGCTGGCGGCCAGCACGGCACAAACGAAAATCGTCGTCACCGACAGCGTCTTCAGCATGGATGGCGACCTGGCGCCGCTGCCCGCGCTGCTGGCCCTGTGCGAGCGGCACGGCGCCTGGCTGGTGGTCGACGACGCACACGGTTTCGGCGCGCTGGGAGACTATGGCCGTGGCGCGCTGGAACACTTCGACCTGCATTCGCCGCACCTCGTGTACGTGGGCACCCTGGGCAAATCGGCCGGCGTGGGCGGCGCCTTTGTTTGCGCGCACGAAGCCGTGATCGAGACCCTGATCCAGAAGGCGCGCCCCTACATCTTCACCACGGCCGCCGCGCCCGCGCTCGCGCATGCGCTGCTGGCCAGCCTGGACATCATCGCCGGCGACGAAGGCCGGCAGCGCCGCGCCCACCTGGCGGCGCTGGTGGCGCAATGGAACGACGGGCTGCAGCTGCAACGCTGGCAAGCCTTGCCTTCGCTCTCCGCCATCCAGCCCGTCATCATCGGCGAAAACGCGGACATGCTGGCCATCGCCGCCACCCTGTACGAACAGGGCCTGTGGGTCGGCGCCATCCGCCCGCCCACCGTGCCTGTGGGCACGGCGCGCCTGCGCGTGACCCTGTCGGCCGGCCATACGGCGCAGGAAGTGGCGCAATTGATCAACGCAGTCAACACCCTGGAAAGGACACGCCATGAGCCTTGATGACCCTATCGTGGCGGAAGTGCTGGCGGACCTGGCGCCGGCCGTGCAGCCGGCTCCGGCCATCGCAGCCCTGCCATCGCGCTTTGCCTGTTTCGTCACCGGCACCGACACGGAAATCGGCAAGACCTTGACCTCGTCGGCCCTGCTGCACGCGCTGGTCGCGCGCGGCGTGCGCGCCTGCGGCATGAAGCCTGTCGCCGCCGGCGCCGAGATGCGCGACGGCGAACTGCATAATGAAGACGCCGACAGCCTGATCGCCGCCGGCAACGTCACCATGCTGCGCAGCCTGACGACGCCCTACATGCTGAAGGAGCCGGCCGCGCCGCACATCGCCGCCGCCCTCGAAGGCGTCAGCATCGAGTCGGTGCCCATCCTGGCCGCCTACCTGGAAATCGCCGCCGCCTCGGACGCCGTCGTGGTCGAAGGCGTGGGCGGATTTCGCGTGCCGCTGTCGCCCGGTTTCGATTCGGCCGACCTGGCGCAGCAGCTCGATCTGCCCGTGATCCTGGTGGTCGGCATGCGCCTGGGCTGCATCAGCCAGGCCTTGCTGACGGTGGAAGCGATCGAAGCGCGCGGCCTGACGGTGATCGGCTGGGTCGCCAACACGCTGGAAGTGGAAATGCGCTTCCTCGACGAAAATATCGATGCGCTGATCGAGCGTATCCCGGCGCCGCTGCTGGGCAGGGTGCCGCGCCTGGCGCAGCCCACTGCCGCAGCGGCGGCGGCGTATCTCGATTTCACCGGCTTGCCCAACTGGCCGGCGCAGCAATCGAACACATAAACCAAACAATTAAACGAACTCAAAAATAGAAACGAAGGAATCACATGTCTCACGTCCAAGAAGCAGCAAAAACCGTCGAACTGCACCGCCCTGCGGCGCGCATCACCGTGCCGGAAGCGGCCACCTGGCCCGTCGCCGATGTGCTGGCCCTGTTCGACCTGCCGTTCAATGACCTGATGTTCCAGGCCCAGCAAACCCACCGCGCCAACTTCCCCGATGGCGACGTGGAACTGGCGACCCTGTTGTCGATCAAGACGGGCGGCTGCGAGGAAGACTGCGGCTACTGCCCGCAGGCGGCCCGCTACGACACGGGCGTGGAAGCGAAAAAAATCCTCGACATCGACACGGTGCTCGATGCGGCGCGCCAGGCGAAAGCCAACGGCGCCACGCGCTTCTGCATGGGCGCCGCCTGGCGCGGCCCGAAGGACCGCGACATGGACAAAGTCGAAGAAATGGTCAGCAAAGTAAAAGCGCTGGGCCTGGAAACCTGCGCCACCCTGGGCATGCTGGAAGAGGGACAAGCGGACCGCCTGAAAAACGCGGGCCTCGACTTCTACAACCATAATCTCGATACAGCGCCCGAGTTCTACGACAACGTCATCTCGACGCGCGAATACCAGGACCGCCTGGACACCCTGGGCCGCGTGCGCGAAGCGGGCTTGAAAGTATGCTGCGGCGGCATCGTCGGCATGGGCGAGACGCGATTGCAGCGCGCGGGCCTGATCGCCCAGCTGGCCAATTTGAATCCGTATCCGGAATCGGTGCCCGTCAACCACCTGGTGCAGGTGGAAGGCACGCCTTTGTATGGCCTGGAAGCGCTGGACCCGTTCGAATTCGTGCGCACCATCGCCGTGGCCCGCATCACCATGCCGAAGGCGCGCGTGCGCTTGTCGGCGGGCCGGCGCCAGATGGGCGAAGCCGTGCAAGCGATGTGCTTCCTGGCGGGCGCCAATTCCATCTTCTACGGCGACAAGCTGCTCACCACCGACAATCCGGAAGCGGAAGACGACCGTACCTTGCTGGGCAAACTGGGCTTGCAGACGCGCGGCGCCATGCTGGAATCGGTGCAGAAAGAGAAGTGCGGCTGCTGATCCAGCAATAGCCGCAGCTTACACAAAAGAAGGCTGGGGTCTGACCTGTCGGGTCAGACCCCCAAAAAAAACTTCCAGCCACGAGCTGCAAAGAGAGAGACCATGTTCACTAAAATCCTGATCGCCAACCGCGGCGAAATCGCTTGCCGTGTCGCCGCTACCGCGCGCCGCATGGGCATCCAGACCGTCGCCGTGTATTCGGAAGCGGACGCCAACGCCAAGCACGTCGCCGTATGCGACGAAGCCGTCCTGATCGGCCCCGCGCCGGCCAAGGAAAGCTATCTGTGCGGCGACAAGATCATCGCCGTGGCGCTGGCCACTGGCGCGCAGGCGATCCACCCCGGCTACGGCTTCCTGTCCGAAAACGCCGACTTCGCCGACGCCTGCGCCAATGCGGGCCTGGTCTTCATCGGCCCGCCGGCGTCCGCCATGCGCGCCATGGGCTCCAAGTCGGCCGCCAAGTCGCTGATGGAAAAGGCCAACGTGCCGCTGGTGCCCGGCTACCACGGCGAGAATCAGGATGCGGACTTTTTGCACGGACAGGCCGACAAGATCGGCTACCCCGTCCTGCTGAAGGCCTCCGCCGGCGGCGGCGGCAAGGGCATGCGCGTCATCGACAACAGCGCCGACTTCAAGGCCGCGCTGGCCTCGTGCAAACGGGAAGCGATCAGCTCTTTCGGCGACGACAAGGTGCTGGCGGAAAAATACCTGTCACGCCCGCGGCATATCGAAATCCAGGTGTTCGCCGACACGCTCGGCAACTGCATTTATCTGTTCGAGCGCGATTGCTCGGTGCAGCGACGCCACCAGAAGGTGCTGGAAGAAGCGCCGGCGCCGGGCATGCCTGCGGAGCGCCGCGCGGCCATGGGCGAGGCGGCCGTCGCCGCCGCCAAGGCCGTCGGCTACGTGGGCGCGGGCACGGTGGAATTCATCGCCAACCAGGATGGTTCGTTCTACTTCATGGAGATGAACACGCGCCTGCAGGTCGAGCACCCGGTGACAGAAATGATCACGGGCACCGACCTGGTGGAATGGCAGTTGCGCGTCGCCTTTGGCGAGCCGCTGCCGAAAAAACAGAGCGAATTGACCATCCATGGCCACGCCATCGAAGCGCGCATCTACGCGGAAAATCCGGAAAAGGGCTTCCTGCCGTCGATCGGCACCCTGCGCCACATGCAGTCGCCGTCGGCCGTCACGTTCGAGCTGGGCGGTGCGGTGGTGCCCGCCGCCGTACGCATCGATTCGGGCGTGCGCGAAGGCGACGCCATCTCGCCGTTCTACGACCCGATGATCGCCAAGCTGATCGTCTGGGGCGCGGATCGCCGCGAAGCGCTGGCGCGCATGGCGCAAGCGCTGGCGGAATACCAGATCGTGGGCCTGGCCAGCAATATCGCCTTCCTGAAACGCCTGGTCGAAGGCCAGGCATTCGCCAGCGCGGACCTCGACACGGGTCTGATCGAGCGCAATCAAGCGTCGCTGTTTCCCGCCTTGCAGGCGGCGCCCGACACGGCCCTGGCGCTGGCGTCCGTCGCCCTGCTGCTGGAAGAAAAAACGGCGGCCGAAACGCAGTCGGCCCACCGCGCCGACCCGTGGGGCAACGCCCTGGGCTGGCGCTTGAACAGCACCCTGGGACGCACGCTGGCGTTTGCCGACGAATTTACGCAGGCTGGCGACAGCGGGGCCTATGCCGCGCGCATCGCCTACCAGACCGATGGCTGGCTGTTCAACGGCCAGCCCTTGAGCCTGACGGCGCGCAAGGACGGAGAGCTGCACATCAAGCTGGGCGAACGTGCCGTGCACGGCACGGTGCTGCGCGATGGCGAACAGTTCCACGTGTTCAGCAAGGGCTTGCATCATACGCTGCATTACAGCGACCCGATGGCGCATGCGGGCGAGGTGGAAGCGGAAGGCGGGCGCCTGACGGCGCCGATGCCGGGCAAGGTTGTCGCCGTGCTGGTCAACAAGGGCCAGGACGTCAAGAAGGGCGAGCCTCTGGTCATCATGGAAGCGATGAAGATGGAGCACACGATCGCCGCGCCACACGACGGCCTGGTGGAAGACGTGCTGTACGCGGTCGGCGACCAGGTGGCCGATGGCGCGCCGCTGCTGGCCTTCAAGGCTGCCGCATAGAGGCTGGCACGATGCGCATCCTTTTACAACGTTCGGACGGCAAGGAAGCGGCGTGGATCAGCGACTTCCGCGACTTGCTGCCCGAAGCCGACATCCATTTCTGGCGCGAAGGCGACACCGTGGCGCCATGCGACTACGCCGTCGTGTGGCAGCCGCCCGCCGCCATGCTGCCCGAACTGGCCAAGGTCAACGCCATCTTCAACACGGGCGCCGGCGTCGACGCGCTATTGAAATTCGGCGAGGCGCTGCCCGCGCACGTGCCGCTGGTGCGCCTGGACGACGCGGGCATGGGCGTGCAGATGGCCGAGTATGTGAGCCATGCAGTGCTGCGCCACTTCCGCCGTTTCGACGACTACGAGGCGCAGGGAAGGGCCGGCATCTGGCAGCCGCTGCCCGCGTTCGACAAGGCGGATTTTCCCGTCGGCGTGCTGGGCATGGGAGTGCTGGGCACGCGCGTGCTGCAGGCGCTGGCGCAGTTTGAATTCCCGCTGCGCGGCTGGAGCCGCGGCCGCAAGCAGCTCGACGGCGTGCAATGCTACGCGGGCGAGGAGGAACTCGAAGCATTCCTGCGCGGCACGCGCCTGCTGGTGTGCATGCTGCCGCTGACGCCCGACACGCACAACCTGCTCGACCGCGCGCGCCTGTCCATGCTGCTGCCGGGCGCCTACGTCATCAACGTGGCGCGCGGCGCGCATATCGCCGAACCGGATCTGCTGACCCTGATCCGCTCCGGGCATATCGCCGGAGCGACACTGGACGTGTTCCGCAACGAGCCGCTGCCGCTGCAGCACCCGTTCTGGCAAGAACCGCGCATCACCATCACGCCGCATATTTCGGCGGCCACCCTGCGCCGCGAAAGCGTGGCGCAGATCGCCGCCAAGATGCGCCGCCTGCACGCCGGAGAAGTGGTCGCCGGCATCGTCAACCGTTCGCAAGGATATTGAAATGAACCCTACTACCAGTCTGCCCAAGCAGGTCAAGATCGTCGAAGTGGGTCCGCGCGACGGCCTGCAAAACGAGAAGGACACCATCAGCGCCGCCGTCAAGATCGAACTGGTCGACCGCCTGACCCTGGCCGGCTTCGCCAACATCGAGGCGGCGTCGTTCGTGTCGCCGAAATGGGTGCCGCAAATGGCCACCAGCGCGGAAGTGATGGAGAAAATCGCGCGCCGCCCCGGCACGATATATTCAGCGCTGACGCCGAACATGCAGGGTTTCGAGGCGGCCCTGGCGGCGCAGGCCGACGAAGTGGTGATCTTCGGCTCCGCGTCCGAGGCGTTCTCGCAAAAGAACATCAACTGCTCGATCGCCGAATCGATCGCCCGCTTCGAAGGCGTGGCCAAGGCGGCCAAGGAACATGGCCTGCGCCTGCGCGGCAGCATCAGCTGCGCCTTCGGCTGTCCCTACCAGGGAGAAGTGCCGCTGGACGCCGTGGCCGACGTGGTGGGCCGCATGCGCGACCTCGGTTGCGACGAGATCGACATCGCCGACACCATCGGCGTGGCCACGCCGCGCAAGACGCAGGCGGTGATGCAGCGCGCGATTGCGGCCTTCCATGTGCAAGGCCTGTCCGGCCACTTCCACGACACGTATGGACAGGCGCTGGCGAACATCTACGCCAGCCTGGAAACGGGCATCGCGATCTATCACTCGTCCGTCTCCGGCCTGGGCGGCTGCCCCTACGCCAAGGGCGCCACCGGCAACGTGGCCACCGAGGACGTGCTGTACATGATGCAGGGACTGGGCATCGCCACCGGCATCGACCTGGACCTGGTGGTGGACGCGGGGCAGTTCATTGCGCAGCAACTGGGGCGCAAGGGTTCCAGCCGCGCCGGCAACGCCATCGCGGCGAAACGCCTGGGGTAAATGCAAAGGGGCTGCGGCCCCTTTTTGCTGCAGGCGCTACGGACGAAAAAAAACCCAAGAGCCTGAACTCTTGGGTTTTTTTCTACAAATTTGGTCGGAGTACAAGGATTCGAACCTTGGACCCCCTGGTCCCAAACCAGGTGCGCTACCGGGCTGCGCCACACTCCGAAGACCAAGATAATACAGGCCGTATCGACTTCGGTCAAGGGTCAGGTGAAACTCTGTGTAAATTATTTACGCGCGACATAGTGGCTCATGTATTTTTCAACATGCAAGAAATATGCGACACTGGCCTGGCAAGTTTTCCCGATCAGACATGAAGGCGACGACGGCAATGGAGTTCAGGATAGAAAAAAGCGACGGCGGCCGGCCCCTGCCGAAGGGCCGCGGCATGGTGCTGGGCATCGCCGTGTCCCTGCTGCTGCATGGCGCCTTGATCACTCTGTGGCGCCATGTGCAGCCAGCCGCACGGCCAGACACGGCACCGCGCGTGGAATCGATCGCCGTGTGGATACGTCCGCTGGCCGCCAAGCCTCCCCCGCCACCGCCGCCCGTCGACGCCGTCAAGCCGAAACGCGAACCCAAGCCCATCAGCAAGCCGAAACTCGCCGCGGCCCGGGAAACGCCGGCGGCGGCCACGGCGCCCGTGCCAGGTCCGCAAGCCATCACGGTCGTGCCGGCAGCACCGGCCACGCCGGCGGCCAGTGCCGATACCTTCAGGCAAGAAAACCCGGAAACACCGACATTCGACATGGAAGCGGCCAGGAAGACGGCGCGCAAGATGGCTGGCGAGCGCGATCCGTCCAGGGTGGGCACGGCCGTGGGGCAAATCCCCGACAAGCCGCTGCAAACGGAAAGCCAGCTGGCGCGCGACATCGCGCAGGGCAAACGCGGCGATTGCCGCACCGCCTATGCCGGCGCAGGCTTGCTGGCGCCCGTGCTGATGCTGCTCGACAAGAAGGATAGCGGCTGCAAGTGGTGAGGGCATGCTTGACTATACCCATATTGGGTACTAAGATGCCCAATATGGGTATTTATGCGGACACATTGTTTTCCAAGACACAGCAACGCGTGCTGGCCTTGCTCTTTGGCCAAGCGCAACGGTCTTTCTATGCGAATGAAATCATCGCCTTCGCGGCCATCGGCTCCGGCGCCGTGCAACGCGAACTGGCCAAGCTGGTGAAATCGGCCCTCGTAACCGTCAAAAAAGTGGGCAATCAAAAACATTACCAGGCAAATCACGCTGCGCCGATATTCGACGAGCTGCGCAGCATCGTGCTGAAAACCTTTGGCGTGGCCGACGTGCTGCGCGTCGCGCTGCAACCGCATTGGCAGGAAATCGACCTGGCCTTCGTGTACGGTTCGATGGCCAAGGGAACGGAACAGGGGCACAGCGATATCGACCTGATGGTGATCGGCAGCATGGCATCGAACACTCAGTTGCTGGCAGCACTGCAGCCAGCGCAGCAGCAACTGGGACGCAGCATCAACCCAACCTTGTACACGCCAGAAGAATGGCGGCACAGAATAGACGAGGGCAAGTCATTCGCCGTGCGCATCCTCGACCAGCCCAAGATTTTTGTCAAAGGAGCCAATGATGACCTCATCAAGCTCACCGGCGCTGGCGAACCTGGCACGCATCGGCCAGCTCAAAGCTGAGCCACCGGACGCGCGCGAACGGGCCGGCTTGCTGCGTTCGGCCACCGTGCGCCTGCACGATGCCAGGCAGGCGATACTGTCGCTGGAAAGCCGCTTCGACCAGGCGTATAACGCGGCGCATGCGGCCGCCTTGTCCGCGCTGCGTCAACATGGTTATCGCAGCGACAATCGCTATCTCGTCTTCCAAAGCCTGGAACACACGCTGGGTTTCACGCCGCAGCAATGGCTGCTGTTCAACCAGGCGCACAAGAAGCGCAACCTGGCCGAATACGAGGGCGAGCTCGATGTCACGGCAGGCTTTGTCGACGAATTGATCGAGCATGTGCAACAGCTGCTCGCGGCGGCACAGGCGCTGGATATCCAGCCGCCCTCCTGATTTCCTTATTCCTGCCCCTTCAACTGCAACGCCCGCTCATACAGGGCGTTCTTCTTGCGGCCCGTGATCTGCGCCGTCAAATTCGCCGCCTGCTTGACGCTGCATTCGGCCAATAGAATGTTCAGGATGCGTTCCGCTTCCACCTCTTCCGCATCCTGCGCTTCCGTGGCGCCTTCGAGCAGGACGACGAATTCTCCCTTTTCGCGGTGCGCGTCGGCACGGATCCAGCTTTCCGCTTCGGACAGGGGGCAGCGGTGGATTTCCTCGAACAGTTTCGTCAGTTCGCGCGCGAACACCACCTGGCGCGTGGGCTCGAACGCTGCCGCCAGGGCCGTGGCGCAATCGAGGATGCGGTGTGGCGCCTCGTAAAACACCATGGTGGCCGTCACGCCGCGCAGGCTGTGCAGCATGTTTTCGCGCTGCTTGGCCTTGGCCGGCAGGAAGCCGACGAAATAAAACTGGTCATTCAGCAGGCCGCTGGCGGAAATGGCCGTGATCGCCGCCGACGGGCCGGGCAGGGGCAGCACGCGCAGGCCGGCCGCGCGCACGGCGTCGACGATGCGCGCGCCCGGGTCGGACACGGCGGGCGTGCCGGCGTCGGAGACGAGGGCGATGCGCTCGCCGGCGTGCAGGCGGGCAATCAGGGTTTGCGCCACTTCGCGCTCATTATGTTGATGCGCCGCAATCAATGGCTTGTTCAAGCCAAAGCGCGTCAGCAGGTGCGCCGTGTTGCGCGTATCTTCACAGGCGACGGCATCGGCAAGGCTCAGCAAATGCAGCGCGCGCAGGCTGATATCGGTCACATTACCGATCGGCGTGGCCACTATATACAATGTTGCGATAGGATAGACCTGGTGCGCCGCCTCTGTCATGATGGGCAGGCTGGCGATGGAACTGATTTCTTGTACGGTCATTTTGGAGGTTAAATGCTTGCTAATAGTGTGAAGTTACTGCTTGTTTGTGCCGCGACCGGCATGCTGAGCGCTTGCAGCACGCCTTGCGACGCGCCCGGGCAATTGTGCGCGCCTATTGAATCTAACACAAGGGCGCTGCCGCCACCGAAGCCGCTGCCACCGCCCGTGCCGCCGAAACCGCCCGCGCCCGAACCGGTGACCTTTGCCGTGGCCGTACCCGATATCACCGCATACGACGGGAACGGCGCCCCGCTGGCGCCCATCAACACCAAGCAGGCGACGGGCACGCCACTCGACATGCCGGCCGCCACGGCGCCGGCGCCGTCCGACGGCAAGGTCCACCACATCGGCCTGCTGCTGCCGCTGCGCTCGGCGTCCCTGGGTCCGGCCGCCGAACTGCTGCGCGCCGGCTTCATGGCCGCATACGAACGCGACCGCAGCGGCTTCGAAGTGACGGTGATCGACACGGGCGACGGCAGCGGCGACGTGCTGAACAAGTTTGCGCAAGCACAAGAGGAACAGGATGTCGTCGTGGGGCCGTTGTCGCGCTCGGCCGTGACGGCCGTGGCGAACAGCGACCTGGTGCGTAAGCCAACGATCGCCCTGAACCACCCGGACAACCGCGGCGAAGCGCGCTTGCCGGCCAAGCTGCTGGTGATGGGCCTGTCGATCGAGGCGGAAGCGCGCCAGGTCGCCGCCTGGGCCGCCAGCGAACAGCCGGGCGCCAGCGCGCTGGTGCTGTCGGCCGGTTCGCCTTCGCAGCGCCGCATCAGCGCCGCCTTCAAGCAAGAATGGCTGCGCCAGGGCGGCAAGATCGAGACGATGGACTTGACGGCCACGAATGGCTACCTGAGCGACGCCGAGCTGGTGCAGCTGCGCGCGCGCCTGGCCGCCACGCCGCCAGGCCTGCTGTTCGCCGCGCTCGACGCCGACCAGGCGCGCCAGCTGCGCGTGGCCATCGGCAGCGATTTACCGCTGTATGGCACCTCGTCATTGAATCCCGGCGCCGGGCGCGGCGCCAGCGGCCCCGAGCTCGACGGCGCGCGCCTGCTGGACTTGCCGTGGCAGGTGCAGCGCGACCATCCGCAAGTGATGGTGTATCCGCAGCCGCCGCAGCCGGGCGACGTCCGCCTGACGCCCGACATGGAACGCCTGTACGCGCTGGGCATCGATGCCTTCCGCGTGGCGCGCGAAGTGGCGCTGCGGCCGAACGCGCCATTCACCCTCGATGGCGTGACGGGCCGCCTGGCCGTGCGCTTCGACGACGATCAAAGCGTGTTCGAACGCACGGAACAAGCCGCCACCTACCAGCAGGGCGTGCTGGGCACCTGGCCGCCGGCCGCGCCGGCCACGCCGCCGCTACAATAAGGAACG
Source organism: Janthinobacterium sp. JC611 (assembly GCF_018682595.1). Lineage (NCBI taxonomy): Bacteria > Pseudomonadati > Pseudomonadota > Betaproteobacteria > Burkholderiales > Oxalobacteraceae > Janthinobacterium > Janthinobacterium sp. JC611. Next base: position 28,683 of record NZ_JAFLJN010000085.1, read on the forward strand.
GCCATGCCGCCCTTCGCTTTCTGGAACAAACGGGAACGGGGACGGCAGGGGGAAGACGATGCGCTCGCGTATCTGCTGCTGCAAGGCCTGGTGCTGCTGGAACGCAATTACCTGTGCAAGGGCGGCGAGCTGGACCTGATCATGCGCGATGGCACCTCGGTCGTCTTCGTGGAAGTGCGGCTACGCAGCAGCGCCGCGTTCGGCGGCGCCCTGGCCAGCATCACGCCAGCCAAGCAGCGGCGCATGGCGGTGGCGGCGCAAACCTGGCTGCTGGGGCAAAAAACGCTGCCGCCATGCCGCTTCGACGCACTGGCCATCGATGGCGGGCGCATCAGCTGGCTGAAGAACATCCTCGATATGTAAGCATTTTTAACAGTGCTTGTCCGCCATGCCGCGCGCCTGCACTATAATCGGCAGACTATGAATAATCAACGCATCCTCTCGCACTTCCACGAAAGTGCCGAACTCAAGATCCAGGCCGCCACCGTACTGGCGCAACCGATTGCGCAGGCGATCGACCTGATGTTTTATGCATTGTCCAACGGCAACAAGATCCTCGCCTGCGGCAATGGCGGTTCCGCCGCCGACTGCCAGCATTTCGCAGCCGAGCTGGTCGGGCGCTTCGAACGCGAGCGCTTTCCGCTGCCGGCCCTGGCGCTGACGACGGATACGTCCATCCTGACGGCCGTGGCGAACGACTACAGCTACCGCGAGATCTTCTCGAAGCAGGTGCAGGCCTTCGGCCAGGCCGGCGACATCCTGCTGGCCATCTCCACGTCGGGCAATTCGGCCAACGTGATGGCCGCCGTGGAAGCGGCGCTCGAGCGCGAAATGCGCGTCGTGGCGCTGACGGGCAAGGACGGCGGCGCCATCGGCAAGATGCTGACGGACGCCGACGTGCATATCTGCGTGCCGGCCGAGCGCACGGCGCGCATCCAGGAAGTCCATCTGACCACCATACATTGCATCTGCGACGGCATCGACGTCGCGCTATTCGGAGGAGACGTGAATGACTAAATTCGGTACTGGCCCAGGCTGGAAACGCGTACAACGCCCGCTGGCCACCGCACTCCTGTGCGGCGCCATGCTCACTTCGCTCACCGGCTGCATCGAATTGATGGTCGGCGGCGCCGTGATGGGCGGTGTTGCCGCGGCGGACCGCCGCACCCTGGGCGCCCAGACCGAAGACAAGTCGATCGCCCTGAAAGGCGAGTCGCGCATCCCCTCCATCGTCGGCGACGTGGGCCACGTGAACGTCACCAGCTTCAACCGCCGCGTCCTGCTGACGGGCGAAGTGCGCGACGAGGCGATGAAAAATGCCGTCGAGCGCGAAGTGCGCAATATCGAAGGCGTGGAATCTGTGGCCAATGAATTGATCATCGCCGGCCCGGCCAGCTACACCTCGCGCTCGAACGACGCGCTGATCACCACCAAGGTCAAGGCCAGCCTGGTCGACATGAAAACCATCTCGGCGGCCTCGTTCAAGGTCGTCACGGAAAACGCCACCGTCTTCCTGATGGGGCGCGTGACCCAGCGCGAAGGCACGGTCGCGGCCGACGTGGCGCGCGGCGTGGGCGGCGTGCAGAAAGTGGTCAAGCTGTTCGACTACATCTCGGAAGCGGAACTGAAGCAATTGCAGCCCGATCCGCCGCAGCAGCGCACCACAAACACGGTCAGCGACACGGTACAGCAGTAGGCGTTCTCCCCCATCCGGCCTACGGCGCCGGACTGACGATGCGTCTATAATGGACGCATCGTCGCGCTTTTCAAGCGACTCATTTCAACTTCGCCATGTCAACTTCGCCCTCCGCAAGCAAGTCCTGGATCAAGCCAGCCCTGATCGCCGTCTTCGTGGCGGGCGTGGCGGCGGCAGGCTATCTGTCGCTGAATGACAAGCAAAGCGCGCCGGATGTGACGTTCCACGGCATCCATGGCGAGAAAATCACGTCAAACAGCCTGCGCGGCAAGGTGGTGATGGTCAATTTCTGGGCCACCTCGTGCACGACCTGCGTGGCGGAAATGCCGGACATGGTCGACACCTACAACAAGTACAAGGGGCAGGGACTGGAATTCGTGGCCGTGGCCATGAAATACGATCCGGCCAACTACGTGCTGAACTTCGCCGAGACGCGCCAGCTGCCGTTCAAGGTGGCGCTCGACGTGACGGGCGAGGCGGCCAAGGCCTACGGCGACGTGGCCCTCACGCCCACCACCTTCGTGCTCGACAAGCAGGGCAAGATCCTCAAGCGCTACGTGGGCAAGCCGGAATTCGCGGAACTGCACAAGCTGCTCGAATCTGCTATCGCCGGTTGACACCGTACAAAAGCTGGTTGCTAAAGGTTGCCAACTTGTTATAACCTTTACAGGCGTGATCCCACTCACCTTGTGAAGGCCAGCCGTGTCCCCAGCCGCCCAGTCGCTCGACCCGCAACAACTGAAAACCTGGCTGCTTGCCGCCGGGAACAAGGACGCCACGGCGTTCCGCCAGCTCTATAACGCCACCTCATCGAAACTGTTTGGCTTTGCGCTGCGTATATTGCATAAGCAAGAGCTCGCTGAAGAAGCCTTGCAAGAGGGTTTCGTCGCCATCTGGAACAACGCCGCCGCTTACCAGAGCCATCTGGCCGCGCCGATGACCTGGATGGCCACCATCGTGCGCAACAAGGCGTTCGACGTGCTGCGGCGCAGCGACGATACCGTGGAAATCGATGCCGAACAGTTTGATAGCGAAGTCATGAATGCACTCCGAGACCCCCAGGCCACGCCGATCGAATCACTGCAGCTGAGCGGTGACGCCAAGGCGCTGGCGTTTTGCATGTCGGCCCTGGAAGGGCTGCACCGGCAGGTGGTCGCCCTGGCGTTTTATCACGACCTGTCGCACAGCGAAGTGGCGCAGCAGATGTCGCTGCCGATCGGCACCGTGAAGACGTGGATACGCCGCAGCCTGGAACGGCTGCGCACGTGCCTGGCGAAACGGGAGGCATCATGAATATCCGCGGCAATGACGCGCTGCGCCAGAAGCTGGCGTCCGAATACGTGCTGGGCACCCTGAAAGGCGGCGCGCGACGGCGTTTCGAAGGCTGGCTGCACAGCGATGCCGACTTGCGCAATATCACGGCCGAATGGCGCCAGCGGCTGGAACCGATGGCCGAATTCGCCACGCCCGTGGCGCCGCCCAAGCGCGTGTGGCAGCAGATCGAGCAACGCCTGCACCTGGCGCCGCAGGGCGGCTGGTCCTGGTTGCGCGATTCGCTGTCGTTCTGGCGTGGCCTGGGCATGGCTTCGAGCGCCATCGCCGCCTTGCTGGTGATCGTCGTGGCCACGCGCGTGCTGGATGCGCCGCAGATCAGCTATGTCGCCAGCCTGACGGACGAGAAAGCGCAAACGGCGCTGCTGCTGACGGCCGACAGCCGCCACGGCGCGCTCGAGGTGCGCATGGTGGGCAACGCGCCCGTGCCTGCTGATCGCGATCTGGAACTGTGGGCCGTGCCGAAGAGCGGCAACCCCCGTTCACTTGGCTTGCTGGCAGACAAGGGCAACGTGAAACTGGCGTTGTCGCAGCGCGCCATCGGCAGCGACGTGGCCCTGCTGGCCGTCACCCTGGAACCGAAAGGCGGTTCGCCGAATCCGAACGGACCGACGGGACCAATCTTGTACAAGGGTAACTGGGTAAAAATATAGTCTTACTTGGGATACAGAATCATCTGCGTGCAGCGGAACAGGGCAATCGTCTTGCCCGTTTCCTTGCTTTTCACCACGGCATCCCACACTTGCGTGTTGCGGCCCTTGTGCTCGACTTTCGCCGTGCAGGTGAGCGTGCCTTCGCGGGCCGTGCCCAGGTGGTTCGATTTCAGCTCGATGGTGGTGAAGTTCGTCGCGCCTGCGGGCAGGTTGACGATGCAGCCGTAGCCGGACGCCGTGTCGGCCAGGGTCACCACGCTGCCCGCGTGCAGATAGCCATTCGGCGCCAGCAGGTGCGGCAGCACGGGCAATTCCGCCGTCAGCTGGCCGTCGCCCACTGCCGTGATGACGATGCCCAGGTGGCCAGGCAGGCGGCCGGTGCCGCGTTCATTCAACATTGCTACGGTAATCTCGGGATGGCTCATGCGGGTCCTTGTGCGGGTGAATCCGGGATACGCCGGAAAATACTATGATGATAGCAACTTTCCCCGCAGCGGTTTGACGGCCGCCTATTTCCGGCCGCGCCGCCGTTTCCACCACACCAAACTGCCCGTCAGCAGGAACAGCAAGGGCATCAAGCCGAAGGCCGTGATGAAGGCGCGCCCGGCCACGCCGAACGCCTGGCCCGAATGCAGGGGGAATTGCCAGCCCAGGAAACGCTCGCCAGATGGCGCCGTCAGCGGGTCGCGTATGCGCAGGGGCAAGCCGCTGCGCGCGTCCAGGGTGATGCGCGTGGCGCCGTCGCCGTCGGCGATTTCATCCGGCTGGCGTACGCGGATGTCATACGGCTGCTCCGGTTTCGCCGGCAGCACGATGCGCGACACGCGCGCCTGCGGATACAGCCGTTGCGCGGCGGCCATGGCCTGGCCCGCGTCGAGCACGGCGCCATCCCGCGCCACATTTTTCAATTTTGCCGTGTCCGGCACCGTCGATACGAGCTCCACCAGCGGCACGATCAATTGCGGTAAATTGAAATAGATGCCGGAAAAGGCGAGCACCGCCAGCACGGGGGCGGCCAGGAAGCCGGCCGCCTTGTGCAACGTATAATTAAAACGCGGCCAGGAGCCGCCGTGCGACACCGTCAGGGCGCGCCTGATCGCCATCCATTGCAGGCGCGGCCACCACAGATAGATGCCGGTGAGCGCCATCAGCAGCAGCATCACGCCGGAAATGCCGGTAATGGTCTTGCCCACGTCGCCCGACAGCAGATAGCGGTGCAAATGAAACATGCCCGACATCAACAGGGGGCGCGAGAAGCCGAAGCGTCCCCAGTCGCGCTCGCCCTTCACTTGCAAGGTGTAAGGGTCGACCATCACCTGGCGCACGATGGACTGGCTGAAGGCGGACGGCTTGCCGGCCTGGCGGTACGAGGCCACGTACACGTCGCGCGCGTCGGCGGGCGGATTGAGCTGGTTCGGCTTGCCATAAGCGGGGTCGGCAGTCAGCTGGTCCACCACCGCTTGCAGCGTGCGCGGCGTCACCTGGAACACCTGGCCAGGCGCGGGTGCGCTGGCCTGCAACAGGTTGGGATTCAGGTAGGCGTCGAGTTCCGGCATCCAGGCGATGGCGGACCCCGTCAAGCCCAGCAAGACGAACAGGGCGCCGAACCACAGGCCCGCATACAGGTGCAGCTTGGCAAACAACCACTTGATCGGGCGTGGAGACATGGAAACTCGGGGAAATTGGGCTGCGGAACGATAGCATGAAAGAGGCGGAGTGAAAATCATTATCAACTGGCATCCTGCCAGGCCGGCGTAGCGCAAATGACGCAACAAGCGCTGACAGCGGGGCGATTTTCTTGCTACTATGCGCCCATGTCTTTTCGCCAGCCCACCCGCAAGCCTTATGGCAAGCCTTACGGCAAGCCTGCCCACCACCCGGTGTCCGCCCTCGCGCGCACGCCGTGGCGCCTGTGCGTGGCGCTGTTCAGTGCGCTGGCCCTCGTGCTCCTGCTGTCGACGGCCGCTTCGCACCTGCACAAGACCACGCTCGACGCGGAAGAGTGCGCGCTGTGCGCCACCGTCATCGACAAGGTGGCCGACATCGCCGTGCCACCGGCCATCACCGAGCCGCCGCCCCAGTTATTGCCGTACCGCCTGCTGGCCATGGCGCCCGCCACCTTGGCGCCCGTCGCCGCCCTCGTCCTGCCGCCCGTGCGCGGACCGCCTGCCGCCTCGCTGTAGTTCCCACGCCGTTTTTCCTTTTTCAGGCTGCCCCTTGCCGCGCTTTCATGCGCGCCGGGCCGCCTGGCGTTGACTATTTTCGAGGTTTATCATGCAACACACTCCACGCCTGAGCGCGCTGTCGCTCGCCCTTGCCAGCCTGTTTACCGCTTCCGCGCATGCCGCCGACGCCGCCGCTGCGACGGACGCCCCACCACAAGAGATGCAAAAGGTGGAAGTCACGTCCGCCCACCTGAAAAGCGCGCGCATCGAGCTGTCGCCCAAAGTCGGCACCACCATCTACAGCATCGACAGCCACATGGTCGACATGCTGGGCCAGGGCGACAACACGCCCTTCAATGAAGTGCTGCTGCGCCTGCCGGGCGTGTCGCAGGATTCGAAAGGCTCGGGCGCCCTACACGTGCGCGATGATCATGCCAACGTGCAATACCGCATCAATGGCGTGCAGCTGCCGGAAAGCATCAGCGGCTTCGGCCAGTCCATCGACACGCGCCTGATCGACAAGACGGATTTCATGACGGGCGCCTTGCCGGCCCAGTTCGGCCTGCGCACGGCCGGCATCGTCGACATCGAAACGAAGGAGGGCGGCTTGACGCCGGGTGGGCGCATCGGCGTCATGGTCGGCAGCCACGACCACGTGGAGCCAAGCGCCGAATTTTTCGGCAGCGTCGGCAAGTTCAATTACTACCTGTCCGGCAGCTACCTGGGCAACTCGCTGGGCGTGGAAAACCCGCAGGATACGCGCAGCGCCCTGCACGACAAGACGCGCCAGAACAAATCGTTCGGCAGCCTGTCGTATTTCCTCGATGACAACACGCGCCTGGGCGCCATGTTCGGCACGTATAACGGCCGCTTCCAGATCCCGAACAACCCGGAGCAGGCGCCCGCCTTCTCGCTGGCCGGCCACAGCGATGCGCAGGCGGGCACGTCCAGTCTGCCGTCGTCGCAGCTGAATGAAAACCAGCGCGAAGTGAACCGCTTCCTCGTGCTGTCGCTGCAAAAAAGCCTGGGCGACGTCAATTACCAGGTGTCCGCCTTCCACCAGTATTCGGAATTGCACTTCACGCCGGACGCCATCGGCGACCTGATCTACAACGGCGTGGCCTCGGATTCGCGCCGCGCGAACAGCGCTTCCGGTGCCCAGTTCGACATCAGCTACAAGCTGCACCCGGACCACACGCTGCGCGCCGGCCTGGCCTACACGCGGCAAAAGACGACCAGCGACAACACGGTGGCCGTCTTCCCAAGTATTGACGGGGTGCAAAGCGCCACCACGCCGGTTTCCATCATCGACAACAGCGGCAAGACGGGCACCCTGGCCAGTGTCTACCTGCAGGATGAATGGCATATCAGCAAGCCGCTGACCCTGAACTATGGCGCGCGCTTCGACAAGGTGTCCGCCTACACGAGCGAGCAGCAATGGAGTCCGCGCATCAACCTGGCGTACCAGCTGGCGCCGGGCACGGCCCTGCACGCGGGCTATTCGCGCTACTTCACGCCGCCGCCGCAGGAACTGGCGGCGCAGGCCAGCATCGACCTGTACGCGAACACGACGAACGCGCCGGAAATCGGCCAGTCGGACAACGTCAAGGCCGAACGCACGCATTACTACGACGTGGGCATCAGCCACCAGGTGAGTCCGAAGCTGACCGTGACGGCGGACGTGTATTATAAAAAAATCAGCAACCTGCTCGACGAAGGCCAGTTCGGCCAGGCATTGATTTTGACGCCGTTCAACTATGCGGACGGCTACGCCAAGGGCCTGGAATTGTCCGCCATCTACAGCGAGAAAAACTGGGGCCTGTTCCTCAACGCCAGCACGCAAAAGGCGCAAGGGCGCAACATCAACTCGGGCCAGGCCCTGTTTGGCGCCGATGAGTTGAACTACATCAGCAGCCACTATGTCTACCTCGATCATGACCAGAAGTACACGCTGTCGGGCGGCGGCCATTATCACTTCGGCGATTCGCAAGTGAGCGCTGACTTCCTCTACGGCAGCGGCCTGCGCATGACACCGGACGGCGGCGCGCCCAATTCCGGCCATTTGCCGAGTTACTTCACCGTCAACACGGCGCTCACGCACACGTGGAAGAACACGCCCGTCGGCAAAGTGGAAGGACGCTTGGCCCTGATCAACCTGTTCGACAAGTCGTATCTGCTGCGCGACGGTTCCGGCGTCGGTGTGGGGGCGCCGCAGTATGGCGCCCGCCGCAGCCTCTATGCCGGCCTGTCGACGAGTTTTTAAGAGTTACGCGCGAAGACAGCGGCAGGGTGCAACGCCTGCCGCTGTCGGTTGCCGTCATGTATCAAGTATCGCCCCAGGCGATGGGCGCCTGGCCATGCGCCTGCAAATACGCATTCGCCAGGCTGAACGGCTTGCTGCCGAAGAAACCTTTGCTGGCAGACAAGGGGGACGGATGCGGCGCCGTCAGCACCAGGTGCTTGCCGGGGTCGATCAAGGTGCGCTTGGCTTGCGCGTAGCCGCCCCACAGGATGAACACGAGGTGTTCGCGCTCGGCCGACAGGTGGCGGATCGCACTGTCCGTCAACGTCTCCCAGCCCTTGGCCGCGTGCGAACCGGCGGCGCCGGCGCGCACGGTCAGCACGCTGTTGAGCAAAAATACCCCTTGCTGCGCCCAGTCGGTCAAATCCGTGCGCGTGCGCATCACGCCCACGTCGCTCTGTAATTCCTTGAAGATATTCTGCAGGCTCGGCTGCGGTGGCGTGCCTTCGGGCATGGAAAAACACAGGCCCATGGCCGCGCCCGGCGTGTGATACGGGTCTTGCCCCAGGATCACGACTTTCACCTGCCCGAACGGCGTCAGGTCGAAGGCGCGGAAGATAGTTTTACCGGGTGGACAACACGGCCCCGCCGCATATTCCGCCTTCACGAAGGCGGCCAGGCGTTCCCAGTAGGGTGCGGCGAATTCCCCCTCCAGCCGCGCCTTCCACGATGCGTCGATGCGTACGTCCATGGCTTCTCCGTCAATCATGTTTTTAAAACATCATCGATCAGTATAGCCGCGTCATGGCCCGCACCGCGTTACGGTACGGCCGGGCAATGCCTATTTGTCGTCGTAGTGATAGCGGCACGCGGCCACATAGATGCAGCCCCCGTCAGGAAGGTAGACGAGCCGGTGCTGGCGGTCGATGCGGCGCGACCAGAAACCCGTCAGCTCGCCTTTCAGCGGTTCCGGCTTGCCCGTGCCCTTGAACGGGTCAGCCAGGCATTCATCGAGCAAGTCATTGATTTTTTGCAGGAATTTCAGATCGTTCTCTTGCCAGAACAGATAATCTTCCCAGGCATGATCGGTCCAGGCCAGCACGGCGGCGCGCGCCTGCTGATTGTTTTCAGCCTTCCGGTTTTTCATGTTGCGCCAATTCCCTGGGCTTGGCCTTGCCCGCCTTGATCTGCGCCACGGACGCCATCAGCCGGCTGGCATTCTTGGCCGTGCCCAGCAAGTACAGGGTTTCCTCGATGCTGTTGTAGTCGGACAAGGACAACATCACCACGTGTTCGCCATTCACGCGCGTGATCACCGTGGGCGTGTGGTCGTTGCAGACGTCGTCCATCACGCTTTTCAGGCCCGCGCGCGCCTCGCTGAAAGTCAGGATATTCATGCCGTGCCACCGCCCGCATTGAAAGTACATGCGGATAATTGTACAGGATGTTGTACATCACCTCAATCAGGCAAAAAAAACCGTCCGGCTAAAGCGGACGGTTTTTGATACGGCGCAAGGTACTTAGAAATTCAGCGCCGATTCCACGCCGGCGCTGTGCGCCTGTTCATCCGCGTGGTACGAGCTGCGCACCATGGCGCCCACGGCGGCGTGGGTGAAGCCCATTTTATACGCTTCCTCTTCGAACATTTTGAACACGTCCGGGTGCACGTAGCGGCGCACCGGCAGGTGGCTGTTCGACGGCGCCAGGTACTGGCCGATGGTCAGCATGTCGATGTCGTGTTCGCGCATGTCGCGCATCACTTGCAGGATTTCCTCGTCCGTCTCGCCCAGGCCCACCATGATGCCGGACTTGGTTTTCACGTCCGGGTACATGGCCTTGAAGTCTTTCAGCAATTTCAGCGAGTGCAGGTAGTCGGAGCCGGGACGGGCTTCCTTGTACAGGCGCGGCGCCGTTTCCAGATTGTGGTTCATGACGTCAGGCAAGCCATCCTTGAACAACAGCAACGCTTTTTCCAGGCGGCCGCGGAAATCGGGCACCAGCACTTCGATGCGGGTGTTCGGCGACAGCGCGCGCGTTTGCTGGATGCACTCGACGAAATGGCCGGCGCCGCCGTCGCGCAAGTCATCGCGGTCGACGGAAGTGATGACGACGTAGTTCAAACGCAGCTTGGCGATGGTTTTCGACAGGTTGGCTGGCTCTTCCTTGTCCAGCGGATCAGGACGGCCATGGCCGACGTCGCAGAACGGGCAGCGGCGCGTGCACTTGTCGCCCATGATCATGAAGGTGGCCGTACCCTTGCCGAAGCATTCGCCGATGTTCGGGCAGCTGGCTTCCTCGCACACGGTCACGAGCTTGTTTTCGCGCAGGATGTCCTTGATTTCATAGAAACGGGTCGATGCCGAGGCGGCCTTGACGCGGATCCAGTCCGGCTTTTTCAGGCGCTCGATCTGTTCGATCGGCACGATCTTGATCGGGATGCGCGAAGTCTTGCTGGCGCCTTTTTGCTTTTCGCTCGGGTTGTAGGCGGGAGCGGCGGGGGCGGTGCTGGAAATGGTCTCAGAAGTCATGGCTGCAAGCCCTTGAGGGGCATGTTGGTTTGTTTGCTCAGGCATCCGCTGCCTGAGGCGCGCCTGCGGCGCTGTGTACTTCGCTTACATCGAGTAATACGGTCAATTCATGGGCCAGGGCACGCTGCACCTCGGCCAGCGGCGCCGACACGCCCATGCTGCGCATGTCCACCGTCTTCAGTCCGGAATAGCCGCAGGGGTTAATCCAGGAAAACGGCGCCAGGTCCATCGCCACGTTGAGCGACACGCCATGGTAGGTGCAGCCGTTGCCGCGCACTTTCAAGCCCAGCGCGGCGATCTTCGCACCCTTGTCTGGCCCACCGGCAATATAGATGCCGGGCGCGCCATCGATGCGCTCGCCAGCGAGATTATACGCCGCCAGCACGTTGATGATGGCTTGCTCGATTTTATGCACGAACTGGCGCGCATACAGCTTGCCGCCCGGCTTGTTGCGGCGCAAGTCCATCAACAGGTAAATCACCACCTGGCCGGGGCCGTGGAACGTCACTTCGCCGCCACGGTCCGTCTGCACCACGGGCACGTTCTCCGCGCCGGCCAGCAGGTGGCCGCGGTCGGCCGCCAGGCCCAGGGTGAACACGGGCGGATGCTCGACGATCCACAGTTCGTCGCGCGTGTCCGTCGCGCGCGCGTCGGTGAAGGCGCGCATGGCGGCAAAGGTCGGCTCGTAATCGACGCGGCCCAGCTCGCGGATCAGCGCCGCTTCGGTTCGGGTGGTGGTCATGACAGATTCTGTAATCAGCTGCCGGCGCCCTGGGGACGCTGCGGCGAAGCCGTGATTATAAGCCAGACCGGCGTTTCATTCAGCCGGGGCGGCCTCGTCGTTGTCGGCAGGCAGCAGCAGCCTGCCCAATTTTTGTGCAGCATGGCGCACCTGGGCCAGGCTCAGGGCCGTGTAGCCCAGCAGCACGGCCGGCGCCAATCTTACGCTGTGACAAAAGTCGCCGAGCGGCTGCAGCGCCAGCCCCTCTTGCGCCGCGCGCGCGCAAAACGCCCGCTCGTCGCTGTCCGGCGGCAGCCACAGCACGCAATGGAAACCCGCCTGCTGGCCGGTGAGCGTATAGCGTCCGGGCGCCGTCTGCTCGAGGCAGGCCAGCAGCAGGTCGCGCCGCTCCTTGTAGGCCTGCCGCGCCTGGCGCAAATGGCGCACGAAGGCGCCATCCTCCATCCAGGCGGACAGCGCCAGCTGCTCCGTCACGCCCACGGAGCGGCCCGTCAACTGCAGGGTGCGCAGCAACTGCGGACGCAAGGCGGGCGGCAGCACCATGAAGCCCACGCGCAGGCCGGCAAACAGGGTCTTGTTAAAGCTGCCGCAATAAATCACGCGCTGGCACTGGTCCAGCGCCTTCAGGGCCGCCAGCGGCGCGCTCTGGTAATTGAATTCGCTATCGTAATCGTCTTCCACCACCCACGCGCCGTGGTCGCTCGCCCACTCCAGCAGGGCCAGGCGGCGCGTGACGGACATGGTCACGCCCAGCGGCGACTGGTGCGCCGGCGTCACATAGGCGAGGCAGGCGTTGGCGTGCGCGGCCAGGGCGGCGCAATCGATGCCCTCGGCGTCGACGGCGATGTCGACCGGCACGGCGCCCGCCAGGGCGAACAGGGCGCGCGCGGCCGGGTAGCCGGGCTCTTCCAGGCAGACCTTGTCGCCATCGCGCACGATGCTGCGCGCCAGCAAGTCGATCGCGTGACGGATGCCGGTCGTGACGACGATGTCGTGCGGGTCGCAGCGGATGCCGCGGTACTTGGCGAGAAAATCGGCGATCTGCTGGCGCAGCTGGGGCAAGCCGGCCGGATCGGCGCTGCACAGCTGCTCCGGCGTGGCGGCCGCCAGTGCCCGCGTGGCGCACTTGGACCAGGCGGCCATGGGAAACAGGCTGGCGTCGGCGCGCCGCGCCACGAACGGCAAGCCGTCGCGCACGCCCGTATCGGACACAGCTACCGGCTCGGAAAATGACCCGACCGGGGTGGCATCTGCAAATCCCGCCATCAGGAAGCGCTCCGGCACGACGGCGCACACGCGCGTGCCGGAACCGGGCACGCGCGTCACGTACGCTTCCGCGTGCAGGCGGTCGAACACGGTTTCGATGGTGCCGCGCGACAGCTCCCACCGTTCGGCCAGGGTGCGGCTGGACGGCAAGCGGCTGCCCGCCGGCAGCATCTTCGTCAGGATGGCCGAGCGCAGCGCTTCATACGCGCCATCCTGCTTGTTGACGCCCGCCTTGGCTAGCCAGCTGGTGGGGCGAGGCAAGTCCAGGGCGTGCGGTGATTTTCCTCGCGGCATGATAATCGTCCAAGTGGTCCAATGAGTTTTCTGATGACTGGCACTTCGCATTACACCACAACCGTCCTACTCTTACCGTTCCGGTGCGCCAGCGGGGCGCACGCTTGCAGAGATCGTGTCAAACCATGCAGAAACAACTCGCTTTATGGGCCTGGGGCGGCATCGTGCTGCTGCTGGTCTGCCTGTCGCGCATCAGCATCGACATCTATTTGCCTTCGCTGCCGGCCATGGCCGATGCCCTGCATGCCAGCGATGCACAGTTGCAACTGACCCTGAGCCTGTTCATGGCCGGCTCGGCCGCCTCGATGCTCGCCTGCGGGCCGCTGGCCGACCGTTACGGACGCCGGCCCGTGCTGCTGGCCGGCACGGGCATTTATGTGCTCGCCAGCATCGTCTGCGCCGTGACCTGCGACGTCCACGTGCTGATCGCCGCGCGCGTGCTGCAGGCGTTCGGCGGTTGCAGCGGCACCATCATCGGCCGCGTCATGGTGCGCGACCGCTTCGATCCCGCCACGCAGGCGCGCATGCTGGGGAAAATCTCGATGGTGATGGGCCTGTCGCCCATCCTGGCGCCGCTGGCGGGCAGCATGATTGACGCGGCGTTCGGCTGGCGCGCCGTGTTTGGCGTGCTGTGTGCGCTGGGCGCGCTGTCGCTGGGGCTGATCGCCGCCTGGGTGCCGGAAACCAGACCGGCCAGCGTCATACCACAGGGAAATACCCTGGCCCTGTACCGCCGCCTGCTGGGCGACGCGTATTTCCTGCGCTATGCGCTGGCCATCGGCTGCGTGTATTGCACGTATTTCCCCTTCATCGCGGAATCGTCCGTGCTATTGCAAAGGGGCATGCATCTGTCGCCGCACGCGTATGCGCTGGTGTTCGCGCTGACGGTCAGCGGCTATGTGGCGGGATCGAGCCTGTTCCGCGCGCTGGGACCGCGCCTGGGCGCCGATCACATGCTGGGCGTGGCGGTGCTGATCAATGTGGCGGGGGCGGCCAGCCTGTTGCTGGCGGGGAGTTTGGCGCCGCAACACGTGGCGTCGCTGGTGGCGCCCATGCTGCTGGTGATGGTGTCGGTGGGCATGGCCATCCCCGCCTGCCAGCTGGCTGTGCTGCAGCCGTATGGCGACCAAGCGGGCAGCGCCTCGGGCCTGTTCTTCTTCGTGCAAATGCTCATCACGGCCGCCTGCGGCGCCGTCATCGCGGCCATCACGGACGGCAGCGCAAAGCCGTTGCTGTGGGTGACGGCGGCGGCCAGCGCGGCCTTTGCCCTCGTGTGGCGGCTGACTAGGACGGCTGCGGCACCTTCGCCAGCCACTGCTGCACGGCAGGGCGTTGCCACTGGGCCAGCGCATAGTCGCGCAAGGCAGGCGGCACCGGCGCGCCGCTCTTGATCAAACGCAACAACATCAGGGCCAGATCCGTGTCGGCGATGCTCCAGGCGCCAAACAGGTGCTCACCGTGCACCAGTTCGCCCGCGATCTGCAGCAGCTTGGCGGCAGCGGCCTGCGCCGCCGGCGACAGCGGCGCAGGCGCCGCGCGGGGCGGGTGGAACACGACGGTGGAATCGCGCTCGTTGCGCAGCGCCAGCAAATCGCTGCGCAGCCACGCCTGTACCTGCCGCGCCCGCGCCCGCTGGCGCATGTCGCGCGGCAGGACGGACGGATAATCGGGCGCGGCAAAGGCGTCGTCGAGGTAGTCGGCGATGGCATTCGATTCCGTCAGGATAAAGCCGGCATGCTCGATGGCCGGCACGCGCTGCGTCAGGCTCAGGGTACCGAACGGCGGCCGGCGCGCCGCGCCCGCGTCCAGGTCGACGTCCCGCACGGCGAAGGGCAGCTGCTTTTCGCTCAAGGCGACAAAGGCGGACAGGGTGTATGGGCTGATGCGGTTACGGTCGACATACAAAATGAGGGACATGGCGGGCCTTTCTGTGGATAAGTGAACAGGATTCATCATAAAGTGCAGCTCACTGCCGTCAAAACGAGTTATATTCGGCTTTTTGGTTACTTTTATTCACATTAAATCTCATGTCCAGATTGCCGAATTTCTCAGCACTGCGCGCCTTCGAGGCGGCGGCCCGCCACGACAATTTCTCGCGCGCGGCCGAGGAGCTGCACCTGACGCACGGCGCCATCAGCCACCAGGTGCGCAAGCTGGAAGAAGAACTGGGCTTGCTGCTGTTCCTGCGCAACGGCCGCCATGTGACAGTCACGCCGCAGGGGCGGCAATTTGCGTTGGTGCTGGGCAAGGCGTTTAGCGAGATCGCCACGGCGGCGCAAGCCCTGCGGCCTGCGCCCGCCAATGCGCGGCTGACGATCACGGCGATTCCCTCGTTTGCGGCGCGCTGGCTGGCGCCGCGCCTCGGGCATTTCATCGAACGCCACCCCGGCATCGAAGTGGTGCTGCAGACGAGCGGCGCCTTGCAGGACCTGGAAGGTGAAGGCATCGACGTGGGCATCCGCTTCGGCCGCGGCCATTATCCGGGCCTGCTGGTAGAGCCGCTGATGGGCGATGTGTATTACCCCGTCTGCAGTCCCCGCTACCGGGGCGGCAGCTTGCCGGCCACGCCGGACGAACTGGCGCAAGCGACCTTGCTGCGCTCGCTCGAACCGTGGCGGCCGTGGCTGGCGGCGGCTGGCTTGCCATTGGCCGAGCCAGTGGGCGGCGTACTGTACGAGGATTTGTCGATGCTGATCCGCTCGGCCATCGACGGCGACGGCGTGGCGCTGGTGCGCCATGTGGTGGCGCTGCAGGAGGTGGCTGCGGGGCGGCTGGTGCGCCTGTTCGATACGGCCGTGCCCTGCGCCGACTCGTATTACCTGGTCAGCCCGCCCGCTGCGGCGCAGCGCGAGCCCGTGCGCGCCTTCCGTGCCTGGCTGGGCGAAGAAATCGCCGCCTTCCAGGCACGCGAAGCGCCCACATTGCTTACATGACGATCTTCACCATCGGATGGCCCGACAGCGCCGTGTACAGGGCGTCGAGCTGCTCGCGGCTGATGGCGCGCACGGTGACGGTCAGGCCCGTGTAGTTGCCCTTGCCCGACGGGCGCTCTTCCATGCGGCCCGCGTGAAAGGTCGGATCGTGGCTGATCACCAGTTCCAGCATGGTCGGGGCGAAATCGACGTGCGTCGGACCCATGATCTTGATGGGAAAATCGCTCGGATATTCGATCAGCGATTCGCTGGGTGGAATGATGTGTTCGCTTGGAGGGGTGGTTTGCATGGGAAATCCAATCAGTGCCGGTCAGAACAGGCGGCGCAGCGTACATCGCGCGACGGCTGCATAAAAGCGTATTGTAGCCAACTTTAAGGGCGGGCGCGCCCGCCGCCATGGCGCAGGCGGCAAGGCAAAAAAAAAGCCAGCTGGGTAAGCTGGCGGAAAACTATTTCGTTGAGACAAAATAGCCGGAAAAGTCGATGCTGTCACTTGGAGGATAAGCAGTGGTCGTACTGTAGACAAACCACGGCAGTTTTACCTCCCGTATGTGACGAACTGCGCATTTTGCGGCTTGAACGTCGATACGGCGCGACAGACGGCACGGCCGTCAGCGCTCCGCTTCCTGCATCCGGCCATTGCGCCCGGGAGCGCCGCGCTCGTTGTTGCGCTCGCGCGGCATTGGCCGCTCGGCGCGGGAACGCTCCTCGCCGCGCCAGCCGGGACGGGCCACCTGGTCTTGCACGGGCGGCAAGGCCGGCACCGCCGGCATCCGGGGCTGAGCCGGCATCGGCGGCATCGGCGGCTGTTGCGGCTGGGCAGGCACGGGCGGCCGGTTCGGCTGCATGGGACGCGGCGCCAGGTGCGTCTGGCCATCGTCCGTCTGCAAGCGGCCAGGGCGGTTGCCCCAGTCGCGCCGGAAACCATCTTGCTGGCGCGGCGCATCAACGGGACGCTGCCAGTTGCCCGCCGGCGCAGGTGGCGTGCTCAAGGGCATGCTTTGCAGCACGGGGGCCGGCATGATGGTGCGGTTGCGGCGCTCGCGCTCGCCCGCCACGGGGCGGTGCCCTTCGGCCACGCGGTTGATGCGGCGCTCATAGTCCGCGCTGGCGCGGTAGCCAGGCACGTAGCGCTCGTGCGGCGACAGGGGGAACCAGCCCACGCCGGGATGCTGGCCGTGGCCAGTCCCGTGATTGCCGCCCACCCAGCCCACCAGCGCCGGCGCCCAGGGCACGCGGCCGCGCTCACGGCCCGGGGCCCAGCCCCAGCGCTGGCCCAGCAGCACCCAGCGGCCGTAATGCGAGGGCGCATAGCCCCACGGCGCATTGTCGACCCAGGTCCAGCCCCACGGCGCGATCCACGTCCAGCGCCCGTCGCTGTACGGCGCCCAGCCCGGCGGCACGCTGGCGGGCAGCCACAGGGGGCCATATTCCGCATCGTCCTGCCAGGCGCCGTAGCGGTCCAGCTCTTCATAGCCGGTGGTATCGTCCGTGACATAGCGCAAGGCCGGCGCGGCGGCGGGCAAGGCTTCGGGCCAGTTGTCGAAGGCGATCCTCTGCAAGGCGCCCGTGCGCAATTGCTCGTCCGTCAACTCGGCGCGCTTGCCGGCGCGCAAGGTCACGCTGCCCGTCGCGCCATCCACGGCGGCCGCGCCGTCGAGCACGCTGACGACGCTGGTGCCGGGCTGGCGCCCCGCCTCGATGCGCACCCAGCCCGGCTGGGTCAGAATCACGCGGGCCTGGGCGGTGGTCAGCTCGACGCCGCGCAGCGCATCGGGATTGCGCACGCGCACGCTGACCGTGCCATAGCCGAGGTGCAATTTGAAACTGTCGTCATCGAGCTCGCTCACTTCCAGCTCGGAATCGCCATCGAGGCGCACGGCGGCCGCGCCCACGCGCAACTCCGCCAGCGCGCCGCGCCGGGTAGTCAGGCGGTTATCCGTCGTGACGGGCCAGTTCAGCAGCGCGTTTTGCGCGTCGCCATCGCCGGCGCGCACCAGCACCTGCCCTTCGACGGTGGAAATGCGCCCCACGCGGGCGGGCGGATCCTGCGCCAGGGCCAGGGAGCAGGCCGACGACAGCAGCACGGCGCACACGGTGTTGAGAAAAGGGGAGGACAGGGTCGGACGCATGGCAGCGCTCCAGGCAGGACTGACAACAATGATTGCTATCGATTACATCCGCATAGTGCGGACATCGCAAGCGGGCTTACAAATGTTTGCATATTGACTTCTTTCAGGAGGCCGCCTGGCCGCCGCGCTTGACGAAGAACAGGGCGGCGCCGACGGCCATCAGCAAGCCGCCAAAGAAGCGGTTCTGCTTTTTCACGGCGCGCGCGTCGCGGAAGAAGCGCTGCATCGAGGAAGCGAGAAAAGCGTAGCCGTGCATGACGATCTGGTCGATCGTGCACATGGTGACGGCCAGGATCAGCAATTGCGGCAGCAGCGGAGACGTCGGGCTGATGAATTGCGGCAACACCGCCACCATGAAGATGATGCCCTTCGGATTCGTCACATTGGTGAGAAAACCCGTCAGCACGCGCCGGCCCATGGACGGCGCCACGGCGTCGGCATGCAGGTCGCCCGCCACGGCCACCTTGGCGCGCCATTGCGACAGGCCCAGGTAGATCAGGTACAGCGCGCCCACCGTCTTGACGATACTGAAGGCCACTTCGGAGGCGAGCAGCAGGGACCCGACGCCGGCGCCGGCGATGCCCAGCACCACCAGCAGGCCCAGTTGCAGGCCGAGAATGGTGGCGCTGGCCTTTTTCACCCCGTACGACAGGCCATGCGACATCGACAGCACGGCGCCCGAGCCGGGCGAGACGGCGATGATGGAGGCGGCGACGACAAAGGTGATCCAGGTGGCAAAGGGCATGCGGTTTCCAAAAATGGGGACGAGAGGCAATTTTAACCCGGCCCGTGCGGCCCTGCCGGCCCCGCCTGAGGTAAGATCGCGGTCATGCCTGACCCACGTCACCCCTTGCCGTACAACCAAGAATAACATCATGAAAAACAACACTTTCCTCGTTCCACGATTCCCTGCCACCACCGCGGGAGCGCGCTGAGATGGCCGGCTCCAGCCTGCTGGCCCTGCTCGACGACATCGCCAGCATCCTCGACGACGTTTCCCTGATGACCAAGGTGGCCGCCAAGAAGACGGCCGGCGTGCTCGGTGACGACCTGGCCCTGAACGCGCAGCAGGTGGCCGGCGTGCGCGCCGAGCGCGAACTGCCCGTCGTGTGGGCCGTCGCCGTCGGTTCGCTGAAGAACAAGGCCATCCTCGTGCCCGCCGCGCTGGCCATCAGCGCGTTTGCGCCGTGGGCCATCACGCCGCTGCTGATGGTGGGCGGCGCCTACCTGTGCTTCGAGGGCTTCGAAAAGATCGCCCACAAATACCTGCACCCCGACGACAGCCACAAGGCCGAGCTGGCGCAGGCGCTGCGCGACCCGCAGGTCGACCTGGTGGCGCTGGAAAAGGACAAGATCAAGGGCGCCATCCGCACCGATTTCATCCTGTCGGCGGAAATCATCGTCATCGCCCTGGGCACGGTGGCCACGGCCACCTTTGCCGAGCAGGTGGCCGTCGTGGTCGGCATCGCCCTCATCATGACGGTGGGCGTGTACGGCCTGGTGGCCGGCATCGTCAAGCTCGATGACGCGGGCTTTTATCTGGCGGCGCGCAAGGGCGCGGGCGCGCTGATGGACGGCGTGCGCGGCTTTGGCCGCATGCTCGTCTCGGCGGCGCCGAAACTGATGAAGTTTCTCTCCGTGGTCGGCACCCTGGCCATGTTCATGGTCGGCGGCGGCATCTTGACGCATGGCTGGCCATGGGCCAGCGCCATGCTGCACCACGCGGTAGCAGCCGTCGGCGGCGTGGCCGCCATCGGCCCCGTGCTGGCGGCCGTCACGCCCAGCCTGATCAACGCGGTGGCCGGCCTCATCGCCGGTGGCCTGGTGCTGGCCGGCGTCACGGCCGTGTCGGCTTTATTGCGCATGGTCAAATCACCCAAATAAGCTTTCTGGTCTGATGGGGCGGCAGGCGCATCCGTGCCTGCCGCCCCGGCCATGCCGGCGGCGCCCGCTGTCCATGGAGACCCTATGCAGACTTCCCCCGCCCCACGCCCCAGCAGCGCCTTCATCGGCGCTTCCTGGGCGGCATTGCTTATCGGCATCCTTACTTACCTGTCCGGCCTGTGGAACGCCACCATGGCGCTCAACGAGAAGGGCTATTACTTCACCATCCTCATGTATGGCCTGTTCGCCGCCATCTCGCTGCAGAAGTCCGTGCGCGACCGCAGCGAGGGCATCGCCGTCACCGGCATCTATTTCGGCCTGTGCTGGATCTCCGTGCTGCTGGCCTTGCTGCTGCTGACGGTCGGCCTGTGGAACGCCACCCTGCAAAACAGCGAGAAAGGGTTTTATGCCATGGCGTTCTTGCTCAGCCTGTTCGCCGCCGTGGCCGTGCAAAAGAACGTGCGCGACGTGGCGCGCGCCACGGCCGCCACGCCTGCCGAGGCGCCGGGAACCTAAGCGCTGGGCGCGTGTCTATCCGAGTATGCGTGCGGGGGAACGGCGATGAGCGATCTGCAGAGACGGTTACAGATGGCGCTGGAAGCGGCGCACATGGCGATCTGGGATTCGCGCATCGTCGATGGCCAGGTCATCGACGGCAGCGTCAGCTGGTCGGCCAAGGGCGCCGCCCTGCTGGGCCTGGAAGAACGCGCCCTGACGCAGCCGTTCCACAGTTTTCTCGACTGCGTGCATGCGGATGACCGCGACAAGGTGGTGGCCGTGCTGCAGGAAGGCATGCGGCACGGCGACGGCTATGCGCTGCAATACCGCGTCGTCTGGCCCGACGGCAGCGAGCACTGGCTGTCGGCCAAGGCGCAGGTCTTCACGGACGCGGCCGGCCGCCCCGAGCGGACCCTGGGCGTGATCTGGGATGTGACCGAGCACATGGCGCGCGAGCTCATGATCGCCGAGCGCAAGGAACTGGCCGAAGTGACGCTCAGCTCCATCGCCGACGGCGTCATCACCACCGATCCGCACGGCAAGACGCGCTACCTGAACCGGGTGGCCGAGCAATTGACGGGCTGGAGCAACGACATGGCGCAAGGCCTGGACATCGGCCTGACCATGCCGCTGGCCGATGAACGCACGGGCGCAGCGCTTGAACACGTGGCCATGCGCTGCCTGCAACAGCGCCAGGCCATCGGCATTTCCCCCCACTCGCAACTGCTCACGCGCGAAGGGCGGCGCATCGCCATCGAGGAATCGGCCGCGCCCATCTGGTCGCGCGACGGCGACATCCTCGGCGCCGTCGTCGTGTTCCGCGACGTCAGCCATGAACGCAAGCTGAGCCAGCAATTGTCGTGGCAAGCCACGCACGACACCCTGACGGGCCTGATCAACCGGCGCGAATTCGAACACCTGGTGGCCGGCGCCCTGCACACGGCCAAGCAGGCCGGCCACGTCCATGCGCTGCTGTACCTGGACCTGGACCAGTTCAAGGTCATCAACGACACCTGCGGCCACGGCGCCGGCGACGTGCTGCTGCAGCTGCTGGCCAAGATGCTGCAGGGGCGGATGCGCGACAGCGACATCCTGGCGCGCCTCGGCGGCGACGAACTGGGCGTGCTGCTGCCCCACTGTGCGCTCGAGCATGCGCGCCAGATCGGCGACCAGCTGCGCCAGTCCGTGCGCGAATTCCGTTTCGCCTGGGACGAACGCAGCTTCGAGCTGGGCGTGAGCATCGGCATCGTGGAAATCAACCAGGACAGCAAGTCCATGAGCGAGCTGCTGAGCGCCGCCGACCAGGCCTGCTACCTGGCCAAGGAACAGGGCCGCAACCGCCTGCACGTGTATCAGGAGTCCGACGTCATGCTGGCGCAGCGGCATGGCGAAATGCTGTGGATCTCGCGCCTGAACGAAGCGTTCACACACGACTATTTCCGCCTGTACGCCATGCCCATCGTGCACCTGCACGACGGCCCGGAACACCACGACGAAGTGCTGATCCGCATCCGCAACAGCAAGGGCGATCTGATACTGCCCGGCGCCTTCATCCCGGCCGCCGAACGCTACGACATGATGCTGTCCATCGACCGCTGGGTCATCCGCGCCGTCTGCGCGCATATCCAGAGCGTGCGCGACAGCCTGCCGCCAATCGAAGCGCTGGCGGAAAGCCGGCGCCGCACACCGGCCCTGTATTCCGTCAACCTGTCGGGCCTGTCGCTGGCCGATGCCGGCTTGCACGACTACATCACCGAACAGTTCGTGCAATTTGCCATCGCGCCCGAGCAAATCTGCTTTGAAATCACGGAAACGGCCGTCATCGCCAACCTGCCGAAGGCGCAAGTGTTCATGCGCCAGCTCAAGACCATGGGCTGCCGCTTCTCGCTCGACGACTTCGGCAGCGGCTTTTCCTCGTTCGGCTACCTGAAAGCGCTGCCCGTCGACTACCTGAAAATCGACGGCGTCTTCGTGCGCGACATCGCCAGCAACGCCATCAACCGCGCCATGGTCAAGGCCATCAATGAAGTGGGCCACGTGATGGGCTTGAAAACGGTGGCCGAATACGTGGAAGACGACGCCACCCTGGCCGTCATCCGCGAACTGGGCATCGACTACGCGCAAGGCTACGCCGTGGGCAAGCTGCGTCCGCTGACGGCGGGCGTGGATTAAATGCGTGCAAGCACGACCAATCTGGAGGATTTTGATCTACATCAATAAATTTGCGCAGGCGAATCCTTACACTGATCTCCATTCTTGCAATCGTGCAAGTCTTACCCACCAATTGCTCATTTAACCGATCAGGAAGCCGCGACCATGCGCCAAAATTTGCCAGTGACTAACCGTGAAGTCCTCGTCTTGGACGATCAGGCCATCGTGTCGAAAACGGATATGAACGGCAATATCGTGTATGTGAACCCCTACTTCAGCCAGGTCAGCGGCTTCAGCGAGGCAGAGCTGCTCGGTTCGCCCCAGAACATCGTGCGCCACCCGGACATGCCGGCCGAAGCGTTCGCCGA
The DNA here is from genome assembly GCF_018682595.1 of Janthinobacterium sp. JC611. NCBI lineage: Bacteria > Pseudomonadati > Pseudomonadota > Betaproteobacteria > Burkholderiales > Oxalobacteraceae > Janthinobacterium > Janthinobacterium sp. JC611. The sequence continues at coordinate 51,567 of NZ_JAFLJN010000085.1, forward strand.
CCTGTGGGCCTCGATCCAGGCCGGCACGCCGTGGACGGGCCTGGTCAAGAACCGCTGCAAGAACGGCGACTTTTACTGGGTGCGCGCCAACGTCACGCCCATCCGCGAAGCGGGCAAGACCATCGGCTACATGTCGGTGCGCGTGAAGGCCGACAAGGATCAAGTGAAAGCGGCCGAGGAAGCCTACGCGGCCATCCGCAACAAGGAAGGCGGCAACATCGTCATCAAGAACGGGCAGATCGTGCGCCCGGGCCTGGCGCACCTGCTGCACAACCTGACGCACATGTCGCTCAACCTGCGCATCTGGGCCGCCACCTCCATCGTCAACTGTTTGCAACTGCTGGTGTGCATCATCAGCCTGTTCGCCAGCGGCGGCAAGATCACCAACTACGCCATCTTCGGCGCCACCCTGTTCGGCTTCCTGATCAACGTTTTCCTCTGGTACACCTTGCGCATGTCCGTGCTCAAGCCGCTGGGCAAGGCCCTGAACGGCGCGCGCGCGATTGCCGCCGGCGACCTGTCGGGCAGTTTTGAGACGGACAGCACGGATGAAGTGGGGCAATTGCTGCGCGCGCTGCAACAGATGAACAGCAACCTGATCGCCACCATCCGCGACGTGCGCATCAACGTGGAAACCATGGCCGTGGCCACCAAGCAAATCGCCGTCGGCAATATGGACCTGTCGGGCCGCACGGAATCGCAGGCGGCCAGCCTGGAAGAAACGGCCTCGAGCATCGAGGAATTCTCGTCGACCGTGAAACAGAACGCGGACAATTCGGTGCAGGCGAACGAACTGGCCGTGGCCGCCTCGAAAGTGGCCGTGCAGGGCGGCGAGATCGTCGCCGACGTGATCACCACCATGGATGACATCAACACCTCGTCGAAGAAGATCGTCGACATCATCGGCCTGATCGAAGGCATCGCCTTCCAGACCAACATCCTGGCCCTGAACGCGGCCGTGGAGGCGGCGCGCGCCGGCGAGCAGGGCCGCGGCTTCGCCGTCGTGGCGGGCGAGGTGCGCAACCTGGCGCAGCGCTCGTCCGTGGCGGCCAAGGATATCAAGCAACTGATTGAAATTTCCGTCGGCAAGGTGGGCGCCGGCATGCTGCAGGTGAACCGCGCCGGCGCCACCATGGAACAGGTGGTCAGCTCGGTCAAGCAGGTGACGGCCATCATGCAGGAAATTTCCATCGCCTCGCGCGAACAGAGCATCGGCGTCGACCAGGTCAACCAGGCCATCGCCCACATGGACCAGGTGACGCAGCAGAACGCGGCCCTGGTGGAAGAAGCGGCCGCGGCCGCCACGCGCCTGGCGGAAGAAGCGGCCAGCCTGTCGCAGGCCGTGAGCCTGTTCAATTTCGGCAAGATGCCGCCACCGCGCCGCGTCGCCATGCCCGGCGGCAAATCAGGCGCTGCGGGCGCCGCGAACGCCGGTAAGCCCGCTCTGAAACGCCTGGCCGCCTAACACCTTTCAAGACTTTACACACATCATGCCTACACTACTCAGCAGTGCTTCCGCCGACCTGGACGCCGTCGTCGAATTCGACCCGGTCATCATCGGCAAGATGAGCCAGTCCGGCCCCCGCTACACGTCCTATCCGACCGCCGACCGTTTCAATGCCGACTTTGGCTATGGCAACTTCCTCGAAGCGCTGGCCGCATTGCGCATGCGCGGCGGCCGTCGTCCGCTGTCGCTGTACGTGCACGTGCCGTTCTGCGACACCCTGTGCTACTACTGCGCCTGCAACAAGATCATCACGAAAGACCGCAGCAAGGCCGCCACCTATCTCAGCTATCTGAAACAGGAAATCGCCATGCAGGGCAAGCTGTTTGCCGGCATGAACCAGATCGAGCAGCTGCATTTCGGCGGCGGCACGCCGACTTACCTGAGCGAAAAGCAGATGGACGAACTGATGGCGCACCTGCGCCAGCATTTCGAGTTCGCGGCCGATGAAGACGGCGAATATTCGATCGAGATCGACCCGCGCACCGTGTCGCGCGAACGCGTGTTTTCGCTGCGCGCGCAAGGGTTTAATCGCATCAGCCTGGGCGTGCAGGATTTCGACGCCGACGTACAGAAGGCCGTCAACCGCATCCAGCCGGAAGCGGAAACGGTGGCCATCATGCAGGCGGCGCGCGACGCCGGTTTCCGCTCGATCAGCATCGACCTGATCTATGGCTTGCCCAAGCAAAGCCTGGACACGATGACGGAAACCCTGCGCAAGGTGATTTCCGCCAGCCCGGACCGCATCGCCCTGTACCACTACGCGCACATGCCGCACCTGTTCAAGCCGCAGCGCCGCATCCTCGACGCCGACATGCCCGACAGCGCCAGCAAGCTGGCCATGCTGGGCCTGTGCATCGCGCGCCTGACGGCCGCCGGCTACGTCTACATCGGCATGGACCATTTCGCCAAGCCCACGGACGACCTGGCCGTGGCGCAGCGGCAAGGCCGTTTGCACCGCAACTTCCAGGGCTATTCGACGCGCGCGGAGGCGGACCTGATCGCCTGCGGCGTGTCGGCCATCAGTTCCGTCGGCGCCGTCTACAGCCAGAATGAAAAGACGCTCGACGCCTACTACGAAAAGCTCGACGAAGGCGTGCTGCCGATCGCGCGCGGCATCAAGCTCGATACCGATGATTTGTTGCGCCGTATCATCATCCAGATGTTGATGTGCAATTTCGAATTGTCGATCGCCACCATCGAGCAGGCGCACCCCGTCAAATTCCGCAGCTATTTCGCCGCCGAGCTGGAAAAGCTGCGCGAACTGGCGCGCGATGGCTTGCTCGTCATCGAGGAAGACTGGCTGACGGTGACGCCGAAAGGGCGCTTGCTGATCCGCAATATCTGCATGGTTTTCGACCGCTACCTGACCATGGCCCGCGCCAATGCGGCGCCGGACGCCGTGCAGCCGCTGCGCTACTCGAAAACGGTGTAATCGCGCCCGATGAACGCCCTCAGCCTCGTGCCCATGTTCCTGGTCGGCCTGGCCGGCAGCGTGCACTGCATCGGCATGTGCGGCGGCATCGTCGGCGCCCTGTCGATCAGCGGCGGCACTGCGCCCGCCCGCCCCGTGATCGCCATCGCCGTGGCGCGCCCCGCATTGCAGACAAGCGTGCAATCGAACGTGCTGCGCGTGCTGGCCTACAACGGCGGGCGCATCGCCAGCTACATGCTGGCCGGCGCCCTGGCCGGCAGCCTGGCGGGCGCCGGCATGCTGCACCTGGCGTCCCTGCAAGTGGCCGGCTACTGGCTGGCCAACCTGATGCTCGTCGCCCTGGGCCTGTACCTGATGGATGCCTGGCGCGGCCTGGCCCGCCTGGAAGCGGCCGGCAACGTCGTCTGGCGCCGCGTGCGCCCCCTGTTGAAACCGCTGATGCCGATGGATACGCCGTTCAAGGCGCTGGCCGTGGGCGGCCTGTGGGGCTGGGTGCCGTGCGGCATGGTCTACAGCGCGCTGCTGACGGCCATGATGCAAGGTTCGGCCCTGCACGGCGCGGCCGCCATGGGCGCCTTCGGCCTGGGCACCCTGCCCACCCTGCTGGGCATGGGCTTGCTGGGCACGCGCCTGCGCGCGCAGATGCAGCGTCGTCCCGTGCGCATCGCCAGCGGCTTGCTGGTGCTGGGCTTTGGCCTGCTGGGCCTGCTGCGTGCCGCCAATGGCGTGTCGCTGGGCTGGCTCGACGCCCTGTGCGTCACGGGCCATCCATGAAAAGACGCATGAAATCAAACCTATGAATGCTGTTTTACAACCCTCCGCCTGCTTCCATTGCGGCTTGCCCGTCCCCGGCGGCTCCAGCTGGCACGTCACCATCGACGACGTGCCGCGCGCCATGTGCTGCCCCGGCTGCGAAGCGGTGGCGCAAACCATCGTCGACATCGGCCAGAGCGCCTACTACCGCGAGCGCGATGAGTATGCCGTCAACGCGGCCGGCGCCACCATGGTGCCGCCCGAGCTGCGCCTGTACAGCAATGACGATGCGCAATTCGCGCGCGACGCCAGCAGTTGCGAAGCAACGCTCTCCGTCGAAGGCATCCGCTGCGCCGCCTGCGTCTGGCTGATCGAGCGCCAACTGACGCGCCTGCCCGGCGTGCAGGCGGCCAGCCTGAACGTCGCCACGGAACGCCTGTACGTGCGCTGGAGCCGCGCCCAGTGCGAGCCGGGCGACATCCTGCAAGCCGTGCGGCAAGTCGGCTACACGGCCTATCCGTATGACGCCGTGCGCCATGGCGAGCGCCTGCAAAAGGCCAGCAAGACCCTGGGCCGCCAGCTGTTCGTGGCCGGCCTGTCGATGATGCAGGTGATGATGTACGTGGCGCCCGCCTATCTGGCCGCAGAGGATGGCACCCTGGACGACGGCATGGCCAGCCTGATGCGCTGGGCCAGCCTGCTGCTGACCTTGCCGGCCATCTGTTATTCGGCCATGCCGTTTTTCCAGGGCGCCTGGGCCAGCCTGCGCGCGCGCACCCTGGGCATGGACGTGCCCGTCGCGCTGGGCATCCTGGCCGCCTTCTTCGGCAGCGTGGTGGCGACGTTTACCGGCCGTGGCGAGGTGTATTACGACTCGGCCACGATGTTCATCTTCCTCCTGCTGTGCAGCCGCTATTTCGAGCTGCAGGCGCGCCGCAAGGCGGCCTCGGCGCTGGAGCGCCTGCAGCACGCCTTGCCCGCCTCCGCGTCCCTGATGGCGGGCTTCCCGGACAACCGCGCCACCAGCCTGGTGCCGGCCGGCAGCCTGGCCGTCGGCGACGTCATCCTGGTGAAACCGGGCGAGGCGATCGCCGCCGACAGCGTCATCATCGAGGGCACGAGCGCGCTCGACTTGTCGCTGCTGACGGGCGAAAGCGCGGCCCAGCGCAGGAAAACGGGAGAACGGGTGCCCGGCGGCGCCATCAACGCCAGCGCGGCGCTCATCTTGCGCGTGCTCAAGCCGGCGCGCGAAAGCACCTTGTCCGACCTGCTGAAACTGATCGAACGGGCCGGCAGCGGCAAGCCGCAGATCGCGCAGTGGGCCGACAAGGTGGCCGCCTGGTTCGTGCTGGGCCTGCTGCTGTTCGCCGTCGCCGTGTTCGCCTTCTGGAGCTGGCATGACCCGTCGCAGGCGTGGCCCGTGGCCATTGCCGTGCTGGTCGTGTCCTGCCCCTGCGCACTGTCGCTCGCCACGCCGACGGCGCTGGCGGCCGCCACCGACAGCCTGCTGCGGCGCGGCGTGCTGATCGTCCAGCCGCATGTGCTGGAAACCCTGCACCGCGCCACCCACATCGTCTTCGACAAGACGGGGACATTGACCCTGGGCCGGCCCGTGCTGCGCCAGACCGAGGGACTCGGCGGCATGACGGAAGACGCTAGCCTGCAAGTGGCCGCCGCGCTCGAAGCGGGCAGCGCCCATCCGCTGGCGCAGGCGATCTTGCTTGCCGCAGGAGAACAGGCTCGCGCGCATGCGGAGCACTTGCAAGAAGTGCAGGGCCAGGGCCTGGAAGGCATCGTCGATGGCGTGCGCTACCGCCTGGGCAATGCGGCCTTTGTCGCCGCCCTCGCCGGGCCGCCGCTGGGCGACACGGCCGTCGGCATGCAGGGCATGACGCCGCTGTACCTGGGCACGCAGGGGCGCTGGCTGACGCGTTTCCTGCTCAGCGACGCGCTGCGTCCCGAGGCGCGCGAAGTCGTCGCATATTTCCAGCGGCGCGGCAAGCAGGTCGTGCTGCTCAGCGGCGACCAGGAAGCGCTGACGCAAAGCGTGGCGACGGAACTGGGCATCCACACGGCGTGCGGCGAATGCCTGCCCGATGAAAAGCTCGATTTCGTGCAGCAGTTGCAGGCGACGGGGGCCGTGGTGGCGATGGTGGGCGACGGCATCAACGACGCCGCCGTGCTGAGCGGCGCCGACGTGTCCTTCGCCATGGGGTCCGGCGCGGCGCTGGCGCAAGCGCATGCGGACACGGTGCTGCTGTCGAGCCAATTGGTGTCCGTGCTCGACACGGCGAAAACGGCGGCGCGCAGCATGCGCATCATCCGCGAGAACCTGGGCTGGGCAACCCTGTACAATCTGACGGCCATCCCGGCCGCCGCGCTGGGTTACCTCAACCCCTGGCTGTCTGGCGTCGGCATGGCTGCCAGCTCGGCCGTCGTCATCGCCAACGCCCTGCGCCTGCGGAAAGTCTGATGGAAGCTCTCTATCTCCTCATCCCCTTGAGCGTCGTGGTCGTCTTCATCGCCCTGTGGGTGTATTTCACGGCCTCGGACAGCGGCCAGTTCGACGACCTCGTCGGACCGGGCCTGCGCGTGCTGCAGGATGACGATACGCCGCCGGAAGCGGCCGCCCCGCCGGCTCCTCAGCGCGAATAGCCTTGCGACCCCGGCCGCGCATCGAAGCGCCGGCCCCACCATGGCAAGAACACGGTATTGCCGCCGCGCGCGCGGAACCACGGCTGTTCGTGATCGACGGGCCGCAAGACGGCCGGCGGCGCCACCACCAGCGCGGTCAATGTCTGCGCGTCGCTGGTGCCCGCCACCAGGACGGGCCGGCCCACGTGGTTCGCGTGGGCGATGGCCAGCGCCACGTTCGTCAGCGCCGTGCCGGCGCCCGTCTCACCCAGGAGCGCCGGCATGTTGAAGGTTTGACGGTTGCAATCGAAGTCGGGCAATTGCTCCGTCAGGCTTTGCGCCAGCGGGCCAATCCGCTCTGACGAAACAGGATAGGTGCTGCCCGCATCGTGGATGACGTAGCCGATGGCGTCATCGGTCAATTGCGCATTGCGCGCGGCGGCGTCGATGGCGCCGCTCCAGGCCTGCACGGCGCGCGGCGAGGAGCCCTTGCCGGCGGCGAAATCGGCGGCGCTGCGCGTCGCGGGAAAGCCCAGCCACGCCAGCGGCGCGCGGTCCGTCTTGTAGCTCGGGCCGGCCAGCACCAGCAAGACCATGTTTTCATTGATCTGCTCATCCTTGGGCGGATAGCTGGGCGCGTCCCAGTTCATCACCCACACCGTCTTGTCGGGGTTCGCCTGCAGATACGCCAGGCCGGCCGCTAGTGACGTAAAGCCCGCATTAGCGCCGCCCATCGTCACGCGCACGTCGGGCGGCGTGGCAGTGGTCCAGGAGTCGGGGAAGGAGGGGTTGCCGATGCTGAAGGCGCGCCTGATTGTATCCTGCACATATTTTTCGGCTTGTATGGGATCCAAACGTCCCGCAGGCAACGCGTATTCGACGTGGATGCCCGCCAGTTCGCGGCGCGTGGATTTGTCGGTCAACGAGTGGGCATTGTAAAAATACTCTTTGCTGGAAAAATAAATGTCACGAAAGCGATAAATTAACTCCGCAACGTATTGCTGGTGGTAGCCTTCAAAGGTTTCGCTACCGTTACTACCGGAAGCAATCATGCCGATCGATTGCACCTTGCCAAAACGCATAGGATTCTCTTTCACTTTACTATCGTCCTTGTTCGGCTTGGCCAGCCCCAGCGTCCACAGCAATTGCCATTCCGTCGGATAGTCGCGCCGCTGGAGGGGATTGAGCCACTGCACGCCCACGACTTGCGCCATGTACGGCGATTCTGGCGCAGCGGGTGCGATGGCGGCAGCCGGTGCCGCGACGGGCGCCTTGGTGGCGCAGGCGGAGGTCAGGAAAAAGACGGCAAGCGCCAGCAGGGCTGGCATCAATAACAGTCGTTTCATCATCATTCCTTCTTCAAGAGGAACATCGACTTGCACGGTTTGTAAGACCGACCAGAGTGCGATCCCAAAGCCGAGCGCAAATACCAGCATGCTCCAGCGCAGCCTGCGCGGTAAGGTAGCAATCAAGTTGCGCATCAGGATGTCTCCGGGCGCTTGTACATGCGTTCATCCACAATTTCAGAAGGCATGCTTCCCGTGCTGCCACCGTTGCGCACCCAATCCAGCAATGGCAGTTCATTGAACGTTCCCGTCAAAAAATACTCACGGAATATTTTCAATGGCAGCATTTCATTACCGGTGATTAAAAGACGCCAATCTGCCGCGATACGCAGTTGTCGCATCGCCTCCTCGCCGATATGGCACACCCCGATCGCCACGTCGTACGCCAGCGCCTTTTCCGCGTGCCCGGGATTGCTCAGGATGGTGGAGTGGTCGGTCGCATGCGTGTCGCAGGTGGCCACCAGTTGCGCGGCGATTTCCTGCTTGCGCCATTGCAAATATTCCGGCGTGGCGGTCGACAGGTCGTCCTCCATCATCGCCTTGCCGTCATTGCCGTCCAGCTTCCCGCGGCGGGCCTTCATGCGCAGGCGGGCGTGGTCTTCGTAGCGCAGTGCCGCCTCGGTATCGCGGTCGCCCTGCGGCGTGCCGCCCACGCTTGTATCGGCATACGGCTCGCCTTTCTGACGTGCCTTGCCCGCATGGCGGTGCGTGCCGGGCGGATCGATATCCTGGTCGAATTGGGGGCTGGGTACGCCAAAGCGCATGGCCTGCGGTGTAAACACTTCCGGCAAGGCGGGCGCCGTCACGGGGATGCGCCAGTCGTCGGGCGGCACGGCATTGATGGGCGTCTTCAGCATCTTCATGAGGGCCGACACGGCGGAGGCCGTGCGCACGCTCGCCGTCTTGCCGGCCGCGCTGGTGCTGGCGCGCACGCCTTTATTCGGATCGTAGCTGGAGATCGGCGAATGCGGATGCCAGAAATCGGCGCTGCCCCGCGCGGGCTGGCGATAGTGATTGCTCCAATAATCATAATCGCCGTGCTGGCCAACGGGAAAGCCCTGCGCAAACACCCGCTGGGTAAACACGCCGTCGCCACGCGTGGCCTTGATCTCCTCGGCGCTGAGACCTAGCCAGCCGATGCCCTGGATGGGCGTGGCGGAAATCACCTGGTCGTGCGGATTGCAATACAGGGTGACGCGACCGCGCGTGCCTTTCTGCGGGCCGCAGCCATGGCTGGCCTTGTCTTTGTCCAGGCTGAAATCATGTGTCTCGTTGTCCGCCATGCGGCGCAGGCAGGGATCGATGGCCGGTTCCGACGCCTGGCCGCGCACGATGTCGAAAAATGCCGCCAGGGTCTGGCGGCGCGCCTTGCCGCTTTGCCGGCCGACATTGCCATCGACATCCCTGACCTGCCCCTGCAGCCAGCCTTCCGTATCGTTTCTGCGCAACAGGCTGTAGGGCGGGTTGCACAAGACATAGGTATCGGCCACGCAGCGCCCGCTTTTTCCCGCCGCATCCTGCACCCTGGCCATCTTATTGCCCAGAAACGCGGCCGCCATGCCCACCATATTGCCCTGGCTGTGGCAGACGAGGGTAATCGGCGCGTCGGCCTGCTGCCGGCGGATGGCCGCCACCAGGTGCGCCAGGCGCAGCGCGGCCAGCACGAAGTAGGGGCGCGGCGGGCAGGCATACACGATGCGGTCGTTGACGGGATTGAGATGCTCGATATGGATGAACAGGAAGAGGGCATCGGACAAGCCCTCGCCCCACAGGTCCGGCAGCGAGGAGCAGCCATTGGCGAACGGTCCGCCGCCCCAGTAAGCATGTTCGTTCAGGTAGACGGAATCGCCATATTTCTGCAATTCGGTGTCGCTGGCCTTGTAGCCCCAGCGGAACTGGATCACGGGCGAGAAATGCGCTTGCGGCGCGACGAAGGTGGCGGCCGTGTAGTCGGGGTCGACATAGCCGTCATCGCTCAGTTCGCTCCGGTAGCGCAGCGGCGTCAATTGTCCGGCCTCGGGCGTGGCGTGGCACAGGTGCTCGTCGCAACGCTCCATGCGCGCATTCAAGCCCTTGCACAGGCCTTCTTCCGCCGCGCGGTACCACTCGCCTTCGGAATTGACGCCGTGCACGAAGATGACGATGCCCGGCGACGGCATCTGCTGCAGGCAGTCGAGCAGGCTGTGGCAGAACAGGGACGTTCCGCTGAACTTTCCCACAACCAACTTAATATCTTCACCATCCGCTGGCGCGCTATCGGCATGACTCATGGCTAGCCCTCATCATGACTGGACTGGCCACTCTAAGCCCTTGCTCAAGCGCACGTTTTACGCCACATCAAGCAAGCTGTTGCAGGGATCTTGCATGGCTTTTTTGACCGAAATATCACTTTATTTCGATGCCAGTTCGCTATGCTTATTTCATCCGGGGAATTTTGATCCACATCAAAGTTTTTTCGCGGTCAAACACTTACTCTCTGGCCACCATCATAAATAGTAATTCCAGGGAGAGTCTTTGTGGATCAATCGCTGAACTATAACTACAAGATCGTGAAGCAATTCGCGGTCGCTACTGTGGTATGGGGCATCATCGGCATGCTGGTTGGCGTTATCATCGCCGCTCAGCTGGCCTGGCCTGCCCTGAACCTCGACATACCTTGGCTGACATACGGACGTTTGCGTCCGCTGCACACGAATGCGGTGATTTTCGCCTTCGGCATCTGCGGCCTGTTCGCCACCTCGTACTACGTTGTCCAACGCACCTGCCAGGTGCGCCTGTTTTCCGACAAACTGGCCGCCTTCACCTTCTGGGGCTGGCAAGCGGTGATCCTGTGCGCCGTCGTCAGCCTGCCCATGGGCCTGACCCGCGGCAAGGAATACGCGGAACTGGAATGGCCTATCGCCATCCTCATCGCCGTCGTCTGGATCGCCTATGCCATCGTCTTCTTCGGCACCCTGATCAAGCGCAAGGTCAAGCACATCTACGTGGCCAACTGGTTCTTCGGCGCCTACATCCTGGCCGTGACGATTTTGCACGTGGTCAATGGCGCCGTCATGCCAGCCTCGTTCACCAAGTCGTATTCCGCCTACGCGGGCGTGCAGGACGCCATGATCCAGTGGTGGTACGGCCATAACGCGGTGGGTTTCATCCTGACCGCCGGCTACCTGGGCATGGTCTACTACTTCATCCCGAAACAAGCCGAGCGCCCCGTGTACTCGTACCGCCTGTCCATCGTCCACTTCTGGGCGCTGATCTTCACCTACATGTGGGCGGGCCCGCATCACCTGCACTACACGGCCTTGCCTGACTGGACGCAATCGATCGGCATGGTCTTCTCGCTGGTCCTCCTGGCACCAAGCTGGGGCGGCATGATCAACGGCATCATGACCCTGTCGGGCGCCTGGCACAAGCTGCGCACCGACCCGATCCTGAAATTCATGATCGTCTCGCTGTCGTTCTACGGCATCGCCACCTTCGAAGGTCCGATGATGTCGATCAAGACCATCAACTCGCTGTCGCACTACACCGACTGGACCGTTGCCCACGTGCATGCGGGCGCCCTGGGCTGGGTGGGCTTCATCACCATGGGTTCCATCTACTACCTGCTGCCGCGCCTGGCGGGCCGCACGCAGATGCACAGCACGCGCCTGGTCGACGTGCACTTCTGGGTGGCCACCATCGGCATCGTGCTGTACATCGCGGCAATGTGGATCGCCGGCGTGATGCAGGGCCTGATGTGGCGCGCGGTCAATCCGGACGGCACCCTGACCTACACCTTTGTCGAGAGCGTGAAAGCGACGTATCCGTACTACGTGGTGCGCGTGGCCGGTGGCCTGCTGTACCTGTCGGGTATGTGCATCATGGGCTACAACACCTGGATGACTCTGCGCGGCAGCAAACTCCCCGTCGCCCGCATTCCGGAACTGAACGCGGCGCACGCCTGATAGGAGCGAAAGCAAATGAAATTTTCACATGCATGGATTGAAAGAAACCCCTGGCTGCTGATCGCCCTGGTCACGGTGGTGATCAGCATCGGCGGCGCCGTCGAGATCGTCCCCCTGTTCTTCCAGAAGAGCACGACGGAGCCGGTCGCCGGCCTGAAGCCGTATTCGCCGCTGCGCCTGGCGGGCCGCGACATTTACGTGCGCGAAGGCTGCTACAACTGCCACTCGCAGATGGTGCGTCCGCTGCGCGCGGAAACGGAACGCTATGGCCACTATTCGGTCGCCGGCGAGTTCGTCTACGACCGTCCGTTCCAGTGGGGTTCCAAGCGCACGGGGCCCGACCTGGCCCGCGTGGGCGCCCGCTACAGCGACGAATGGCACCGCACGCACTTGAACAACCCGCGCGACGTGGTGCCCGAGTCGAACATGCCGGCCTACCCCTGGCTGGCGAAGACCAAGCTGGTGCCTGACGACATCATGCCGAAGATGCGCGCCCTGCAACGCCTGGGCCAGCCGTACAGCGACGCGGAAATCGCCGCCGGCCCCGCGCAACTGCAGGACAAGACGGAAGAAGACGCCCTGGTCGCCTATCTGCAAGGCCTCGGTACATTAATCAAAACAAGGAATTAGCATGGCAATCGACAACCTGTTTGACAGCGCCAGCAGCGTCATGACGGTGGTTTCCTTTACGACGTTCGTGGGCATCCTGTGGTGGACGTTCAGCCGCAGCAACAGCGACTTCGACGCGGCGGCACGCCTGCCGTTCGCCGACGACGCATTGGACTATCCGGCCGAGGCCGAGATGAACCTGGCGAAGGAGCATCACCATGGCTGACTTTACCAATGGCTTCTGGAATATCTATGTGATCGTGCTGTCCCTGCTGGGCATCATCGGCTGCGGCGTGCTGCTGTACTCGCAGTCGAAGGTGAAAGTGGCCGCCGGCGCCCCCGCCGACGGCACCACGGGCCACGTCTGGGACGAGGACTTGAAGGAACTCAACACACCGATGCCGCGCTGGTGGATGTGGCTGTTCTACATCACCATCGTCTTCGCGCTGGCCTACCTGTTCCTGTATCCGGGCCTGGGCAACTATGCCGGCAGCCTGGGCTGGAAATCGACGGGCCAGTACGAGGAAGAGCTGAAAAAGGCGGAAGCCGACTATGGCCCCCTGTTCAACAAGTACCTGAGCCAGGACTTGAAGACGGTGGCCGCCGATCCGCAGGCGCAAGCCATCGGCCAGCGCCTGTTCCTGACCTACTGCGCGCAATGCCACGGTTCGGATGCGCGCGGCAACAAGGGCTTCCCCAACCTGACCGACAAGGACTGGCTGTATGGCGGCGAACCTGACGTCATCAAGACCACCATCATGCACGGCCGCAATGGGCAGATGCCACCGATGGGCGCCGCCCTGGGCTCCGAAAAGGATGTCGAGAACGTGGCCCATTATGTGCTGAACCTGTCCGGTTCCACCTCCGACCCCGTCAAGTCCGTGCTGGGCAAGGCCAAGTTTGGCGCCTGCATGGCCTGTCACGGCGCCGATGCGAAGGGCAACCAGATGCTGGGCGCGCCCAACCTGACGGACAAGATCTGGCTGTACGGCGGCAGCGCCGATACCATCATGGAAACCGTCCGCAAGGGACGCAGCAACACCATGCCGGCCTTCAGCGACTTCCTCGGCGAATCCAAGGTACACGTGCTGTCGGCGTATGTCTGGAGCCTGTCGAATCCGCAGGCGCCCGCAAAGTAAGCAATGGAACCTCAAGTCATCAAGATGTATGCGGCCCGCGAGCAAATCTACCCTCGCGAGGCCAAAGGACGCTACGCTACCTGGCGATGGGTATGCGTATGGCTTACCCAGCTGGCGTTCTACGGCTTGCCGTGGTTGACCTGGAATGGCAGGCAAGCCCTGCTGTTCGATTTGACCACGCGCAAGTTCTACATTTTCGGCGTCGTGCTGTGGCCCCAGGATTTCATCTATCTGGCGGCCCTGCTGATCATCTGTGCGTATCTGTTGTTCCTCGTCACGGCCATTGCCGGGCGGGTGTGGTGCGGATTCTCTTGCCCGCAAACGGTGTACACGGAAATCTTCCTGTGGGTCGAACGCCGCATCGAGGGCACGCGCAGCGCGCGCATGGCCCTCGACAAGCAGGGCCCGTCCGTGCGCAAGGCCGTCAAGAAGACGGCCAAGCACCTGGCATGGGGCGCCATCGCCCTGTGGACGGGCTTTACCTTTGTCGGCTACTTCACGCCGATCAAGGAACTGGCGCACTCGGTGACCACGCTGAACTTCGGTCCCTGGGAATGGTTCTGGGTCTTGTTCTACAGCCTGGCAACCTACGGCAACGCGGGCTGGCTGCGCGAGCAGGTGTGCAAATACATGTGCCCCTACGCGCGCTTCCAGAGCGCCATGTTCGACCAGGACACCCTGATCATCACCTACGATGCCAAGCGCGGCGAACCACGCGGTGCACTGAGCAAGAAGGCCGGCAACAACGCCAGGCTGGGCGATTGCATCGACTGTACCCTGTGCGTGCAGGTGTGTCCGACCGGTATCGATATCCGCAACGGCCTGCAGTATGAATGCATCGGCTGCGCCGCTTGCGTCGATGCCTGCAACAGCGTGATGGACAAGGTCGAGCGGCCACGGGGACTGATACGCTACAGTACCGACCATGCGATGGAAAACAACTTCAATTCGCAGCAGATACGCCAGCGCGCCATGCGCCCGCGCGTCTTGATCTACACTTCCATCCTGGCCCTGATCATCATCGCCGTATGCACTTCGCTGGCGCTGCGCACGCCCCTGAAAATGGACGTGATCCGCGACCGCGGTTCGATGGGACGCGAAGTGGAAGACGGCATGATCGAAAACGTCTACCGCTTGCAGATCATGAACACCTCGGAGCAAAGCCAGCATTTTAAAATCAGCGCTTCCGGCTTGCCGGGCCTGACCTTGCTGACGCGCGAAGAAGTGACCTTGCAGCCAACGGAAACGCTGGGCTGGCCGATCCGCCTGCGCGTGCCGCACGGCGTGGGCGAGAAGGGGTCGAACAAGATTGCGATCGAATTGCACTCGCTGGACGACCCAGCGCTGCATGTGCGTGAAAGCGCGGTCTTCATCGTGCCGCGTTAACAAGGAAAGGCGGACGGGGACCGGGTGCCCTCGCCGCCGCCACGAAGTTGCAGGAAGGCCGGTCCCCGCATGGGGACTGGCTGATTAAACAGGAGAAATAGCATGTCCGACAGTCTGAAACTGCAAGCGCCCGTTGCACCGTGGTACAAGCATCGCTGGCCATGGCTGCTGATGATCGGCCCCGGCCTGTCCGTGGTCGTCGGCAGCTTCATGGGCTATATCGCGTTTACGCAGCCCGATGCGCTGGTGGTGGGCGATTATTACAAGCAGGGCAAGGCGATCAACCAGGATTTGAAGCGCGACACGGTCGCCAGCGACCTGGCGATGGATACCAGCCTGTCGTACGACGTGGCGTCGGCGCGCCTCAGTGGTTCCGTGCACAGCTTCGGCAAGGCTTACCAGGGGCCTTTGCAGCTGCACCTGGCGCATGCGACGTTACCGGAAAAGGATATCAAGCTGCTGGTGCAACCCGATGCGGCCGGCAATTTTTCCGTCGCGCTGCCGATGCTCGAGCGCAGCCGCTGGCAAGTGCTGGTGGAAAACGACAAACGCGAGTGGCGCCTGTCCGGCATCTGGACCTGGCCGCTGCAACGCAGCATCGCGCTGCATGCGGATGAAGAACTGTAACGTACAGTGCCGGGAAAACCGTAGCGAGCGGCCGTGATTTGTGGTTGAGAAGCGCAGCTGTGCTATGCACGGGGGCGCCGAGCCAGCGAGCATCGCAGACCGCAAAGCGCGACGCGCAGTAGGTTTTGACGGTGCTGTTACTTGCAGGTGTCCGTGCCGGCCGTTATGGCTTTCAACTTGGCCGGCTGCAGGATCTCGATCTCGCGGTTGGAGACGCGCAGCCAGCCTTCCTTCTTGAACTTGGACAGCAGGCGGCTGACGCTCTCGATGGTCAGGCCCAGGTAGTTGCCGATTTCCTCGCGCGACATGCGCAGCTGGAATTTGCTGCCCGAATAGCCGCGCGCCTCGTAGCGCGACGCCAGGTTGACGATGAAGGCGGCAAAACGCTGCGTCGCCTGCATATTGCCCAGCAACAGCATCACGCTTTGCTCGCGCGTGATTTCCTGGCTCATCATGCGGTGGAAATGGCGCAGCAGGGTCGGCATATTGCCCAGCAATTGTTCCAGGCTGGAAAACGGAATTTCACACACTTCGCTGTCTTCCAGCGCCACCGCGTTACAGTGGTGACGGTCGGCGCTGATGGCGTCCATGCCCAGCAATTCGCCCGCCATCTGGAAACCCGTCACCTGCTCCTCGCCACCCGGATTGATCTGGTAGGTCTTGAAGTGGCCCAGGCGGATCGCGTACAGGTTCTGGAACGGGTCGCCGATGCGGAACAGCGAGGCGCCGCGCGCGATCTTGCGACGACGGCCGATGATCTGGTCCAGCCTGTCCATATCGCCCATATCGAGGCCCATCGGCAGGCACAATTGATGCATGCTGCAGGTCGAGCATCGCGCACGCAACGCTTCCACGTTCACTGTGGGCAAGGTGGGAGTGAGTAGCGCTTCAGTCATGTCGGTACCTTTTAGAAAATGCAACAACGAGTTTACTGCATACACGGTTGCCGTGTGCCAATTTCACCGCAATTTCGCTGAAAAACGATCTCCAGCCTTTAATTATATGGCAACATCGTCAAAAGCCCAGGCGGGGAAGGCCATTTGCGTGGCGATGCTTGCCAAGTTGATGTATTGATAGGAAAATTCCTAACAGCATTATCTGCCGCCTGTGCCGCACGGTACTGAAAAGGAAATCATGAAGCCTCTCGGCATTAAAGCAAAAGTCGCGCTGGCCACCAGCCTGACCTCGATCGCCATGATCGCGCTGGTCACCATGATCCAGGTGCGGCACATGCGCGACGACTTCACCCGCGTATTGCTGAGCCAACAGGCGTCCCTGATCACCCGCACCGCTGCCGAGCTCGACGACAAGCTGGGCATGCTGCTGCAGATCGTCGCCCTGACGGCGAAACAGCAGCCGCCGGAGCTGATCGCCCAGCCGGACAAGCTGCGCGAATACTATGCGCGCCGCTCGATGCTGGTGCTGTTCGACGACGTGCTGGTGCTCGACGCGCAAGGCGCCATCGTGGCCGACATGCCGAAGGTGGCGGGGCGCGCCGGCATCAACGTCGCCGAGCGCGAGTACTTCCAGGCCGTGCTGCGCACGCGCCAGCCCATGATCACCGAACCGATGCTGGGCAAGTCCAGCGGCATGCCCATCGTGCAGATGGTCGCGCCCGTGCTGGCCGCCGACGGCCAGGTGGCCGGCGTCGTGATCGGCGTGCTGCGCCTGTACAAGGACAACCTGCTGGGGCGCCTGCGCTCGGAAAAGATCGGCAAGAGCGGCTATTACTTCATTCTCACGCGCGGCGCCGTGCCGCGCTACGTGCTGCACCCCGATACCAGCCGCTTGCTGCAGCCGCGCCAGCCGAACGCCAACCTGGCCACCACGCAGCTGCTGCAGGACGACGGCGAAGGCAGCATGGTCAGCACCAACAGCCGCGGCATCACGGCCGTCAACAGCTTCAAGCGCCTGAAATCGGTGAACTGGCTGCTGGCCGCCTCGCTGCCCGTCGACGATGCCTTCGAACCGTTCGATGGCGTGCTGTACCGGCTGGTGCTGTGGAGCATCCTCGCCTCGCTGCTGGCCGCCTTTGTACTGGGCTGGGTCACCGTGCGCCTGCTGTCGCCGCTGGTGCGCCTGCGCGATACCCTGCTGGCCCTGCGCACCAGCGGCAGCCGCTTCACCCCCGTGCCGGTGCAGCAGCGCGACGAGATCGGCGAACTGACGGAAGCGTTCAACGGCCTGATGAGCGAACGCGACCGTCTGCAGCAGGAACTCGAAGCGCGCGCGGCCGAGCTGGAACAGGAGCGCGACCGGGCCGAGGCGGCCAACCGCGCGAAGAGCGATTTCGTGGCCAACATGAGCCATGAAATCCGCACGCCCCTCAATGCCGTGCTGGGCATGGTGTATTTGCTGGGCAATACCAAGCTCGATACGGAACAGCGCAAGTATCTGACCATGGTGCGCGTGGCGGGCCAGTCGCTGCTGGGCATTCTCAACGACGTGCTCGACTATTCGAAGATCGAGGCGCGCCGCATGGAATTGTCGCCCGTCGAATTCGACCTCGACGAAGTCATGAATACCCTGGCCACGACGATGACGATGAACGCGGGCGAGAAGGAGCTGGAACTGGCCATCGCCGTCGAGCCCGACGTGCCGCGGCGCCTCGTGGGCGACGCCCAGCGCCTGCAGCAAATCCTCGTCAACCTGGCCGGCAACGCCATCAAGTTCACCGAGAGCGGCGAAGTGGTGGTGGCCGTCAGCCTGGCCGAGAGCGAGAGCGGCCGCGCCTGGCTGCGCTTCGAAGTGCGCGACACGGGCATCGGCATGACGGAACTGCAGCAACAGCAGCTGTTCGCCGCGTTTTCCCAGGGCGACCAGAGCATCACGCGGCGCTTCGGCGGCACGGGCCTGGGCCTGGCCATCAGCAAGCAGCTGATCCGCATGATGGGCGGCGACATCGCCGTCGCCAGCAGCGAAGGCAAGGGCAGCCGCTTCTGGTTCAGCGTGCCCTTCGAGATGCTGGCGCAGCCGGCCGGGACGCGCCGCACGCCGGCGCTGGGTCAGCTGCGCCTGCTGGTGGCCGACGACAACCGCACCACGCGCGAACTGATCGTCAAGCTGATCGAGGCGTGGGGCTGGCTGGCCGACGAAGTGGACTCCGGCTTCGCCGCCATCGAACTGTACCGCGAACGGCTGGCGCAGCGGCAACCGTACGATGTGGTGCTGGCCGACTGGCACATGCCCGTCATGGACGGCCTGGCGACGGCCAAGGCCATTCGCCAGGCCGCTGCCGGCCAGCGCCAGCCCATCGTGGTGATGGTCAACGCCTTCGCCCGCAACCACCTGGAGGAAATCTCCAGCGCGGCCGAGGCCGACGTCGTGCTGATGAAGCCGATCACCGGATCGAGCCTGTTCGACGCCCTGCACCAGGCGCTGATCGCGAAGAACGACGGCGGCGAACAGCGCATGCTGCACCAGCCGCTGGGCACGGAACTGGCCGGCGTGCATTTCCTGCTGGTGGAAGACAATCATTTGAACCAGGCCGTGGCGCGCGGCATCCTCGAACACATGGGCGCCACCCTGGACGTCGTGGGCGACGGCTTGCAAGCCGTGGAACGGCTGCGCACGGAAGCGCTGCGCTACGACATCGTGCTGATGGACATGCAGATGCCCGTCATGGACGGTTTCAGCGCCACCCACATCATCCGCTCGGAACTGCGTCTGAACCTGCCCGTGATCGCCATGACGGCCGGGGTGCTGGCGTCCGAGCGCGAGCGCTGCATGACGGCCGGCATCAGCGATTTCATCGCCAAGCCCGTGGTGGTGGAAGAGATGATGGAAGTCATCCTGCGCCACCTGCCCAGGCGCCCGCAAGTGCAGACGACCGGGCCGGCGCCCGTCGCCGACGAGGAAGTGTTTTCCATGGCGCCCCTGATGCGGGTGATGGGGCGCGACGCCAAGGGACGCGGTGTGCTGCGGCGCATGGTGGAAGACGCGCTGAACAAGGGCATGACGCCCGTGCGCGACGCCGAAACGGCCTTGCAGGCCGGCCGCCACAGCGACGTGGCGCGCATCCTGCACGGCGTGCGCGGCTCCGTGGGCACCCTGGGCACGAAACGCCTGATCCGCGCCGCCTTCGCCACCGAGGAAGCCATCGATGCGGGCCGCCTGGACGAAGTGCCGGCACTGCTGGCGCAGACGGCGCAGGAACTGGAACAGGCGCTGGCGGCGGCGTCCGACTGGTTGTCGCGGTTGAAGGATTAAATCAGGCGGGCACGCCCAGGATCACGCTGGACGCCTTGAACATCGCCGTCACCTTGCTGCCGATCTCGATACCCAGCTCGGTGCAGCTCTGGTTCGTGATGATGGCGGCGATGGTGCCGCCGCGCGGCAGGTCCAGCACCACTTCCGTGTTGACGGCGCCCGTCTGCACGCGCGTCACGCTGCCGGTCAACTGATTGCGCGCGGAAAAGCGCGCCCCTTCGCTGTCCGTCACCAGGATGATGGACGAGGCCTTGATCAGCGCGAACGCTTCCGCGCCCGGCACCAGGCCCAGGCTGGCGCTGCTGCCCTGCGTGACGATGGCCACGATGTGCTGGCCGCCGGGCAACTCCAGCGTGACTTCGTCGTTGACGGCGCCCTGTTTCAGTTCGGCCACCTTGCCGAGGAATTGATTGCGCGCCGTGGTTTTCATGGCCATTCTCCGTATGAGTAACAAATCGTCGGCGATGCCTTCGGCCTGGCTGCCCAGCTGGCGCAGGTAGCGCGCATGCTCGCGCTCGATGATGCGGAAATTGTCGACCAGCTGGCGCCCCCGCGGGGTCAGGCGCGTGCCGCCGCCGCCCTTGCCGCCCGTCAGGCGCTCGACCAGCGGTTCGCCGGCCAGGTTGTTCATCGCGTCGATGGCGTCCCAGGCCGCCTTGTAGCTCATCTTCACCAGCTTGGCCGCCTGCGTGATGGAACCGCACTCGGCGATGGCGCCCAGCAATTCCACCCGGCCGGCGCCGCCCAGGTGCTCTCCGCCCACCGTCATCCATACCGAGCCTTGCAGGCCGATTTCCGCTGCCGCTGATTTATCCAATGCGTTCACCCAATGCCATGTGTTCTTCCCTGTTATCGATCTGTCCGTCGCGCAAGTACAGCACATGCTCGCCCAGGATGCGCGCATCTTCCGGATCATGCGTGATCAGGATCATGGGCACGTCCAGGCGCTGCTGCCACTGGCTCAGTTCCAGCCGCATTTTGACACGCAGGGCCGGATCGAGGGCGGCAAACGGCTCGTCGAGCAGCAGCGCGTCTGGCTCGGCCACGAGCGCCCTCGCCAGCGCCACTCGCTGGCGCTGGCCTCCGGACAACTCGTCGGGATACTGGTGCGCCAGTTCCTGCAAGTGGAAGGCGGCTAGCCAATGCTCGACCTTCTGCAATTTTTCCCGCGCGCGCGGGTTGAACCAGCCCCGGCTCAGGCCGAAGCCCACGTTCTGGCGCACCGTCAGGTGCGGGAACAGCGCGTAATCCTGGAACAGGTAGGCGACATTGCGCTGCTGCGGCGGCAAATTGATGCCGGCGGCGGAATCGAACAGGGTGCGGCCATTCAAACGGATATGGCCTGCGTCCGGGGTGAAGAGCCCGGCAATGGCTTTCAGGGTCATGCTCTTGCCGGCCCCGGACGGGCCATACATGGCGATGCGCTGGCTGCCGGAGGTGCATTGCACCTGCAGGTCGAAACGGCGTTTGCCGGAGCGCAAGGTGGCGCGGATGTCGAGGTCGAGTTGCATGGGCATCATCATGGACCTCATTTGTGCGCGATGCGCCCGGGCGCCAGGCGGCCCGCCGACAGCAGCACCACGATGCAGACCAAGGAGGTGATCAGCACCAGCGTATTGGCCACGTCGTCCTGGCCCGCCTGTACGGCTTCATACACGGCCACCGACAGGGTCTGCGTCTTGCCGGGGATGCTGCCGGCCACCATCAGGGTGGCGCCAAACTCGCCCAGCGCGCGCACGAATCCCAGCAGCACGCCGGCCAGGATGCCGCGCCACGCCAGCGGTAACGTGACGCGGAAAAAGATCGCCAGCTCCGAGATGCCCAGCACGCGGGCGGCCTGCTCCAGCTGGCCGTCGACAGCCTCGAAGGCGGCGCGCGCCGGCTTGAAGACGAGGGGAAAGGCCACCACGGTGGAAGCGATCACGGCGCCCTGCCACGTAAAGATGAGGTTGATGCCGAAGTTGTCTTGCAGCCAGATGCCCAGGGTGCCGCGCCGGCCCAGCAGCACCAGCAGGTAATAGCCGAGCACGGTGGGCGGCATCACCATCGGCAGGGTCAAGAGGGCGTCGAGCAGCTCGCGTCCGGGAAAGCGCGTGCGCGCCAGCAGATAGCCCGTACCGATGCCGAGCAGCAAATTGAGCGACGTGGCCCATGCCGCCACTTTCAGCGACAGGGCCAGCGCGGTCCAGACGATATCCATGCGGGCGCGGTTGCGTTATGGTTTTTTAAAACCGTATTTGGCGAGGATGGCTTGCGCCGGCGCCGTCTGCAGGTAGCTGACGAAGCGCTTCGCTTCGGCCGCGTTGCCGCTGCCCTTGATGGTGGCGATCGGGTACAGCACGGGGGAGGCCAAAGGCACGTCCAGCACCACGTTGACCTTGTCTTTCATGATGGCCGCGTCGGTGGCGTAGACGAAGCCCGCATCGACTTCGCCGCGCGCCACGTAGTCGAGCGACTGGCGCACGTTCTGCGTGCCGATGGCTTTCGGCTGCACGGCGTCCCACAGCTTGGCCTTCTTCAGCGCGCCTTCGGAGTAACGGCCGACGGGCACGCTGGCCGGGTTGGCGATGGCCACGCGGGTCACGCCCTTGTGCGCCAGGTCGGCCAGGCTCTTGATGCCCAGCTTGCTGTCATGCGGCACGATCAGCACCAGGCTGTTGCCGACGAAGTCCTGGCGGTCGGCCGGCAGCACGAGGCCCTGCTGTTGCGCCGCATCCATGGTTTCCTGGTCGGCCGAGGCAAACACGTCCACGGGCGCGCCCTTGACGATCTGCTGCAGCAGCACGCCCGAGGCGGCGAAGTTCAGGGACACCTTGCTGCCCGGATACTGCGCCTCGTAGCCCTGCGCCGCATCCTTGAACGCGTTCGTCAGGCTGGCCGCGGCCGACACCACCACTTCGCCGGCAACGGCGGAGGTGGCGGCGGTGGCCAGCAGGGCGGTGCCGAGGAGCTTGGCAAGGGAGGTGAGGCGCATGATCGTATCCTTGTAAGTGAACGGTGAACAAGGACCGTAATATACACTGATATATAGCGTTCTGCCATCGCGCAAGTCAAGACGGCGCAAGGCGCATTCCCTGATATACTGTATATAAACACAGTATATCGGGGTGAGCCATGGAATTGACGGACAAGCTGGAAATCCTGGCCGACGCGGCCAAGTACGACGCTTCCTGCGCCAGCAGCGGCGCGCCCAAACGCGACTCCATCGGCAAGGACGGCTTTGGCGCCACCTCGGGCATGGGCATCTGCCACAGCTACACGCCGGACGGGCGCTGCGTCTCGCTGCTGAAAGTCCTGCTGACCAATTACTGCCTGTACGACTGCCAGTACTGCGTCAACCGGCGCAGCTCGAACGTGCCGCGCGCGCGGTTTAGCGTGGCCGAAGTGGTCAAGCTGACGGCCGACTTTTACCTGCGCAACTACATCGACGGCCTGTTCCTCAGTTCCGGCATCATCCGGTCGGCCGACTACACGATGGAGCAGCTGGTGCAGGTGGCGCGCGAGTTGCGCGAAGTACACCAGTTCCGCGGCTACATCCACCTGAAAACCATCCCCGACGCCGACCCGGCCCTGATCGCGCAGGCGGGCCGTTATGCCGACAGGCTCAGCGTGAATATCGAACTGCCGACGCAGGACAGCGTGCAGAAACTGGCGCCGGAAAAGAGCGTGCACACGATTAAACTGGCGATGGGCGCCATCCGCCGCAAGCTCGATGAAAAGGCCGAGGAGCCGAAGTCGCCCCGCTTCGCGCCTGCCGGTCAAAGCACGCAGATGATCGTCGGTGCCGACGCCAGCGACGACCGGCAGATCCTCTCCACGGCCGAGACCCTGTATGGCAGCTACAAGCTCAAGCGCGTGTACTACTCGGCCTTCAGCCCGATTCCAGACAGCCCGACAAGCGTGCCGCTGGCGCCGCCGCCGATGCTGCGCGAACACCGGCTGTACCAGGCCGATTTCTTGCTGCGTAGCTATGGTTTCCAGGCCAGCGAGCTGCTGCCCGCCAGCGGCGGCAACCTGGCGCTCGATATCGATCCCAAGCTGGCCTGGGCGCTGGCGCACCGCGAACATTTTCCGCTGGACTTGAACCGCGCCGCGCAGCACATGATCGCCCGCGTGCCCGGCATCGGCCTGCGCAACGCGCAGCGCATCGTCGACCTGCGCCGGCTGCGGCAGGTGCGCTACGCCGACCTGTCGCGCCTGCGCTGCAGCATGAAGAAAATCGCCCCCTTCATCATCACGGCCGATTACTTTCCCGCGCACGACACCACCGCCTCGGAACACCTGCGCCGCGCCATGGCCGAGGCACCGCAGCAGATGCATCTGTGGCCGGAACTGCAGGCCGCATGAACGAGGTCAATGAGCGCGTGGTGCGGCTGGCGCAATCGTTCGACGCGTGGCGCGCGGCGGCGCGCGAACTGATCGCGCGTGGCGTGCCGCCTGCCGACGTCGCCTGGCAGTCGCAGCAGGGCGATGGCGACCTGTTTTCCTCCACGCCGGATGCCACGGATACCAGCGCGCCGCCGCTGCGCCTGCCCCGTGCCCTGGTGGAACTGCTGGAGAGCGCCGCCTGTTTCAACGTGCATGACCGCTGGGCCTTCTTGTATCAGGTGCTCTGGCGCTGGCAGCTGGGCCAGCACGACGTGGTGTCGCCGGCCGACGCGGACGGTGCGCGCCTGCACGCCATGGTCAAGGCCGTGCGGCGCGAAGAGCACGACATGCATGCGTATGTGCGCTTCCGCGAACGCAGCGAGGCCGAGGGCGCGCCCCGCTTCGTCGCCTGGTACGAACCCGCGCACGAGGTGCTGCCGCAGGTGACGCGCCACTTCGCGCGCCGCATGGGATCGACCAGCTGGATGATCGCCACGCCATCGGCCAGCATGCTGTGGGATGGCCAGACCTTGCACGCGGGGCCGGCCCTGCTGCGCGGCGCGGCCGAGATCGACGATGCGGGCGAAGCGCTGTGGCTGACCTACTACCGCAGCATCTTCAACCCCGCGCGCGCGAATGCCGACTTGCTGCACAGCCATATCCCCGCGCGCTTCTGGAAAAACCTGCCCGAAGGCGTCATCGTGCCCGCCATGCTGAGCGGCGCCGCGAATGGCGAACGGCGCACGGGCCAGACGGCCAGCGTGGGCCAGCGCGGCGGTGCCAGCATGATCCCGATCGCCGCCGAGCGCGCCCAGCCCGCGCGCGACGCACCCACGACGCTGGACCAGTGCCGCCGCTGCGCGCTGTGGAAAAGCGCCACGCAAGCCGTGCCCGGCGTGGGGCCGCACACCGCCTGCATCATGCTGGTCGGCGAGCAGCCGGGCGACCAGGAAGACCTGGCGGGCCTGCCCTTCGTCGGCGCGGCCGGCGCGTTGCTGGAGCAGGCACTGCGGGAAGCGGGCGTGGCGCGCGACAGCGTGTATGTAACGAATGCCGTCAAGCATTTCAAGTGGGAACCGCGCGGCAAGCGCCGCCTGCACAAGACGCCCGCGCAGCGCGAAATCCTCGCCTGCCATGGCTGGCTGGAAGAAGAGATCGAGCGGGTCCAACCACGGGTGATCGTCGCGCTGGGCAGCACGGCCTTGAAATCGATATTGCAGGATGGCGCGGCGAGCATGGCGCCGCTGCTCGGCACGCCGGTGCAACACGATGGACGCTGGGTGGTCACCGTGTATCACCCGGCGTACGTGCTGCGCGCGCCCGATGAGGGAAGCCGGCGGCAGGCGTATCGGGCGATCGTCGAGGGCTTGCGGCAGGCGTTGACGCTACTACAGGAGCCGCATCACGGCGTCGTCGCCGGCACTTCCCGCTCCTCGTCCCGCTGCGCATAGCGCTGCGCGATCACGGCGCAAATCATCAGCTGGATCTGGTGGAACAGCATCAGCGGCAAGATCACCATGCCCAGCGCATGGGTGGCAAACAGCACCTTGGCCATCGGCACGCCGCTGGCCAGGCTTTTCTTCGAGCCGCAAAAGACGATGGCGATCTCGTCTTCCTTGCTAAAACCGAGACGGCGGCTGATGAACGTCATCAGGCCCAGCACCAGCGCCAGCAGCAAGATGCTGAACAGGCCCAGGGCCACCAGGGTTTCCACCGAAATCGTATGCCACAGGCCCTCGCTGACGGCTTCGCTGAAGGCCGTGTAGACCACCAGCAAGATCGACCCCTGGTCGACGAATTTCAGCATGGCCTTGTGGCGGTCGACCCAGCGGCCGATCCAGCGGCGCAGGAACTGGCCGGCCAGGAAGGGCAGCAGCAACTGCATGACGATGGACAGCACGGCGTCCACCGAGGACTTGCTTTCCGCGCCCTTCGCCACCAGCAAGCCGACCAGGATGGGAGCGAGGAAGATGCCGATGAAATTCGAGGCCGAGGCGCTGCAGATGGCGGCCGGCACGTTACCGCGCGCCATGGCCGTCAGCGCGATCGACGATTGCACGGTCGATGGCAAGGCGCACAGGAACAAGATGCCCACGTACAACTCGGGCGTGAGGAAGGTCAGCGCCAGCGGACGCAGGGCCAGGCCCAGCAGGGGGAACAGAATAAACGTGCTGGCCAGCACCAGCAGGTGCAAGCGCCAGTGCATGACACCGGCCACCACGGCTTCGCGCGACAGCTTGGCGCCGTGCAGGAAGAACAGGGCGCCGATGGCGACGGTGGTGATATGGCCGAACATTACGGCCGTCTGGCCCGTGCAGGGCAGGAAGCTGGCCAGCGCCACGGTGACGAGCAGGGCGATGGTGAAGTTATCGGGTTTCAGATTGCGCAGCAGGGCAGCGGGGGAGAAAGATGACATGCGGTAGCCTGGTAACGGCGCAGCCTTGCAACACTGCGCCATGGATGACAAACAGCGACGGAAGCGGCGCCAGTGCTGGCTATTCTAACCCTATTGCCGAGCTAGCTGCCTGGAAGCAGGCCTGGCTTGTGGACACGATGGCACAAAAAAAATGCCCTGTCCGCAGACAGGGCAACCCGGAGTAAAGTACAGCGCGAGGCGTTACCGCGCGGCGTTTAACCGGCGGCTTTGACTTTCAGCTCGTTCTTGATTTCTTTCACGCCGCTCACGGAAGCGACGATCTGCACGACGCGGTCACCCGCTTCGGCGCTCGGCACGTCGCCCGACAGGACGACGACACCTTGCTGGGTTGCCACCTTGACTGGCAGGGCAGCGGCTTGCGCATCGGCGCTCAGGGCGGCCTTGGCCGAGGAAGTGATTGTTTCATCAGGGACGGCAGCGGCGGCGTTGGCGGCCACGACAGTGTCAGCAGGAGCTTGTGCTTTTGGTGCGGAGTCAGCTGCATGCGAAGCGGTGATCGAGGCGCCCGACAGTACGATAGCGGCGACCAGGGTATTGAACAGTTTCGATGTTTGCATGGTAGTTCCTCTCAATGAAGTTAAAAGCTTCTTACTTGGCTATAGCAATAAACAGCAACACGTTGAAGCGTCACACCTACCCCTACAGCAAGCGCCGTGCCAGCTTTTAAATTTCATTTAAAATCAACAACTTACACTCATTCCGGATTTTTTCCGCGCTTTTCCCGCCGATCTGGCCCGGAAAACCGGGCTTTTTGTCGCCTGACAGCGACAAGGTATGGCAACAATATCAATGTTTTACAGTAAGTCATTGATTCGTAATACTTTATTTTTGTCGCTATTCAGCGACAGGGTCGCCGTCGGCCCGGAACAGGGCCGGCGTCAGCTCGTATTTCTGCAGCAAACGGTAGAACTCCGTGCGGTTGCGGTCGGCCAGGCGGGCCGCGTCGGCCACGTTGCCGTCCGTCAGGCGCAGCAATTGAATCAGGTAGTCGCGCTCGAAGCGCTGCTTGGCCTCGTTATAGCTGAGCGCTTCCAGCGATGGCACGCGCAAGGCCCGCTGCACCAGGCTCAACGGCACCAGCGGCGCCGTGGCCAGCGCGCACACTTGCTCGACGACATTGACCAGCTGGCGCACATTGCCGGGCCATGGCGCGCTGACCAAGGCCGTGAGGGCGTCGGGCGCGAAACCGTTCAGCGGTTTCTGATACTTGGCCGCCAGTTTCTGCAGGAAATGGTTCGCCAGCAGAGAAATGTCTTCGCGGCGCTCGGCCAGCGGCGGCAGGGTCAGGGTCACGACATTGAGGCGGTAATACAGGTCTTCGCGAAATTGTCCCTCGCTCATCGCCACGTCGAGGTCGCGGTGCGTGGCCGACAGCAGGCGCACGTCCACCGGACGCGTCTGGTCGGCGCCGACGGGACGCACGGCCCGCTCCTGCAGCACCCTCAGCAGTTTCACCTGCAGCGGCAAGGGCATGTCGCCGATCTCGTCCAAAAACAGGGTGCCGCCATCGGCCGCCTGGAACAAGCCTTCGCGGTTGCCGACGGCGCCCGTAAACGCGCCTTTCACGTGGCCGAACAGTTCCGATTCCAGCAATTGCTCGGGAATGGCGCCGCAGTTGACGGCGATGAACGGCGCCTTGGCGCGGCGGCTGGCGTTGTGCAGGGCGCGCGCCAGCAATTCCTTGCCCGTGCCGGAGGGTCCACGGATCAGGATGCTGGCGTCCGATCCCGCCACCAACTTGGCTTCGGCCAGCAGCTCGGCCATCTGCGCACTGCGGCTGATCAGCTCGGCACGCCAGCTCTCGTCGCCGGACGCCGGCGCCGGCATGACGGTGGACAAGTTGATGGCATACGCCACTTTCTCCATCAGCAGCTTGCCGTCGAACGGTTTCGTCAGGTAGGCGAACGCGCCGCGCGCCGTCGCGTCGACGGCGTCGGGGATGGTGCCGTGGGCCGTCAGCAAGATGACGGGCAGGGCCGCATGCTGGCGGCGGATTTCATCGAACAGGGCCAGGCCGTCGCGGCCCGGCAATTGCACGTCGGTAATGACCAGGGCCGGCAATTCCACGGCCAGGCGCGCCAGCGCCGCTTCCGCGCTGCCCACGGCCGTCACGCGATAGTTGCCCGCCTTCAAGCGGATGGTGAGCAGGCGCAGCAGGTCGGGGTCGTCGTCGACCAACAAGATGTGGGCGAGCTCGCTCATTTCGGCGCTCCCGCGGCGGGGCGCACGGACAGGCTGCGCTCGATGTTTTTCAGCGCCTCGAGTTTTTCATTGAGCAAATCGATGCGGCGCTGGGCGTCGCGCAGCTGGGTGTTGAGCTTGTCGATGCTGTCTTCCTGGCGGCGCAGTTCCGCATACTGGCTGGCCAGCGATTGGGCCAGCGGCGCCAGCAGTTGCGCCTCCTTGCCCGTGGCCGTCAGCAAGGGTTCCAGCACGGCTTGCGCGCGGGCCAGGTCGCCGGGACCGCGCACGGCCGCCAGCAACATGGCGCGGCGCAGCGTGTTGGGCGGCGCGTGGTCGGCCTTCGCCAGGTCCAGCTGCGCCTTCACCAATTCCGACGGCGTCATCAGGCGCAAGGCGCCTTGATACGCCAGCAGTTCCGTCAGCTGGGGATCTGCCACCACCACCACGCGCGGCGGCGTTTGCACCAGCACGGGCGTCTGGGTGGGAGGCTTGGCGGCGCAAGCGCCCAACAGCAGCGCGCAGGCGGCCATGGCGGCCAGGGGAATTCTCGTCATCATAAGGGCAGTTCTATCCGAAAATGCGCGCCGGCGGGGCGCGCTAAAAGAGTGACGCTGCCATCGTGGGCGGCGATATATTCGCGCACGATGGACAGGCCGATGCCATTGCCGTTGCGCGCGCCCACCGCCTGGCGCACTCCCTGGTAAAACGGTTCAAAAATACGCGCGGCATCCTCGGGCGCCACGCCGGCGCCTTCGTCGATACAATCGATGTGCACGTGGCCGCCTTCACAGGACAAGGCAAAGCGCACGGTGCCGCCTTCCGGGCTGAAGCGCACGGCATTCGACAGCAGGTTCGCCAGGACCGTGGCCAGCTTGTCGCGGTCGGCCTGCACGATCAGGGACTCGCCCTGTACCTCGACCGTCAGGCGGCGCGCCAGCCATTGCAGGCGCTGCCCGGCCACCACATCGTGCAGCAAGACCAGCAAATCGACCTTGCTGTGCGCCAGATGCTGGGCGTCAAAAGCAGCGGTATTGTAGCGCAGCAAGTCTTCGATCTGGGTTTGCAGCGACGCCGTGTTTTGCTGCAGGATGCCGGCGATTTCGCGCTGGCCGTCGCTGAGCTTGCCCGCCACCTCGTCTTCCAGCAAGGCCACGCCTTCGCGCAGGGCCGCCAGCGGGGTTTTCAGCTCGTGCGAGATGTGGCGCAGGAAGCGTTCCTTGTCGGCATCGAGGTCCGCCAGGCGCTGGCGCAGCCAGTCGAGCTGCTGGCCCAGGCGGCGCGTGTCGGCCGGGCCGCCGACGACGATGGGCTGGTCGTAGCGCTTGTCGCCCAGGCGCCCGATGGCCGTCTCGATGCGGCGCAGCGGGCGCGACAACAGAAAGCCGAAACAGGTGGCCAGCAGGGCCGCCAGCAGCACGGCGCCGCCCACCAGCACGCCCAGCAGGCGGCGCTGGCGTTCCAGCTCCGCCAGCAGGGCGTCGTTGCGGCTGCCGATTTCCGTCTTGCTTTCGCGCGCCAGGCTGTCATTGATCTGCGTCATGCGGGCAAACGCGCGGTACACGACGGCGTGGCCATCGCGCTTGCGGCGCTTGCCTGCTTGCAAGACCTCCCACGCCGCTTGCGCCTGCACCGTCCAGTCGTCGGCCAGCTGGGGAGCGAACTCGGGCGTGGCCCGGTTCAGCACTTGCAGCGCCGCCGTCGCTTCGTCGCGGGCCGCCGCGTAGCGCTCGCGGAACACGGGGTCGTCCAGCACGAGGAATTGGCGCGCGCTGCGCTCCATGGCCAGGGTGCGCTCGGACAGGCGCTGCGACTGTTCCGTCAGGGCAATCGCCTGCGCCGCCGTCTCGCGCCCCAGCCGCGCCAGGTGTTCCAGGGTCAGCAGGGCTTGCACGGAGGTGGCCGTCAAAATGCCCGTCGTCAAAATGAAGGCGGCAAATAACAGTTGGCGAAAGGAAAGTCGGGACAAGGTAGGGGCCTTCGGTTCAGTCTGGAGTGCAAATGGCGCATGGTACGCTAAGCGTGCATTCGGAGACGCCAGCCACCGAAATATGATCTATTTTGCAAGGCTGTCGCTTTTCCGGCCGCCGGCAAGGCCACGGCGGCGGCGCGCGAATACTCCTAGTACAATAGGGAAAAACTTCACGCAGGCATCAAACTGGCACCCGCCCTGGCATTGCGCCAGTTTGGCCCCATATGTGATGCAAGCCCACCGACACTCCGAATCACCTACCGCAGAGATCCCATACCGCATGAGCACATTTGAAAAAGTCAGCAGCAACTTCATTCCAGTCTTGCAGGCAACCATCGAGCAATATGTCGAGCCAGCAACGGGCATGCGCCATATCCACATGCATACCGAGCAGGCTGAGATGGTGTTCCTGGTGGCCTTTCCCACTGTGCCGGAAGTGAGCGACGGGCGCGCCCACATCCTCGAACACCTGGCCTTGTGCGGCTCGTCCCGCTACCCGGTGCGCGACCCTTTCTTCTCGATGCTGCGCCGCTCGACGGCCACCTTCATGAATGCGATGACCTATCCGGACCGCACCGTGTACCCGTTCGCCAGCACCGACCGCAAGGATTTCTTCAACCTGCTCGACGTGTACCTGGACGCGGCCTTCTTCCCCAACCTCGATTACCTGAATTTCCGCCAGGAAGGCTGGCGCCATGCGTTCGAAGGCGACAAGCTGGTGTACCAGGGCATCGTCTTCAATGAAATGAAGGGCGCTTTCAACAGCCCCATGCGCGCGCTCGACAGCGGCATCGCCAGCGCCTTGCTCAAGGGCACGACGTATGAAGTGGAATCGGGCGGCGATCCGCTGAATATCCCCGAGCTGACGCATGAGATGCTGAAAGAATTCCATGCCAGCCACTACCATCCTTCGCAAGCCGTGATCATGACCGCCGGCAATATCGAAGCGTCGGCCGTGCAGGAGCAGGTGGCCGAACGCGTGCTGTCCAAGCTCAGCGGCTTCAGCCCGCGCCGTTTGCCGCAGCTGGCGCCCGCGTGGACGGCGCCGCAGGAAAACGTCGTGAAAATTCCATCGCAGGAAGCGCGCGACGATGAATTCGGCCTGCAATTCGCCTGGCTGATGGGCGAGTCGAGCGACCCGATCGCCTACTACCACGCGCATCTGCTGTCGCACGGCTTGCTGGGCGAATCGTCGGCGCCCGTCATGCGCGCCATGGAATCGGCCGGCTATGGCCGCCCATCGGACATGAATGGCCGCGACGCGGGCATCCGCCAGATGGTGTTCCACATCGGCATGGAAGGTTTAACCAAAGAACAGATCGCCGACGCGCACCAGCGCATCTGGACGGCCCTGGAAGAAACGGCGCAAGAGGGCATACCCGCCGCCGTGCTGCACGCCGCCTTGCGCGACATCAAGTACAGCCAGCGCGAAATCAGCAGCGGCCGCATGCCTTACGGCCTGGGCCGCCTGCTGCACGCGCTGCCGCTGGCCATGTACGACGGCAACGTGATGGACGCCTTCGACAATGCGGCCATCCTGGAAACCCTGGAACAGCAGATCGAAGATCCGGCATTCTTCAAGCAGCTGGTGCGCGAACTGATCGCCAATCCGACCCGTTTGACGACGCACGTGGTGCCCGACAGCGCCTACTTCACGGACCGCGCCGCCCAGGAAGACGCCAAGCTGGCGGCCCTGCAAGCGCAGCTGACGGACGCCGAACGCGAGCACATCGTGGCCGAGTCCGCCGCCCTGGAAGCGCATCAGCAATTGCCATCGAATTCGGAAGTCTTGCCGCGCATCCGCCCTGGCGACGTCAGCGCCGCGCCGCGCCCGGCCTTGCCGATTCCCGCCGCCGTCGACGGCGCCGTGGCCTTCAGTATCGCCTCGAACGGCATCAGCTATGCCAACGTGCTGTATGACGTGTCAGGCTTGCCGGAAGCGTCGTGGCCCTGGCTGCGCCTGTACACGGACCTGGCGCCGGAACTGGGCGTGGGCGACATGTCGTTCGACGACGCCAGCGCCTGGCGCCAGAGCATGGTGCCGTCGTTCCACATCGGCCTGGAAGCCATTCCCCGTCCGCAACAAGCGATGCGCGTGGAATTGTCGTTCTCGGCCAGCGGCTTGCGCGAAGAACATGCGGCGATCGCCGCCGTGCTGTCGGCCTGGATCGCCAAGCCCCGCTTCGATGAGGAAGAGCGCCTGGCTTTCCTGATCGAAAGCCTGGTGCAGGACAAATTGAGCAGCCTGGCCGAATCGGGCAACCGCTACGCCATGCTCGCTTCGGCGGCGCCGCTGTCGCCCACGCGCCGCTTCGACGACATCGTCGGCGGTCCGGCGGCCTTGCCGTTCTACCGCCGATTGCAGCAGCTGAGCAAGACGTCCGAGGGCTTGCAGGAAATCGCGCGCGAGCTCGACGCGCTGCACGCGCACATCATCGCCCAGCCGCCGACCGTGCTGTGCGCGGGCCTGGAACAGGATGGCATCACCCTGGCCCGCTTGCTGGAATTGCCGGCAGCCAGCACGGATGCCACTGCTTCGGCGGCAACGCCAGCGCCGGCCGTCTTGCCGCTGGCCAACACGGCCCTGCATGCGACGAGCCAGATCAACCATTGCTTCGTTTCCTGGGCCGTGCCCGGCGTGCACAATCCGGACGCCTCCGCCCTGGCCGTGGCCGCCGAACTGATGACCAACCAGGTGCTGCATACGGCCCTGCGCGAAAAAGGCGGCGCGTATGGCGGCAGCGCCAGCTACGCAGCCGGCGCCGGCACGTTTACCTTGAGTTCCTACCGCGATCCGCGCCTGGCCGGCACCTTCGCCGACTTCGGCACGACGCTGGACCAGATCCTCGACGGCGACTTCTCGCAGGAACAAGTGGAAGAAGCCATCATCTGCGTCATCAAGGGCCTCGACAAGCCCCATTCGCCGTACGCGGAAGCGCTGACGGCGTGGAACATGCAACAGCGCGGCACGACGGAAGCCGTGCGCCAGCAATTCCGCACCGGCGTGCTCAATTGCACCCTGGCGCAGATCAAGGACGTCACGCGTACCTGGCTGAAAAACGGCCAGCCGAGCCGCGCCGCGTTCGCGGGTAACACGACGCAAGACTTGGCGGGACTGGACGTGGTCGACCTGCTGGCGCTGGCCAGCTAAGCGCGCTTTTCGGAATTCAATACCACAACTATTGCGGTATTGAATTCGGCTCCATGTACATCAGCTCCCACTGATGTCCATCCGGATCCTGGAAGCTGTGGCCATACATGAAGCCGTAATCGATCGGCTCCTTGTAGAGGCTGCCGCCCGCCTGGACGGCTTTCGCCACCAGCTCGTCGACCTCGCCGCGGCTCTCGGCCGACAGGCACACGAGCACTTCCGTCGCCACCTTGGTATCGCACAACTGCTTGGGCGTGAATTGCTTGAATTTGTCGTGCGTCAGCAGCATGACGAAGATGTCGTCGGCGACGATCATGCAGGTCGCTGTTTCATCCGTGAAATGCGCATTGAAACTGAAGCCCAGCGCCGTGAAAAACGCCACGGAACGCTCGAGCGACTGGACGGGCAGATTGACGAAGATTTTGCGGGCCATCATGTCTCCTGATCGGTTATCGGGGTGCTTGCTGCCCGCCGATTCTACACCGGCTTTTTACGCGCCCGCGCGTCCCACGGTCTTCGGCGCGTAGCCAAAATAACGGCTGAATGCAGCGCTGAAATCGGGCGGATGGCGGTAGCCCGTTTGCCAGCCCGCCTGCGCCACCTGGCAACCATTGGGCTGGCGGCAAGTGGAGCAATACGGCGCCAGCGATTTTCCCATGGCATCTCGTCCGTGGCGGGACAAAAATTCTTCAGTCCGGGCGGCACCGTCTACAGCGGCACCAAGTTTGCCGTCAGCGCCATTTCGGAAGGCTTGCGCCATGAACTGGCGGCCAGCAGCGGCACCATCCGCAGCACCACCTTCTTGCCGGGCGGCAGCAGCCATGCGGAAAGCGCGGCCGGCTTGAAGGAGTTCTACAAGCAAGCCATCCCCGCCGACGCCGGGGCACGCGCCATCGCATATGCGATCGGCCAGCCGGACGACGTGAGCATCAATGAAATCGTGCTGCGCCCGACGGTGCAGGAGTTTTAAGCGGCATCTTGCTGCAGCGACTCGATGATCAGGCCGGCCAAGCGCTCGACGGGCGGCCTGGCTACGCTTGAGGCGCGCAGCAGTTCCAGCGACAACGGGGGCAGGGCGGGCAAACCCGCCGCCACGTGATCGAGCGCGCACACGGAAGCGGGTAAACCCAGGCTGGTGCGCACCGTCACGCCCAGCCCGGCGGCGGCCGCCGCCCACAGCCCTGCCAGGCTGGGACTGGTAAACGCCGTGCGCCAGGCGATGCCCGCGCGGTCCAGCGCCTGCGTGGCGCAGCGCTGGAACAGGCAGTCGCGGTCGAACGTAATCAAGGGCAAAGGCTCGCCCGATTCGGGGCGCCAGGCCAGGCTGGACGAGGCGATCCAGCGCATGGCCGGTTCGGCAATGTGCTGACGCTGCTGCGGCGGATAGTCGGCCACGTCGGCGATGCAGGCGCCGCCCCACAACAGGGCCAGGTCCAGCTGGCCCATGGCCAGCCGTTCCATCAATTCCGTGTTGCGCGCCACGTGCGCCTCGATGCGCACTTTCGGGTGCGCGCGGGCAAAGCGCCCCAGCACGTCCGGCAGCAAGGCTTCGCCGAAATCCTCCTGCAAGCCGAGCCGGATACAGCCTTCGAGTTCCGCGCCGCGCAGGGCGACGGCCGCCTCGTCATTGAGTTCCAGCAGGCGGCGCGCATAGCCAAGCAGCACCTCCCCGGATGGCGTCAGCGCCAGTCCGCGGCCCTCCTTGCGGAACAGGGGCATGCCGGCCTGCTCCTCGAGTTTTTTCAGCTGCGCGCTGATGGCCGAGGTGGAACGGCCCACCTTGTCCGCCGCGCGGGCAAAGCTGCCCAGTTCGATGCCAGCCACATAGCTGCGCAAGAAGGCAATGTCGAAATTAAGCAGGCTCATGGCGCACACTATTGTCCTGTTTTATGGGATGGTGACTAGTAAATTATCTGATATTCAGAACGATCGTACTGCGCAACACTGTCAGGGTCAACCACTTTCCCCTCCTTGCCATGACCACCAGCTGCCCCGTCATTTCCGTTCCCGTCACCGCGCCCGCGCTGGGCGATGCCCACCGCTGGAAAGTGCTGGCCGTCGGCGTGGCGGCCAATGCCAGCTTTTCCGCCGCCGCCAACGGCATGCCTACCACGGCCATCTGGCTGCGCAGCGGCTATCACCTGAGCAATACCGAACTGGGTGTGGCCCTGGGCGCCATGGGCCTGGGCGTGGCCCTGACCGAATTGCCATGGGGCATGGCCACCGACCGCTGGGGCGACCGCCCCGTGCTGCTGACCGGCTTGCTGGGCACCATGCTGGCGCTGTTGACCTTGCTACTGTGGATCACGCCGCAGGATGGCGCCGTGCCGCCCTTGTGGGCGCTGGCGGCGGGCCTGGCGCTGGTCGGCGTGCTGGGCGGCAGCGTGAATGGCGCCAGCGGCCGCGCCGTGATGCGCTGGTTCGGCGCCGGCGAACGGGGTTTCGCCATGAGCATCCGCCAGACGGCCGTGCCGCTCGGTGGCGGCCTGGGCGCCCTCATCCTGCCCAGCCTGGCATCGCGCTATGGCTTCCTGCCCGTGTTTGGCGCCCTGGCCCTCGTATGCGGCCTGTCGGCGTTTTTTACGTGGCGCTGGATGCATGAGCCCGATTTCTCCGCCGAGGCCGCCACGGGACCGCACAACGCGCCCACGGGCCTGATGGGGGTCAAGCCGCCTCCGCCGCTGCAAGGTCCGCTCAAAAACCGCAAAGTCTGGCGCATGGTGGCCGCCATCGGCTTGCTGTGCGTGCCCCAGTTTGCCGTGCTCAGCTACGCCACCGTGTTCCTGCACGATCATGGCCACCTGGGCCTGGCGGCCATCACGGCCGTGATGGTGGCCCTGCAGACGGGCGCCATGGTGATGCGCATCTGGAGCGGACGCCACACGGACCGCCACGCCAACCGGCCCGCCTATTTGCGCGGCTCGGCCCTGGTGGCGCTGGCGTCGTTCATTTTGCTGGGATGCATCGCCTGGCTGGACGCGCCGGGCTGGCTGTTGATGGCCGCCGTGGTGGCCGCCGGCATCGCCGTGTCCGCCTGGCATGGCGTGGCCTACACGGAGCTGGCGACGGAGGCGGGCGGCGCCAACGCGGGCACGGCCCTCGGCATGGCAAACACGGCCGTCTACGTGGGTCTGTTCCTCACGCCGATCGCCATCCCGCACCTGCTGGCGGCCAGCAACTGGCCCGTCGTGTGGTGGCTGGCGGGGCTGGTCGCGCTGATGACCTGGCCACTGTTTCCGAAAGACTAGGGCAACGTCCTGATCCGATAAACGCAGCGCATGGCGTTCGCCAGCACATGCTGCTCGCGCACGATGCTCGCGCCCGCTCCCACCACTTCCTGGAACAGCTGCAATTCGGAGCGGCAAAAGCCCTGGCAAGTGCGCGCGGCAGCGCAGATGGGGCAGTGATCCTCGATCAGCAGCCAGTCGCCGCCGTCCGCTTCCACGCGCGCCATATAGCCCTCCTCGTCGCGCACGGCCGCCAGCTGCCGCAAGCGCGTGGGCAAGTCCGGCGCCGAGCACGCCAAGGCGTAGGCGCTGCGGCTTTCCTCTTCGCGCTGCGTGATCAATTTATCCAGCCCCGCCTCGCCGAACAGCTGGCGCACGGAACCGATCAGCTTGATCGTCAGCTGCGCATGCGTGTCGGGAAAGCGCGCATTGCCCGCCTCCGTCAAGACCCAGTTCTGGCGCGGCCGCCCGGCGCCCGCCTGCGCTTCCTGGCGCCCCTCGATCAGGCCCGCCGCCACCAGCTTTTGCACTTGCTGGCGCGCCGCCTCGCCCGTCATGTCCAGGGTCTTGGCCAGGGTGGCCGTGGAGACGGGTCCCTTGGTCTTGATGAAATACAGGATGCGCTCCGTCGTTTGCGGCGCCTCGCTATTATCCAAACGTTTACTTGTGTAATTCATTTCGCTCAACTATCATGGGGCCAGTTAACCAACTAATTGCTTGCATAATAGGCCGGTAGCTCCCCGCTGTCGAGGAGTTTCCACGTCCGCATGCCGGCAAGACACTCTTTTGGACTGGAATCCCATGCAGCTGCAGCACTCGATCTGGCTGTTTCACGCCATTCTCGCCACCGGCCTGGCCCTCTGGCTCAGCCTGGCCGCCATCAACAACCTGCACGCCTTCCACGGCGCCGTCTGGGCCGTCGGCAACACCATGCGCATGGACCCGCTGCGCCAGGACCCGACCATCGTGACGCCGCTGCTGCGCCGCGCACTCACCTCCTTGACCCTGCACCGGCTGTCGCTGGGCGTGGTGCTGGCGCTGCAACTGCTGGCCGCCGTCGCCGCCTGGACGGGCGTGGCGCTGTTCCTTGGCGCCTCGCCGACGGCGGCGCTGCCCTGGCTGAACCTGGCCTTGTGCGCCATGGCCGCCTTCTTGCTGCTGATGCACCTGGGCGGCCTGTGGTTCGGCTACTGGATCGTGCAGGAAGGCTTGCAGACGACGCACCTGGTGCTGCTGCTGTGGACCATAGCCCTGTTCCTTCTTTTCAACGCGCAGCGGACCTGATCAGCCTCCGCTGCGCCTCTCTTCCTTGTGACTGCTGTAAAGGACTTCATCATGCATACGAAACTCGTCGGCGCCTGCGCGCTGGCCATCACGCTGGCCGTCGCCGGCGCCGCGCTGTACCCGCGCGCCAACTCGCATGCGGCCGATGCCGCCGCCACTCCCGCCACCAAGGTGGCGCTGGTCCCCGTCGTGCTGGGCACGCAGGAGCGCTACTTCACCGGCGTGGGCGAACTGGAAGCGGCGCGCCAGGTGCTGGTGGCGGCCGAAACGGGCGGGCGCGTCACGCAGATCCGCTTCGATTCGGGCCAGAGCGTGGCGGCCGGCGCCGTCCTCGTGCAACTCAATGACGCCCAGGAACAGGCTGCCCTGCTGCGCCAGCGCGCGCAGCTGAAAAACGCGGAAAGCAGCCTTGCCCGCACGGCGCAGATGGTCAGGGAAAAGGCGGCCACGCAGGAGCAGCTCGATAGCGCCCTGGCCGCGCGCGACGCGGCCTTGGGCGACGTGCGCCAGACGGAAGCGCTGATCGCGCAAAAGACCATCCGCGCGCCATTCGCCGGCCAGCTGGGCATCCGCAAGGTACACGCGGGCCAGTACCTGAACGCGGCCGACACGGTGGCCAGTTTGATCGACACCAAGTCGCTGCTGGTGAACTTCGCCCTCGATGAACAGAGCAGCGCCAAGCTGGCGCCGGGCCAGGCCGTGCAAGTGCTGGTGGACGCCTATCCCGATGACATCTTCACGGCGAAGATCAACGCCATCGATCCGCTGATCGCCCGCTCGCGCATGGTGCAGGTGCAGGCGGCGCTGACCCATCCCCGCAGCGCCCTGAGGCCGGGCATGTACGCGCATGTGCGCGTCGCGCGCGCAGCGGGCCAGCAGCTGACGGTGCCGGAAACGGCCGTGACCTACAACGCGTACGGCGACACGGTATTCGTCGCGCAGCAGGAAGGCAAGCAGCCGCTCACCGTCAAGCGCGTGGGCGTCAAACTGGGCGAGCGGGCCGGGGGCAGGGTGGCCATCCTGGACGGCTTGCGCGAAGGCCAGCGCGTGGTCGCCTCGGGCCAGCTGAAACTGGCCGACGGCATGGCCGTGCAAGCCGTGGCCAATACCCTCGATGAAGTCAAACGCGCCGCGCCCAAGGCCGGTTCGTAAAGGAAAAACACCACCATGAAATTGACCGATCTATTTGTGCGCCGCCCCGTGCTGGCGCTGGTGATCAGCACCTTGATCCTGATGCTGGGCGTGATCGCCATCAAGCAGCTGCCGATCCGCCAATACCCGATGCTCGAATCGTCCACCATCACGGTGAGCACCACGTATCCGGGCGCCTCGGCGGAACTGATGCAGGGTTTCGTGACGCAGCCGATCGCGCAAGCCGTATCGTCGGTGGAAGGCATCGATTACCTGACCTCGTCCTCGGTGCAGGGCAGCAGCACGGTCACCGTGCGCATGGAGCTGAACCGCGATTCCACGCAGGCGCTGACGGAAGTGATGGCCAAGGTCAACCAGGTGCGCTACAAGCTGCCCGAAGGCGCCTTCGACCCCGTCATCGAGCGCTCGGCCGGCGACTCCTCGGCCGTCGCCTATGTCGGCTTTGCCAGCGAGAGCGTGTCCGCGCCCGCGCTGACGGATTACCTGGCGCGCGTCGTGCAGCCGATGTTCGCCACCATCGACGGCGTGGCGAAGGTCGACGTGTATGGCGGCCAGCAACTGGCCATGCGTTTGTGGATCGACCCGACGAAACTGGCGGCGCGCGGACTCACGGCAGCCGACGTGGCCGACGCCGTGCGGCGCAATAACTACCAGGCGGCGCCCGGCAAGGTGAAGGGACAATTCGTCGTCGCTAACATCAGCGTCAACACGGACCTCACCAGCGTGGAGCAGTTCCGCGACATGGTCATCACCAAGGGCGGCGATGACGGCGCCGCGCTCGTGCGCCTGAAGGACGTGGGCACGGTGGAACTGGGCGCGGCCGCCACGGAGACGAGCGGCATCATGGATGGCGTGCCGGCCGTGTACCTGGGCCTGTCGCCCACGCCGGGCGGCAACCCGCTGGTGATCGTCGACGGCATCAAAAAACTGCTGCCCGAGATCCAGAAAACCCTGCCGCCCGGCGTGAAGGTCGAGCTGGCGTTCGAGACGGCGCGCTTCATCCAGTCCTCCATCGACGAGGTGGCGCACACCCTGCTCGAAGCGCTGCTCATCGTCGTCATCGTCATCTATCTGTGCATGGGCTCCTTGCGCTCGGTGCTGATTCCCGTCGTGACGATTCCGCTGTCGATGCTGGGCGCGGCCGCGCTGATGCTGGCCTTCGGCTTCAGCATCAATTTACTGACCTTGCTGGCGATGGTGCTGGCCGTGGGCCTGGTGGTCGACGACGCCATCGTCGTGGTGGAAAACGTGCACCGGCATATCGAGGAAGGCAAGTCGCCCGTGGCGGCGGCATTGGTTGGCGCACGCGAAGTGGCCGGTCCCGTGATCGCCATGACGATTACCCTGGCGGCCGTGTATGCGCCCATCGGCATGATGGGGGGACTCACCGGCGCGCTGTTCAAGGAGTTCGCGCTGACCCTGGCCGGCGCCGTGGTGGTGTCGGGCGTGGTGGCGCTGACCCTGTCGCCTGTGATGAGCTCATTGCTGCTGCAGCCGAAACAAGCGGAAGGACGCATGGCGCGCGCCGCCGAGCATTTCTTCGAAGGCTTGACTTCGCGCTATGCGCGCCTGCTGGACCGCTCGCTGCACCACCGCTGGCTGAGCGCCGGTTTCGCCGCGCTGGTGATGGTCAGCCTGCCGTTCCTGTACCTGCTGCCGCAGCGCGAACTGGCGCC
This sequence comes from Janthinobacterium sp. JC611, assembly GCF_018682595.1. Classification (NCBI taxonomy): domain Bacteria; kingdom Pseudomonadati; phylum Pseudomonadota; class Betaproteobacteria; order Burkholderiales; family Oxalobacteraceae; genus Janthinobacterium; species Janthinobacterium sp. JC611. The sequence goes on from NZ_JAFLJN010000085.1 coordinate 92,601, forward strand.
GGCGGAAGACCAGGCCAGCGTGCTGACGGCGATCAAGGCGCCGCAGCACGCCAACCTCGATTACGTCGAGCGCTTCTCGTACAAGCTCGACGACATCTACAAGCATATCCCCGAAACGGCATCGCGCTGGATCATCAATGGCGGCGAAGGCCCCGCATCGAGCATCGGCGGCATCAACCTCACGCCCTGGGCCGAACGCTCGCGCAACGCGGCCGTCATCCAGGCCGAATTGCAGCACGCCGTGGGCGACGTGGAAGGCACCAGCATCTTCGCCTTCCAGCTGGCGCCCCTGCCGGGATCGAGCGGCGGCCTGCCCGTGCAGATGGTGCTGCGCAGCGCGCAGGATTACGCCACGCTGTTCCGCACCATGGAAGACGTCAAGCAGCGCGCGCGCGACAGCGGCCTGTTCGCCGTCGTCGACAGCGACCTCGATTACAACAACCCCGTGGTGAAGGTTAAAGTGGACCGCTCGAAGGCGAACAGCCTGGGCATCCGCATGCAGGACATCGGCGAGTCGCTGGCCGTGCTGGTGGGCGAAAATTACCTGAACCGCTTCGGCATGGATGGCCGCGCCTACGACGTCATCGCGCAAAGCCCGCGCGAACAGCGCTTGACGGCGCAAGCCCTGACGCAGCAGTACGTGCGCGCCGACGACGGCAGCCTGCTGCCCCTGTCCGCCGTCGTCTCGGTGATGGAACAGATCGAGCCGAACATGCTGACGCAGTTCAACCAGCAAAATGCGGCCACCTTCCAGGGCGTGCCGGCGCCCGGCGTGACCCTGGGCGACGCCGTCGCCTTCCTCGACGGCGTGGCGAAAACCCTGCCGCCGGGCTTCAGCTACGACTGGCAATCGGATGCGCGCCAGTTCGCCACGGAAGGCAATGCGCTGCTGCTGGCCTTCCTCGCGGCCGTCGTCGTCATCTACCTGGTGCTGGCCGCCCAGTATGAAAGCCTGACGGACCCTTTGATCATCCTGATCACGGTGCCGCTGTCGATCTGCGGCGCGCTGATTCCGCTGGCGCTGGGCTACGCCACCGTCAACATCTACACGCAGATCGGCCTCGTGACCCTGATCGGCTTGATCAGCAAGCACGGGATCTTGATGGTGGAATTTGCCAACGAATTGCAGGTACATGAACGGCTCGACCGCATCACGGCCATCCGCAAGGCGGCGCAGATCCGCCTGCGCCCAATTTTGATGACGACGGCCGCCATGGTGGTGGGCCTGGTACCGCTGCTGTTCGCGTCCGGCGCGGGCGCCAACAGCCGCTTCGGCCTGGGCGTGGTGATCGTTTCCGGCATGTTGATCGGCACCTTCTTCACCCTGTTCGTGCTGCCCACCGTGTACACCTTTCTGGCCCGCCGCCACGCGGCCGACCATGCCACGCCGCGCGCACGCGACCTGTCGCAGGCGCTGAAGGAATCCCCATGAAAAATTACCGCCATCTTGTCTGCCTTTTCCCCCTGCTGGCCGGCTGCGCCGTCAGCCCCGCCTACGTCACGCCGGGCACGCCCGCCATCATCCTGGCCAGCCCGCAGCAGGCGCAGTTCGCACCCGCTGCGAGCGCCGTCAGCGCGGCCGCCTGGTGGACGTTCTTCGATGATGCGCGCCTGTCGCAACTGATCGCCAGCGCTTTGACGCACAACCTCGATATCGCGCAGGCACAGGCGAACCTGCTGGCCGCGCGCGCCGTCTTCGACGAACGCCGGCTCGATGAACTGCCCGCCGTCACGGGCCAGGCGGGATGGCAGCGCAGCGTCCAGCAAGACACGCCATCAAGCCGTGCCGCCAGCGCGCAGACGCGCGTGGGCTTCGATGCGCAATGGGAGATCGACCTGTTCGGCCGCCTGGCGCACATCACCCGCTCGGCGCAGGCGCGCGCCGACGCGGCGCAGTCGGACTTGCGGCAGGTGCAGCTGACGATCGCCGCCGAGGTAGCGCGCAATTACTACGAGGCGCTGGGCTACCAGCAAAACCTGGCGCTGACGCAGGCGCAGGTGCAAAGCTGGCGCGACACGGTGGCATTGATCGACGCGCGCATCCGCGTCGGCGGCGGCTTGCCGGAGGAACGCCACAACGCGCTGGCCAACCTGGCGCGCAGCGAGGCGGCCTTGCCGCCGTTGCAGGCGGGCCTGCGCCAGGCGCAGTACCGGCTCGACGTGCTGAGCGGCCAAGCGCCCGGCGCCATCGCGCTGGCGACCATGCCGCGCCAGGAAGCGCCGCTGGCGGGCCAGCTGCCGCTGGGCGACGTGAACCGCCTGATCAAGCAGCGGCCCGACGTGGTGCGCGCCGAGCGCCTGTTGGCCGCCTCCAGCGAAGACGTGGGCGCGGCCACGGCCGACCTGTATCCGCGCCTCAGCCTGGGCGGATTTTTGGGCTTCTTTGCGCTGCGCGGCAGCGGCGTGTTCGACGGCGGCGCGCGCGCATTCGAGGTGGCACCCTCCGTCAGCTATCCGGCCTTGCGCCTCGGTAGCGTGCGGGCGCGCTTGCGCGGCACGCAGGCCGAGGCGCAGGGCGCCCTGGCGCGCTATGCGCAAGCGCTGCTGGTGGCGCAGGAAGACGTGGAAAACGCCGTCACGCAACTGGCGGAAAACCAGACGCGATTAGCCTCGCTGCTGGAATCGGCGCGCCACGGCAATGCGGCCCTCGGCATCGCCAGCACGCGCTATGCGGGCGGCGCCGGCAGCTACCAGGCGGTGCTGGAAAACCAGCGCGCCTTGTACGATATCCGGCGCGAAGCGCTGCTGGCGGAAACGGCGTCCTACATCAACGCGATCGCCCTGTACAAGGCGCTGGGATGGGGACACACTATGTGATATTTTTAGCGCGGGAGGAGATGCGATGTTCATGCAAGGCGGCTGGCTCAATCCACCGGAAACCTGGTCCGCCGACGGCGCGCAATTGCGCGTGACGACGGACGCGAATACGGATTTCTGGCGCAAGACTTCGTATGGCTTTATCCGCGACAGCGGCCACTTCTTCGGCATGCCAGTCGATGGCGATTTCACGGCGCAGCTGCACGTGGCGGCGCAGGGCGTCATCCGGGTGCAGTATTCGACCGCTGGAACGCGCTGGCCTGGCGGTAGTCTTTTCGCAGTTTTCCATCGCTCCGGCGCTGCAAAAAGACTTGCACGATTTAAGCTAGATCAAGCGGCCCACGTCTCGTGCAGATGGCGCCACAGCAGGCTGCCATCCGGCGTTTTCTCATACACGACGGTCGACAGGCGCTCCGTGTTTTCCGCGCCCGGCAGCGACTGGAATTCACGGTAGGACACGGTGGCGCCGGCCGCGCTTTCCTGGATCAATGTCAGGTCGGTGATGCGCATGGCGAGGCCGGGCCGGCTGCCGCCGGCGCCCTGGAAGAACGCCGTCAAGCCGGCAAGATCGAGCTGCTTGCCGCCAGGTGACACCATCGTGAAGCCGGGCGAGAAACGCGCGAGCAATGCGGCGCAATGGTGCGGCGCCTTGGCCTCGCCAGAGAGCCACTCGCGGATCAGCACATGCGTGGACAACACGTCGTCAAAACAGGGGTTCGATGCATTCATTTTCTTGCTGCTCCATGGTGATGTAAAAGGTCGAGAACGGCGCGGTTGTCGATGCGCGCGCACAGTGCCAGCGGCAGCACGCACGCGCTGGCGGCCAGCGCGAAACACCAGTGAAACACCTGCGCCGCGCGCGCATGCAGGGCGGGGTCGTCCAGGCTGGCGATGCCCTGCGCCGCCAGCAAGCCATTGAGCAGCACGCTGAGCAGCGCGACACCCAGGCAAAAGCCCAGCTGGCGGTTGATATTCCATACGGCGCTGGCCTGGCTCAGTTGCCCATCCGGCGTGCGCAGAAAGGCCGTGCTTTGCGCCGTGCTGCTGCACAAGCCGCCGCCAAAACCCATCACGGCATATGCGCCGCCCAGCCAGAATAATTGGCCCGCGGAGTCCACCCGCAGCAGCATCAGCATGCCCGCCGCCTGCAGCAGGGCGCCAGCGATGAACAGCGGTTGCGGCCCCACGCGGCGGTAGCTTTTTCCGGTGAGCGAAATGGCCGCGAACGAGGCCAGTGCCCACGGCAGCATCAGCGCGCCCGCCGTCGACGCCGACATGCCCAGCACGCCCTGCAGGTACAGCATGGCCAGCAGGCTCACGCCCATGAAAACGCCGGGCACCAGCAGATACATGAGCATGGCGATGCGCAGCAGCGGTTCGGCGGCCAGGCGCAGGTTGAGCAGCGGCGTGGATTTGCGCAAGGCGCCGCGCACGTAGCCCCAGGCGCAGGCGGCGCCCAGCACCAGCACGGCGGCGCCGGCGGCCAACTCGCCCGGCGTGCCCAGCATGGTCAAGCCCAGCAACAGCAAAAGGATGGCTGTGCTGCCCGCCACAAGGCCGCCCGTGTCGAGCCGGGGCACTTGCGCGCGCGGCGGATCGGGACGCAGCCAGCAGGCGGCCAGCAGCAGCGCCAGCGCGGCAAACGGCACGTTCAGGTAAAAAATCGCCCGCCACGACAGGCTGTCGACGATCACGCCGCCCAGCGCGGGCGACAGGGCGGGCGCCAGCAAGCCCACCAGCATGATGACGGACGACAGGCCCGGGCGCTCGGCGGGCGCATACAGCTGGTAGGTCATGCTTTGCCCCAGCGGGATGAGCAAACCGCCGCCCAGGCCCTGCACGCAGCGCCAGGCGATCAGGGTCTCGATCGAGGGCGCCAGGCCGGCACCGATGCTGGCGCATAAAAAAGTTAGCAACGATGCCATGAACACGGTTTTGCTGCCATAATAGGCAGCCAGCCAGGCGCTGGCCGGGATGACGATGGTCAGGCCGAGGATGTAGCCGGTGCTGATCCAGGCCAGCTGCGCCACCGAGGCGCCAAACGCATGGCCGATGTCGGGATAGGCGACGCTGGTGATGAACATGTTGATCAGGTCGACGAAAAATCCCAGCAGATAGATGGCCGCGACCTTTTTGCGATAGTCCATGGTGCTCCGAATGGCAAACGGCCAGCTTAAGCTTGCATCGCCATTTGCGTAACGGGCCAGCCCCGATTACACTGTCAAACAAATTTTGACAAACCTCGGAAACCCGCATGTTTACGCATTTTTATTTATGATCAGTCTCGACCGCCTGGGTATTTTCATCGCCATCGTCGATGCCGGTTCGCTGACGGCCGCCGCCGCCGTGCTGGGCCAGAGCAAGGCCGTCGTCAGTTTTAACTTGAAGCAGCTGGAGGCGGAACTGGGCGTGTCGCTGCTCACGCGCAGCACGCGCAGCCTGGCGCTGACCGACGTGGGACGGCGTTTTTACGAGGATTGCCAGCGCGTCCTGAGCGAAGCGCAGGGCGCCATCGAGACGGCGCGCCAAGGGCACCAGGGCTTGCGCGGCACCCTGCGCCTGACCACCACGGTCGAATACGGCAGCCGCACGGTGATCCCCGCGCTGATCGCCTTCGCCGCCGCCCACCCGCAGCTGCAGATCCAGCATTCGTCGTCCTCGTCGCATGAAGACCTGATCTCGGGCGGCTACGACCTGGCCATCCGCATGGGTTCCCTCAACGATTCGAGCTACCGCGCCGCGCTGATCGAGCCGTACGCGATCTGGCCCGTCGCCTCGCCCGCCTACCTGGCCAGCCTGCCGGGACGCGACATCGCCTCCCTGCCCGACCTGCGGCGCGCGCGCTGGCTGGCGCACAGCCGGCTCGCTGCGCCCCTGCGCTGGGACGTGCAGACGCCGGACGGCCCCGCCGCCTTTGCCGCGCAGGACGACGCCGCCATCCATTCCGACTCCGCCTCGGCCCTGCTGGGTTTTGCCCTGGGCGGCTGCGGCGTGGCCCTGCTGCCGCAGTGGCAGGTGGCGGCGGAGGTGCGCGCGGGACGCCTGCGCCGCCTGCTGCCCGATGTCGCCTTCCCGGAGCAGGGCGTGTATGCCGTGTATCCGAACACCCAGCATATTGCGGAAAAGGTGCGCGCCTTCATCGACTTCTTGCGCGCCTTCGTCGGCACGCCGGACTGAGGTTTCACGTGGCGCCGCGGCATCCATGTCACGCCACGCGTACTCGACAAGGACAATGATTTCCAAGAGGCAAACGAGCGCCCCTTTCGTTTTTCACGGCCTACACTGGAAGGACGTTGTTCACCGATTGGAGACCATCATGGCACACACATTGGCAGCCGTGTTCGCGCAGCGCGACATGGCCGGGCACGCGCGGCAAGACCTGATCACGGCAGGCTTTCCCGACGTCAATATCCGCCTGCACGATGCGGGCAGCGACGGCATTCCCGCCGAGGAAGCCAGTCAGGACGGCGACAGCCTGTTCGGCGGCATCAAGCATTTCTTCACGGACCTGTTCGGCAGCCACGCCGACCGCCACATCTATGCGGAAGCCGTGCGGCGCGGGCATGTCGTGCTGACCCTGGAAAACGCCAGCGACGCCGATATCCAGCGCGCCACCGACATCGTCGAACGCTACGCGCCGCTCGACATCGATGCGCACGCCGAGCATTGGCGCGCCGGCGGCTGGCAAGGCGCGCCGCACGGCGACAGCGCGATGCGCCAGGGCGCCAGCATGCAGTCGGGCGCGGCATCGCAGCAAGGCGCGTCCGCCGGCAACCTGAACGACACGCCGGCATCGCAGCAATTTGCGGGCGGCATGGCATCGCCGCCACCGTCCGGCGCGGGCGCCAATGTGCGCCGCTATCCCGGCGCCGACAACCTGCCCGGCACCAGCTATGACGACGAGCAGTATTACCGCAACCACTGGAGCGCCACCTATGTCGCCAGCGGCGCGCGCTTCGACGACTACGATCCCGCCTACCGCTATGGCCATTCGATGGCGGGCAGCGACAGCTACCGGGGGCAGCGCTGGGAACAGGTCGAGCTTGAACTGCGCAGCAACTGGGAACACATGTATCCCCAGTCGGCATGGGACGACTTCAAGGCGGCCGTCAAGCATGGCTGGGAACGCGTGACGTCCTGACGCGCGGGCAGGGAGATAGACCCCCTCTCAGCGCCCCTCGTGCGTGAGCTTGAGGAAGTGGTTCAGGATGTGAAAGTGGTCTTCGAAGAATTGCTCTTCCATGGCCGGCAGCGCCGCCACGGGCACCCACTGCGCCAGCGCCGCATCGTCGGCCGCCGTCACGGCCGGCAGCTGGCGCGTCTTCAGGTCGAAGTAATGGGCATGCGTGATGGTGCGCCCGCGCTGGCTGCGGTCAGGGTGGTCGAACACGGCCACGCCGACCAGCGCCTCGACGAGGGTGGGCGCCAGCACGCCCAGCTGGGTTTCTTCCGCCAGCTCGCGCAGGGCGCCCTGCAGCAGGCGTTCGCGCGGCTCCAGGAAGCCGCCGGGCAGGGCCCACAAGTCCTTGCCCGGATAGCCGCCGCGGCGCACGAGCAGCACGTGGCCACCCGTCTGCACCAGCGCATCGACGGTGGTAAAGATGGGCGCATACGGCGCCGCGCGCCAGCGCGCTTTATAGTCTTCGATGGCGCGGTATTCCTGCACCAGCGGCGCATACCACGGCAGCAAGGTCCACGCTTTTAGATACTGGCCGATGGCCGCCGGCAGCAGCTGCGCCACGGCGCTCAGCGACACATCGACGTCTTGCGCCTCGAACAGCACGTTGCGGATGGCCGTCGCGCCTATCGGCGCACCCGCATCGATCTCCAGATTGAGCAACTGCCAGTGCGGGAAGTGGTGCAGGTAGTAACTGGTGGCGTCCTTGAAGCAAGCCACCAGGGTCACGCGCTGCGCCTTGGGCACCGCGCCCGCCACGGCGCGCCGCACGGCATCGGCCCACAAGCCGTCGTCGTAATAATCGCGCACGGCCACGTAATGCACGCGCGCGCGCTGCGCCTCGGGCAGGGTGGCGGCGATCATGGCGGCCCGTTCCTGCCACGTAAACGGGTTCTTCGGGCTGCGCGCATGGAAGGCGGAACCGAGCACCACCACCACCTGGGCCGCGGTGGCCAGCGCCTTCTGCAGCAAGCCGGCATGGCCATTGTGAAAAGGCTGGAAGCGGCCGATCAGGATGGCCGCGTCGGCGGGATAGGCTGAGGTCATGCGTCGTCTCCGGTGGGGTAGTGGGCGGCGATCGGCAATTGGCGCCCGCTGCCAAAGGCGCGCGAACGCACGCGGATGATGGGCGCCGCCTGGCGCCGCTTGTATTCGTTGCGGGCGACCATGCCGAGGATGCGCGTCACCAGCGCCCGGCCCTCGTCCGTCTCGCGCAGCTGGTCGACCAGGGCCGAGGCTTGCGCGCTGTCGGCCGCCGGCAATCGGCGCCCTTCGATATGCCATTTGAGTATGTCATCGAGCACGGGATACGGCGGCAAGCTATCGGTGTCGCGCTGGCCCGGCGCCAGTTCCGCCGACGGCGGCTTGTCGAGGATGGCGGCGGGAATCAGTGCGCGCCCGGCGCTGGCGTTGAGGTGGCGCGCCAGGGCAAAGACCTCCGTTTTATACAGGTCGCCGATCAGGCCCAGGCCTCCATTCGTGTCGCCGTACAGGGTGCAGTAGCCGACCGAGATTTCGCTCTTGTTGCCGGTGGTGAGCAGCAGGGCGCCGTAGGCATTCGAGTATTCCATCAGGATCGTGCCGCGCACGCGCGCCTGCAGGTTTTCCAGCGGCAGTCCCTGCAGCTTGCCGTCGAAGGCCTGGGCGTAGCCGGCTTCGTATTGCGCCACGATGTCGCGGATCGGATGCGTGATCAGGGCGATGCCCAGGTTGGCGCACAGGGCGACGGAATCGGTGACGGAGCCGGCGCTGGAAAAGACGGATGGCATGGTGATGCCGACCACGTTGTCCGCGCCCAGCGCTTCGACGGCCAGGGCCAGGGTCAGCGCCGAATCGATGCCGCCCGAGCAGCCGACGACGACTTTCGTAAAGCGGCAGCGGCGCGCATAGTCGCGCAAGCCGAGCACGATCTGACGCCGCGCAAACTCGACGGCGGGGATGCCATCCGGGTCGGGCACGGGAAACGCCGATCCATCGGGTCGCGTAAAACGGCCATCGGCAAAACGCAGCAAGGGAAAGTCCTCGACGAAGCGGGCCGCCTCGAATTGCAGGCCGAGGGCGGGCGAGATGGCGAACGAGGCGCCGTCGAACACCAGCTGGTCCTGGCCGCCCACCTGATTGACGAAGAGCAGGGGCAGCTTGACGCGTGCGCAGGCGGCGCCGAACACGGCGTGGCGCTGCGCGCGCTTGCCGATGTCGGACGGGCTGGCGTTGATGCTGACGACGAGGTCGGGCCGCGCCGCGTGCAAGGCCTCGAACGGGTTGACGGCGTAGGCGCGGCCATCGTCGTTCCAGCCATCCTCGCAGATCATGAAACCGACTTTACAGCCGGCGATATCGAGGGTGCAGGCGCCGGGCGGGCCCGCTTCGAAATGGCGACCCTCGTCGAAGATGCCGTAGGTCGGCAGCAGCTGCTTGTAGTATTCGGCCACGATGCGCCCGTCGCGCAGCGCCAGCAAGGCGTTAAACAAGGGCTTGCCGACGCCGGAATTGGGCCGCGCCGTGCCGATGACGGTGACGAGTGCCGGCCAGCGCGTGGACGCCTCCAGCAGCTTATTCAGCGCCCGCTGCATGCCGTGCAGGAAGGCGGCGTCCTCGAACAGGTCGCCGGGATAATACGCGCACAGCGACAGTTCCGGGCACACGAGCAGGTCGGCGCCCTCGCTGCTGGCGCGCTCCATGCGCGCGATGATGGCGGCACAATTGGCGTCGAAGTCGCCCACGGTGGGGTTGAGCTGGGCGACGGCGATGGTCAGCATGGCGATCCTTCATTGTTTACGCTTGAAACCACTATCCTGCCTGAAAAATTTTCTAAGCGTACTGATGCAATCGTGCAAGCCCGCCAATCCTGCAATGATCAAACCACTACAAGGTCTTGAGCCAGGCCCGCAAGCGCGTGCGTGCATTCGCATACGGCGACGCCGTATTGAACTGGATCATGCGCCCCATCGTGTAATGCGAGTACCAGGGCTGGCCATACAACTGCGCGTCGTCATGGCTTTCGATCAGCGCCAGCAGCGCGTTCTTCGCCTGTTCCAGGCGCCGCAACAAATCGTCCATGCCCAGTTCAGCATGGTCCGCATAGAAGCGCTGCGCCAGTTTTCCCAGAGCGTTCCACGTGAAACCTTCGGCGGGAAAGGCGATGTCCTCGATGCGCTTGCCGTCGCGCAGCTGCGCATGCCAGTGCAAGACCAGCTCATTCCAGCCCACCAGATACGCGAGCAGATCGCACACGCTCATGCGCGTGCCCGCCACTTGTCCTTCCAGCACGGGATCGCGCGCCAACGCCGGCGGCACGCGCGCCAACTCCTGCGTCAACTTCGCATACGTGCTGTTGATGGCGGTGATCAGTTCCTGCTTGCTGTTGGGGATCGCCATCACGCCGCCCGGCTCACCGGCAAGCCAGCCGCCTGCCAGTCGTCGTAACCGCTGCCGAGGCGGCGCGCATGCAAGCCGTGCAGGCGCAGGGCCGCCACCGCCTGCACGGACAACACGCAATACGGACCACGGCAGTAGGCGGCGATGTCCTGGTGAGCGGGCAGCTCGGCGTAGCGGCGCGGCAAGTCGTCAAACGGAATATTGATCGCGCCGGGCAGGTGGCCGGCGGCGAATTCCTGCGCCGGCCGCACGTCGAGCACGGTGATGCTGGCTTCGCGCATGCGTTCCAGCAACTCGTCGCCCGTGAGCGCTTCCACGTGGTCGCCCCGGCCCAGCGCCTGCAATTCGCTGCGCTGATGCTGCGCATACACATCCAACGCGGCCAGCAGTTGCACGATGGGGCCGCTGCCGAGCCGGTACAACACGCGCTTGCCGTCGCGCCGCGCCAGCACAAAACCGGCGCGCCGCAACTGCTGCAAATGCTGGGAGGTATTCGCCACGGACAGGCCCGTCAACTCCACCAGCTGCTCCACCGCATATTCGCCGTGCACGATCTGCTCGAGCAGGCGCAATCGCGGCGGGCTGCCTAAAATATAGGCAAAGCCGGCGGAACCGGTGAGCAATTCGATATCGGCATTTTTCATTGACACGATGCTAGCACCCTTATAACATTCAATCAATCTATTGAATGTTTGGAGCGGTAATGCAAATGCTCTGGCTCGATGCGCTGGCGATCGGCGTGGGCGCGACGGCGGTGATGGATGTGTGGGCGGTGGCGTTAAAACGCTACTGGTGCATTCCCTCGCTGAACCTGGCGATGGTGGGGCGCTGGCTCGGCCATCTGCCGCGCGGCACCTTCACCCACGCCAACATCGCCCAGGCGGCGCCCGTACGCGATGAAACCATCCTGGGCTGGACGGCCCACTACCTCATCGGCGTGCTGTTTGCGGCCGTGCTGCTGGCGCTGGTGGGGGACCAGTGGGTGCAAGCGCCGACCTTCGCGCCAGCCCTGCTGGCGGGCCTGGTGAGCGTGGCCGCGCCGTTCTGCATCTTGCAGCCGGACATGGGCGCCGGCCTGGCCGCCAGCAAGACGCCGCATCCGGCCGCCGCCCGCCTGCGCAGCCTGATGGCGCACGCGGCGTTCGGCATCGGCCTGTACCTGGCGGCGCTGCTGTGGTCGACGGTCCGCTAGGACGTCAGCGGCGGCACGGGTGTGGGCGCTGGCGCGGCTGCCACCGCCGACATGGCCGGCGCCTCGGGCTGGGCCGGCACGCTGCTCAGCACCATGGTGCTGGGCTTGGAAATCGGCATGTTCGCCGCATGCAGGCGCTTGAGCAAGTCGAACAGCAGATTGCTGCGCACGCCATACGCGAGGCGCGGCGAGCCCACGTAGCCGGTGGCGTTGAACATCAGGTAGCCATTGTCGATGCCGTCGAGTTGCACGTTCGGCGCAGGCGTGTCGAGCACGTCGCGGTTGTCGGCAAAGGCGGCCAGGATCAGCGCGCGCGCCTCGTCCGCATCCGTGGACAGGGGCAGCGGCAATTTCAGCTGCACCAGGCCCAGCGGATTGGCCAGGGTGACGTTACGCACCGTCTTGGTGATGAATTCCGAGTTCGGCACGATCACCGTGGAGCGGTCGCCCAATTGGATTTCCGTGGCGCGCACGTTGATGCGGCGAATGTCGCCCTCCACGCCGCCCAGCGAGACCCAGTCGCCCACCTTGACGGGTCGCTCGGCCAGGAGAATCAGGCCGGAGACGAAGTTCTGCACCACCGCCTGCAAGCCGAAGCCGATACCCACCGACAAGGCCGACGCCACCCACGCGATGCGTTCCAGGCCGATGCCGGCCGCCGACAGGGCCAGCGCCACGGCCAGCACGCCGCCGATGTAGCCGAACAGGGTGATGAACGACACTTGCATGCCGGAATCGAGATTGGTGGTCGGCAAATAACTGTTTTGCAGCCAGCGCTTGAACAGGCCCAGCGCGACAAAGCCGACGAGCAGCACCAGCAGGGCCTGGATCAGCGCGCCAGGGCGGATCGCCACTTCGCCGATGGCCAGGCCATCCTGCAGCTTGCCGACCCGCTGGAACAATTCGCCCGGCCCTTCGCCAAACGGCGCCAGCAGCAGCATCAGGGCCAGCAGCACGACGATGGCGCGGCCGACACCCGACAACAGCACGGCCGCCTGGTCGCGCGCCTTGGGCGTGGCCAGCACGGGATGGGCGGCGTCCGGCGGCGGCGGCGTCGAGGCCAGCAACATGCAGATATCGTCGACCAGCACCGTCAGCAGATAGGTGCTGCACAGCACCACGATGACCCAGGCGATTTGCTTGGCGACAAAACTGCCAAACGCCACATAGCCGATCAGCAAACTGATGACGCTCGACGCCAGCGCCAGCCACAGCAGCACCGTGACGACGCGCAGCCACAGCGGCGTGACCAGGGTGGCGGGATCGGCCTCGCGCAACTGGCGCCAGCAGCGCTCGGCGCGCATCAAGCCATAGGCGATGGTCGTGCTCATCACCAGGGCGACGATGCAGTTGACGGCCACGGCGGTGGACAAGCCCGCATTGATGACGATGGTGACCCGTTCCGTCGCCCACACGAGCACGACGATGAAGGAAAACATCGACGGGAAGTTGCGCATGCGGTGCGCCAGCGCGTCGGGCAGGGGCAGCAGACGCCACGACACGCGCCGGGGCGACAGCAGGGCGTGGCCGAGTCCCGCCGTGAAACCGGCAAAACAGATGATGCCGATCAAGCTGCTCAGGAAAGTCGAGGTCTTTTCGGACAGGCCGCCCTCCCAGCGCAGCCCCATGGCCAGCAATTCGGCCACCAGGCCCGGCGTGGCCAGCGCCAGCACCAGCACGGCCAGCGCATGCAGCGAGCGGCGCAAGCGGCCATGCGGCACGCGCGTGGACGTGACCACCAGCAGATAGCGCGAGGTCCAGACGCTGGCGCCGATCACGGCCACGATACCGGCCAGCAAGCCGCCCCAGGCCGACCACGGCGTGGCGCTGGCCGCGTTCGCCAATTCCAGCTCCAGCGCCCGCAGGCGCTGCAAATTCTGCGGCAATTCCGCATGCAACTGCTTCCAGAACGAGCCGGCGAGGATCGAGGCCGTGCGCTCGCCCAGGCGCGCCTGCAACTGCGCGCGGCGCACCGTCGACACCTGCTCCGACGCCTGCGTCGCTTCCACGGCCAGCAAGCGCGCCAGTTTCACCTGCGCATCGAGCGCGCTGCTGGTGCGGTCCAGCTGGCTGCGCTGCACCGCCACGTCGGGCGCATCTTTTACCCCCGCCGCCGGCTTGCCCAGCTCGGCCAGCCGCGCCTGCACGCTCGACAGGGTGGGCGCGAGCGCATCGGCCACCTTGTCCGCCTCGGCGCTGGCCGCCAGCGCATCGGCGCGCATCTGCGACAGGGTCGCATCATCGAGTTCCGCCTCGCCATCGAGCGCCTTCTGGATGCCGGTGATCTGCTTGCGCAATCCATCGAGGCGCTGGTCGGCCGTGGCGGCGTCATCGACGGGCTGCGACCAGGCCGGTGGCGCGGCCAGCGAGCACGCCAGCAGCAGGGTCAATAGCAGTGGCAATAGCCAGCCACGCCAGGGCTGGCGCGCGGAAAAGAAATGGGGGGTACGGAATGAAATCATGCGGTCCTATCGGCCAGGTCAATACGGGTGAAAGCGAGACAGCATCGCGCCGGCTGGCGCTGCCGCGGCGGCGGCCAGCGCTTGGGCGATGGATGGTACGGGGTTTGCTGAACTGTACGGCAAACAGCGACAGCCTAGCGCACTCCTGCGGTGGATGGAGGATATTTTCGTGCGGCAAGAGTCCTGGCCAGGCGCACACGGCATCGACGCTGCTCGGCGCTCAGAAACAGTAACGCCGGCCTCGGGGCCGGCGTTACATGTCGCCATCGCTTGCGTATTGGCTTGCTGTCAATAAACAATAACGTTTGACACCGCACCGTCAGGAAGTCAGCAAAACTCAGCGGTTCGGTATGTCACCCGCCGCCTGGGCGATTTCCCGTCGGATGATGTCCGCGCCGGCACTGAGCGCATGCAGCTTGCCTCGGGCGACGCGACGAGACAAGGGCGCCATGCCGCAGTTGGTGCTCGGGTAGAGCTTGTCGGCATCGACGAAGCGCAGCGCCTTGCGCAGGGTGTTGGCCACTTCCTCCGGCGTTTCAATGGTGTTGCTTGCCACGTCGATGGCGCCGACCATCACTTTCTTGCCGCGTATGAGTTCAATCAGGTCGATGGGAACACGCGAGTTGTGGCATTCCAGCGAGATGATGTCGATATTCGATTGCTGCAGCTTGGGGAAAGACTCTTCATATTGACGCCACTCGGAGCCCAGCGTGTTTTTCCAGTCGGTATTGGCCTTGATGCCGTAGCCGTAGCAAATATGCACGGCCGTTTCGCATTTGAGCCCTTCGATCGCCCGCTCCAGGGTGGCGATCCCCCAATCATTGACTTCATCAAAGAAGACATTGAATGCGGGTTCGTCAAACTGGATGATGTCGACGCCGGCCGCCTCCAGTTCCCGCGCTTCCTGGTTGAGGATCTTGGCGAATTCCCAGGCCAGTTTTTCGCGGCTTTTATAATGGCTGTCATACAGCGTATCGATCATCGTCATCGGACCCGGCAGCGCCCATTTGATCGGCTGCGTGGTTTGCTGGCGCAAGAATTTGGCGTCTTCCACAAACACCGGCTTGGTGCGGCTCACGGCGCCCACGACGGTCGGCACGCTCGCATCGTAGCGGTCACGAATTCTGACGGTCTCGCGTTTGTCAAAATCGACGCCGCTCAGATGCTCGATGAACGTGGTGACAAAATGCTGGCGCGTCTGCTCGCCATCGCTGACGATATCGATGCCCGCCTGCTGCTGTTCCTGCAGGGACAAACGCAAGGCATCTTGTTTTCCCTCAATCAATTCCTCGTCCTGCAATTTCCAGGGCGACCACAGCTTTTCAGGCTGCGCCAGCCAGGAAGGTTTGGGCAAGCTGCCGGCAGTGGAAGTAGGCAATAATTTTTTCATGATCGATGATGTCGTGTATGTTGTTTAATTCGAGAGCGCGGTGGCAGCCCATTGTTCCAGCACATTCTTGTACGGCTTGATGAAGTGCTCTTCCGTATATTTGCCCTGCTTGACAGCCAGCTGGCTGCGCTCTTCCCGGTCATAGACAATTTGCGTCAATGAATAATCCTGATGCTTGAGACTAGGCTGATAAACTTTTCCCGCCGCGCAATTGGCGTTGTAAATTTCGGGCCGGTAAATCTTTTGAAAAGTCTCCATCGTGCTGATGGTGCCGATCAGCTCAAGATTGCTGTAGTCCCCCAGCAGGTCGCCGACAAAATAGAACGCCAGCGGGGCGGCACTGTCTGGCGGCATGAAATAGCGCACTTGCAGGCCCATTTTTCCGAAATATGCATCCGTCGAGGAAAATTCATTCTGTTGATACTCAACACCCAGGATGGGATGCCGATTCTCGGTCCGATGATAGATCTTGCTGCTCGAGGCGCTGATGCAGATGACAGGCGGCTTGTTGAAATGCGCCTTGTACGTATCTGAATTGACAAAGTGCCTGAACAGCTTGCCATGAAAATCGCCGAAGTCATCCGGAGCGCTGAAGGTGGCTTTATGATTGTTGTACTCTGGCAGCAGCACGCTGAAGTCGTAATCGCGCACGTAAGAAGAGAAGTTATTCCCGGCAATGCCGGCGATGCGTTCTCCGCTTGTTTTGTCGACGATATTCGGCTTCAAGATCTCGATCAACGGGATGTTGCCGCCTGCGACATCAATATTCAATTCGACGGAAATGATTTCGAGCTCGACAGCGTAGCGATCGCCGTTCGGGTTGTCCCAATGCGCCAGGTTGTTGAAGCGATTGCTGATCATCCGCAGGGTATTGCGCAGGTTCTCCTGGCGACGCGTTCCCCTGGCCAGATTGGCAAAGTTGGTCGTCAGGCGCGTGTTATCGGCCGGACGATAGTTTTCATCGAAAACAATGCTCTTGATGCTGAATGCAAAATCGTTGCTCATGGTGATCTGGTGTCCTGATTTTTTTGCGAAAAATGAATGGGGCGATTGTCGACCGTCGTGACGCGTTTCAGGCTGCGACCGTTTCATCTGCGGTGGCGGAGCGCGCATGGCGGGTCAAGCCGATCAGTGGCAAGGCCCGTTGCACCGCCAGCATGGCGCGCTGGAGCAGGGCCTCGTCCTGCACGCGGTAGTCGGCGAAATCCTTGTCGGTCGCGTAGACACCCAGCGGCAATGTGCGTGCCTGGAAAAAGCTGAACAGCGGCCGCAACTGGTGATCGATCATCAGGGCATGGCGCTCGCTGCCGCCGGTGGCCGCCAGCAAGACTGGCTTGTCGATCAGGGCGTCCTGATCAATGAAATCGAAGAAGTGCTTGAACAGGCCCGTGTACGCGCCGCGATAGACCGGTGTGGCCACCACCAGAATGTCGGCTTGCTCGACCGCGGCAAGTTCCCGCTCCACCGTATCGGGCAGGTGGGAGCGCCAGGTCGCGCCGGCCAGCTGCGGGGCGACCTGGCCCAGTTCGATCAGGCGTTGTTCGCACAGCACTTCGTCGGCGATCAGGTCCATCAGGTGCTCGGCCAGGGCCGCGGCCTTGGAAGGGCGTTGCAGCCCGCCGGAAACCGCGACTAAACGAAGGGGACGTGTCATGTTTGCTTTCATAGGGATGGATGCGCCAGGGCCGGCAAATGCAGGCAACCAGGGAATCGATAATAGCGGCAGGAATCGATGAAGTATAATGGTCTTATTTCATACATCCATGAACACGGCTCATCTCAATGCTTGAACGCATCCACCTCAGCATCGTCCAGCAGGTCGAGAAACAAGGGTCGTTGACGGCCGCCGCTGGCGTGCTGCACCTGACCCAGTCGGCCCTGAGCCACAGCATGAAGAAGCTGGAGCAGCAACTGGGCACCGACGTGTGGCTGCGCGAAGGGAGAAATTTGCGCCTGACGCAGGCCGGCCAGTATCTGCTGGCGGTGGCGAACCGGGTGCTGCCGCAACTGGACCTGGCCGAGGAGCGCCTGGGCCAGTTCGCGCAGGGCGAGCGCGGTACGCTGCGCATCGGCATGGAATGCCACCCTTGCTACCAATGGCTGCTCAAGGTGGTGTCGCCGTATCTGGCCGCCTGGCCCGATGTGGATGTGGACGTCAAGCAGAAGTTCCAGTTCGGCGGGATAGGCGCGCTGTTCGGCTACGAGATCGACCTGCTGGTCACGCCCGACCCGCTGTACAAGCCGGGGCTGACATTCGAACCCGTGTTCGACTACGAGCAGGTGCTCGTCGTGGCCAAGGGCCATGCGCTGGCGTCGGCGGCCTATGTGCAGCCCCAGCAACTGACCCGGGAAGTGCTCATCAGCTACCCCGTGGACATCGAGCGCCTGGACATCTACAACCAGTTCCTGCTGCCGGCCGGTGTCACGCCCAAGCGCCACAAAGCCATCGAAACCACCGACATCATGCTGCAGATGGTGGCCAGCGGCCGCGGCGTGGCCGCCCTGCCGCGCTGGCTGGTCGAAGAATATGCGGCCAAGATGGAGGTGGTGCCCGTGCGGCTGGGCGCGCGCGGCATCGCCAAGCAGATTTTCCTGGGAGCGCGCGAGACGGACACCGCCATCGACTACGTGCGCGCCTTCATCGCACTGGCGCGCCAGCCGGTCATTGCGCAAGGAAGCTAAGCACGCACGCCTGTTTGCTGGGGCCGGCTACTGCGCGCCTTCCATGGATGCCACGGTGTCGAAGATATGCGCCAGCGCGCTTTCCATGGCGCCGGCAGTCGCGTCGCCGCTCTGGTTGGTGATGATGAAGACGCCAAGCTGATATTGGGGAACGATGTAGGCGTAGCTTTGCGCACGCGGCACGCCGCCATGGTGTACATAATGCGTGCCCAACTGGCGATTGCTGCCGATGTTCCAGAAGTAGCCTATGCTGAAATCGTCCTGAAAGCGCGCCAAAGGCTTGTGCGATTCGGCGACTGCGGGATGGGCGCCCAATTGCAGGCGCAGGTACTTCGCCATATCCGGCATGGTCGACTTCAGGTTGCCGGCCGCCCCCCAGGGCAGTTGTGGCATCGGCGTCGTCACGACGGGATTGTCGCTGTGGTAGCCGGGCGCCAGCCGGCCGGCATCCTCGGCGGTGAGTCTCAGTTTGGTATCGTGCATGCCGGCTTCGCGCGCAAGGAATTGCGCGAGCAGCACTGCATAGGGCATGCCATAGATTGTTTCGAGCGTGTGCGCAATGAGTTCGGTGCCGGCGCTGGAATAGGCGTAGTCCTTGCCGAGCGGACCTTGGATGCTGACGGTGTGCAAGTCCTGCCAGAATTGCCGTTGGCCGTAGTGGGCGTAGGCGGCATTGAGTTTTGCCGGCGTGGCGTGTGCGGTGAAATCCTGCAATACGGTGTTCACCTGCAATGGCAGCATGCCCGGCATCTTGCTGGTGTGCGTGATCAAATGGCGCAAGCGTATGGGCTGCCCCTGCGACTGCAGGTTCGGGTAGGGGGCAGGCAAGTACTGTTGTATGGGATCGTCGAGCGCCGCCTTGCCATCGAGCACGGCGTTCGCCAGTAGCAGGCCAGCAAAAGTCTTGCTGACCGAGCCGATTTCATACAGCGTTGCGTCGTTCGGCGGATTGGCTTTGCCGGTCTCCAGCTCGCCTTGATGCAGAATGAATTCCTTGCCCCGATAAACGACCGCGATCGAGGTCGCGTGCAGCAATGTCGACTGCAGCAGGGTGGTTGCGGTCTCGCGCATTGCCGCAGGAATATCATGCGCAGGTGCCGTGGCGGCGGGCTTGCAAGCGGCCAGCACGAGCGTCGTTCCAGTTATGATTGCGGCGAGTCTAGTCATCATGCGCACCATCCAGGGGGGGAGGGGCATTTTCGCACAATGGATTCCGCGGTGACGGAAAAAAGTCACGCGCACGCTTTTTTCAGATGGTGAACGGCGCTGCAGGATAAAAGCAAACGCCACCCGGCGGTGGCGTTTACTTTTTATTCCTGGTGGCCCGTGTGGATCAATAATATGGTTTGACACAACCGTATATTGTTCGTATCGATGCTGCCCTAGCTGCCTCGTAACCTGGTTTGATCGTTCACGACGACCAGTCAGTTTTCGCTGTAAATCAACACCTCATCCTCATGATGCTCACTCCAGGCTTTGCCCCAACACCGCCGCCCAAACGCCTGGCGATAACGATTTGTCCCTCACCGTTTCGAGGTGTCCCGTCTACCTGCATTTCCCGCCCGTACGCGGCAGCGCAGTTGATAGTGGGCGATGGACAAGCTCGAGGGCAAGGAGCACGCAGGTGTTGACTCTTCGCCCACGTGAAGACGCGAGAAAGCACACTGATAAGCAGAACACTCGTATCTTACTCTAGGTAAAAGCAGCTGCACATAAAACAGCCTTCGCTATGCGCGGCTCACCTATTCCTCCATGCCATCCATTTTTTATCCATCGATTATCGCATCGTTAACCTAACCTTAACCGGCATCGAACAGGATGTGAGCTAGCATCAATGAGGAACCCCAGGCGTTCATTAAATTCGTCGCCTACGCCCTTACACCTCAATGCCTGACACAGAGAAATTATATCTTTCCAAGTTTTCTTATATTGTTTTGCAATGGAAAGTGTTTTTATTTTGCATAACTTATTCCCCGCTAGCTTGCACTCTAAGACCTTCTGCTAGAGAAACAGTCAGAAAGGATTGACATATGCCAGAACAATTGCGACACACCTGCCATGGAAACCAATATGACCGCACGCCCCATCATTCATCATCTAATAATTCCGTCGGGCACAGACGATAATGTCTCATTCCCATTCAGGATGCAGCCGATTGTCCAGATCTCTAACGGAAGCGTGATCGCTTACGAACTTCTGTACAGGGGCCCCGGACCAGCAAGTTGGGCTATTGTTGACAACGCTGTAATGAATTTCTTGGCGTCACACCGCCCCGGGCTACCCGCTATATTCATCAACCTTTCAAACGAAATTCTCATTTCGCATCATGACAGTGACTTTGCCAAAGTCGTGTCAGCAAATGATGTGACATTCGAACTTAGCGAAGCGGTTTCCGGTTACACAAATCGACATGCCATCGCAGAGAAAGTGAACAGGCTGATCCATATAGGTGCACGCGTGGCGCTTGATGACTTTGGTACTGGCAGGGATGGACTGGAACGACTTTATGCGATTCACAACGCGTCAGCAGTAAAGATCGACCGTGATTTCTTGCTAACTTGCATGCATCGGCAAGACGCCTGTCGTATGCTGTGCATGCTTATTGCTCAGTGGCGCAGTGAAGGAGTTAAGTCAATCGCAGAAGGTGTTGAAACTGAAGCGATGTTGGCATTCGCCAAGGCTGTGGAGGTCGACTTGGTTCAGGGATGGTTTGTCGACAGCCTCGTTGAGAGGCCACATATTCGCCCATAACCAAGGCCACGCGCATACTTATGGATATGGCTTTCTTGTGCGAAGAACGTTATTCTCGTTTTCTTCAATTTTTGTGGGTATTGTCAATTTTGCCTCCAGTCCGCCCCCTGGTCGCTGACTAAGTTCTATTGCCCCTCCAAAGCGCTCAGCAATTGCTGCGACAATCGACAGGCCCAAGCCGCTTCCCTGGCCGGAACCGCGCCGCCAGAAGCGCTCCTTGACCATAGCCAATTCTTCCACGCTGAGGCCTCTTCCTTGATCGAGCACGCGGAACACACAAGTATTCCCAGTCAACTGCATCTCCAGGACAATGTCTTGCGCTGCCGGCGTATGGCGTAGCGCGTTGTCGAGCAAATTACGCAGTGCGGTAATGGCCAGGGCTTGCGGTACCGCCAATTGTGCCGACTTGCCAGCGCCATGGAGAACGATACGTTCTGCCGCATTGCTACCCGTGCTGGCGTCACGGATCGCCAGCCGTGCCACTTCGTCAGCGGCAGACAGTTTGCCATCTTCCCAAGAGAAAGGGCCCTCAATTTGCGAAAGCGTCAACAGCTGGCCGAGTGTGCGCTGCAGCCGGGCGACGCCTTCCTCCGCGTAGTCCATTGCCAGTGCGGCGTCCTTGCCCTGCGTGATACGCGTCACCTGCAAATGCGTCTTGATGGCGGTGAGCGGAGTCCGTAGCTCATGCGCGGCATCGCTCGTGAAGCGGCGCTCACGAGCGATGGTGACGTTCACCCGTTGCAGCAATGCGTTCAGGGTGGTGACCAAAGGCATGAGATCGCGCGATATGGCTCTATCGGGGATCGGCGTCATGGTATCCGGTGTGCGTCTGGCGAGTGCCTGTCGCAGCCGTTCCAGCGGCGACAGGCCACTTTTCACGCCAAACCATAGAACGATCAAGCTGCCGATCATGGCAACGACAAATGGCACGACTGCCGCAATCGCCACATTCTGCAGCAACGAATTGCGCTCGGCCAGACGATCCGCGGTGGTCACGCGCAGCCTGTCGGTTTCAAACGTATAACTGCGCCAGCGTTCCCCTTTGATGACGCGTTCGGAATAGCCCGGTTTACCCATGGCGACAGCGTCCACTGTGACACCTGGAGTGTGCGCTATCACATCGCCGCGCAAGGAGGTGATTTGGCAGTCGAAACCCTTGGCCATGGATGGCATTGTCAAGGCGGATTTCTCCTGCGTGCGGTCGGCCACGTCCCAGGCGGCGGGATTCTGCGACATCAGCCCGGCGACCATTTGCGCTGACATCGCCAGCCGCTGGTCCAGCGTGTGGTGGACTTCGTCGTCCAGGCTGCGCAACATCCATATCGCCACGGCTCCCCACAACAGACTCAGCGAAATACCGATCAGTAACAGCAGTCGCAGTCGCAGGCTCATTGGCTCACCACGGCAATCCTATAGCCAAGGCCGCGCACGGTTTCGATCAGGTCTGTGCCGAGCTTGCGCCGCAGATGATGGACGTGCACGCTGAGAGCATTGCTTTCAATTTCTTCATTGAAATGATAGAGACTATCCTTCAACTGCTCGGGGCTCAGAATGCGTCCGCTGGCGTGCAGTAGCGCCGCCAGCAATGCCAGCTCGCGTCGCGACAAATCGACCAGTTGGCCGTTGAGATGGACTTCGCCGTTGCTGGGGTCCAT
Source organism: Janthinobacterium sp. JC611 (assembly GCF_018682595.1). NCBI lineage: Bacteria > Pseudomonadati > Pseudomonadota > Betaproteobacteria > Burkholderiales > Oxalobacteraceae > Janthinobacterium > Janthinobacterium sp. JC611. The sequence continues at coordinate 115,105 of NZ_JAFLJN010000085.1, forward strand.
GCGCAAAGGCCCGCGTTCGATGATGTCAACGCTGCGTCCGGCAGCGCGCCGCAGTAGCGCGTGCAGGCGCGCCACCAGTTCGTCGAGATCGAAAGGCTTGAGCAAGTAATCATCGGCACCGGCACGCAGGCCAGCCACCCGATCCTCGACAGCATCCCGGGCGCTCAGCACCAATACAGGGAGCATCATGCCCGCAGCACGCAAGCGAGGCAGCAGGCGCATGCCATCCTCATCTGGCAAACCAAGGTCCAGGATGATGATGTCGCAATGCACCGTGGCCAGCGCCGCTTCCGCCTGCGCCGCACTGGTCACGCCATCGGCAGTCAAGCCATGCGCACGCAATCCGGCCAGGATGCCATGGGCGATCAATTCATCATCTTCTACCAGTAGCACACGCATCCGTATTCCTCCATGCCATTCATTCTGTCAGCCCTGGATTATCGCATTGTTAACGTAGCCTTAACCTGCGCCAGACAGGATGGAAACCTATCTTTTTCGGAGCTGCCTATGTCACGTATTCTGCGATACCTATGGGTGTTTTTATTGCCCCTGCTGCTGGCGATGCCCGCCCATGCCGAGAACAATTTTCTACCGCCGGAACAGGCGTTCAAGTTCAACGCCACCCAGGAAGATCAGGGACGCGTTCGCTTGACCTGGCATATCAGCGAGGGTTACTACCTATATCGCAAACAATTGAAGGTTGCAGCGGAGCCAGCCAATGGCGCCCTGCCCATTGATTTTCCCGCTGGGACGATGAAGGCTGATGAGTTTTTCGGCGAAAGCGAGGTCTACCACAATAGCGTCGAGCTGATCGTCAATGCCGCTGGTGCAAGTGCCTTGACAGTGGGCTGGCAAGGCTGCGCCGACGCCGGCCTGTGCTATCCGCCACAAAGCCAGACCATCGAATTGCGAACAGCATCATCATCGCCTGCGCCCGACAACAATGCCGCCGCTGCGTCAAGCGAGGCGCGCGGGGAGGATCAGAGCATGGCCGATCGCTTGTCACAGGCTAACCTGGCCTGGATGCTGCTGGTGTTCTTCGGCCTGGGCTTGCTGATGACGTTTACCCCTTGCGTTCTGCCGATGATTCCCATCCTGTCCAGCCTGATCGCCGGCAGCGGCGCCGGTCCGAAGCGTGGCTTTATCCTGTCGCTGGCCTTTGTGTTGCCGATGGCGTTGACCTATGCCGTGTTTGGCGCGGCCGCAGCGCTGGCTGGCGCCAACTTGCAGGCGATGCTGCAAAACCCATGGGTACTCGGCGTGTTTGGCGCGATCTTTGTCGCGCTGGCAATGGCCATGTTTGGCTTCTACGAGCTACAACTGCCGTCCTTCCTGCGCAATCGGCTGGACCAAGCCAGCCAGGGTCAGCGCGGCGGCACCGTGCTTGGTGCTGGCGCGATGGGTGTGCTGTCGGCACTGCTGGTTGGCCCCTGCATGACGGCACCGCTGGCTGGTGCCCTGCTATACATCGGCGACACCGGAAACGTCCTGAGTGGCGGTCTGGCCTTGTTGTTCATGGGCCTGGGCATGGGCGTCCCCCTGCTGTTGGTGGGCACCGTTGGCGCGAAACTCCTGCCACGACCAGGCAACTGGATGAACCGCGTCAAGGCCTGCTTTGGCTTCATCTTGCTGGGCATGGCCATTCTGTTCGTCGCCAGGGTATTGCCAGGGTCCGTCGCATTGGCCCTGTGGGGTGCCTTGCTGCTGGCATGCGCACTGAGCCTGTCCACGTTGGCGCAGCAGTTCGTCGCTGACGGGGGCCGCTTGCTGATGCGCTGCATCGCATTACTCATCGGTATTTGGGGCGGCATTATGGTGCTGGGCGCTGCGGCCGGCGGACACGACCCGCTGCAACCGCTGGCTTTCGCCGCCCGGGCCAACGCTACCGAGAACGCCAGCGGCAAGCAGAACTTCATGGAGTCCTTTGCGACCGTCAAGACGCCGCAGCAACTCGCTGATGGCGTCGCCGAGGCTGGCCGCAACGGACAGTGGACACTGGTCGATTTTTACGCCGACTGGTGCGTCTCCTGCAAGGCGATAGAGCGCGACGTGTTTTCCGACTCGCGGGTGCAACAGGCCCTAAGCGGCATGCAGTTGCTGCGTCCCGATATCACGGCAAACAACGCCGATGACGTGGCGATGCTGCGTGCATACCAGGCCTTTGGCGCGCCGACCATCCTGCTAATCGGCCCGGACGGCAAGGAACATCGCGCCGAACGCATTATCGGTGAATTGAGCGCCGACGAATTCCTCGCGCGCCTCAAGCGCGCGCAGGACAAAGCCTGATCATGCTGACGGTAAATATAGGACCGCTGGTGCTACCCATGCACCAGGCCATGCTGATTGCCGCCGTGCTGACCGCATTCAGTGTGAGCCATATCATCGGGCGGCGCCAGAAAACGCAAAGCGTCGGCAACATCCTGTCCGACATGCTGCTCATGGCACTGCTCGCGGCGCGCCTGGCCTTCGTCGTGACGTGGTTCGATCTCTACCGGCCAGCACCATGGTCGATGATCGATATCCGCGACGGTGGCTTCACGCCTTGGGCAGGCATCATGGCCGCCTTGCTGGTGGCGATCTGGCATGCCTGGCGTACCCCGGCAAGCTGCAAGCCGCTGGGCATCGCGCTGGCCTCAGGGATGTTGACCTATGGTGCGTTGCTGGGAGTCGGTCTGACGATCAACAAGGGGCCAGCGGCACTGCCGGCCACAGCACTGACGACCGTGGCCGGAGAGCAAACCAAACTTGCCCGGTTGGCAGAGGGCAAGCCAATGGTGGTCAATCTGTGGGCCAGTTGGTGTCCACCCTGCCGGCGAGAAATGCCGCTGCTGGAGGATGTCCAGAAAGAACAGGGCGGGACCGCTTTTGTCTTTGTCAATCAAGGTGAAACGCAAGACATCGTTGAGCATTACCTGAGCGACAGCGGTGTGGACCTGTCCAATGTCGTGCTGGACCGCGATACAGCGCTTGGCAAGGTGGTCGGTTCCATGGCCTTGCCCACCACATTGTTCTATGACGCAAGCGGCCAACTGCGCGCCACCCATATGGGCGAACTCTCGGCAGCTTCGCTCGCCGACAAACTGAGGCTGCTGCAGGAGCCTGCCCAACAATCCCATTCCACTGTAAAGACACAGGAGTAAATGACGTATGCACAAACACTCATGCATGTTAGCCGCCGCAATGTATGCCGCAATCGGTATCGCCGTGGCCGCACCCGAGAGCAGCTTGCCGGCGCCGATCAAGGCACTGGAAACGCAAGGTGTCGAGATAGTAGGACGTTTTGACGCGCCAGGCGGCATGCAGGGCTATGCTGGCCTGCTGCTGCAGAAGCCGATCGGAATATATCTGACTCCGGATGGCAAACAGGCGATCGTCGGCACCATGCTCGATGCCAAGGGTGGCAATCTGACCGACGCGCCATTGAAAAAGCTGGTCAGCAAACCGATGACAGAGAAAAACTGGAGCAAACTGGGACAGAGCAGCTGGATTGCCGACGGCAACAAAGATGCGCAACGCATCGTCTATACGTTGACCGATCCGAACTGCCCATATTGCAATAAATTCTGGAATGATGCCCGTCCCTGGATCAAGACTGGCAAGGTGCAAATACGCCACATCATGGTCGGTATCATCAAGGAAAGCAGCGCTGGCAAGGCGGCCGCGCTCCTGAGCGCAAAAGATCCACAGGCTGCACTTCAACAACATGAACAGCAACACGCCAGCGGCGGCATTCAGCCCATGGCGAAGATTCCAGCAGACATACGCGTCAAGCTCGACGGCAACAAGAAACTGATGCAAGAGCTCGGATTCTTCGCCACACCAACAATTTTCTATAAAGATTCAAACGGGATCATGCAAACAGTACAAGGTGCTCCAAGTGCGAAAGCGCTGAACGTCATTCTCGGTACGCGCTAGATCCAGCTGCAGTAGTTTGCATTACTTGCGGCGAACACCGAGATTGGCAAGGAGGAGGAATAGCCAGGCAAGCAACAAGAAGGCAAACCATAGGCCAAACGCATTGCGTAGCGCCATGGCATAACCAATGGACGTGGCGTCGATAAATGGATATGGGTAGATTCCAAGAACGGCGCCACGAATGAGAGAGTAGATGAAGTACAGCAGCGGATAGGAGGACCACGCCAGCGGGGACCACCAAGGCAGCGACACCATCTTTGAGCGAGTAAGCAGCCAGTAAGTACAGAAGGCCAGCGGTGTCAGGTAATGAAGAATTTGATCGGCAAGCCACTGTAAGCCGACCGGATTCCAAAGGTCCCGTAACAGGATGTGGTAGGCCAATCCAACAAAGGCGATATTCGCGGCGGCGCATGCCAGTACTTGGGGACGGGCAAAGAAACGACCTATCCTGCTTGCAGGCGCCAACGCCGGCATGCTCAATGTGAGTGCGACGAAAATATTTGTGATGACGGTGAAGAAACCGAAGTATTTCACAAGACCTGCCATGATTATTTTTCCATTTGGATGGGCAAGATTCAACGATATCCACAATTGCAGGAGGACACCAAACCAAGCCACCGCCATCAGGATTAAGCCAAAAATCTGTTGCGAATTGGAGTGCGGTTCAGGATGAACGTCAGATGGGGCCATAGTCATGAAAAAGGTACAATACGCCCAATTTATTTTTATGTATAAATTGGCAATTTATCAAAAAAGTGTCCATGGACCAATATACACGAGTCGTCCAGCCGAGAGGCCGCAGCCTGTTCCGTAGGTTTAGCAAAATGCAATGTCAACTTATTCAACCCACAGAAGGAGTTTTACATGGAAAGTATGCGTAGTCTTCAAGGCAAAATTGCCTTTGTACAAGGAGGTTCCCGCGGAATTGGCGCGGCGATCGTCAAGCGGCTGGCGCAGGACGGAGCCGCAGTTGCGTTCACATATATTTCCTCTGGCGAAAGAGCAGAAAAAGTAGCTGCCGAAATTACCAATGCGGGTGGCAAGGCAATTGCCATCCAGGCTGATAGTGCTGATCCCAACGCGTTACAGGGAGCAATACGTCAAACCGTAGCGCATTTTGGCGGATTGGACATTCTGGTCAATAGCGCAGGCGTTCTGTCATGGGGTACCCTGGAAGAACTCACGCTGGCGGACCTTGACCGTACGCTGGCGGTCAACGTACGCAGTGTTTTTGTTGCCTGCCAGGAGGCTGCACGCCATATGAGCGAAGGCGGCCGCATCATCAATATCGGCAGCATCAACGCCGACCGTATTCCTATTGCAGGTGGTTCCATATACGCAATGAGCAAGTCGGCTCTTGTCGGGCTGACCAAGGGGATGGCGCGCGACCTGGGGCCACGCAAGATCACGGTGAATAACGTCCAGCCCGGCCCCGTCGACACGGAGATGAACCCCGCTGATAGTGAAACTGCCACCCAGCTGAAAGCATCAATGGCGCTGGGGCGTTACGGTAACGTTGAAGAAATTGCTGGCTTTGTTGCCTATCTCGCGGGACCGGAAGCCGGATATATCACCGGCGCGAGCTTAAGCATTGACGGTGGTTTCTCAGCGTAAGGACGCTCGTTGCAGATGCCCCAGGTCTACGCGTAACGACTAGTCGGGGCGTAGAAGAGTTTTGGTGCTGGCGCCGTATTTCCCAGCGTGGGTATTTTCTGGCCCCTACGCAATCCCCATACATCGGCCCAATGCGGGATATGAAGGGTTGTGCGTAGGGGTTGGGCGATTCAGCGCCAGCGTCAACACCAATGAGTGTCGGACCTTGTTATTGTTTCGCAGCGATGAGTCGAGACAATAAAGTCCGTCGGAAGGAGAAATTCTAAGCTTATGATTTTTTAGGCTTTTTTTCCGGGCACGTAACCTTGTAAAGTCCGTCGGAGATTCCGAAAAACCGGTTTAGCTAAACTCAATGCGGCGAAAGTCCGTCGGGCTGCTACGAAAAGAAGTTTCTGACACCAGTTTGGAGGCTCCCGACGCGGAGCCGAACCACGGCAAAAACGTTGCGATTCTAAGCCAGCGTCAGCGTATGCACTTGCCGGTCTTCGCAGAAGATATAGATCAGCCGGGCTTTGTTGCACAAATCAGCTGAGCGCGTGATGCCCCTAACCCCAAACGGACTTAGGGTATGGCCATCGTCGTAGGCGTGCCCACCTTCGTGACCAGATCCCAATACGAGAAATCGCTAGGCGACTGGATATCTCACGCAATACCGTCCGACGCTAACGCACCACTGCCACATCATCGAAACGGGCAATGACAGCTATCGCTTCAAGAATAGCTTGACTCAGTCCATCGCAAAAGAAAGGAGGTCTCGGCTCAGATCCGCCTGAGTAATCCATTCCTAGAGGGTCAGAATTCGATGCAAATTCCGGGTCAAAGTTCAGCGCAATTTAACACTCGTAGTACTTAAATCTACTCCGCCATACATCAAGTACTATATGACGGTCGGAATGAGTTACGATGAAATCTATGACAGGTGTTGCGAGCGACTATCCAGCATGGCCCGACGTCAACGCGGTCAGTTTGGTGGAACTCGTTTTTACTAGCCTAGACGACATCTGACATTGATTGCTTACGGCAATGAAAAGTATAGAACCGAAACGGGGGAGCCGATGAAGGTCATTGATGTTATAAAGAGTCTTTTGCCTGAGGGTACAAAAGTAAAGTTATTGTTAAAGGTGGGCGCTTCTGAAGAGTTCGTGCAAAGCGAAAGTGATATGCCTCAAGGATACACGCAATGTCCAACATGGCCGCCGGACCTATTTGCCGTGGTCGGATCCATAATCGATAGATCAAGTTGCTACACGCTGGCGGGCCCTGACTTAGGGCAGCTAGCAAAGCATTCCAAGTACTTGGAAGAAGTATTTGCTGCCGCAAAATCTTGGGACACTTTTTCCGAAGTTCCGCCCGCAGTTCAAGCGTTGTGGGAAAGCTTAATCTCCGAAGCAGACAGCACGGATATGAATCAGGTCTGCGATAAGCCATGCCTTACTCAGACGCTGCTCAAATTGTTTGCGATCGCGGATGAGGCCTGCGATGGAATTGGATGGTCTGTCGACTCAACAAGCAGTGGGATTAACGAACTTGTTGTTACCAGCTTTCTTGATCAATCACCTGCTGCGAAGCCCTCGTTGACGACAGGCGATTTACCCTATCTTCCGTATAGACCGGTTTCCTTATGTTCTTTAGTACGTACTGATTTGGCAATTGTTTTGCCCAAGTCGATGACCGCAAACGTCGGTTGTACGGTTCGATCTCTGAGCCATCATCTGGCGTTGTTGCCCGGGTCAACACAAGTCGAGCCGAGTTGGTCAATTGCTGATAGGCCCGATGGCCCAAATGGATTAATACGGATCTTGACAGTACCTTTCCCTTTTCATATTCCTGAATCTAGCTTCTCCTTAAAGCATGACAAAATGAAGCTAAACAAGTTTGCATCGACCCCCGGATTCTTTGGTTTGAGTCAAGACTGGCTTAAAACTGGTAAGGGTAACGAGGAAATTTCTGCGGAATCTTTTGTTACTTGCTTACTTATTCCCTTACTGGAAAACGCTAGGAAAGAGTCGGGAGGAGCCCAAATCCACGGCATCGTAATGCCTGAGTGCGCACTATCGGCAAAGCTTGCAGATGAAGTTGCGGATGTGCTTAAGGATCAAAATATTGAATTCTTCATCACTGGGGTATTGAAAAAACTAGAAGAGGGAGATCGCAATATAGCTCGGACCTACCTGTTCTCCAATCGCGACGAAAAGGTTGCGCTGATGATGAAAGAGCAATCCAAGCACCATCGTTGGCGGATTGATGAAACTCAAGCGCGACGCTATGCTTTGAATTTTCCGGACACTTCGAGGTCAGAAGTAGGGAGTCGCTCGAAGCAATGGTGGGAGTCCATAGACGTATCTAAGCGAACGCTTCCATTTTTCGCCATCAGAAAGGACATTTCACTCTCAGTACTGATATGTGAAGATCTTGCGAGGGCGGATCCAGCCATGTCAGTGATTCGAGCTGTCGGGCCGAACATGGTTTTCGCACTTCTCATGGACGGCCCGCAGCTTGCAACGCGCTGGCCAGGCAGGTATGCCACCGTTCTGGCAGATGATCCTGGATCCTCAGTCTTGACGCTGTCGTGTATCGGAATGGTTGACCGCTCTAACTGGATGGAAAGTCGGCCGGTTCGCTCAATCGGATTGTGGAGAGATTCAGGGGGACGGACGCAAGAATTGAATCTGCCGCACTCATGTCATGGAATGCTTCTGACATTGAAATCAAGAAACATTACCCAAAATACATTGGACAACAGGTCAGACTTGGAGCGAACGAAGAAGCTGACGCTGGTTTCGACCGTTCCTTTAAAGGTTGCTCAGATCCCCGACTGGATATAATATGTAGTATGCGAGATACTTCGCCACGCCATACCTAGAAAGGATGGAAAATGACAACAATTCGCTTAACGTCAAGAATCATGCGCCCCGACGATGCGGATGTGATTGCATCTGTACAAGAAAAATTGAAGGCTGCCGGCTTGGTACCGGTACTAGACGCTGGCTTGGTCAGCAGGGTTCAGGCTGTTCGAAGGAGCGTGGAGTCTATTCGTGCAGCTGATGAAGCTATCCATCAAGAACTAGCAACGACTGTTCCCTGATCCTCATTGCTAGAGAGAAGGCCCAAAGAAGATGTTCTTTGGGCTTTTTTGTTGCTTTTTGGAAATTAAATCTTGTGGTCAATATGCACCAATCTTGATGGAGTTGCCATGAACGAGTACCGAACCTTAGAAATGCTTCGGACAATGCTGTCTCTTCAAGAGGCCATAAATCATAAAATCAATATCCAATGGCGAGAAGCTCGAAATCCTTGGTACCGAGCGATTTGGACAGAATGCGCTGAGCTAATAGATCATATCGGTTGGAAATGGTGGAAAAAAAAGGAGCCGAATCTTGAACAGGTGAAGCTGGAAATCATCGATATCTGGCATTTCGGCCTAAGTGCAGTACTAGAGAAGCATGAGTCGGTGGACGCCGCCGTTTCGGCGCTTTCAGCACAGATGCCTCAACTTGAAAAGGCTGAGGCAGTGTCGGCCAATGAGCTTATCACGCTTGTAGAAAAACTCGCGTCAAAGGTACTGGAGACCAAAGCATTTGACGTTGATTCTTTTGCTCAACTAATGAGCGGAGCAGGATTGTCCCTGCCAGACCTGTTTACTAGCTACGTGCAAAAAAATGTGCTGAACAAATTTCGCCAAGATCATGGATATGCCCAGGGTACATATTTGAAGATTTGGGATGGCCGTGAGGATAATGAGTGGCTTGTAGACCTAGCAGTTGGAATTGATAGCCGGGATCTGCAATATTCTGACCTACTCTATAGCGCGCTCAGCGAATGCTATAAGGCGAAAGCATAGATACGGCATTGCGGGATAAACATGACACAAAAAGAACTCCCTGTAGAGCGGTGGCAGTACTTAGTACAGGTAGGTCTATGGCCGAAGAAAAGTATTTTTGATCCAGTTGGCTGGATGAGCAACTTTGAAGACAAAGAAATTAAACTTGCACTTAGGCTATTGGAAGGATTTACATACTTTTCTCACGAGTTGATGGCCCAGATGTTCCGAACGGCCTTCCTTAGCTTGTCGCAAGTCGTTGTGACTGACAAAAGCGACTATCTGGGGGCCCAACAACAATGGCAGTCTTTTGTAGATTCGGTCCTGATTGTTCGTGTAACTGGGGAGATTCCTAATGACTCCGACAGCGGATATATTTACGCCCGGCTAGCTCGTACCAAGCTAGGTATACCTGAAGATCGTATTGTTACACACGAAAATGCTTCAATTCTCATGACACATGGCTCCCCACCCTGCAATATTGTCTTCGTTGACGATTTTGTCGGATCGGGGCGTCAATTTATTGAGACATGGAAGCGCCCAAATAACGTAGCTGGTATTGAAGCAAGTTTCGAACAAATCTCAAAGCTGGCAGGCCTCACAGGTCGCTTTTATTACTGCCCAGTAATCTGTACCGAAGAAGGCAAAAAAAATATTGAACGAGATTGCCCTACTGTGAAAATTGTCCCTGCTCACTTCTACGATTCAAGACACAGTGCACTTTCGACCGACTCGGAAATTTGGAGAAAGGACATGAGTTCAGAGGGACCAGAATTCGTTCGCGAAGTTAGTTTCAGGGCCGGTTTGCGTGACTTAAATGGAGAGCAAGGGTGCTGGCAGGGTTTTCAGAAACTCGGTTTGGCTCTTGGCTTCAATGAGTACGCACCTGACGCAACGCTGCCTATTTTCACCACTACAATCAATGGTTGGAAGCCACTAATTCGTTTCTAAGGCGCGATCAAGATGACGCACGAGAATAATAAAAAAGATATCGGCAATATGCTCGGCTTATATAAAGCTGAGTGGCTCGACGAAAAATTGTATGAGCTCTTTCGAGAACCATATTATTTTCGTGAACTAGAAACCAAAAGGCCGTGTGTGCTTATTGGTGGACGGGGAACAGGGAAAACAACTGTATTGATGGGGCTGTCCTATCAAGGGCAATATGTTCTTAGTGGTAAAGATCCTGAAAAGATCAAAGATTGGGCATTCTTTGGTTTGTATTGGCGTGTCAATACTAATCGCGTCACTGCATTCAAAGGACCAGAGTTAAAAGAAGACAAATGGATCATCTATTTTTCTCATTACCTTAATTTGAGCCTATGCCAGTTAATGCTTGATTGTGTGAGATGGGCTGGCAATTTGCAAGGTACAGCCGTAGAAGTTAGTACTTCGAAGATGCGAGCTATCTGCGCGACCCTGAACATCCCGACAGTCGACAGCGTAGACGCTTTAGCCGAAGAAATAGAGTTGCTTATTTTGCAATTCGAGGCATCAATAAATACAATCGCGGATAAGCCAGCTACGTTTTTAAGCATGCTGGGTGCCCCTCTAGATATTCTTGCTGACGCCTTGTCAACGTGCAAGCAGATCAACGGTCGTCAATTCTTCTTCCTTATCGATGAGTTTGAAAATCTAGAAGACTACCAGCAGCGAGTCTTTAATACGATTATCAAGCATGCAAATAAAAATTACACATTCAAAATTGGCGTACGAGAACTAGGCTGGCGGCAGAGAGCTACCTTGAATTCCAACGAGCAACTACGTTCACCAGCTGACTACGAACGTCTCAATATCAGTGATCATTTTACGGAAGCAAGGTTTTCTGAATTCGCTGAAAAGGTGATCTTGAGCCGAATTTCAAGTGAGTTCTCGACGCCCGCACACTTCCTCCCCGGAATAACGGATCTAGACGAAGGGGATTTGCTTTTGGAAAAAGGTTATTCGGAAGGGCTCCTTGTCAAGTTGAAATCGCAACTTTCAACGAGCGAGCTGAAAGCGGCAAAAGCTTTGAGGCCTAGCGAACTTTACTTCTTGGAGTACTGGTCAAAGAACCCAAAAAACGATTCGTTTGTTGAATGCGTGAAGTCTCGTATTGCGGACAAAGAACAATGGAAAGACCGTTTCAACAATCATTTTTATGCCTCATTATTTGCTATTCGAAAAGGAAAACGGGGTATCAGAAAGTACTATGCGGGATGGAATGTTTTTGTGACGCTTTCACATGGAAATATTCGATATTTGCTAGAACTGGTTAACGAGGCTTTCTTGCGCCACAAGGAGGCCTCCAACAACATTTTGAGTCCGATCAGCTTCGAGGCGCAAACAGAAGCAGCCGAATTCGTTGGACGTAAGAACTTGGCAGAATTGGAAGGATTAAGTGTCGAGGGTGGGAGACTAACCAAGTTACTTCTGAGCTTGGGGAGAGTTTTCCAGGTCTTTGCTGCAGACCCCAATGGACATACGCCAGAGACAAACCAATTCCATTTGGCTGAAGAAAAAGTTGATCCAGAAAAAGAACTACGGATTCAAAATACGCTACACCAAGCTGTAATGCATCTGGCCTTAATTAGATTTTCAGGAAATAAGGCAACGGAAGACGCTGACACGAGGGCATATGATTATATGATGCATCCCATCTTCGCTCCGTTCTTTGTATTCAGCCACAGAAAAAAGCGGCAGCTGACAATCAACGGAAGCCAGCTGCTGGGACTAATTGATGAGCCAAAGCAAACCATCAAGAAGATTTTGGCTGGTACGAATCGCACGGAGATTGATAATTTGCCAGACCAATTGCAACTTTTTGATTCTTACTATGCAGGCGACTGAAAACCAACCTATTTTGACTGACACATACTCCAACGTCGCAGAATTCAATCCTGAAGCCGGAAGCCTCTTTGTTTATGGTGATGGTACGGAAGAACGGGCTCTGCACGTAACGAGGTTAAAAAACGAAAATCCAAACGTCGTTTTTGTGCAGATAGTCTCTGAAACGCCGAGTGAATTCAGCGTAATAGCCGAAAGCGCACCGTACTTTCTTCGATCACAAGCGAGCTTCTCCAAGTTCTGGGAAAGAGCGGCCGGAGCTCGGAAAGTTTATGTCGATATGACTGGACTTACGCATCCAGTTTGGGCTGCTTTATTACGCGAAGCTACGAAACTTCCATTTGAAGTGCTATTCGTGTATGTAGAACCCAATAATTACATGCGTAGCGCTGCACCTGTCGATGGGCAAATTTATGAACTGAGCTCGCGTATTAACGGGATAGCCCCGTTACCTGGCTTTGCAGTACTCTCAGCAAAGAGCCATGTTAATCCGCTCTTCGCATGCCTACTGGGCTTTGAAGGAACAAGGCTCAAACACATTATTGAGAACATCGATCCCAACTACGAAGATATTGTTCCGATTGTCGGTGTGCCTGGATTTAAGCCCTCGTACCTATTTGAGACTTTCCTTGGCAATCGCACTACGCTTGCAGAAAACTCAATTTGGCAGGCGGTTTTGTATGCGCCAGCCCATTGTCCATTTAGCTGTTTTTATCGTTTGAAAGACTTGCACGAAGAATCGCCAGGTAGGGCGATGAGAATCGCTTTGGTGGGAACGAAGCCTCATGCATTGGGCGCGGTTTTGTTCCATCTTGGTGATTTTTGTGCGACAGAATTGGTTTACGATCATCCTATTCGTAAACGAGGCAGGACCGACGGAACTGAGAGGCTGCATGTCTATCACGTTTCCGCAATAATGAAATCAAAAAAAGACCAAAGATTATTGACCGCGTCGGCGGAGGAAGTATCAATGACCTAGCATGCTAGACGCACATTACACGCCACCGGGAATAGCCCACCAAATGATCCTTGGGCTGCCAGCTCAGTTTTGCCCACACTCCATAGCGGATTTTGCCTGTGGAGATGGAGCTCTATTGTCAGAGGCCAGCAAGCGTTGGCCGGAGTCGCAGTTCATCGCAAATGACATCGACGCCAATCTCATCAGAAAGCTCCGACGGGCACAGAACGGGTGGAGGCTGAGTACCGTTGATTTTCTTTCTGAAAATTCTTTGCAACGGTCCAAGCTTGTCTCATTTCAGCAGGAGGTTGACTGTATCCTCATCAACCCCCCGTTTAGTGAAAGAGGGAAAGGCAAAATAGAATCTGAATTTTTTGGATCACAGGTGACCGCCGGCAGCACAATGACATTTTTGCTTCGTGCGTTGCGGTTCTTGGCTCCGCGTGGATATATGGTTGCGATCTTGCCTGATAGCTGCTTTATTAGTCAGAGGGATAGAACTGCCTGGGATCGAATCAAGTTGCACTTCGCTGTGCAAAAAATCCAATCGAACCCAAGGTCCACCTTCAAAGGTATCGCAGCATCGACAACAATTGCAATTCTTCACCATCATCATATTGGCCGAATGGTGCGGCCATTAGAGACGCCAGTCGTAAATTCTGATCTTGAGATCTTTAGAGGTAAATTGCAGATGCACACGGTAGATAAGTGGGCATCTGTAGGTGGATATCCCCTAGTTCACACGTCGAATCTATCAAGGAATCGAGTAAATTTTCTTAGCTGTCCCACCGTGAACTTTAGGCACGTAGTGAACGGGCCGGCAATTCTTCTACCACGAGTAGGATTGGTTACTCAGGAGAAAGTTGCAATTCTGCCGAAATGCAAGTCGGTCGTATTGTCTGACTGTGTGTTGGCAATCAAGAGTAAAACAGACAATAACGTGGCACTAATGAGTCAAGCAATATTTGAGCAATGGAATATTTTTCGAACTGCTTACGGAGGAACAGGGGCTCCCTACACGACCTTGGAACGAATCAGTGAAGTGCTCTCCCTTTGCATCAATGCTCAAAAGGTAATTCATTCATCGTCAGAAAAGCCACCAATGAACGCCACTCCAAGGCTTGAAGTGACAGTGATACAGGATTAACCTTTAAGGGGAACGACGAACATGTATATACATGCTTGCAGCGTCCGAGGCCCAGAGTCCCACGCTAATTTTATTTGCTACGCCACCATGCTAAGGCGACGACGGTATCACCGGCCAATAGAACAATGACCAGCGCAACTGCGCCGCGAGGATACGCGCTGCTGGGGGATGTACTGAATTCTGTGTAAACGGGTTTTCGTTTAAGCCTGCGGCACCCGGTCCTCAAACTGGATGGCGAAGCGGTTCAGCGCTGCTTTCCAGTCCCGTATTGGCATCGTCCACTTCTTGCTGATGTTGTTCAGCGCGAGGTAAAACAGTTTGCTCACAGCCTCATCGGTCGGAAAGGAACTGCGGGTCTTGGTGACTTTTCGCAGGCTCATATTAATCGATTCAATCGCGTTCGTGGTGTAAATCACCTTGCGGATTTCCGGCGGGTAGTCGAAGAATGGGATGACGCGTTCCCAGTTGCGGCGCCATGACTGACTTATTGGTTTATACTGTTTATCCCATTTTTCCTCGAATTCCGTCAGCCTGAGTTCAGCCTCGTCGGCGGTGGCCGCGCTGTAGATCAGCTTCAGATCGGCGGCCACTTCCTTCTGCGCTTTCCAAGGAACGAAGTTCAAGCTATTGCGTACCATATGCACAATGCATAGTTGGACGGCGGCCTGCGGATAGACCGCCTCGATGGCGTCCGGGAAGCCTTTCAAGCCGTCGACGCATGCGATGAAGATATCCTGCACGCCGCGATTTTTGAGTTCGGTCACGACCTGCAGCCAGAACTTGGCGCCTTCGGTTTGGGAGATCCAGAGGCCCAGGACTTCCTTGTGGCCTTCCATGTTGACGCCGATGGCCAGGTAGACCGCCTTCGTGCGCACGGCGCCGTTGTCGCGCACCTTGACGTGGATGCAGTCGAGATACAGGATCGGGTACACGGCGTCGAGCGGACGAGCCTGCCAGAGCTTCACATCCTCGCTGACGGCGTCCGTGACGTTGGAGATGAGGGTGGGTGAGACCTCGGCGCCGTACATCTCCTCCAGGTGGCTTTGAATCTCTCGCACGCTCAGCCCGCGCGCGTAGAGCGAGATGATTTTGTCGTCGAAACCGGCCCAGCGGGTTTGGTTCTTGACCACGATCTGCGGCTCGAACGTCCCCTGGCGGTCGCGGGGAACGTCCAACGGCAGCGCGCCGAAATCGCCCTTGAGGGTCTTGGTGCTATGGCCGTTGCGGGTGTTGCCGGTGCCGTTGGTTACCTCGCCGCTCTTATCATGGCCCAAGTGATCGGTCATTTCGGTCTCCAGGGCGCGCTCCACCAGCATCTTGGTGAGCTGCTTGAGCAGGCCGTTTTCGCCGATCAGGTCCTCCGGCTTCTGGTAGTTCGCCAACAGGCTGTCGGCCAGTTTGAGCAGTTCGGGATCGGGCTTGGCCCGCTTGTTACGCTTTACAACGGTCATTAAATCTCCTTGATGGCGGCAGTGTCCTGCCAAATGACCGTTTACACAATATTATTTACACCCTCCAGAAAGCGGAAGCTCCAGGAGAGCATGTCCGCCTCCGCCTTTGTGTAAAACATTATTGCTTTTTGTCCGACTTTATTATTCGTCTACATCATTATTATTGTAATTACTGCAATTACTGGATTGCACAATCACAAACTGCGGACGCTGATGGGCGCACTGGTCTGAAGGTGTTAGCAAGTCGCAGGCTTAGTCAGCGTTGTGGCATCGAATTTGATGCTAATACATGTTGCCACGAATTATGTTGCCACAGAGAATATTTTTCTCATTAACAACAAAAAGCCCGACGGACTTTATTGTTCTCCGACGGACTTTATTGTCTCGCTTCAGCGAAAGGCAAAATCCGGCCAGCTTACTCCACCGTCACCGACTTGGCCAGATTGCGTGGCTTGTCCACATCCGTGCCGCGCGCCAGCGCCGTGTGGTAGGCCAGCAATTGCAGTGCGACCACGTGCAGGATCGGCGACAGGTCGCCGTAGTGCTCGGGCAGGCGGATGACGTGCAAGCCTTCGCCGGAGCTGATGCGCGAGTCGACGTCGGCGAAGACGTACAACTGGCCGCCGCGGGCGCGCACTTCCTGCATGTTCGATTTCAGCTTTTCGATCAGGGCGTCGTTCGGCGCGATGGTGACGACCGGCATTTCATTCGTCACCAGGGCCAGCGGGCCGTGTTTCAATTCGCCGGCCGGATACGCCTCGGCATGGATGTACGAGATTTCCTTCAGCTTCAGCGCGCCTTCCAGGGCGATCGGGTAGTGCATGCCGCGGCCCAGGAAGAGGGCGTTTTCCTTGCGCGCGAATTCCTCGGACCAGGCGATGATCTGCGGTTCCAGCGCCAGCACGGATGCGATGGCGACGGGCAGGTGGCGCATGGCTTTCAGGTGCGCCGCTTCCTGCTCTTCGCTCAGGCGGCCATTGACTTGCGCCAGGCACAGAGTCAGCAGGAACAGACCGGCCAGCTGCGTCGTAAACGCCTTGGTCGAGGCCACGCCCACTTCCACGCCGGCGCGCGTGATGTAGGCCAGCGCGCATTCGCGCACCATGGCGCTGGTGGCCACGTTGCAGATGGTCAGGGTGTGCTGCATGCCCAGGCTGCGCGCATGTTTCAGGGCCGCCAGGGTGTCGGCCGTTTCGCCGCTTTGCGAGATGGTGACGACCAGGGTATTCGGGTGCGGCACGCTGTCGCGGTAGCGGTATTCGCTGGCCACTTCCACGCTGACGGGCACCTTGGCGATGGCCTCGATCCAGTACTTGGCCGTCATGCCCGCATACGAGCTGGTGCCGCAGGCGAGGATCAGCACGCGGTCGATTTGCTTGAAGATTTTATACGCGTCGTCGCCGAACAATTCCGGCATGATGCCCGTCACGCCTTCGAGCGTGTCGCCGATGGCGCGCGGCTGTTCGAAGATTTCCTTCTGCATGTAGTGGCGGTACGGACCCAGCTCGGCCGCGCCCGTGTGCGCATGCACGGTCTTCACTTCGCGCTCGACGGGCTTGCCATCGACGTCGACGATCCAGCAGCGCGACAGTTGCAGGTCAACCACGTCGCCTTCTTCCAGGTAGATGATCTGGTCCGTCGTGCCGGCCAGGGCCATGGCGTCGGAGGCGACAAAATTTTCACCATTGCCCAGGCCGACGATCAGGGGCGAACCCTGGCGCGCGGCCACCACGCGGTGCGGCTCGTCGCGGCAGAAGACGGCGATCGCATACGCGCCGTCCAGGCGTTTGACGGCTTGCTGCACGGTCTCGAACAGGTCGCCGTTGTACATGTGCTCGACCAGGTGGGCGATCACTTCCGTGTCCGTCTGGCTCTGGAAGACGTAACCGAGGGCCGTCAGTTCGGCGCGCAGTTCGTCGTGGTTTTCGATGATGCCGTTGTGCACCAGCGCCACTCTGGCGTTCTCTTCCGTTGGGGAAAAGTGCGGGTGGGCATTGAACGAGACAGGGGCGCCATGCGTGGCCCAGCGCGTGTGGGCGATGCCCGTAAAACCGCTCAAGCCTTCTTCGGCGATCTGCTTTTCCAGCTCGGCCACGCGCGAGGTGGAGCGCGAACGCTGCAAACGGCCATCCGCATGCAGGGCGATGCCGCAGGAATCGTAGCCGCGGTATTCCAGGCGCTTCAAGCCCTCGACCAGGATGGGAGTGATATTACGTTGCGCTACCGCGCCGACGATGCCGCACATGGAAACCTCTGTCTAAAAATTCATCAATGCAAGCATGCTAAAGCAGAGTGAATGAAATATGCTTTCTAAATCTGTGTATTTTTGACTGAATATTTCACGACTATTTTCTAGTGAAATAATATTTCATTTAAACTCGATATATTTTTCAATTCATCAAAATCATGAACCATAGCAACATTACCCTCGACGAGATCGATCGTCGCATCCTGAATGCCTTGCAAGTTGACGCATCGCAAACCAACAGTGAGCTGGCGCAAGCGGTGCACGTTTCGGCGCCCACGTGTTTGCGGCGCGTCAAGCATTTACGGGAAAGCGGCGTCATCGAGCGGCAAGTGGCCATCGTCGCGCCGCAGCTGGTGGGCGCGCGCCTGACGGCCATCGTGGAAATCACGCTCGACGTGCAGGCGGCCGAGCGCATGGACGAATTCGAACGGCTGGTGGCGGATGAAGCGGCCGTACTGCAATGCTACCGCGTCTCGCCCGGGCCCGACTTCGTGCTGATGGTGCAGGTGGCCGACATGCCCGCCTACCACGCGCTGGCGCACCGCCTGTTTGCCGCGCACGCGAACGTGCGCAATGTGAAAAGCTATTTTTCCACGTTTCGCAGCAAATTCGAGACACGCATCGCCGTTTGATTGCTTCGAGCCGATTTGTCCACCGTTTGCCCACCGCTTCCCCACAGACTTATACGGCGCTTTTCCACCGCTTATACCGCACTTGCCCACAGGCTTATGCATAGCCATGACATGCGCAGGCCATGGCAGGATGACACAATATCAGCCCGGAACCGGCGTCAGGCGGCCAACGCAGGCGCTGCGCCAGCGAGGACAGTGATCATCAGGTGCCAGCAGCTGAACTTGCACACCGGCTGTACACAGCTTGCCAACAAGTTGCCAGACCACTTATCGACAGGCTTATCCACAACCACTCGGCGGCGGCAGACGGGCAGTTCAGGGCCGCACTTGCGCATCGGCATAGAAGCGGTAGCCGGCGTTGCGGGCGGTATTGATGGGCAATGCCAGGCCCGCCGCCTGTTCGGCCTTGCGGCGCAAGCGGCTGATCTGGGTGTCGAGGCGGCGCTGGTCGTAACTGAGAAAATCCTCGCCCAGCGATTGCACGATCTGCTGGCGACTGACTATGCGTTCCGGTTCGGCCATCAGCACGTGCAGCACCGTCACATCCTGTTGCGATAGCGCAATGGCGCCGCAGCCGGGCGGCAAGAGGCGGCGCGGCCCCAGTTCCAGCACCCAGGCCGTGGCGGGCGGCGGCGCGGCGGCAGTCGGCGCACCGAGGCGCCGCGCCAGCGCGCCCAGGGTGGCGGCCAGTTCGTCCAGGTCGGCGCTCTTGGGCAGGTAGTAGTCGGCACCACCGCCCAGTCCGTTGACCTTGTCCTGCGTGGCACCGCGCGCCGTAAAGACGACGATGCCGATGGGCTGCCCCTGCGCGCGCAAGGCGCGTACCAGCACCATGCCTTCGCCATCGGGCAAGCCGAGGTCAATGATGGCAATACGGTGCAGTGCCGGCGTGTAGCAGGCGTGGAAGGCGGCCAGGTCGGCCACGGCGCTGACGCGGTAGCCGCAATCGCCGAGAAACTCGGTCAGCTCGTGGCGCAGCACGGCTTCGTCTTCAAGCAGGATGAGGTTCAACATGGCGCAAGGATAACCGATCATCATGCTGCCGGGAAGCGAGCCGCAGGGGCGTCCCGTCCCTCATGGTAAGCTCCCGCGCCATGAAAATCCTGCTCGCCATTTTCCTGTTGTTCGTCACCCTGCAGCCGCTGGCCGGGGATGCCTCGCCCTTGCCTGCGCCACTGTTGCTGCCGGCCAGCGGGCAAGCCGTTTCCGCCAGCGGCCACATGCAAATCCTGCGCGATGCCGCCGGCCGGCTGGGACCGGACGCCGCGCAGGCCGCGCCCGGCTGGCGCCCCCTGCCTGGCGCCGTCAGCGCCGGCTACACGCGGGATGCCGTCTGGCTGCGCCTGGACGTGACGCGCGCGGCCGCCGCCCCCGATGAATGGGTCTTGCGTTTCAGCAACGCCGTGCTCGACGATGTACGGCTGTACCGCCGGGACGCGGCGGGGCGCTGGATATTGCAGCACGCGGGCGCCGATGTGGCACGCGGCAACTGGCCCATCGATGCGCGCCAGGTGGTGTTTCCGCTGCGCCTGCAAGCCGATACGCCGCAGCGCTGGCTGGTGCGCCTGCACAGCAAGAAAGCCATGTCGACGGAGCTGACCTTGTTGCCCAGCGATGCCTTCGACAACGCCTCGCGCCGCGAATACCTGTATTACGGCTTGCAGTTCGGCAGTTATTTGCTGCTGATCCTGTTCCATGTCTTTTTCTGGCGCATGACGCGTGAAGCCCACAGCGGCTGGTACCTGCTGTACGTGCTGACGAATGCCACCACGGAAGCGCTGACGATCGCCATTCCCCAACAGATCTTCGCCATGCCGAATGGGCTGTCCGACCCCATGCTGGGCGTATCGATGGCCATGTCCATCGCCGTCGGTGCGCGTTTTTCCACCTTGCAGCTGGAGCTGCCCGCGCTGTATCCCCGTTTCAGCCGCGGCGTGGTGGGCATCACGGCCGCCGCCGCCCTGTTCGGGGCGCTGCTGGTGCTGCGCGGCGACTATGCCGCAGGCGTGCTGGTCGTGCAAATGACGGCCTTGCCGCTGATCGTGCTGTTCATCGGCCTGGCCAGCTGGCTGGCGCTGCGCGGGCATCGCCCGGCACGCGCCTTCCTATTTATTTTCGGCATCTTCTACGCCGGTGTCATCGTCAGTTTCCTGCGCAATATGGCGATCGTGCCACCCAACTTCTGGACCAACCACGCGGCCACCCTGGGTGCCTTCGTGCACATGATGCTGATGAGCCTGCGCCTCAACCGCCGTTACGCGGAATTGCGTCGCGCCAAGGACAAGGCACAGGCCGAGGCCGTACGCGCCGTACGCGCCCTGAATGAACGCCTGGAAGAGCAGGTGGCGCGGCGCACGGCGGCGTTGCAACAGGAAATCGGCCGGCGCGCCGTGCTCGAGGGCGAATTGCGCGCGGCCCTGGAAGTGGAAACCCGCACGCGCGAAGAACAGCAGGATTTTGTTGCCATGGTGTCGCATGAATTCCACACGCCACTGGCCATCATCAACACCACGGCCCAGCAAATTGCCCGCAACACGGAGGCGCCACGGGAAAAAACCCTGCAGCGCTGCCAGAATTTGCGCGAAGCAAGCAGCCGCATGACGGCGCTGGTGGATGAATACCTGAGCGCCGACCGCATGGAAACGAGCGCGGCGACATTCCGTCCTCTGCCATGCGACTTGCGCGCCCTGCTGCACGCCGTGCTGGCCGAGTGGCCCGATGGCCGCATCGACGCCAGCGTGCAGGCACTACCCGACAGCATCGTGGCCGACGCCAGCCTGCTGCGCGTGGCCCTGCGCAACCTGCTGAGCAATGCCGACCGGCATGCGCCGCAGACCCAGGTGATCCGCATGCAGGCCGCCATGCTCGACGACGGCCGCGTGCAGATCGTCGTCAGCAATGCGGGCGAACCCCTGCCTGCCGATGAGATCCCGCGCCTGTTCCAGAAATACTTTCGTGGCCGTATCGCCCAGCACAAGCCAGGCGCCGGGCTGGGCCTGTACCTGGTGCAGCGCATCGCCGAACTGCATGGTGGCCAGGTCACCCTGGCCAGCGCCGGCAGCAACGGCACCATCAGCTTCGCCCTGCGCCTGCCCGCCTGAATCGCTGTCCGCATTCCCGACTAAATCAGTCGGGAATCGCTCAGGTTTGCTCAATTTTAAATTTCCCCGTTCTGATATCTTTCCGCTCAGAAATTTTTGTAGCTTTTTATAATGACAATTTTTAAAAAAGCAACAAAATAGATGGCCTCCGGGAAGTGCGTAGCTTTCCTGCCGGCCATCCGCGCCACCACGTTCAGCACAGGGAAAACATGCATCGCCATTCATTCTTCATCCGCAGCACCGGCCACGCCCATCCCCGCACGCCTTCCTGAGCGATTTTCATCCCATTTCCTCCCACGCCAGCCTGGCGCTGGGGCATTCGTTTTTCAAATCAACAAGGATCGAGCATATGCATCGTCACGGATCATTGAATCACATCTATCGCCTCGTCTGGAGCCACGTCCTGAGCGCCTGGGTCGCCGTCGCGGAAACCTCGCGCGGACGCGGCAAGGGCAGCCGCCGCAAACTGGCTGCGGCCGCCGCCGCCATGACGGCGCTGGCGCTGGGAGGACCGGCGCTGGCTGCGCCCACGGGCGGGCAGGTGGTGGGCGGCACGGCCAGCATCAGCCAGCAGGGCGGCACCACCACCATCCACCAGGGCAGCGCGCAGGCAGCGCTGAACTGGAACAGCTTTAACGTGGGCGCCCATGAAACCGTCAACTTCGTCCAGCCCTCGGCCAGCGCGCTGGCCGTCAATCGCATCTTCGACAGCAACGGCACGCAAATCCTCGGCAGAGTCAACGCGAATGGCCAGGTGTACCTGATCAATCCGAACGGCGTGCTGTTCGGCCGCGGCGCGCAAGTCAATGTGGGCGGCCTGGTGGCCTCGACGCTCGACGTCGACAGCGCCAGCCTGGGTGGCTCGAAACACGCGTTCGCCGGCCATGGCACAGGCAAGGTCATCAACGAAGGCACGCTGCGCGCGGCCGATGGCGGCTATATCGCCCTGCTGGGCCGGCAAGTGAGCAACCAGGGCAGCATTTCGGCACGCCTGGGCACGGTCGCCCTGGGCGCCGGCAGCGCCGCCACCCTGAGCTTTGACGGCGCGCGCCTGCTGCAGTTGCAGATCGACCAAAGCACCCTGAACAACCTGGCCGAGAACGGCGGCCTGATCCGCGCCGATGGCGGCCAGGTGCTGATGAGCGCTGGCGCCCGCGATTCCCTGCTGGCCAGCGTCGTCAACAACACGGGCGTCATCGAGGCGCGCAGCGTGGAACAGCACGATGGCAGCATCGTCCTGCTTGGCGGCATGGCCGCCGGCACCACCCATGTGGCCGGCACGCTGGACGCCAGCGCCCCGAATGGTGGCAATGGTGGCTTCATCGAAACGAGCGCCGCCCACGTGAAGATCGCCAACGACGTGCGCATCAGCACGGCCGCTGCCCAGGGCCGCGCCGGCACCTGGCTGATCGACCCCGTCGACTTCACCATCGCCGCCAGCGGCGGCGACATCAGCGGCGCCGCCCTGACGGCCAATCTGCGCAATGGCAATGTGGTGATCCAGAGCACGCAAGGCAGCGCCGGGACGGCCGGCGACGTGCACGTCAACGACCAGGTCAGCTGGTCGGCCAATGAACTGACCCTGAACGCGCAGCGCAACATCAATATCAACGCCAACCTGAACGGTTCCGGCACGGCCAGCCTGGCGCTGGAATACGGCCAGGGCGCCGCTGCCGCCGGCAATACGGCCGTGTACCAGCTGGGCAGCGGCGCCCAGGTGAATCTGCCCGCCGGGCAAAACTTCAGCACCAAGCTGGGTGCCGATGGCGTGCGCACCGGCTACACGGTGATTACCCAGCTGGGCGCTTACCGCAGTGTCACGGGCACCGACTTGCAAGGCATCAATGGCAAGCTCGATGGCAATTATGTGCTCGGCGCCAATATCGACGCCTCCGCCACCGCCTCTGCCGCCTGGAATCCCGAATGGTTCGACGCGGGCTTCAGGCCGCTGGGCCGGGACACGGGCTTTAGCGGCATCTTCGACGGCCTGGGTCATTCCATCGATCAGCTCAGCATGATGTCCGGTTACGGCGGCGGCAGCGGCTTGTTTTCCATGACCACCAAGGACGCCCTGATCCAGAATGTGGGTTTGAATGGCGGCCTCATCAAGACCCACTATTACGCTGGCGGCCTGGTGGGCGAAAACCATGGCACGATCAGGAATAGCTATGCGGCACTCGACGTCAGCAGCACAAGCGTCAGCGGCGGGCTGGTGGCGCGCAACAGTGGCACCATCATCGACAGCCACGCCACCGGCGCCGTCAGCAGCGAAAGGCAAAGCGGCGGACTGGCAGGCGTCAATCTCGGCCAGATCATCAACAGCTATGCCACGGGCAGCGTGACGGGCCAAAACATGACCGGTGGCCTGGTCGGCGCCAACGCGGGATCGATCGACACCAGTTTCGCCACGGGCCGCCTGATCATCACTGCTGGCGGTTTCGGCTCGGGCGGCCTGGTCGGCAGCAACAGCGCAGTTCCCGCCACACGCAATAGTTTTTGGTCCATCGACGGTACCGGCCAGGCAAGTTCGAGTGGCGGCACGGGCCTGACGGACGCGCAAATGCGCACGGCCAGCAGTTTCACGGGCTTTAACTTCACCACCACGCCTGGCGCAACGGGCAACAACTGGGTGCTGGTCAACGTGGACGGCGGCCTGAACAATGCTGGCGGCGCGGCCGGCGCCACGTATCCGATGCTGGCATCCGAGTATTCGACCACTATTCACAATGCACATCAGCTGCAATTGATGGCCATGGCGCCGGGCGCCGCGTATGTGCTAGGTGGCAACATCGATGCGAGCGGCACGGCGAACGGCAAGGATGTCTGGGGCGAAACTGGCTTCATTCCCGTCGGCACGCGCGACAACGCATTCACCGGTAGCCTGGACGGCCAGGGCCATACCATCAGCGGCCTGTATATCAACCTGCCCGATACCAGGAATGTCGGACTGATCGGCTACACCGAGGCAGGTTCTGTCATCCGCCATGTCGGCATGCTCGGCGGCAGCATCAGCGGAGAGGACTATGTTGGCGGCCTGGTAGGCTCGAATGCCGGCCTGGTCAGCGATAGCTACACCACCGGGACGATCAGCGGCGACGACAAAGTTGGCGGCCTGGTAGGGTCGAATACCGGCCTGGTCAGCAATAGCTACGCCACCGGGACGATCAGCGGTGACGACAGCATCGGCGGCCTGATCGGCCTGAACGACCGGGGCGCCGTCAAAGACAGCCACGCCAGCGGCAATGTCAGCGGCAGCGGCAGGGTCGGCGGCCTGATCGGTGAAATGGACCATGGCACCATCAGCGGCAGCCACGCCAGCGGCACGGTCGTCGGCGTGGAGGACCGCGTGGGTGGCCTGGTGGGCGAGAACTACAATGGCACCATCACTGGCAGTTATGCCACCGGTAACGCCAGCGGATTTCGCAATGTCGGCGGCCTGGTAGGAGACAATACTGGCGGCGATGGCATCATCGCCACGGTAAGCGGCAGTTACGCCACCGGCAACGCCACCGCCGTCAAAGACAATGCGGGCGGCCTGGTCGGCTACAACCAGGGCGGCGCCATCGTCGACAGCTACGCCAGCGGCGTGGCCAGCGGCGACTACGATGTCGGTGGCTTGCTTGGTTTCAATAGCAACCCGGATGACAGCGTGAGCAACAGCTACGCAACCGGCGCCGTGTACGGCAATGCGACGACCGGCGCCTTGGTCGGCAACAACTTCGGCATCGTGCGCAACAGCTTCTGGAGCGGCACGGCCACGGCGCCTGGCATCGGTGGAAACGAAGGCACGCTGAGCAATGTGCGCGGCCTGAGCGATGCACAGATGCGTTCGCAAGCCAGCTTCGACGGCTGGGACATGGCGTCCACCGGCGGCAGCCATGCCGTCTGGCGCATCTATGAAGGCCAGACGGCGCCGCTGCTGCGCAGCTTCCTGACCGCCTTGACCGTGACGGCCGATGGCGTCAGCAAGACCTATGATGGCAAGCTCTACGTCGGAGGCTTGAACAATGCGCAGTATTCGGTAGCCGGCGCCGCCAGCTCCGGACTCGTCCTGAGCGCCGCCAGCGGCCCGTACGGCAACGTACGCAACGCCGGTACCTATCAAGCCGACGGCAGCTATCTGTATTCCAGCCAGCAAGGTTATGACATCGACCTGCAAGCCGGTGCGCTGACGGTCAACCGAGCCATCATCAACCTCAATGGCATGCGCACCTACGACGGCGGCAGCGACATGGCCGCCAGCCTGCTGACCTTGCGCGGACTGGTCAGCGGCGAGAGCCTGGTGCTGTCCGGCAGCGGCATCCTCGACAACAAAAACGCCGGCGCCAACAAGCACATCAACAACGGCACCCTGATGCTGGCCGATGGCCAGGGTGGCCTGGCTGGCAACTACACGCTGGAAGGTGGCCAGCACAGTGCCACCATCACCCGCGCCACGCTGAACGTGCAAGGCGTCGGCGCAGCCAATAAAGTCTACGACGCAACCAATCAAGCCACCCTGACGGGCACGGCCACGGTGCAGGCACTGGGCAATGACCAGCTCGGCGTGACGGGCGGCAGCGCGGCATTTACCGACAAGCACGCCGGCAGCGGCAAGACCGTCATCCTCGGCGGCTTCAGCCTGCAGGGCGCCGACGCGGCCAACTATGAGCTGGTGCAGCCAGGCAGCGTCACGGCCGATATCGCCAAGGCCAGCGTGATCGTCACCGGCGTGGGCGCGGCCAACAAAGTCTACGACGCGACCAATCAAGCCACCCTGACGGGCACGGCCAGCGTACAAGCGCTGGGCGACGACCGGCTCGGCGTGACGGGCGGCAGCGCGGCGTTTGCCGACAAGCACGCCGGCAGCGGCAAGACCGTCATCCTCGGCGGCTTCAGCCTGCAGGGCGCCGACGCGGCCAATTATGAGCTGGTGCAGCCAGGCAGCGTCACGGCCGATATCGCCAAGGCCAGCGTGGTGGTGACGGGCGTGGGCGCGGCCAACAAAGTCTACGACGCGACCAATCAAGCCACCCTGACGGGCACGGCCACGGTGCTGGCGCTGGGCGACGACCGGCTCGGCGTGACGGGCGGCAACGCGGCATTTGCCGACAAGCACGCCGGCAATGGCAAGACCGTCATCCTCGGCGGCTTCAGTTTGCAGGGCGCGGACGCGGCCAACTATGAGCTGGTGCAGCCAGGCAGCGTCACGGCCGACATCGCCAAGGCCAG
>NZ_JAFLJN010000017.1:0-109030 GCF_018682595.1 Janthinobacterium sp. JC611
CGGTAGTGGCGGCGGGGCCGGCGCGCGCGTACTCACAAGTACGCGCAGGCGCCGGCCCCGGCGGGATCAAACGATCAGGACTTGGCGCCCTTGGCGACCAGTTCGACCTTGGTTTCGATGACGCCACCAAGCTCGGCCTGTTTCTTC
Source organism: Janthinobacterium sp. JC611 (assembly GCF_018682595.1). Taxonomy (NCBI): domain Bacteria; kingdom Pseudomonadati; phylum Pseudomonadota; class Betaproteobacteria; order Burkholderiales; family Oxalobacteraceae; genus Janthinobacterium; species Janthinobacterium sp. JC611. The sequence goes on from NZ_JAFLJN010000017.1 coordinate 148, forward strand.
TTCTGCGCCAGGGCTTTCAGCACGGTCTCGATGCCGAACACGGCTTGCTGCGAACCGAACTGGTCGGCGGTAGCCAGCACGCGGCCATCGGCCAGCATCGGCTTGATGGCGTTGATGTTGTCGTAACCGACGACGAGCACCTTGCCCGTCTTGCCGGCCGCCTTGATGGCGGACACGGCGCCGATGGCCATGTTGTCGTTACCGCACAGCAAAGCCTTGATGTTCGGGTTGGCGTTCAGCATGGCGGCCGCCACCGTGTTGGCGGGAGCGATTTCCCACTGGCCCGACTGCACGCTGACGACCTTGGCGCCGGCCGCGTTCATGGCGTCCTGGAAGCCCAGGGTGCGCTGCTGCGCGTTGTAGGTGGTGGAGACGCCTTCGATGATGCCGACCGGATCGCCCTTCTTGATCTGCTGGGCCAGGTAGTCGCCGACCACCTTGGCGCCCTTGCGGTTGTCTGGGCCGACGAACGGCACGGTGATGCCCTTCTCTTTCAGGGCGCCCGCGTCGAGCTTGTTGTCGATATTGACGACGATGATGCCTGCGTCGATGGCTTTCTTCAGCACCGGCACCAGCGCTTTCGAATCGGCCGGGGCGATCACCAGCGCGTTGACGCGCGAGACGATCATTTGCTCGACCAGCTTGATCTGGCTCGACGTATCCGTTTCATCCTTGATGCCGTTCGACAGCAAGTCGTACTTGGCGGCATTGGCCTTCTGATGCGCCTTGGCGCCATTTTCCATGGTCAGGAAAAATTCATTGGCGAGCGACTTCATCACCAGCGCCACCTTCGGTTTGGCAGGCGTCTGCGCCATCGCCGGCACGGCGGGCAAGGCACACACCAGGACAGCGGCGGCAATCATTTTCAGGCGAATACGGGATGTCATGAGCGTCTCCAGAGTTGTTGGTCAAGCACGTGTACTGCATGCTTTTTAGGAAATTCGTTGCGCGCAAACGTTTGCGCGAAGCGAATAGTGCCTCAATGCCCCATATCAGTGCAAGCAAAACAGTATGTGCGGTGCAGCAAAAAGGGAGCGCCCAGAGGCAAACGGGCGGGCCGATGCGCTCGGCCCGCCGAAGGACAATGCGCGGAAATCAGGACTTTGTTGCGGGGCGGGCGCTGGCCCACTGCACGGCCAGCACGCTGGCCAGCACCAGCAGCAAGCCCAGCATCGACCAACCCGTCATGGCCTGGCCCAGCAAAGCCCAGCCCAGCACGACGGCCATCAGGGGACTGAGCAGTCCCAGCGAGGAGACGGCCACGGGCGACAGCCTGGCGATGCCGCGGAACCATAGGGCATACGCCAGCAGGGCGCCGGCCAGGCACAGATAGGCGTAGGCCAGCACTTGCTGCCAGGACAGCGCCGGCAAGGGCGCGTCGGCCAGCCAGGCGACGGGCGCCAGCATCAGGCCGCCGAGCAGCAATTGCCAGCCCGTCAGCGCCAGCACGGGCAAGTCCGGCTTCCAGCGCCGCGTCAGGTAGGTGCCAGCCGCCATGCAGGCCGTGCCGCCCAGCGCGGCGGCGATACCGACGGGTTCCCACACCGTGCGCGGCGACAACAACAACACGCCCATGCCCAACACGCCCAGCACGCTGGCGCCCAGGGCCAGGCGCGCCGGGCGGCGCCCTTCCACGCCCCAGGCCAGGCCCATCACCAGCAGCGGCTGGATGGCCCCCACCACAGCCGCCAGGCCGCCGGGCAAGCGGTAGGCGGCGACGAACAGCAAGGCCTGGAACACGCCGATATTTAACGCCGACAGGATCAGCACGCGGCCCCAGTCGCGCCGCGCGGGCAGGCGCCGCATGAGCAGCAACAACAGCAGGCCGGCCGGCAGCACGCGGATCAGGGCCGCCGTGAACGGGCGGTGCGGCGGCAGCAGTTCGGACGTGACGATGTAGGTGGAACCCCAGATCAGGGGCGCCAGCGCCGTGAGCACGATATCGCCCCAGGCGGGGCGGACGGAGGAAGAGGTCAGCATGAACTATCTCGACGTTAAGATAATTCCAGTGTGGTCGCAAACTATCTTGATGTCAAGATAAATACGGCGACATGCGGACAATAAAAAACCCGGCGCGCTGGCCGGGTTCTGGATGCAGCAGCACAACTTAGCGGCGCCCGCTGCGGGCTGGCGTTCCCTTGGCTGCCGGTTTGGCGCCGCGGCCCATCGGCGCGGCGGCGGGTTTCGCCTTCGTCTTGATGGTCGACAGGATCGATGGACGCACCTTCGACTCGACGGCCGTGGCCTTCGGCGCGGCGGCCGTGCCGCCCAGGGCGATGCGGCTCTTGCCTGGCGCCACCTTGAACTTGTCCGGCGTGCCGGCGCCATGCGTCTGGCGGCTGCGTTCGCCGGCGGCCAGACCGCCCGCTTCGGACGAGGTCCATGCCGGGATCAGATGCTTGTCGCCATTGCCGATCAGGTCGCCACGGCCCATGTTGACCAGCGCTTCGCGCAGGATCGGCCAGTTGGCCGGGTCCTGGTAGCGCAGGAAAGCCTTGTGCGTGCGGCGGATCTTGCCGCTGCGCGCCGTTTCCACCACTTCCGAGTCCGCCGTGACCTTGCGCAGGGGATTCTTGCGCGTGTGGTACATGGTCGTGGCCATGGCCATCGGCGTGGGCATGAAGGTTTGCACCTGGTCCAATTTGAAATTGTTTTTCTTCAACCACAGGGCCAAATTGAGCATGTCCAGGTCCGTCGTGCCCGGATGGGCGGCGATGAAGTAGGGAATCAAATACTGCTTCTTGCCCGCTTCCAGCGAGAAGCGGTCGAACATTTCCTTGAACTCGTCATAGGCGCCGATGCCGGGCTTCATCATCTTCGACAAGGTGCCCTCTTCCGTGTGCTCGGGCGCGATCTTCAGCAAGCCGCCGACGTGGTGCGTGACCAGTTCCTTGACGTACTCGGGCGAACGCACTGCCAGGTCGTAGCGCAGGCCTGAGCTGATCAGCACTTTCTTGATGCCCGGAATGGCGCGCGCCTTGCGGTACAGGGAAATGAGCTTGCTGTGATCCGTGCCCAGGTTGACGCAGATGGACGGGTACACGCAGGACAGGCGGCGGCACGACACTTCGATCTCTTTTTCCTTGCAGGCCAGGCGGTACATATTCGCCGTCGGGCCGCCCATATCGGAAATGGTACCCGTAAAGCCTTTGGTTTTATCGCGGATATGCTCGATTTCGCGCAGGATCGACGGTTCCGAACGGCTCTGGATGATGCGGCCTTCGTGTTCCGTGATGGAGCAGAAGGTGCAGCCGCCGAAGCAGCCGCGCATGATGTTGACGGAAAAGCGGATCATTTCCCACGCGGGGATGTGCGCCTTGCCATAGCTCGGGTGCGGCGCGCGCGCGTAGTTCATGTCGTACACGCCATCCATCTCGTCCATGGCCAGCGGCAGCGGCGGCGGGTTGAGCCACACGTCGCGTTCGCCGTGCGCCTGCACCATGGCGCGCGCATTGCCAGGATTCGATTCCAGGTGGAACACGCGCGAGGCGTGCGCATACATCACGGGGTCATCCTTGACGACGTCGTAGGACGGCAGGCGCACGACGGTCTTGTCGTGCTTTTCCTTGGCCATGGCCAAGCGCTCTTCGCGGCTCATGATGCGGATCGGCTTGATCACTTCGGCCGATTTCGACGCATTCTCGGTCGCGCAGGCGGTCTTGTCTTCCTGCACCATCTCGTACGGGCTGTAGTGCGGGTCGATCTTGCCGGGCACGTCGACGCGGGTGGAATTGTGCACGCCCCAGTCGTCGCCAGGCAGCCAGCCGGACGGCACCATGAAGGCCGTGCCGCGCAAGTCGCGGATATCCTTGATGGCTTCGCCGGCGGCCAGGCGGTGCGTCAGGTCGACCAGCGCCCGCTCGGCATTGCCGAAGATCAACAAATCAGCCTTGGAATCGGGCAAGACGGAACGGCGGACCTTGTCCGACCAGTAATCGTAATGGGCGATGCGGCGCAGCGAGGCCTCGATGCTGCCGATGACGATGGGCACGTCGGGATACGCTTCGCGCGCGCGCTGGGCGTACACGGTGACGGCGCGGTCCGGGCGCTTGTTCGGTTCCGCGTTGGCCGTGTAGGCGTCGTCGGAGCGGATCTTGCGGTCGGCCGTGTACTGGTTGACCATGGAATCCATGTTGCCGGCGGTAACGCCATAGTACAGGCGCGGCTTGCCGAGGATGCGGAAGGCGTCGGCCGACAGCCAGTCCGGCTGGCTGATGATGCCGACGCGATAACCCTGCGCTTCGAGCAGGCGGCCCACCAGGGCCATGCCGAAGCTCGGATGGTCGATGTAGGCGTCGCCCGTGACGAGGATGACGTCGCACTGGTCCCAGCCCAGCGCGTCCATCTCGGCACGCGACATCGGCAGGAAAGGCGCCACGGCAGCGCGGGCAGACCGCTTGGGAACGGTCGCAAATAAATTGGTAGGGGAGCTCATAGGGTACGGATTGTACCGGAATTGGCCATTTCCAACCTGACGGCCTGCTTTTTACTGTTGGATTTCAGTACAAAAAACGTTTAATTTTCAAACACTTGGGGAAAGAAGGCCCGTCCCGGCAGGACCAGGCCCAGCATTTCCCGCAACTTGCTTAAATGCCCATATTGGCTAGAATCTCACCAAGTTCCCGCAGCGCCGGCTCCAGTTTCGGATGCTTGACGGCGAACTTGGCCGACAATTCCTGGCTGCGTTCGGCCAGGCCATAGGTGGTCGACTCTTCTTCCTGCTCCTGCGCGGCACGCTTTTCCATCAGCAACTTGATGTCGACATCGAGTTTTTGCAGCAAACCATGCAGTTCTTCATCGACGGGGCCGCTGGTTGCCAGTGTCGAATGCAGTTGTTGCAGCGATTCCTTGAGTTTGCTATCCATGTTTTTTTCCTGTCAGTCAGTAAATTGCGTGTCCAGGAACAATTGTTCCACCTTGCTCCTGGCCCACGGGGTCTTGCGCAAAAACTTCAGGCTCGACTTGATGCTGGGATCGCTGATGAAGCAATTGATATCGATGTGCTTGGCCAGGCCGTCCCAGCCATAGTGGGCGTGCAGGCGCGTCACGATCGCTTCCAGGGTGATGCCATTCAAATCTTGCTGACTCATATACTCTTTCGACTGCCGTGTTGTTTCCATCTTACTCAATTCTACGCCGTCGGCACGGAAAGCTTGCGTGCGCCATGTCAACGCAACGCAAGCTTCTGATGAGGACGGCTTACTTGACGTTCAAGCCGCGGCGTTCCAGCAGCGGTTCCACGGTGGCGTCGCGGCCGCGGAAGTCACGGAACAGTTGCAGCGCATCGACGCTGCCGCCGCGCGACAGCAATTTGCTACGGAACCAGTCGCCATTCTTGCGCGTCAGGCCGCCGTTTTCCTTGAACCAGTTGACCGATTCCGCATCCAGTTTTTCCGACCACAGGTAGGCGTAGTAGGCCGCCGAGTAGCCGCCCGAGAAGCTGTGCGAGAAATACGCGGTGCGGTAACGCGGCGGCACGGGCGCGTAGTCGACTCCGGCCTCCTTCAGCGACGCCGCTTCAAAGGCCAGCACGTCCGTCGGGATCTGGCTCGGCGCCAGCTGGTGCCAGCGCTGGTCCAGCAGGGCCGCCGACAGGTATTCCGTCGTCATGAAACCCTGGTTGAATTTCTTCGCCGCCGTCACCTTGTCGAGCAATTCCTGCGGCATGGCCGCGCCGCTCTGGTAGTGCTTGGCGTAGTTTTGCAGCACTTCCGGCCACACGGCCCACATTTCATTGACTTGCGACGGGTACTCGACGAAGTCGCTCGGCACGCTGGTGCCGGCGAAGCGCGGGTATTTCACGTTCGAAAACATGCCGTGCAGCGCATGGCCGAATTCGTGGAACATGGTCGTCACTTCATCGAACGTCAACAAGGTCGGCTGGCCGGCCGGCGGCTTTGGAATGTTCAATTGGTTGGCGACCACCGGATGCGTGCCCATCAGCATTGACTGCGACACGTATTCATTCATCCACGCGCCGCCATGCTTGTTGCCGCGCGCATAGAAGTCGGCGATGAACAGGGCCAGCGGCTTGCCGTTGGCGTCCAGCACATCGTAGACGCGCACGTCCGGGTTGTACACCGGTAGATCAATGCGTTGCTTGAAGCTGATGCCATACAACTTGTTGGCGGCAAAGAAGACGCCGTTGTTCAGCACGCTGTTGAGTTCCAGGTACGGTTTCAGCTCGTTTTCATCGAAATTGAAACGCTGCTTGCGCAGCTTGTCCGTGTAGATGGCCCAATCGGCCGCTGCCACCTGGAAACCGCCCTTTTCCGCGTCGACCACTTGCTGCAGGTCGGCCGCTTCGCGGCGCGCATTGGCGACGGCCGGCTTGGCCAGTTCCGACAGCAGGGTGTTGACTGCCGTGGTCGTCTTGGCCGTCTGGTCTTCCAGCGAGTAGGCGGCGTAGTTGGCGTAGCCGAGCAGGGTGGCCCGTTCGGCGCGCAGTTTGGCCAGCTTCAGCACGATGGCGCGGTTGTCGAACTCGCCGCCCTGGCTGCCGCGGTTCAGCGACGCATCCATCAGGCGCTGGCGTGTCTTGCGATCCGTCAATACCGCCAATGGCGGCTGGCCGCTGGTGTTGACCAGGGCGATGACGAACTTACCGTTCAAGCCGCGTTCCTTGGCGGCGGCGGCGGCCGTGTCGATATCGCTGTCCGTCATGCCGGCCAGCTCGGCGCGCGTGTCGACGACGATGCTCTTGGCATTCGTTTCCTTCAGCACGTTTTGCGCGAAGGCCGTTTCCAGGCCCGCCTGCTCGGCGTTGTAGGCTTTCAGCTTTTCTTTATCCGCATCGGACAGCTTGGCGCCGGCGCGCACGAAATCCGTGTGATAGCGGGCCAAGAGGCGCAAGGATTCCGCGTCGAGGCCCAGCTTGTCGCGCTTGGCGTACAGGGTGTCGATGCGGGTAAACAGTTTCGGATTGAGCGTGATGGCGTCGCCATGCGCGGCCAGCTTCGGCGACACGTCCACTTCCACCGCTTCCAGCACGGCATTGGTATTGGTCGAGGTCATGTTGCTGAAGATACTCTGCACGCGGTGCAGCAGCTGCCCCGTGCGCTCGAGGGCCACGATGGTGTTCTCGAACGTGGGCGCCTGGCGGTTGTTGGCGATGGCGTTGACTTCGGCCAACTGGCGCTTCATGCCTTCGGCAAACGCCGGCGCGTAGTGAGCATCCTTGATCAGGCCGAACTGCGGCATCTGGAACGGCAGCGGACTGGCTTTGAGCAGGGGGTTCTGGGCGCTGACGGCGGCGGCAGACGCGGATGGTGCAGTGGCGGCAGCCATGGCGGACGGAGCGGCGTGGGCCAGCATGACGCTGGCGGCGATGACGAGCAGTTGTGGACGGATCATGACATCTTTCAGGAAACGCGGGAAGAACCGCGATCGCATCGCGGGCCAGTGGCAGATCATAGCAGCCTGTCACACAGGCGTCATCCAACATGGGCGATCCTGTGGCGCATCCCGCCAACTGCGCGGTTTACCACGGTTTACGAGCAAAATCGCCAAATAAAAATGGCCGCCCGTCGCGGGGCGGCCATCGATGTTCAGCACCGGCCAGGCCGGTGACGGGGATTACTTGCCGTTCAAGCCACGGCGTTCCAGCAGCGGCTCGATCTTCGCATCGCGGCCGCGGAAGTTGCGGTAGATGTCGAGCGCATCGGCGCTGCCGCCGCGCGACAGCAGTTTAGTGCGGAACCAGTCGCCGTTCTTGCGCGTCAGGCCGCCGTTTTCCTTGAACCACTCGACCGTGTCGGCGTCGAGCTTTTCCGACCACAGGTAGGCGTAGTAGCCGGCCGAATAGCCGCCCGCGAACGCATGCGAGAAATAGGTGGTGCGGTAGCGTGGCGGCGCCGGGGCGAAATCGACGCCCGCGTCCGTCAAGGCAGCTTTCTCGAAGGCCAGCACGTCGGTGGGGATCTGCGCCGGGGTCAGCTGGTGCCAGCGCTGGTCCAGCAGGGCCGACGCCAGGTATTCCGTGGTCTTGTAGCCCTGGTTGAAATTGTCGGCCGCCGTCACCTTGGCCAGCAGCTCGGCCGGGATGGCCGCGCCCGTCTGGTAGTGCTTGGCATAGTTTTGCAGCACTTCCGGCCACAGCGCCCACATTTCATTGACTTGCGACGGGTATTCGACGAAGTCGCGCGGCACGCTGGTGCCGGCGAAGCGCGGGTATTTCACGTTCGAGAACATGCCGTGCAGCGCATGGCCGAATTCGTGGAACATGGTGTTGACTTCGTCAAACGTCATCAGGGTCGGCTGGCCCGCTTCCGGCTTCGGAATGTTGAGGTTATTCGCGATCACCGGCTTGCGGTTCAGCAAGCTCGACTGGCCCACGTAGGCATTCGCCCAGGCGCCGCCGCGCTTGTTGCTGCGCGCGTAAGGGTCCAAAGTAAAAATGGCCAGCTGCGTGCCGTCTTCATTGAAGACGTCGTACACCAGCATGTCGGACGTGTAGACGGGCAAGTCGGTGCGCTGCTTGAAGCTCAAGCCGTACAACTTACCGGCGGCAAAGAACACGCCCTTGGTCAGCACGCTGTGCATTTCAAAGTACGGTTTCAACTGCGTTTCATCGAAGTTGTAGCGTTCGGCGCGTACCTTGTCGCTATAGAAGGCCCAGTCGGCGGCGCCCACCTTGAAGCCGCCCTTGCCCGCATCGATGACCTTCTGGATATCGTCCGCTTCACGGCGCGCATTGACGACGGCCGGCTTCGCCAGCTCGCCCAGCAGGGCGTTCACGGCGGTGGTGTCGTGCGCCGTCTGGTCTTCCAGCGAATACGCCGCGTAGTTCGGATAGCCCATCAGCGCGGCACGTTCGGCGCGCAGTTTCGCCAGTTCCAGCACTTCCTGGGTGTTGTCGAACTCGCCGCCACGGCTGCCGCGCGCTTGCGAAGCGGCCATGATGCGTTCGCGCACGGCGCGGTTGGTCAGCAGCGACAGCGGCGCCTGGCCCGTCGTGTTGACGAGGGCGATCACGTATTTGCCATCCAGGCCGCGCTTCTTGGCCAGACCGGCGGCCACGTCGATGGCGGCCGGCGACAGGCCGTCCAGTTCTTCGCGCGTATCGACGACAACGGCCGACGCGTTCAACTCCTTCAGCACGTTCTGCGCGAACTTGGTCGACAGGGCGGCCAGCTGGCCATTGTAGGCGCGCAGCTTTTCCTTGTCGGCCGCCGACAGCTTGGCGCCGGCGCGCACGAAGTCCGTGTGATAGCGTTCCAGCAAGCGCTTCGATTCGGCATCGAGTCCCAGCTTGTCGCGCTTGGCGTACAGGGTATCGATACGCTTGAACAATTTGTCGTTGAGCATGATCGCGTCGCTGTGGGCCGCCATTTTCGGCGCCAGCTCGCGTTCCAGGCCCTGGATCGTCTCATTCGTGTTCGAGCCGGACATCACGGAAAACACGGTGCGCACGCGGCTCAGCAACTGGCCCGAGCGTTCCATGGCGACGATGGTGTTGTCGAAGGTCGCCGGCTTCTTGTTGTTCGCAATCGCGTTGATTTCCGCCAGGTTGGCGGCCATGCCTGCCGTAAAGGCGGGCGCGTAGTCGGCGTCCTGCACCTTGTCGAACGGTGGATAGTGGAAGGGCAGGCTGCTGGCCTGCGCAAACGGGTTCGAGGCAGGCAGCGCTGCCGCCGCGGTAGCGGCAGTGGCAGGCGCGGTGGCGGCAGCAAAAGCGGCGGCGGCTGGCGCCAGCATCAGGCTGGCGGCGATGACGAGCAGAGTTGGACGGGTCATGTCTTCTTTCAAGAAACGCAAGAGAGCCGCGATTGTGTCGCGGGCCAGCCTGAAATAATAACAGCCTGACACACTTGCGTCACCAGCAAAACCGATGGTAGCGCACCGGCCGGTGACGAACGGTTTTCATGCGCTCCTCGCCACGATGCCGGCTCAGTAATGCGGCGGACGCTCGTTGACCAGCCCGCCATTCGCCTGCTGCGCCCCGTCGCGCACGTGCTCGCCCAGCTTGTGCAGCATCGCTTCCAATTGGTCGATGCGCTTGCCCTGCTGGTACACCATCTGGTTCAGCGATTCGACCAGGTCTTCCTGCTGCGCCAGCTTGATTTCGATATCGACGAAACGTGTTTCCATCTGTTCTGCATTGTCCATGGTGCTCTCGGTGATTCCTGACTGAAAGCGGCATTCTACCGCCGCAGCGGCGTGCGCCAGGACAAACAAACGGCATTCTTCCCGCTGCGGCGCCGATTCCTGCCTATTCTCTCCTTATAGCTGGATCAAACCGCTTGACGAATGAGAACAAACGATTACAATGGTTGAACCAACACCAACACCAACCGAGCCACCGCTGATCGACACGCGCAAGACGGCCGAATATCGGCGCTGGGAAGACTCCCTGCACGACGTGGCGGCCGCGGCCATTGATGCGCGCATCAAGCATTTGCAGCACGGTAAAAAGGGCGACTGGCGGCCAGTGGGCGAAGGCGTGTGCGAGCTGCGTTTTTTACAGACGGGACCGGGCTGGCGCGTGTATTTTCACGAGACGAACCGGGGCACCCTGATCTTGCTGCTGCTGGGTGGCAATAAATCCAGCCAGCAACGCGACATCAGGCAGGCGCAAGCGATCCTCCGGGAGCTAAAAGCCCGGCAAGCGGCCCTCAAAAAAGCGGCGGCAAGTCCCTCCACAGGAGCACGAAAGAAATGAACCAGGATATCAACGATGACGGCTTCAACCTCGACGACCTCGACGCACTGGGCCTGAGCAAATTTGACCCGACGCAACACCTGACCAGCAAGGCCGCCGTGGCCGCCTACATGAGCGAGATCGTCGCCACCGGCAATGCCGAACTGTTCCAGTCGGCCATGAACGACGTGGTGCGCGCCTACGGCATGGGCAAGGTGGCGGCCCGGGCCGACATCACGCGCGAAGGCGCCTATAAAGCCTTGCGTGAAGGCAGCAAACCGCGCTTCGACACCATTTTGAAGATGCTCGATGCGCTGGGCATGCAACTGGCCATCGTGCCGAAGGCCTCGCCCGACGGCGCCGTGGACGCCTGAGCGCCGCTCACGCCTTCGGCGCGGCCAGCAAGGCCTTCATGCGCGCCAAGCGCTCTTTCGGCGAAATCACTTCCGCCTCCGTCGGCACGGCGTCGCCCACGTCGAGTTGCATTTCCTTGATGAAGCGCGACGGGTCGCAATGGACTTGCTCGCCCGCCCGCTTGCGCTTCTTGCACCACGTGACGTGCAAGGTGCGCTGGGCGCGCGTGATGCCCACGTACATCAGGCGGCGCTCTTCCTGGATGCGCGCGGCGATGGTTTCGGCCGGCGCGTCGGCGTCACCCTTGTGCGGCAGAATCCCCTCTTCCACGCCCACCAGAAACACGTGCGGAAACTCCAGCCCTTTCGAGGCGTGCAAGGTCGACATGCGCACGGCGTCCTGCTCCTCGTCCTTGCCCTCGAGCATGGTCATCAGGGCCACCATCTGCGTCAGTTCCAGCACGTTCTTTTCTTCGCCATCGCGGTCCTTGCCGCCCCGGCCCCGTTCCTTCAACCAGTTGACGAATTCCAGCACGTTCTGCCACTTGCTTTGCGCCTGCCTTTCCTCGAAAGCATCGTACAGATACGATTCGTAGTGGATTTCCTTCATCATGTCGTCCAGCACCTCGGCCGCGTTGTCGCCGCTGCCGGCCGCGCCGGGACGGCTGGCGCGCGATTCGAGGTCGTTGATGAAGTTGCAGAAGTCGCGCAGCGGCCCCAGTTGCCGATCCGTCAGCTTGGCCTCGATGCCGCCCTTGAACACGGCCTGGAACAGCGAGCACTGCCACTGCCCTGAAAACGCGCCCAGCACTTCCAAAGTCGACTGGCCCACGCCCCGGCGCGGCGTCGTCACGGCGCGGATGAAGGCCGGATCGTCGTCCTCGTTCGCCAGCAGGCGCAAGTAGCTGATGATGTCCTTGATCTCGGCCTTGTCGAAGAAACTCTGGCCGCCCGAGATCGTGTACGGAATGCGCTCCTTGCGCAGGCACTGCTCGATGATGCGCGCCTGGTGGTTGCCCCGGTACAGGATCGCGTAATCGGAAAATTTGTTTTTTCTCTCGAAATGGTCGGCCGAGATCATGATGGCGACCTGCTCCGCCTCCTGCTCGTCCGTCTGCATGCCCAGCACCTTGATCGGCTCGCCCAGGCCGTGCTCGGACCACAGCGACTTTTCAAACAGCTTTGGGTTGTTGCCGATGACGGCATTGGCCGCATTGAGCACACGCATGGTGGAGCGGTAATTCTGTTCCAGCTTGATCACGCGCAAGTCGGGGAAATCCGTTTCCAGGGTTTTCAGGTTTTCCACGGTGGCGCCGCGCCACGCATAGATCGCCTGGTCGTCGTCGCCCACGGCCGTAAACATCGGTTTCTTGCCGATGCCCGTCACCATCAATTTCACCAGTTCGTACTGGCAAGTGTTCGTGTCCTGGTATTCGTCGACCAGCAGGTAGCGCAAACGGCGCTGCCACTTGTCGCGCACGGGGCCGTTGTTGCGGAACAGCTCCACGGGCAGGCGGATCAAGTCGTCGAAATCGACGGCCTGGTAGGCGGAGAGCGTCGCCACATAGCTGCGGTAGATGCGCGCCGCGTTGGCCTCGTCCTCGTCCTTCGCTTGCGCCAGGGCCATGTCCGGGTCGATCAGGCCATTTTTCCACAGCGACATGGCATTCTGGATGCCGCGGATCACCTGTTTATCGGTGGTAATGGCAAGATCTTGCACCAGCGAAAAACAATCGTCGCTGTCCATGATGGAAAAGCGGTCCTTCAGCCCCACGCCATTGGCTTCCTGGCGCAGGATTTTCACGCCCAGCGAGTGGAAGGTCGACACCGTCAACTGCTTGGCCTGGCGCGGCTGTTTCAATAGCTTGGCGATGCGCTCCTGCATTTCCAGCGCCGCCTTGTTGGTGAAGGTCAAGGCGGCGATGGTGCGCGGGTCATAGCCCCGGTCTTCGATCAGATGGGCGATCTTTTGCGTGATCACGCGCGTCTTGCCCGAACCGGCGCCCGCCAGCACGAGGCAGGGGCCGTCGAGGTAGGTAACCGCTTCGCTTTGGGGCGCATTCAGACCGAACTGTGGTGCTTTGGACATCAGGGTATTTCCGCAGGGAACAGCAGCCCATTGTAACAGCGTCGCGTGGGCTATTTGCATGGCGAGCCATACCTGAAAAACAGGCAATGGCATTGATATATCGCCATATGCCGCCATCTTGGCCGATGCAATGTGTGCGGCGATGCCACGCCTGGAGTACCATTCCGCCTATATCGCCCGTGCGCGCCCACTTACCGAATGGCAGTCCCATGAAATTTGAACACTTGATTGAAATTAACGATCCGCTGAACCCGCTGATCGACACCTTGAGCCTGGAACAGGTCTGGCGCGGCCTCGTCTTGCGCGCCGAGTCGCCCAGGCTGTTCGTGCCGCACCTGGACGAGTGCCAGATCAGCGAGCGCAGCGACGCCGGTTTCGCGCGCAGCCTGCGCTATGGCGAACTGGTCATCAACGACAGGGTGGTGCTGGTGCCGCAACTGCAGGTGCGCTACGAAGTGCCGGCACAGCAGGATATCAGCGCCTCCTCGCTGGTGATGACCATCGAGATGCCCGACGAGGCCAGCCTGTGGGTGCGCTTCCAGTACGACGACGGCCACGACGCGGCCACCGATGCGGCCAACGCCCTGTACGACGACTTCCGCCGCTCCGCCTACAAGGAGTCCGACATCGACACCGTGCGCATCATGCGCGAACTGGCGCTCGAGGGACGGCTCGATGCGGGTCTGCTGAACTAAACTCTTGCGCTGCGGCCCCACAACTGGTCGGGCCGGAACTGCAGTCCCGCCTGCTCCGCGCTGAGCACTTCGCGGATGGCGTGCAAGTCCACGCGCGTGTCACGGCGCAGCGGCACGTCCAGCCGGGCGCCACGCGGGCCGATCAGCGACTGCACATGGGGCGTGGTGGCATTCAAGCCCTTGCGCGTGACGACGCCGATTTCCCCATTGAGTAATTTGACGAAGGTGCCGACCGGGTAGATGCCCAGCTCGCGCACCAGCAGCGACGCCAGCGGCGCATCCAGGGTGGCCTTGTCGGCCATCAGCATCTCGCGCAGGGCCACGTTCGGCAGCAAGGGCTGGCGGTAGCTGCGCTTCGACACGCGCGCGCAATAGCGGTCGGCCAGCATGATCAGGCGCGCGCCGATGCCGATCGCCTCGCCTTGCGTGCCCAGCGGATAGCCGCTGCCATCGATATTTTCATGGTGCTGCAGCACGGCCTGCAGCCAGACGGCGTCCGTGACGCCCGTCGCGCGCAGCAAGTCGACACCGGCTTGCGGATGGGCGCGCAAATAGGCGCGCTCATCTGCGTCCAGCGGCCCCGCCTTGTGCTGGAAATCCGCATGGCGTTCCAGCATGCCCACGTTCATGCTCAGCGCGGCCAGCACCACGCTGCGCACGACCTCATCATCGAGTTTCAGCGCGCGCGCCAGCAGGGCCGTGATGACGGCCGTGTCGACGCTGTGGCGCACGGCAAAGTCGCCCGCGCCCTGGTTGTGCAGGATGCAAGCCAGCGCCACGTCGGCGTCCAGCACAACGGCCTCTTCCACCCGCTGCGCCAGCGGCCCCAGCGACAAATGGCTGCCCGCCTGCCCGGCGGCAATGAGCGGCAGGACGAGGGCCAGGCCAGCCGTGACGAGGTTCAGCATGCGCAGTGCCGACGGCGCTTCCGTGGCCGTGCGCGGCACGTCGGCACTGGCATCGGCGATGACGCCGCGCGCCAGCAGCAAGGCGATCTGGTTCTCGCTGCTGATGACATGGCCCAGCCTGGCCAGCAAGCCGCCCGTTTCGCCGTGCACGTCCCAGGGCAGGGCCACGCCCAGCGCGAGTTCTCCCGCGTAAATGCGCCGAATTTTCACATCGTCTCCGTCATCGCTAGCCGCTCCCCTTTTTACCATCAGAGTGTCGCGGGCATGAACCATTTGAAATATTTTTTGCTATCAATCAATATTTCAATGTGGCAGCGATGATCGCGCAATCATGTGAGCTTGTCTACAAAATTATATAAATAATAAAATTGCATCAGACGCCAGGCGAGCAATCGGCGCAGCCGGGCGCGTGTTCCGGGTCTTTTTCCAGGTGCAGCGCCAGCTCGCGCAGGGCCGTGCGCACGCCTTCCTCGATGACGGGGTGGTAGAACGGCATGTCGAGCATGGCCGGCACCGTCATCTGCGCCTGGCAAGCCCAGGCCAGCAAGTGGCCCAGGTGTTCCGCTCTCGGACCGATCAGCTCGGCGCCGAGAAAGCGCTTGCTGCCGAATTCCGCATACACGCGCAGCAAGCCCTGGTTTTGCAGCATGACGCGGCTGCGGCCCTGGTTGCCGAACGACACGGCGCCCACGGCGAAGCGGCCCGCGTGGCTCACGCACAATTGCTGGTACGTCGCGCCCAGGGTGGCGATCTGCGGCTCCGTGAAGGCGATCGTCAACGGCGTGCGGCGCAAGCCCGGTTTGACGTCAGGAAAGCGCGCCGCGTTCTCGCCCGCGATGCGGCCCTCGTCGGCCGCCTCGGGCAGCAGCGGCAAGGCGTTGTCGGCATCCCCGGCGATGAAGATGGCGCTCTTGCCGCACTGCATGGTGTGCCGGTCATGCAGGGGAATGCCATGGCGGTCGAGTTCGATTTGCGCCGTTTCCAGGCCGATCCGGTCCACGTTCGGACGGCGGCCGATGGCGGCCAGCAGATACTCGAACTGCTCGGTTTTTTCCACGCCCGCGTCATCGCGGCTGGTCAGCAGAATGCCGCTGCCGTCCGACGTTTTTGCCACGTGCGCGACGCCGGTCATGAAGCGGATATCGAGTTCGCGCGCCAGCACGGCGTCCGCCTCGCGCAGCACCAGCGGGTCCGTCAGCTGCGCGACTTTATTGCCGCGCGCAAACAAGGTCACGCGCACGCCCAGCCGCGCCAGCGCCTGGCCCAGTTCCAGGCCGATCACGCCGCTGCCGACCACGGCGACCGATTGCGGCAAGTCCGTCCATGCGAACACGGCGTCGCTCGTGATGACCCTGTCGCCGCCCGCCTGCCACTCGGGT
Source organism: Janthinobacterium sp. JC611 (assembly GCF_018682595.1). Classification (NCBI taxonomy): domain Bacteria; kingdom Pseudomonadati; phylum Pseudomonadota; class Betaproteobacteria; order Burkholderiales; family Oxalobacteraceae; genus Janthinobacterium; species Janthinobacterium sp. JC611. The sequence continues at coordinate 16,211 of NZ_JAFLJN010000017.1, forward strand.
GGCACGATGGGCGTGGAACCGGTGGCGATCACCACGCTGGCCGCTTCCACCACGGTGTGTGCATCGACCTGCAATTTGCCGGGGGAAATAAAACGCGCATGGCCGCGCAGTTTTTCCTCGTCGGCAATGGCGTTGACGCCATCGAGCACGAAGCCGACAAAGCGGTCGCGCTCGCTGCGCACCCTGGCCATCACTTGCCGGCCATCGATGCGCACGGCGCCAGGATGCACGCCAAACGCCGGCGCGGCGGCCACGGCATGGGCCGCCTCGGCCGCCGCGATCAGGAGTTTGCTGGGCATGCAGCCGACCCTCGCGCAGGTCGTGCCGTACGGCCCGCTTTCGATCATCAGCACGCGCTTGCCCTGCATGCGCGCCGCCCTGTGCGCCGTCATGCCGGCCGTGCCGCCGCCGATCACGGCCACATCCACTCGTATCGTCTTCATGCTGCCATCCATCCACTGAGGTTGCTCACAGCGTTCGATACTACCCGTTTGCTGAAAATAAGGTTTTACTTTGCAGCAATATATGCATTAGTATAACTAATCATTTTCAAAATTTATAAGCTGAGCTAATGGGATCACTCGATTATCGCGCGCTGGCCGTGCTGGACGCCGTCGCCAGCCATGGCAGTTTCGACAAGGCCGCCCTGGCGCTGGGCATCACCCAGTCGGCCGTCTCGCAGCGCATCAAGGCGCTGGAAGACGCCAGCGGGCGCTTGCTGATCATCCGTGGCCAGCCAGCCGTGCCGACGGGCCTGGGCCAGCGCCTGATCGTGCATCACCGCAACGTCAAGCTGATGGAGGCATCGCTCGACATCGACCTGGGCAACAGCGTCAGCATGCCGGAAATCGCCATCGCCATCGATGCCGACAGCCTGGCCACCTGGTTCCCCGACGCCTTGCCCGCCCTGCTGGCGCCGCCGCGCTGCCAGCTCGACGTGCGCCTGGCCGACAGCGACAGCGCCCTGCAGATGGTGCGCGACGGCTCCGTGTTTGGCTGCGTGTCGGCCGAGGCCGGCACAGCGCTCGACGCGGCCGCCGCCACCAGCGTCACGCCGCTGGGCACCTTGCGCTATGTCTGCGTGGCCACGCCCGTGTTTGCGGGCCACTGGTTCGGCGACGGTTTCAGCAGCGAGGCGGTACAGCTGGCGCCCGCCGTCGTGGGCCAGCACGGCTTGCTGGCGCGTTTTCTCGCTGAACAATTGAATCTGCGCGAAGCGTTTCCGCACCACTGCTTGCCGGTCGAAGCGGCGCGCCGCGCCTGCGTGCTCGACGGCCTGGCGTATGGCCTGATGCCGCAGCGCCTGGCCGCGCAGGCGCTGGCGACGGAGCGCCTCGTCGATCTGCTGCCGGGCCGCACCCTGGACGTACCGCTGAGCTGGCATGCATGGACCCTGGACACGCCGTTTACCAAGCTGCTGTCCGAGCAGATCGTCAAGTCGGCGCGCGACTACCTGAACTGATTGAGTGACTTGAAGTGACTTGATTTAAATATCCAGCGGGTCCACTTCCAGCGACCATTTCACGCGCGTCTTCATGGCGCGCAATTGCGCCAGCCATTCTTTTAAAAATGCCTGCAAGGCGGGCCGCGAGGGCGATTCCAGCAGCAACTGGGCGCGGTCCACGTTGTACACGCGCGTCATGCTCATGGGAATCGGGTCATTGATGGTCACCTGCGGGTGTTCCATGCAATCTTTCGCCGCCTGCAGGAATGCGATGGCCGTGGCCAGCTCGGGCGCCTCGGCGCGCAGCAGTGCCTGGAACAGGTACGGCGGCAGCGCCGCCTGCGCCCGCTCTTCCAGCAAGGTGGTGGCGAAGTGGTCGTAATCGTGGTTGACGACGGCGTCGTACAGCGGATGGCGCGCATAGCGCGTCTGGATCAGCACCTCGGACACGCTGCCGCCTTCCGTCTGCGCGGCGCGCCCGGCCCGGCCCGCCACCTGCATCAATTGCGCGAACAAGCGTTCGCTGGCCCGGTAATCCTGGGAAAACAGGGCCGTGTCCGGATTCAAGATGCCGACCAGGGTCAGCTTTTTGAAATCGTGCCCCTTGGCCACCATCTGCGTGCCGATCAAAATGTCCACTTCGCCCCGGTGCACGGTGTCGAACGCTTCCTGCGCGCTGCCCTTCTTGCGCGTGGAATCGGCGTCGATGCGCAGAATCCGCGCCTCGGGAAACAGTTGCTGCAAGCCCTCTTCCACGCGCTGCGTGCCGCGTCCCAGCGGCTGCAAATCGACGTTGCCGCAGGTGGGGCAATGGCGCGGAATGCGCAATTCCAGGCTGCAATGGTGGCAGCGCAGCCGGTGTTCGGGCTTGTGCAGCACCATGAACGAGGTGCAACGCGTGCAATTGCTGATCCAGCCGCACGATTCGCAGCAGATCACGGGCGAATAGCCGCGCCGGTTCAGGAACAGCAGCGACTGCTCACCGCGCTCCATGCGCAGTTTCAAGGCGGCTACCAAGTGCGAAGTCAGGCCGTCTCTCGGCTTGTCGCGCTCCATGTCCAAAATCTTGACGCGCGGCAACACCGCATTCTTGACGGCCCGTTCGCGCAATTCCAGCTTGCGGTAGCGCCCCGTCTGTGCATGGTGCCAGCTTTCCAGCGACGGCGTGGCCGAACCAAGCACGATGGGAATCTGCAATTGCCAGGCGCGCCACACGGCCAGGTCGCGCGCGGAATAGCGCAAGCCTTCCTGCTGCTTGTACGACGGGTCGTGTTCCTCGTCGATGACGATCAGCTTGAGCTTGGGCAAGGACGCCAGGATGGCCAGCCGCGTGCCGAGCACGATGCGCGCCTGGCCCTGGTGCGCGGCCAGCCAGTGCAGCATGCGCTCGCCTTCGGACAGGCTGCTGTGCAGGGTGGCCAGCATGACGCCGGGAAAGCGCGCGCGGATATTGCCTTCCAGTTGGGGCGTCAAATTGATTTCCGGCACCAGAATCAGGATTTGCGCATCGTCCTCGCGCGCCAGCACCTGGGCGCAGGCCTGCAGATACACTTCCGTCTTGCCGCTACCCGTCACGCCGTACAGCAGGGTCGGCTTGAAGCCTTGCGCGCCGCCGATGGCGTCGGCCGCCTCTTGCTGGGCAGCATTGAGCGCCGGCATGTTCAGCGGCGTGCCGTCGTGCGCGTCGGCCAGCTTGGCCAGCTTCTTGATGGCGCGGTCGAGCGCCACGGTGGTGAGCACGCGCAAGTTCTTCGGCAAGCCCGGCAGCGCCACTTCACCGAGCGGGCGCTGATAGTAATCGGCGGCGAAGGCGGCCAGCGCCAGCCACTGCTGCGACAGGGGCGCCAGCTGGCTGCGCACGGCCAGCACGTCCTTCAGTTTCGCGGCGGGCACGTCGGTGCTGTCGGACACGCCGACGATCAGCCCCATCACTTCACGCCGGCCGAACGGCACCAGCGCCAGCTGCCCCACTTGCGGCGGCAGCACGGCAGCGTCCGCATCCGCCGCCGCGTTCCAGCGGTAGTCGAACAGGGCGTTCAAGGGCGTGTCGAGCGCGATGTTCAGGATGCACGACGTCAAAATGCGCTGCGACATGGGGTAGGAGCCTATCTCAATAAAAAAAGCGCGCCGCAGGGTCCATGGCGCGGCAGGATGTCAGGCATCAAGCCAGCCGGCCATGATACTTGTTTCGCCCCTCAAACGCCTAACGGCAGACAGGACAGCGCGCCCTCGTGCCTGAAGAAAATTCTGTGGATAACTTTGTGGACAAAGCAAAATTAACTTTCAGAAAAATGTGGACAGAAAATTTCGATCGCCGTCAAGAGCGGCACGCAAGAAAAATTAACCATTCAAAATCAATGACTTGAAAATTGATGCCCGGGGAGCTGCAAATCCGCATGACATTTGCGCCGCTGTGCATAACTGAACCATTTATGATTTTTTTGTATAGAGATATGCGCCCTTTTTAGGCGCTGAATCGGGAAAAACACCTGCCGCACGAGGCAAAGTTGACAATTGCCGGGCAAGCGTTGGTTTTTAGCTGCTGAGCGGCGAAACATTGTTCAATTATCATGCAGTGCAACATGCACTTCAGGTGAAACCTGAACATCGATGCTAAGTATCGGTTAACAAAATACTTTTCAATTTTATCCACAGAATCTGTTGATAACTTTGTGGACAATGAAGGAATAAGGCTGGGAAACGGAAGAATAACCTTATCAATTGCAACAAAGTCCGCCCAACAAGGTATTTTTTATTCCTTAAGAATCAAATACTTGCAGAGAGCCCCCGGGCATGGCTTTTCGACTGCCTCTTATTTCCGCAGCAAAAAAAATTGTGCATAAGTCGGTATTTTCTTGCTAGGGCGTAGCAAAGAAAAAGGCAGGCTTCCGCTGGAAAGCCTGCCTTTGCTCCCCCTGCGCCAGGGGAAATGGGGCATTACTGGCCGCTGCGCATGGCGCGGCTCATGCTGTGCACGGCTTCCACCATGGCTGCCACGGATTCCGGCGGCGTGAACTGGGAAATGCCATGGCCCAGGTTGAACACGTGGCCCGTGCCGGCCGACGGCGCACCGAAGGCGTTAAGCACTTTCGCCACTTCGGCGCGGATCTGCTCCGGGCTGGCGAACAGGATGGCCGGGTCGAGATTGCCCTGCAAGCCCACTTTATGGCCCACCAGCTGGCGCGCGCGCGTCAGGTTGACGGTCCAGTCCAGGCCCACGGCATCGGCGCCGATGTCGGCGATCTGCTCGATCCACTGCCCACCGCCCTTGGTAAACACGATGGCGGGAATCTTGACGCCATCCTTGTCGCGTTTCAGCTGCGCCACCACTTGCTGCATGTAGGCCAGCGAGAATTCCTGGTAGGCGCCATCGGCCAGCGCACCGCCCCAGGAATCGAAAATCATCACGGCTTGCGCGCCCGCATCAATTTGCGCATTCAGGTACTGCGCCACGGAGGTGGCGTTGATGGCCAGGATGTGGTGCATCAGGTCCGGGCGGTTGTACAGCATCTTCTTGATGGTGTGGAACTCTTTCGAGCCGCCGCCTTCCACCATGTAGCACGCCAGGGTCCACGGGCTGCCGGAAAAACCGATCAGCGGCACGCGGCCGTTCAATTCCGTGCGGATTTGCGTGACGGCCTTGAAGACGTAGTCGAGCGATGCCAGGTCCGGCACTTGCAGCGCCTTCACGTCCTGCTCCGTGCGCAGCGGGCGCTCGAACTTCGGCCCTTCGCCATCGGCGAAATACAGGCCCAGGCCCATGGCGTCGGGCACCGTCAGGATGTCGGAAAACAGGATGGCCGCGTCGAGCGGGAAACGCTCCAGGGGTTGCAAGGTCACTTCGGTGGCGTAATCGGGATTCTTTGCCAGACCCAGGAAGGAACCGGCCCGCTCGCGCGTGGCGCGGTATTCGGGCAGGTAGCGGCCCGCCTGGCGCATCAGCCAGACGGGGGTGTGCTCGGTCGGCTGGCGCAGCAGGGCGCGCAGGAAAGTGTCGTTCTGGAGCGGAGCAAATTGTGGCATGGCAGGCAATCGAGCTTGGAGAAGCGGTATTATCGCATCCAATCGTCGCCATTTCATTGATTCCGGTGCCGCTTTGCAGCATTTGCCACGCACAGCGATGACTTTCGTTGTGCCTGCCCTTCCATTATGATGATGCACGCCGCCGCGCGCCCTGACCCTGCCTGGCGGCCCTTGATCCCCTCACTATACGGAGCCCGCATGACCTCGACCGCATCCAGCACCCCTTATGGCACCTGGCCATCGCCGATCAGCGCGGCCATCGTCGCCGCCGGCGCCTCGCCGCTGACGCAGCTGGCCCTGGGCGGTGCGGATGGGAACGACGTGTACTGGCTGGCCGGGCGCGCCAGCGAGGCGGGCCGCAACACCCTGCTGCGCCAGCGCGGCGCGCGCATCGATGAACTGACGCCAGCGCCCTTCAATGTACGTACCCGCGTGCATGAGTACGGCGGCGGCGCGTATGCCGTCGCCGGCGATACCGTCTACTTTTCGCATTTCGCCGACAATTGCCTGTACCGCGTGAGCGGCGACGGCGCGCCCGCAGCGTTCACCACGGGCGGCAACACGCGCCATGCGGATTTCGTCGTCGATGCGGCCCGTTCGCGCCTGATCGCCGTGCGCGAACAGCATCCGGACGCAGGCCATGCGCAGCCGGAAAACAGCCTGACCGCCGTCGGCTTCGACGGGCGCGAAACGGTGCTGGCGCGCGGCCACGATTTTTATGCGGCGCCACGCCTGTCGCCGGACGGCAGCCAGCTGGCCTGGATCAGCTGGGACCACCCGCGCCTGCCGTGGCAAGGCACGGAACTGTGGCTGGCCGACGTGCATCCCGACGGCAGCCTGGGTTCGCCGCGCCTGATCGCCGGCGGCGCGCGCGAGTCGATTTGCCAGCCGGAATGGTCGCCGAACGGCTTGCTGCACTTCGTTTCCGACAGCAGCGGCTGGTGGAATCTGTACCGCCTGCATGGCGCCGACATCGAGGCGCTGTGCCCGATGGAAGCGGAATTTGCCACGCCGCACTGGACCTTCGGCGGCAGCATGTACGGCTTTCTTTCCGACGACGAGATCGTCTGCACGTACATCCAGGCCGGCATCAGCTACCTGGCGCAGCTGAGCGTGGCGGCGGCCAAGCTCGAGCCAATTCCCCACCCGTACCAGGAAATCCGCGAACTGCGCGTGGGGCCCGGCTTCGTCGCGCTGCTGGGCGGCAGCCCCACCATCGCGCTGGAACTGGCGCGCATCGACTTGGCTAACCATGAGCTCGAAGTACTGGCGCAGTCGATCGCGCACTTGCCCGCGCTCGATTATCTGTCCGTGCCGCGCAGCTTGAGTTTTACCAGCAACAACGGCCGCACGGCCCACGCCTTCTTTTACGCGCCCACGAATGGCGACGTGCAGGCGCCGGCGGGAACGTTACCGCCCGTCATCGTCATCAGCCATGGCGGCCCCACCAGCATGGCCAGCAATACCTTGAAACTGGCGACGCAATACTGGACCAGCCGCGGCATCGGCGTGCTCGACGTCAACTATGGCGGCAGCAGCGGTTTCGGCCGCGAATACCGCGACGCGCTGCGCGGCCAATGGGGCATCGTCGACGTGGAAGACTGCATCGCCGGCGCGCGCTACCTGGCCGCCAACGGCCTGGCCGACCCCGAGCGCCTGATCATCCGCGGCGGCAGCGCGGGCGGCCTGACGACCCTGTGCGCCTTGACCTTCCACGACGTCTTCAAGGCGGGCGCCAGCTACTATGGCGTGTCCGACCTGAAGGGCCTGGACGACGATTCGCACAAGTTCGAATCGCGCTACACCGATTACCTGATCGCTTCGCAGCCGCAAGCCGAGGCGCTGTACCGCGAGCGCTCGCCCATCCACCACACGGATAAATTGTCGCGCCCGATGATCTTCTTCCAGGGCCTCGACGACAAGGTGGTGCCACCGCAGCAGTCGCAGCTGATGGTCGACGCCCTGCAGGCGCGCGGCGTGCCCGTCGCCTACGTCCCGCTCGAAGGCGAGGGCCACGGCTTCCGCAAGGCGGAAAACATCGCGCGCACCCTGGAGGCGGAACTGTATTTCTACCAGCGCGTGTTCGGCCTGCCCGTGGCGGCCGGCGATGCGCCCGTGCAGATCGCCAACTTGCCCGCATGAGCGAATCGAATGCAGAGCAAGCGCTGCTGGACGAGTTCGCCGCACTGGAGCAGCACGAACGGATGATCCTGGCCCTGCTGGCGATCACGGGCGAACCGGTGGGCAAGCATGCCGTGTATGAACACTTGCAGCGCGCCAATGTCGTCGAGCCGGACGGCACGCCGTTCAGCTTGCTGGTGGTCACCAACATGCTGCAGCGGCTGACGCGCCTGGCGCTGGCGTCGGAAATCGTGGGACGCGGCTTTGCCTGCGAAGCGCGGCTGCGCTGGCCCGCCATGCGCGCCGCCATCGAGCACCTGGTGTTTCGCGACCTGTGCCAGGCCATCGAACTGATCAATCCCGTGCGCCGCAACTGGGATGGCTATGTGGAATTGCGCAGCTACCGGCAAGGCGTGGCGCGCCTGCGCATCGCCCTCTTGCGCAATGACGAGGTGCGCCACGTGGCCGCCATCCTGGCCGCCTGCATGGCCTGCTATGAAGCGCAGCAGCTGCATCCGCTGATCGAGATTTTCGGCCGCCCATTCGAGCCGGAGATGTTGTCTTTCGTCATGCCGCAACTGCAGGATGACATCCTCGCCGTGCTGCTGGGCAACGCCCCGCGCGAGCCGGCCACGGCGCACGCCATCCGCGCCTACGCGCGCGCCCACCACGCGCGCCAGGCGGCGGCCGGCGACCATATCGGCGCCGCCCTGCCGCTGGCCCTGGCCGAAGACGCCCTGCTGTGCGGCGAACTCGACACGGCCGCGCGCTACCTGGCAGGCCAGCAGGGGCCGCAGGTGCTGTTTATCGACAGCAGTATCGCCCTGTTGCGCGGTGAACATGCGCACGCCGTGGCGGGCTTCGAGACGGCCCTGAAAGGGCTGCGCAAGGAAGCGGGCAAGCGCAAGCTGTGCTTTACGGGCATCGGCGGCCACCTGTACGTGCTGGCCCTGCTTCGCGGCAACGACGCCAAGCTGCTGAAAAGCGCGGAAACCTACCTCGACATCGCCCTGCACGCGCAGCCGAACCACGACAGCATCGTCTACCATCAGCTCAACACCTTGCGCCTGGTGCGCGCCGGCGTGCAGCTGGCGGAAAGCATCCCCACGCGCAGCTGGGAAACGGCACTGCAGGCGCAGTTGTTCCAGGCCTTGCTGTACTACTGGCTGGCCCTGCCACAATTGAGCGAACGCAAGGATCAACTACGCCTGCTGGTGCAACAAGCCGATGCCGCCGGCTACGAGCTGATCGCCGCGCAGGCGGCCGGCTTGCTGGGCTTGATGGGCGAACCGCAGCAGGAGCGCTACGCCACCTCGAAGCGGGCGCGGCACGGCATGACGGACATGGCGCCGTGGTTCGAGCGCCAGGAAGCGTGGCAGCGCCAGCTGAGCGCCCTGATCAACCTGCAACAGAACGCGCCCGCCGAGGCGCAGGGCGGCGTCTCGCGCCTGGTGTGGCTGGTGGCGTTCGACCCGCGTTTCGGCTTGACGGCGGTGGAAGTGCGCGAGCAGAAACGCGACGCACGGGGCGGCTGGAGCAAGGGTCGCGCCATGGGCTTGAAGCGCCTGGCCGAAGAAGCGGGCGACATCGATTTCCTCACGCCGCAGGACGCGCGCGCGGCGGGCAGCATCGCGCCCTTTAAACAATATTATTCGTCGGCGCCGCGCTATGAAGTCGAGCTGGACAAGGCCGCCGTCTTGCTGGTGGGCCATCCGCTCGTCTTCTGGCTCGATCATCCCGACACGCGCGTGGAATTGATCGCCGGTGCGCCCGAGCTCCTCATCAAGTCGCACGAGGGGCAGCTGTGGCTGGGCATGCAGCCGCCCCTGCCCGACAACGGCAGCAATGTCGTGGTGCAGCGCGAGACGCCGACGCGCTTGCGCGTGGTGCACATCCTCGACGAGCACAGGCGCATCGGCGCCATCGTGGGCCTGGGCCTGTCCGTGCCCCTGCATGCGGAAAAACAGGTGCTGCAGGCGATCGGCGCCATCTCGTCCATGGTCACCGTGCAATCGGATATCGGCGGCGGCAGCGGCGACGCGGAAGCGATCACGGCCGACCACCGCCTGCACGTGCACCTGCTGCCCTACCAGCAGGGTCTCAAGATGCAGATTCTGGTGCGCCCCCTGCTTGACAATGGCGCCTATTACGCGCCGGGCAGCGGCGCCGAGAGCGTGTTTGCCGATGTGGCGGGCCGGGCCGTGCAAGCGCGGCGCGACTTGAACGCGGAACGCGAAGCGCAGCGCCAGCTCATTGGTCGCTGCCTGGTGCTGGAAGAGGCGGAAGAAGAGCATGGCGAGTGGCTGCTGGGCCAGCCTGCGCTGGGCTTGCAACTGCTGGTGGAGCTGCAGGCGCTGGAGCCGGACGGCATGGTGCTGGCCTGGCCCGAAGGCGAAACCATGCGCGTGTCGAAACGCATCGACAGCGGACAGATGCGCCTGAACATCAAGAGCGAGAAAGACTGGTTTGCCGCCAGCGGCGAAGTGCAGATCGATGAAGACAAGGTGATGGATTTGCGCGCCCTGCTCGATTTGATGCAGAACAATAAGAGCCGCTTCGTGGCCCTGGGCGACAACCAGTTCCTCGCGCTCAGCGACGAGTTGCACCGGCGCCTGTCGGAGCTGGCCGCATATGGCGAGGCGCATGCCGATGGCGTACACATCCACCCGCTGGCCGCCTTCGCGCTGGAAGAGCTGGCCAACGATGTGGGCGGCGTACAGGCCGACAAACTGTGGCGCGAACACTTGCTGCGCCTGCGCGCCCTCGATGACTATCAGCCGCAGCTGCCCAGCACCCTGCAGGCCGACTTGCGCGACTACCAGCTGGCTGGCTACCAGTGGCTGGCGCGCCTGGCGCACTGGGGCGTGGGCGCCTGCCTGGCCGACGACATGGGACTCGGCAAGACCTTGCAGGCGCTGGCGCTGATCCTGGCGCGCGCGCCGAACGGCCCCACCCTGGTGGTGGCCCCCACGTCCGTGTGCATGAACTGGATCAGCGAAGCGACGCGCTTCGCGCCCACCTTGAACGTCAAACTGTTCGGCGGCGGCGACCGCGCCGACATGCTGGACACCTTGCAGCCGTTCGACGTGGTGGTGGCCAGCTACGGCTTGCTGCAGCAGGAAGCGGCGCTGTTTGCCGGCGTGCGCTGGCATACGATCGTGCTCGACGAAGCGCAGGCGATCAAGAATGGCGCCACCAAGCGCTCGCAAGCCGTGATGGCGCTGCAGGGCGACTTCCGCATGGTGGCCAGCGGCACGCCGCTGGAAAATCACTTGGGCGAATTATGGAATTTGTTCCGCTTCATCAACCCCGGTTTGCTGGGCACCCTCGACCAGTTTAATTTGCGCTTCGCCGGCCCCATTGAGAAAGATCAAGACAAGCGGGCGGCAGCCGGTGCGCGCCTGCGCTTGCGCCGCCTGATCGCGCCATTCATCCTGCGCCGCACGAAGACGCAAGTGCTGTCGGAATTGCCGTCGCGCACGGAAATCGTGCTGGAAGTGGCATTGTCGCCGCAGGAAACGGCGCTGTACGAATCCTTGCGCCGCGAGGCGCTGGAAAAGCTGGCCATGGTGGAAGGGCCGGCGTCAAAAAAGGCCATCCAGATCCTGGCGGAAATCATGAAGCTGCGCCGCGCCTGCTGCAATCCGCAGCTGGTGGCGCCCGAGCTGGGCCTGGCCAGCAGCAAGCTGGCGGCCTTCGCGGAGCTGTTGTCGGGCTTGCTGGAAAACCGCCACAAGGTGCTCGTCTTCAGCCAGTTCGTCGACCACTTGACCCTGATCCGCCAGCACCTGGAGCAGCATGGCGTGGGCTACCAGTATCTCGACGGCAGCACCCCCATGCAGGAGCGCAAGCGCCGCGTGGATGCCTTCCAGGCGGGCGACGGCGATGTCTTCCTGATCAGCCTGAAGGCGGGCGGCATGGGCATCAACCTGACGGCGGCCGACTACGTGATCCACATGGACCCGTGGTGGAATCCGGCCGTGGAAGACCAGGCCTCGGACCGCGCCCACCGCATGGGGCAATTGCGCCCCGTCACCATTTACCGGCTGGTGGCGCAACATACGATCGAGGAAGGCATCGTCGAATTGCATCAGCACAAGCGCGACCTGGCCGACAGTTTATTGGAAGGCAGCGACGCGGCCGCGCGCATGTCGGCCAATGACATGCTGGGCATGCTGCAGGAGGGCTTGAAGCGATGAGATTGAAGAAATAAGCGGCGCCGCCGCGTTCCATGCGATGATCCTTTTTCCCAGTTTCTCTCCCACGCCATGACCGACTATATCGCCACCAGCGCCGGCCAGCGCGCCACCTTTTTGTGCGGCAAATCCTGGACCGCCTACGTCAGCACCTTCCTCATCGCCGTGCTGCTGTTTTTTGCCGCCCTGCCGCTGGCCTTCAAGTACAACGCGCGCGCCGCTTTCGTCGTGCTGATCGGCTCGGCCCTGATCGTCGGCTACCGCCTGCTGACGATACGCAGCTATCAGCTGTACATTGATGAGGCGGGCGTGTGGCTGGCGTCCGGTATCTTGCCGTGGAAAAAGAAACTGACGGGCGTCAAATGGCGCGACATGGATGAAGCCGTCTATGAAACGAACTTCTGGAGCTGGCTGTTCCAGTCCTACACGGTCAGAGTCAGCCAGCGCTACACGCAGGACATCGACATCCACGCCACCGGCATGGCGCGCGGCAAGGATGCCGTGGCGGCCATCAATGCGCGCCACCAGGAACTGCTGCACGGCAGCGCCATCGTCGTCTAGCGCCGCGCGCGCCCGGCGCAAAAAACTGCGCAGCGGCGGCAATTGATGCTAATCTTTGGGCCGCCCAGGCATGCAAGGCCAACCTTTCAATAGTTGTTTGTTACCTATATTATCAGTTTATTATTTTCTGATGAGGGCAAACAACAAAATATTCAAGAGATAAACTATGCTGATAAAAAATAAAGTTGCGCTCGCCGCATTGATGATGGCCTTTACCCTGACACCGGCCAGCGCCGCCAAGAAGCCGCAGAAGCAAGGCAAGGCAACGAGCAGCAGCAGCAAGAAAAAAACCGTCGCCAGGAAGGCGGCCGTCGTCAGCGCCGCCACGGCAGCCACGGTGGCCGCCGTCGCCAGCGAGAACAGCAGCGACCGCTCCATGAATAACCTCAGCGGCCAGTTCCTCACGGCCCTGTGGCGCCTGGACCCGGAAAGCGCGATTTCGGTCGGCAAGTACGATGGCGCCGCCAACCTGAGCATTCCCGACGCGGCCAGCCGCCAGAAGCAACTGGCCTTCATCGAAGAATGGCTGGGCAAGTTCGGCAAGCTGAATGCCGGCAAAATGTCGGACAAGCAACGCACCGACCTGGCCTTGCTGACGAATAAACTGCAATCGGACCGCTGGTATCTGACCACCTTCCGCGAATTCGAATGGAATCCCGCCCAGTACAACGTGGCCGGTTCCATCGACTTCATCCTGAACACGGAATACGCGGCCCAGCCGCAGCGCCTGCGCACCTTGCTCAAGCGCATCGCCACCGTGCCGCAATACTATGCGGCCGCGCGCGCCAGCATCGTCAACCCCACGCGCGAACACACGCAACTGGCCATCGCCCAGAGCGCCGGCGTGCTCAGCGTGCTTGACGACCTGAACAAGACGGCACAGGGTTCCATCCTGACGCCGGCGGAAAAGCAGCTGTACAACGCGCGCATCGCCGCGGCCCGCACGGCCGTGCAAGGCTATGCGGCCTGGCTGACGGAACAGGATGCCGCGCTGGCGCAGCACGGCAATGCGCGCTCCTTCCGCATCGGCAAGGAGCTATATGAGCAAAAATTCGCCTACGATATCCAGGCCAGCGTGAGCGCCGAACAGATGTACCAGAAAGCCCTGGCGGCGCGCGAAAAGCTGCTCGAGCACATGGATAGCCTGTCCGACGAACTGTGGGTGAAAACCATGGGTGCCACGGCCAAGCCGGCGGACCGCACGGCGAAGATCGGCATGGTGATCGACAAGCTGTCCAGCAACCACGTGGCCCCTGCCGATTTCGTGCCGGAAATCCGCCGCCAGATTCCCGAGCTGCAGGAATGGGTGACCAGTCACAACCTGCTGACGATGGACCCGAAAAAGCCCCTGGTCGTGCGTGAAACGCCCGCCTACCAGCGCGGCGTGGCCGGCGCCAGCATCGAGGCGCCCGGTCCGTACCGCCCGCAGGACCGCACCTATTACAACGTGACGCCGCTCGATGGCGAAACGCCGGAACAGGCGGAAAGCAGCTTGCGCGAGTACAACCACTGGATCTTGCAGATCCTGAATATCCACGAAGCCATTCCCGGCCACTACACGCAGCTCGTGTACGCCAACAAGTCGCCGTCGCTGGTCAAGTCCATCTTCGGCAACGGCGCCATGATCGAAGGCTGGGCCGTGTATGGCGAGCGCATGATGCTCGAATCGGGCTATGGCAACAACGCGCCGGAAATGTGGCTAATGTATTCGAAGTGGAACTTGCGCAGCGTCACCAACACCATCCTCGACTACAGCGTGCACGTGCTGGGCATGACGGAAGCGCAGGCGCTGGACCTGCTGACGCGCCAAGCCTTCCAGACCAAGCGGGAAGCGACGGAAAAATGGCGCCGCGTGCAGCTGAGCTCGGTGCAACTGACCAGCTATTTCAGCGGCTACAGCGAAATCATGGACTTGCGCGAACAGCGCAAGCAAGCGCTGGGCAACAAATTCGTGCTGAAGGATTTCCATGAGCAATTCCTCAGCTACGGCAGCGCGCCCGTGAAAGTCATCAAGGAATTGATGAATTAACTGGCGCTCGCCGTCAGCTTGCAAAGGGCGCCGCGGCGCCCTTTTTGCATGCGTTTGCGCCACCGCAAACCACTGGCGCGCCTGTCCATTAAGCTCATGGGAAGGCAGGCGCCACCGCACTCCTCACTGGCAATTGCCGATTTTCCTGCTAGGCTGGATACAGGAGCGTCCATGCATATGCCCATCCAGTTCGACACCCTCGATTACGCCAAACGCCTCGCCTCGGCCGGCGTGCCCACCCAGCAGGCGGAAGCGCATGCGACGGCACTGGGTGAAGTACTGGGCTCCGCTGTGGTCGTGCATGGCGAACTGGCGGCGCTGGAGCGCAATGTGCTGGGGGAAATCAAGCTGGTGGCGCAAAAGGTCGACACCCAAGCGGGCGCCCTGGAGTTGAAGATCGGTGGGCTGGAACTCAGACTCGATACCCGGATCGATGCGTTGGAACTCAGACTCGATACGCGGATCGATGCGCTGGAGCACAAATTCAATACCAGGTTAGACGCATTGGAGCAGAAATTCGATGCCAAGTTAGAGGCATTGGAACAAAAATTCGATACCAAATTAGAGGCATTGGAGCAAAAACTCGATGCCCGTCTGGAACGCATGGACTTGCGCCATGGCGCCGACATGAAACACGTATACTGGATGATGAGCACCCTGATCCTGCTCAACCTGGGCATCCTCAGCAAACTGATGCTGCAGTAAGCACCCACTAACTTTCTTGGCGATAAAAAAGCCGCGGCTCCCGAGGGAGGCCAGCGGCTCGTATCGGCACGCGTTGCGGGCCGTCTAGGACGCTTCTTCCGGCGCCTGGGTGGCCCTGACGAAGATGGGCGCCACCAGCAGGCCCAGTTCGAATAGCAAACACATCGGGATGGCCAGCGAGAACTGGCTGACGACGTCCGGCGGCGTGACGATGGCGGCGATCACGAAGGCGCCGACGATGATGTAGGGACGCACTTCCTTGAGTTTCGCGATAGAAACAAGCCCCATGCGCACGAGGATCACCACCACCACCGGTACCTCGAAGGTGGCGCCAAAGGCCAGGCACATTGACATGACGAAATCGAGGTAGTTTTCGATATCGGGCGTCACGGCGATCGACGACGGCGAAAAGTCG
Source organism: Janthinobacterium sp. JC611 (assembly GCF_018682595.1). Classification (NCBI taxonomy): domain Bacteria; kingdom Pseudomonadati; phylum Pseudomonadota; class Betaproteobacteria; order Burkholderiales; family Oxalobacteraceae; genus Janthinobacterium; species Janthinobacterium sp. JC611. The sequence goes on from NZ_JAFLJN010000017.1 coordinate 31,705, forward strand.
CTGATGAAGTGGAACACGCGGCCAAACACAAAGAAATAGCAGAAGGCCACGCCGGCCATGAACAGCAGGGACGAGGAGATGACCAGCGGCGCGATCAGGCGTTTTTCATGCGTGTACAGGCCGGGGGCGATAAACGCCCACATCTGGTACAGCACCCAGGGCAAGGCGACGATGAAGGCGATCACCAGCGTCACTTTCATCGGCACCAGGAACGGCGAGATGACGCCGGTGGCGATCATTTTCGAGCCGGCCGGCAGCGAGGCGATCATCGGCGCGGCAATAAAATCGTAGATATGCGATGGCCCGGGCCAGTAAAACAGGATGGCGCAGACGACGGCGATGCCGATCGAGGCTTTCACCAGGCGGTTGCGCAGCTCGACCAGATGCGAGATAAAAGTTTCTTCCACCGGGGATTTGCTACTCATGAGTAAAAGGAGGAGGAACTGGCGCGCGGACGGAAGCGCGCCACGCGGGCGGCCGCCGACTGCACGTGCAGCTTGCCGCCATGGCGCTGCTTGTACCAGCCAGGGATGGCGGAATTGCGCACCAGCTTCTTGCGGCGGAATTCGCGCGCCTTGCGGGCCAGGTCATCGTTGGTGGCGCGCAGCATGGCTTCATGGGCATCGTGATGCCCTTCATACGAACTGGCATCGCCGCGCCAGGCGTTTTCCACCTCGGCCAGGTTGCCGGAGATCGAGTTTTCCACGCCATGCATGGATTTCTCCACGCTTTGCTTGACGGAATGAGCCGCATCCTGCACTTCCTTCTGCAGGTTTTTCAGCTCTTCCATCTCAATTTCGCGCGAGACTTCGGATTTCACCTGGTTCAGGTAGCGTTGCGCGCGGCCATACAGGGTACCGGCCATGCGCGCCACTCTCGGCAACTTTTCAGGGCCGATGACTATCAACGCAACCACGCCGATGATGGCGATTTTTGAGAGACCGAGATCGATCATAAGCGGACAAGGGCTGTTACCGGACGGGGCTAGCGCCCCGCCACGCTATCAGAACTTGCTTTTCTCTTTCGTCTCGACGTCGATGGTGCTTTTGTCGGCCACTTGCGATGGCGCGGCAGGAGGGGTATTGGCTGCTGGCGCGTCATCGTCGCCCTTGACGCCATCCTTGAAGCCTTTGACGGCCTTGCCGATATCACCGCCGATGTTGCCCAGTTTCTTGGTGCCGAAGACCAGCATCACAATGACCAGAACGATCACCCAGTGCCAAATACTCAATGAACCCATCACATTCTCCTTGCGGGACGGTGCCCGAATAGCGTCAACCAATGCCGGTAGTATACACGCGAACCCGGTGTACGGCGAAATCAGTGCTGGCCGCGCCAGGGGCGGGGTCCGCCGTACACATGCATGTGCAGGTGATACACCTCTTGCCCGCCGTTCGGGCCGCTGTTGATCATGGTCTTGAAGCCGCCGGCAGGCGTGCCATCGGCGTCATACGTGACGGCGCAGCCAAACTCGGCAGCAAGTTTCGGCGCCAGGCGCAGCAGCTTGCCCAGCATCTCCGTATGGCTGTCGTCGCAGTCGGACAGGGTCGCCACGTGCTGCTTCGGGATCAGCAGCAGATGCACGGGGGCGGCCGGGTTGATGTCCTTGAAGGCCAGCAAGTCGTCGTCTTCATACACGATGGACGAAGGAATTTGTTTTGCAGCAATCTTGCAGAAAATACAGTTATCCACGCACGCTCCAGTCAGTCAGTGTTGGTCTGTTTCGCCGGCGTCGCGCAATACATCCTTGCGCGCCGCCTTTTCTTCCAGGCCGGACAGGCCTTCGCGGCGCGCCAGCTCGTCGAGTACCTGCTGCGGCGTCAGGTCGAACTGCGCCAGCATCACCAGCGAGTGGAACCACAGGTCGGCGCATTCGTACAGGACCTTCGACGGGTCGTTGTCGCGCCGCGCATCCTTGGCGGCCATCACCGTTTCCGTCGCCTCTTCGCCGATTTTTTTCAGGATGGCGTCATCGCCCTTGGCAAACAGGCGCGCGACATACGAGGTGGCGGGGTCGCCGCCATTGGCCAGCTTGCGCGATTCGATCACGGCGGCCAGGCGTTTCAAGGTTTCACTCATTTGCTCTTGCTTTCCGCGTAAATCGTCTCAGGGTCTTTCAGGACCGGGTCGGTGACTTGCCATTCGCCCGTTTTTTCGTCGCCTTCGAATTTCTGGAAGAAGCACGAGTGACGGCCCGTATGGCAGGCGATGCCGCCGGCTTGTTCGATTTTCAGCAAGACCACGTCTTCGTCGCAATCGAGGCGGATTTCCAGCACCTTTTGCGTGTGGCCCGATTCTTCGCCCTTGTGCCACAGTTTCTTGCGCGACCGGCTCCAGTACACGGCTTCGCCCAGCTCCACCGTGCGCGCCAGCGCGTCGCGGTTCATCCAGGCGAACATCAGCACGTCATTGCTGCCCGCTTCCTGCGCGATCACGGGCACCAGGCCGTGCTCGTCCCACTTGACCTTCTTCAGCCACTTGGCGTTGCTTGCTACGATGGTTCCATTTTGCATGTTCTTCTATCCTGCCTGTATTGACTGCTGATCTTTACGCCAGGCGCATGGGTATGCCCTGCTGCGCCATGAACCGCTTGGCTTCCTGCACCGTGTGCTGGCCGTAATGGAAGATGCTGGCGGCCAGCACGGCATCCGCGCGGCCCACCTTGATGCCGTCGACCAGGTCTTGCAAGCCGCCCACGCCGCCCGAGGCGATCACGGGAATGCTGACGGCATCGGACACGCCGCGCGTCAGGCCCAGGTCGAAACCCACCTTGGTGCCATCGCGGTCCATACTGGTGAGCAAGATTTCACCGGCCCCCAGGCTTTCCATTTTACGCGCCCATTCAAACGCGTCCAGGCCCGTGGCGGTGCGCCCGCCGTGGGTAAACACTTCCCACTTGCCGGGCGACACCTGCTTGGCGTCGATGGCCACGACGATGCATTGCGAGCCGTGCTTTTGCGATGCCTCGTACACCAGCTGGGGATTGGTCACGGCCGAGGTGTTGATGCTGACCTTGTCGGCGCCCGCGTTGAGCAGGCGGCGCACGTCTTCCACGACGCGCACGCCGCCGCCCACCGTCAGCGGGATGAATACTTGCGAGGCCACCGCTTCGATGATGTCGAAGATCAAACCGCGGTTGTCGCTCGAGGCGGTAATGTCGAGGAAAGTGATTTCATCGGCGCCCTGCTCGTCATAGCGGCGGGCGATTTCCACCGGGTCGCCGGCGTCGCGCAATTCCGTGAAATTGACGCCTTTGACGACGCGGCCATTGGTCACGTCGAGGCAGGGGATGATACGTTTTGCAAGCATGATGGTATCCAGATTGTCGCCAGGCCAGGCATGCGCGCGCACGCCCGGGCCGGGCAGGCTTAAACGGCGGCGTCGGTCAGTTCGTCGGCGCGTTCCTGCGCCTGCGCCAGGTCGATCGTGCCTTCATAGATGGAACGGCCGCAGATCACGCCTTCGATGCCTTCGGCCTGGACGGCGCACAGCGCTTCCACGTCGCCGATATTGTGCAGGCCGCCAGAGGCAATGACGGGGATCTTGACGGCTTGCGCCAGCTTGACGGTGGCCTCGATATTGATGCCGCCCATCATGCCGTCGCGGCCGATGTCCGTGTAGATGATCGATTCGACGCCGTAGGCTTCGAATTTTTTCGCCAGGTCAATCACCTCATGGCCCGACATCTTGCTCCAGCCATCCGTTGCCACCTTGCCATCCTTGGCATCGAGGCCGACGATGATGTGACCCGGGAAGGCGCCGCAGGCGTCGTGCAGGAAGCCGGGGCTTTTCACGGCCGCCGTGCCGATGATGATGTAGCTGATGCCGGCGTCGAGGTAGCGCTCGATGGTGTCGAGGTCGCGGATGCCGCCGCCCAGCTGCACGGGGATTTCCTCGATGTCATTTTCCACGGCGAAATCCTGCACGGCCTTCAGGATGGCCTTGACGGCGCCTTCGTTCTTCGGCTTGCCGGCAAAGGCGCCGTTCAGGTCGACCAGGTGCAGCCGGCGCGCGCCTTGCATCAGCCAATGGCGGGCCATCTCGGCCGGGTCTTCGGAAAATACGGTGGCAAGTTCCATATCGCCTTGTTTCAGGCGTACGCAGTGACCGTCTTTCAGGTCGATGGCGGGAATAAGCAGCATGGTCAGTGTGGTGTCAGAGTAAGTGAAGAGCGAAGCCGGAAAGGCCACGAAGGTACATCAAAAGGTACGTCAGGGTTGCCAGTGAACGAAGTTCTTGTACAGCTGCAAGCCAGCGGCAGCACTTTTTTCAGGGTGAAACTGTGTCGCGAAAATATTATCACGGGCGACGGCGCAAGCGAACGGTGCGCCATAGACAGTCTCGCCCACCGTGTGCGCCGCCTCTTGAGGTTGAGCAAAATAGCTGTGCACAAAGTAAAAATACGCATGGTCGGCGATGCCATCCCACATGGCATGGGACGCCGTTTGGCGCACTTGGTTCCAGCCCATTTGCGGCACCTTGAAGCGCGAACCGTCTTCCTGCACCTGGCCGTCGAGCTGGAAGCGCACGACTTTGCCTGGCAGCAAGCCCAGACCGGCCGCGTCGCCCTCTTCGCTGCCGTCGAACAGCATTTGCTCGCCGATGCACACGCCCAGCACGGGCTTGCTGTCGGCGGCGCGCAACAGCGCTTCGAGCACGCCCGATTCGCGCAGGCTGCGCATGCAATCGGGCATGGCGCCCTGGCCCGGCAAGACGATGCGGTCGGCGCTGTCGATGTCGGCAGCGAGGCCGGAAATGCGCACGTCGGCTTCCGGCGCCACGGCGCGCAGCGCTTGCGCCACCGAGCGCAAATTGCCCATGCCGTAATCCACCACCACAATTTTATTCATGTTTGATCCCGGAATCTACAGTATAGCGAGAGCGGCGCTTACAGGCTGCCCTTGGTCGATGGAATGATGCCGGCCGCACGCTCGTCGAGCTCGGCAGCCATGCGCAGCGCGCGGCCGAAGGCCTTGAACACGGTTTCGCACTGATGGTGGGCATTCGTGCCGCGCAAGTTGTCGATATGCAATGTCACGCCCGCGTGATTGACGAAGCCGCGGAAAAATTCCAGCGTCAGGTCGACATCGAAGCCGGCGATCATGGCGCGCGTAAACGGGATATGGTATTCGATGCCCGGGCGGCCCGAGAAATCGAGCACCACGCGCGACAGCGCCTCGTCCAGCGGCACATACGCATGGCCATAGCGGCGGATGCCCTTCTTGTCGCCGATGGCCTTGGCCACGGCCATGCCCAGGGTGATGCCCACGTCTTCCACCGTATGGTGGTTGTCGATATGCACGTCGCCCGTCGCTTCGATATCCAGGTCGATCAAGCCGTGGCGGGCGATCTGGTCCAGCATATGGTCGAGGAAGGGCACGCCGGTGTTCAGCTTTTGCTGGCCCGTGCCATCCAGATTGAGGGCGACGCGAACTTGCGTCTCATTGGTGTTGCGCGTGATTTCTGCGGTGCGGTTCATGGGAGGCTCTGGCGATAGGCTAAACGAGGGATGCCTGGAAGGCATCGTAAAAAAGGGAATTTTCTTCCGGGGTGCTGACGCTGATGCGCAGGCAATTGGCCAGCGCAGCATGCATTTTACTCATATTTTTAATTAAAACCCTGCGGGCAAGCAGTTTTGCGCAAACATCGTCGGAATCGGCCACACGAATCAGAAGAAAATTTGCCTTCGACGGAAACACGGTCACGCCGGGCAGCTCCGCCAAGCGCCGCGCCAGGTCGTCGCGCGCGCTGTTGAGCAAGGCCGCCTGCGCATTGAGCACGTCGAGGTGCTCGAGCGCGAATTCGGCCGCCGCCTGCGTCAGCACATTCACATTGTAGGGCGGACGCACTTTCTCGAATTGCGCCAGCAGGGCCGGCGCGGCCGACATGTAGCCGAGGCGGATGCCGGCCAGGCCCAGTTTCGACACGGTGCGCATCACCACCAGGTTCTCGAACTCGGGCAGGCGGCCCATGAAACTGTGCTGCGCGAATGGCTCGTACGCTTCGTCGACGACGGCGATGCCGGAGTCGCCCAGGGCGGCCAGGATGCGTTCGATGTCGGCGCCGGCAAACAGGTTGCCCGTCGGGTTGTTCGGATACGCGAGGAAGACCAGTGCCGGGCGGTGCGCTTCGATGGCCGCCAGCATGGCCGGCATGTCCAGGCTGAAGTCGGCCTGCAAGGGCACGCCGACGAAATCCATGCCGGCGAACTGCGCCGAGCGCGCATACATGACGAAGGCCGGCACGGGCGCCAGCAGCACGGCGCGCTTGCCCGGCTCCTGGCGGGCGCAAGCCATGGCCAGGATGGAAATGAGTTCATCGGAACCGTTGCCCAGCATGACGTCGTAGCCGGCGGGCACGCCCAGCTTGGCGCATATGGCTTGTTGCAGGCTGGCGTAGGACGGCGGGTAGCGGTTCAGCGCCACGCCGGCCAGGCGCGCGCCCAGTTCCTCGCGCAGATGCGGCGGCAGCGGATACGGATTTTCCATCGCATCGAGTTTGACGTAGCCGCTGGCGTCGGCCACCTGATAGCTCTTGACGGCCCGCACGTCGGAGCGCACGGTGTTGCTGATTAACTGATCGAGGAAAGACATGCTGCAAACACTCCTGATGGAATTAAATGGAGACTAAATGACGACGTCTTCCGGCACGGCGGCGCTGCGCGCCTTGCGGGCCGGTGCTTTTTTCGCGGCGGGCGGCTTTTTCGCCGCCGCCGGCTTCTTGACGGCGGCCGGTTTCTTCGCTGCCGCCCTGGCGGGCTTGGTCGCGGCCGGTTCGGCCAGCTCCTGCGCGAGCGCCGTCAATCGCTGTTCGATGATGGCGCAGTAATCGGGGTTCAGTTCAAAGCCGACGAAAGCGCGCCCGCAGCGCTTCGCCGCCAGCGCCGTGGTGCCGCTGCCCATGAACAGGTCGAGCACCACGCCGCCGGGCGGGCACGAGGCCTTGACCATGCGCTCGATGATTTCGAGCGGCTTTTGCGTCGGGTGGTCGGCCCGTTCCGGGTGCTCCTTGTGCAGGCGCGACACGCTCCACAAGTCTTTCGGGTTGTAACCCACTTCCAGCCATTTGGCGCCGATGAAGATCGAGCGCGAACGGGCTTTCTTGGTGGCCGCGTCGTAGGCGATGCGCACCGCGTCAAGGTCGAAGTAGTAATCCTTGCGCTTGACGAAGAAGCCGATGGTGTCGTGCACCGATGAAAAGCTGCGCACGCTGCCGCCCATGGACGGCACGCGGCGGTCCCAGATGATTTCATTCATCATCGCCATGCGCTGTTTCAGCATGACGAAAATCTCCGGCGAATAGCGCCAGGTGAGGAAAATATACAGGCTGCCGTTGGCTTTCAGCTTGGGCAGCGCCGCATCGATCCACTGTTCCGTCCAGCGCAGGTAGTCGGCCACCGACTGCTGGTCCGAGGCATTGCCGTAATCCTTGCCCAGGTTGTACGGCGGATCCGTCAGGATCAGGTCCACCGAGCCATCGGGAATGCGCGCCAGCCCCGCCAGCGCATCTTCGCAATAGACCCGGTTGACCCAGTCCGGCTGCTCCGCCCTATTCGTCATGGCTGCGGCTTCAGACGCAGTTCGGCGCTGCGCGCGTGCGCCTGCAAGCCTTCGCCGTACGCCAGGGTGGCGGCGACACGGCCCAGGGTTTGCGCGCCCGCTTCGCTGACGTGGATGATGGACGAGCGCTTCTGGAAGTCGTACACGCCCAGCGGCGACGAAAAGCGCGCCGTGCGCGACGTCGGCAGCACGTGATTGGGACCGCAGCAATAGTCGCCCAGCGATTCGGACGAGAAGCGGCCCAGGAACATCGCGCCTGCGTGGCGGATCTGCTCGGCCCACTGCTGCGGATTCTCCGCCGATATTTCCAGGTGCTCCGCGGCGATGCTGTTGGCGATGTCGCACGCCTCGGCCATGTCGCGCACCTTGATCAGCGCGCCCCGGTCGGCCAGCGACGTGCTGATGGTGGCCTGGCGCGGCATCGTCGGCAGCAGCCTGGCGATGCTCTCCTCCACTTTGGCGATGTAAGCGGCGTCGGGGCACAGCAGGATGGCTTGCGCCAGCTCGTCGTGCTCGGCCTGCGAAAACAGGTCCATCGCGACCCAGTCGGGGTCCGTCGTGCCGTCGCACAGCACCAGGATCTCCGATGGTCCGGCGATCATGTCGATGCCGACGATGCCGAACACGCGGCGCTTGGCGGCGGCCACATAGGCGTTGCCGGGACCGACGATTTTATCGACGGCGGCGATCGTCTGCGTGCCGTAGGCCAGCGCGCCGACGGCTTGCGCGCCGCCGATGGTGATCACGCGCGTCACGCCGGCGATCGCGGCGGCGGCCAGCACCATCTGGTTTTTCACGCCGTCGGGCGTCGGCACCACCATGATGATTTCGCCCACGCCCGCCACATGCGCGGGGATGGCGTTCATCAGCACGGACGACGGATACGCCGCCTTGCCGCCCGGGACGTAGATGCCGACCCGGTCCAGCGGCGTGATCTTCTGCCCCAGCACCGTGCCATCGGGCTCGGTGTAGCTAAACCCGCGCAATTCCTCGCGCTGGCGTTCGTGGAAGGCGCGGATGCGCTGCGCGGCGATCTGCAGCGCCTCGCGCTGCGCCGACGGCAAGCCGTTCAGGGCCGCCAGTAATTCGGCTTGCGAAATATCGAAGGCCGCCATTTCCGCCGCGCCGCCATGCGGGATGCGGTCGAAACGGTTGGTGTATTCCAGTACGGCGGCGTCGCCGCGCGTTTTCACATCGGCCAGGATTTTCGCGACCGACGTTTCAATCGCCGCATCGGTGCCCGCCTCGAACGCCAGCAGCGTATCGAGCGATTGTTGGAAACCATCCTGGCTTGAATCGAGCTTGCGTATCTGTATCGGCATAATCGGCTTTCTGCTACTGAGTGTCTAGGCTTGCGAGGCGCGTTCAAACGCCTCGATAATCGGCTGCAAGCGCTCGCGCTTGAGCTTTAATGCCGCCTGGTTGACCACCAGGCGCGACGAAATTTCCATGATGTGTTCGACCTCGACGAGGTTGTTCGCGCGCAGGGTGCTGCCCGTGCTGACCAGGTCGACGATGGCGTCCGACAGGCCGACCAAAGGCGCCAGCTCCATCGAGCCATACAGCTTGATCAGGTCGACGTGCACGCCCTTGGCGGCGAAATGCTCGCGCGCCGTGTGCACGAACTTGGTGGCCACGCGCAAGCGCGCGCCCTGGTGCACGGCCTTTTCGTAATCGAAGCCGGCCTGCACCGCCACCGACATGCGGCAGGCGGCGATATTCAGGTCGATCGGCTGGTACAGGCCTTCGCCGCCGTGTTCGAGCAAGACATCCTTGCCCGCTACGCCGAAATCGGCCGCGCCGTACTGCACGTAGGTCGGCACGTCGCTGGCGCGCACGATGATGACGCGCACGTTCGGATCGTTGGTGGCCAAAATCAGCTTGCGCGAGGTTTCCGGGTTTTCCAGCACCTTGATGCCGGCCGCTTCCAGCAGCGGCATGGTGTCCTCGAAAATGCGGCCTTTCGACAGCGCCAGGATCAGCTGGGAGCTGTCACCGTTGTTCGATCCGTTCATGCTCGTTCCTTACTCATTTATGATTTACAACACCTGACAAAACCGTAGCGAGCGAAAGTGATTTGTGGTCGAGAAGCGCAACTGTACGAAGGTACAGTGAGCATCGCAGGCCGCAAAGCACGACGCGCAGTAGGTTTTGACAGGCGTTACTTGATGCGTACGATGTTCGCGCCCACGGCCGACAATTTCACTTCCATGCGGTCGTAGCCGCGGTCGAGGTGATAGATGCGGTCGATCAGGGTTTCGCCGTCGGCCGCCAGGGCCGCGATCACCAGCGACGCCGAAGCGCGCAGGTCGGTCGCCATCACGGGCGCGCCGCGCAACTGCTTGACGCCGGCGATGATGGCCGTGTTGCCCTCGATGGTGATGTCGGCGCCCAGGCGGTTCATTTCCTGCACGTGCATGAAGCGGTTCTCGAAGATCGTTTCGGTGACGCGGCTGGCGCCGTTGGCGATGGTGTTGACGGCCATGAACTGCGCCTGCATGTCGGTCGGGAAGCCCGGGTATTCCGTGGTGCGGAAACTGACCGGGTTCGGACGGGCCGACATCTCGGCGCGGATCCAGTCGGCGCCGAAGGTCATCGTCAGGCCCATGGCGCGCAGCTTGTCGAGCGCCGCGTCGAGGATGTCGGTGCGCACGTTGCGCAAGGTGATGTCGCCGCCGGTGGCCGCCACGGCGCACAGGAAGGTGCCCGTTTCGATACGGTCGGCGATCACCACGTGCGAGGCGCCGTGCAAGGAATCGACGCCCTGGATCACCAGGCGGCTGGTGCCGATGCCGTCGATCTTCGCGCCCATGGCCACCAGCAGGTGCGCCAGGTCGGTCACTTCCGGTTCGCAGGCGGCGTTTTCCAGAATGGTCTCGCCTTCGGCCAGGGTCGCGGCCATCAGCAGGTTTTCGGTGCCGGTGACGGTGATCATGTCGGTGACGATGCGCGCGCCTTTCAGCTTGGCGCACTTGGCGTAGATGTAGCCGGCTTCGATGCGGATCTCGGCGCCCAGCGCTTCGAGGCCCTTGATGTGCTGGTCGACGGGGCGCGAACCGATGGCGCAGCCGCCCGGCAGCGAGACCTTGGCTTCGCCGAAGCGCGCCAGCATGGGGCCCAGCACGAGGATAGAAGCGCGCATGGTTTTCACCAGTTCATACGGCGCTTCCAGGGTGTCGATGGCGCCGCCGTTGAGAACCACGCGGTCGCCGTCCTGCTGTACTTTCAGGCCCGTCTGGCCCAGCAGCTTCAGCATGGTGGCCACGTCGTGCAGGTGCGGCACGTTGGTCAGGTCCAGGTCGCCCGCGGTCAAGAGACCCGCGCACAGGATGGGCAGGGCGGCGTTTTTCGCGCCGGAGATGGCGATGTCGCCGTTCAGGCGGTTGCCGCCGTTGATGAGGAGCTTGTCCATGTGCTTATCCTTGGAATTCTTCGGGTGTCAGGGTTTTCATCGACAGCGCGTGGATTTCTTCGCGCATGCGGTCGCCCAGCGCCGCGTAGACGATCTGGTGGCGGGCGATCAGACGCTTGCCGGCAAACGCGGGCGAGACGATCACGGCCTGGAAGTGCTGGCCATCGCCCTCCACTTCGAGGTGCGTGCATTCGAGGCCGGCCGACAGATAGCCGTGGATCAGTTCTGGAGTGGTGGTCACGATAAGTCCTTGATATTGAATAATGTAGTGATGTGATGTGCCGTAATCAATGGCGCAAACGATAGCCGCTTTTCAGCAGGCGGATCGACACCAGCGCCAGGATCACGAGGAAGCCGGCGACGATGGAAAGACTGAGCCACGGGCTGACGTCGGACACGCCGAAGAAGCCGTAGCGGAAGCCGTCGATCATGTAAAAGAACGGGTTCAGGTGCGATACCGTCTGCCAGAAGGCGGGCAGCGAGTGGATCGAATAGAACACGCCCGACAGGAACGTAGCCGGCATGATCAGGAAGTTCTGGAAGGCGGCCAGCTGGTCGAATTTCTCGGCCCAGATGCCGGCGATCAGGCCCATGGTGCCCAGCATGGCGGCGCCGAGAAACGCGAAGACGACGATCCACAGCGGCGCGACAAACGACAGGTCGGCGAACCAGCACGTGATGGCAAACACGCCAAAGCCCACGGCCAGGCCGCGCGCGACGGAAGCGAGTACATACGCCGAGAAGATTTCCCAGTGCGACAGAGGCGTGAGCAGTACGAACACCAGGTTGCCCGTGATCTTCGACTGGATCAGCGAGGACGAGGAATTGGCGAAGGCATTTTGCAGCACGCTCATCATCACCAGGCCGGGAATCAAAAAGGCCGTGTAGCTGACGCCGGGGCTCGGTTCCACGCGGCCGTCGAGCACATGGCCGAACACCAGCAGGTACAGCATCGACGTGAGCACGGGCGCGGCCACGGTTTGCGTCGCCACTTTCCAGAAGCGCAGCGTCTCTTTGTAGACGAGGGTGCGAAATCCTGTCGAAATCATACGGTACCTTTATCCATGATCTGCAAGAAGATATCTTCCAGGTCGGCTTGTTGCAATTGCATTTCGTCGATCTCGGCGCCCGCCTCGCGCAGGCGGGCGAGGATTTTCTCGACTTCGCTGTATTCGTTGACGCGCAGGCTGAACTTGTTCGGCGCCTGCCGTTCTTCCGGGTGCAGCACCAGGTGCTGCAGGTCGGCCGGCAGGCTGCCATTCTTGAGGTGCAGCTGCAGCTGCGAACCGGCGATGCGGCGGATCAGGGCCGACATGGTGTCGAGCGCCACCACCTTGCCGGTCTTCAGCATGGCCACGCGCTGGCACATCGCTTGCGCCTCTTCCAGGTAGTGGGTGGTCAGCACGACCGTGTGGCCGCCTTCGCGGTTCAGGCGCGAGATGAACTTCCACAGGGTCTGGCGCAGCTCCACGTCGACGCCGGCGGTCGGCTCGTCGAGCACGATGACGGGCGGCTTGTGCACCAGCGCCTGGGCCACCAGCACGCGGCGCTTCATGCCGCCGGACAGGGCGCGCATATTCGTGTCGGCCTTGCCGGTCAGGTCGAGGTTTTCCATGACCTCGTCGATCCACTTGTCGTTGTTCGGCAGGCCAAAGTAACCGGACTGCAGACGCAGGGTTTCGCGCACGGTGAAAAACGGATCGAACACCAGTTCCTGCGGCACCACGCCCAGGTTGCGGCGCGCATTGCGGAAGTCCGTGACCACGTCGTGGCCGTGGATCTTGACGCTGCCCGCGTCGGGGCGTATCAGGCCGGCGATGATGGAAATGAGGGTCGTCTTGCCGGCGCCATTCGGGCCGAGCAGGCCAAAGAACTCGCCTTCCTCGATGGCCAGCGACACGCCGCCCAGCGCCTTGAGCGATTTATAGCTCTTTTCTACATTCGTGATTTGAATTGCGGTCATGTGCTTGTTTCAAGTGTAATGCGTCTGGTGTGATGCGCCAGTTGCCGGGGACATCCAGGCCGGCAGGCCGGTGCAGGGCGCCGCCTTCAGGCGAGGACGGCGCAACAGTCAATTATAGTTGGAAACTTCGTGGAACACTTGGAGATCAATCCGGCGGCGCTGCTGGCCTGCCGGCTTGAAAGCTACTGCTGATGCGGGGAGTGGGACAGGATCAATGATGATGCAGGTCGGACGGGCTGCGTTCGGCGTGGCCGCCGGCGCTGGCGCAGTCGTCGGCGCTCAGGGTGCTCGACACGAGCGAGCACACGCCATACAGCTTGGTGAGGTTTTTCAGGTTGTTCGGCAGGTTTTTCAGCTCCAGCACGGCGCCGGCATCCTGCGCGGCGCGCTGCCACGTCAGCATGACGGAGACGGCCGCCGAATCGACGGCCTTGACGTTGCGCAGGTCGAACTTCGTCTGACCCGAGCGGATGGCGTCCAGACCCTGCTCCAATGCCGAAGTGGCATTGTGCACGGTCAGGGAAGTCAGGGACTGCAAGGTGTCGAGAGAGTCGGGCATGGCGTCGGGCTGCGCTGGTCTGGAGCTGGGTCAGGAGCTATATGATAGCCGATTATTTGGCTTTGGCGACGGGACGGCTGGCCAGAGCCTTGTTTTTTGCCTGCAAGGTCTTGATCAGGCCATCGACGCCGCCCTTGCTGATTTCGCTGGTAAAGCTGCTTTTGTAGGTTTCCACCAGCCACGCGCCCAGCACGTTGATGTCATAGATCTTCCAGCCGGACGGGGTCTTCGCCACGCGGTAGTTCAGGGGCACGGGTTCGCCGCGCGCCACGTTCACCTGCGAGCGCACTTCCACTTCCGTATCGCCAGGATCGGCGCGCAGCGGCTTGAATTCCACGGTTTCGTTCTTGATCTGCGACAGGGCGCCCGAATACGTGTAGATCAGCAGGGTGCGGAATTCCGCGGCCAGCTGCTTTTGCTGGTCCGGGGTGGCGTCGCGCCAGTGGCGGCCGGCGGCCAGGGCCGTCATGCGCTGGAAATCCACGTACGGCAAGATCTTGCTTTCCACCAATTCGGTGACGCGCTTGATGTCGCCAGCCTGGATGGCCTTGTCGGACTTGGCCGTGTCGATCACGTCCTGGCTGATGCGTTTGACCAGGACGTCCGGCGCTTCCATGGCGGGGGCGGCCTGCGCGGCGGTGGCAAAGGCGATGGTGGCCATCGCCAGCAGTTGTTTCATCAATTTCATGGTTCTACCTTTCATGGTGTTGCTATGCACCGGCTGGCGTCGATCGCAGCCATGGTGTTTCTGTACCGTAGTTTACTCCTGAGGCCTTGCCTGGGAAGCCACGGTATTGCTACCAGATGTTACGAGCTCAGCCGGAGCCACGTCGGCCGCTGCCGTCGCGGGCGGCGTTTCCGCTGGGACGGCTTGCGGTTTTGCCTCGTACTCCGGCTCATAATCGCTGCTGTCGTTTTTTGGCACTTTGCGGTCGCGGCGGTCCGTATCGCCATCGAACACCTTGCTTTCGCGCGCCTGCAGGAAGCCGTCGCGGATGAATTCATAGCGGTCCAGCGCGGCCGCTTCCATCAGGTTGGTCGCGTCGAGCAGCGCGGCGCGCTTGTCGACCACGCGCGTCACCGTGCCGATATTGCGCACATACGCCGGGTCCTTGTAGCGCCACGGGTCGCCCGTGATATCGAGCGGCAGGGCCACCGTGTCGCGCACGGTCGATGGGCCCAGCAGCGGCAGCATCACGTACGGACCAGGCTGGACGCCATACCAGCCCAGGGTCTGGCCAAAGTCTTCGCTATGCTTGGGAATGCCGGCCTGCGAGGCGATGTCGATCAGGCCGAAGATACCGAAGGTCGAGTTCATGCTGACGCGCACGACGTCTTGCAAGCCCGCCTCACCCTTGCCTTGCAGCAAATTGTTCACGGCGCTCCACACGTCGGACAAGTTACCGAAGAAGTTGCCCACGCCCGTTTGCACGAACGATGGCGTGACGGTCTTGTAGGCCGTGGCGACCGGTTTCAGGGCGACCTGGTCGACGGTGTCGTTGAACTTGAACATGGCGCGGTTGTACCCTTCCAGCGGGTCGCGCGGATTGGTGCCGGTGGCGCAAGCGCTCACGCTGGCGGCGATGGCCAGGGCCAGGCCGATACGTACCAGACTGCCTTGGGATTGCTTGGTCGACTCGCTCATTTGCTGTCCTTTCCTTCCGCTGCCTTGCTGTAGATGAACTGATTGATCAGGTCTTCCAGCACTGTGGCCGATTGAGTACGGGCGATCTTGTCGCCCTCCGCCAGGTTCGCCAGATCGCCGCCTGCTTCCAGGCCGATATATTGCTCACCCAGCAAACCGGCCGTCAAAATCTTGGCCGAGCTGTCTTTCGGAAATTTGTAGCCATCTTCGATGTCGAGTTTCACCAGCGCCTGGTAAGTCTTGTCGTCAAACCGGATTTCCGCCACGCGCCCCACCACCACGCCAGCACCCTTGACGGGCGCCTGCGGCTTGAGGCCGCCAATATTGTCGAACTTGGCACTAATGGTATACGTCTTGCTGAAAGACAGCGAGCTCATATTGCCGGCCTTGAGCGCCAGAAACATCAATGCCGCCACACCCAGCAAGACGAACAAGCCGACCCAGACATCCAAAGATTTACGTTGCATAAACAATCCTAAATAATTTTTACTTGCTGCCGCCTGTGCAACATCTTGCCCAGGCCCGCTGTTTGCCGTTGATGGGCAATTACTTGCTGAACATCAACGCCGTCATCATGAAATCGAGCCACCACACCATCAGCGACGAAATGACCACCGTGCGCGTGGTGGCGCCGGACACGTCTTCCGGCGTCGGCTGCGCCTGGTATCCCTGGAACAGCGCGATGAAGGTCACCGCGATGCCGAACACCAGGCTCTTGATGGTGCCGTTGCCCACTTCTTTCCAGACATCCACGCCGCCCTGCATCTGCGACCAGAACGAGCCTTCATCGACGCCGATCAGCACCACGCCGACCAGGTAGCTGCCGATGATGCCGACGGCCGTGAAGATGGCGCCCAGGATCGGCATGGCGATCACGCCGGCCCAGAAACGGGGCGCCAGCACGCGCTGGATCGGATTCACGGCCATCATTTCCATGGCCGACAATTGCTCGCCCGCCTTCATCAAGCCGATTTCCGCCGTCAGCGAGGTGCCGGCGCGGCCGGCGAACAGCAGGGCCGTGACGACCGGACCCAGTTCGCGCGTCAGCGACAGCGCCACCAGCAAGCCCAGCGACTGCTCGGCGCCATACGTAGTGAGGGTGTAATAGCCTTGCAGCCCCAGCACCATGCCGACGAACAGACCGGAGACGGCGGTAATCACCAGCGAGCGGTTACCGATAAAAAACAGTTGCTCGATCACCAGGCGCGGACGGCGCCACAGGCCGCCCGACGAGCCGATGATGATGAAAAACGACCGCATGGCAAAGCCGAGGTCTTGTACCGCATTGCGCAACCATGCTCCGATCGCCGCCAGGAAACGCGCGATCATCGGCCCGCTCCCGCATGCAGACCCAGGTCGTCGGCCAGCGACTTGCCCGGATAGTGGAACGGCACGGGACCGTCGGCCTCGGCATTGACGAACTGCTTCACGTACGGATGCGTCGACACGGCCATCTCGGCCGGCGTGCCGTGCGCCACGATCTTGCCCGATGACAGAAAATAGACATAATCAGCGATGGCGAAACACTCCTTCACGTCGTGCGATACCAGGATAGACGTGGAGCCCAGCGCATCGTTCAGATTGCGGATCAAATTGGCCGTCACGCCCATGGAAATCGGGTCCAGGCCGGCGAACGGCTCGTCGTACATGATCAATTCGGGGTCGAGCGCGATGGCGCGCGCCAGCGCCACGCGGCGGCCCATGCCGCCCGATATCTCGGCCGGTTTCAATTGCGCCGCATTGCGCAGTCCCACGGCGTGCAGCTTCATCAGCACCAGGGTGCGGATCAGCTCTTCATTCAAATCCGTGTGTTCGCGCAGGGGGAAGGCCACGTTCTCGAACGCCGTCAAGTCCGTAAACAAGGCGCCGTGCTGGAACAGCATGCCCATCTTGCGGCGCAACTGATATAACTCGTCGGTCCCCAGCGTATGCACGATCTGGCCGTCCACATTCACGGAGCCGGAACCGGGGCGCAACTGGCCGCCGATCAGGCGCAGTACGGTCGTCTTGCCACTGCCGGAGCCACCCATGACGGCCACAACTTTTCCACGTGGGAAATCCATTTGAAGGCCCGATAAAATCGAACGTTCTCCATAGGCAAAGTGTAAATCACGGATCTCAACAAGATTTGGCACGACGAAACTCACTATTTTAATGGCGTATTGTAGTGCAGAAACGCCAACCTCTGCTGAGACACCCCTTGGGACAGCCCCGGAAAGGGGAAGAATACAACACTAATGAATCGAAAGTCAGATATTGTAGTGGAAATTTGGCCACCCCATCGCGTCCCTGCCCGATCGTCTTCGCGGCTGTTGACTTGACAGGCAAAAATAACAAAGGCCACGTCGCGCTCGGCGCCGTGGCCCTGTCAAAAAACGAACAATTGCTCGTTAATCAGCGCGGCAGCAGGGATGCCCCCATCAGGAACTCATCGACGGCGCGCGCGCACTGGCGCCCTTCGCGGATGGCCCACACCACCAGCGACTGGCCGCGGCGCATGTCGCCGGCCGCAAACACCTTGGCCACCGAGGTCTGGTAGCAGCCGGCGCCATCCGTTGTCGCCTTGACATTGCCGCGCGCATCCGTATCGACGCCGAACGCTTCCAGCACTTGTTGCACTGGTGAAACAAAGCCCATGGCCAGGAAGACCAGGTCCGCCTTCATCTCGAATTCCGAGTTCGGCACTTCGCTCATCTTGCCGTCCTTCCACTCGACTCTGCAGGCGATCAGCTTTTCCACCTTGCCGCCCTTGCCTTCGAAACGCTTGGTGGCCACGGCCCAGTCGCGCTCGCAGCCTTCCTCGTGCGAGGACGAAGTGCGCAGCTTGGTCGGCCAGTACGGCCACACGAGCGGCTTGTTTTCCTGTTCCGGCGGCTGCGGCATCAGTTCGAACTGGGCCACCGAGGCGGCGCCATGGCGGTTCGAGGTGCCGACGCAGTCGGAACCCGTATCGCCGCCGCCGATCACCACCACGTGCTTGCCCGTGGCCTTGATCTGGTCCTTGAGCTTGTCGCCCGCGTTGACCTTGTTTTGCAGCGGCAGGAAATCCATGGCGAAGTGCACGCCTTTCAGTTCGCGGCCCGGCACGGGCAAGTCGCGCGGCTGCTCGGCGCCGCCGGCCATGATGACGGCGTCAAACTCCTTTTCCAGGTCTTCCGGGAAAATGGTTTCCTTGGCCCAGTTGTTCACGTGGGCAGGGAAATCCTTGCCGACCAACACGCTGGTGCGGAACACCACGCCTTCGGCTTCCATCTGTTTCACGCGCAGGTCGATGTGCGACTTTTCCATCTTGAAGTCGGGAATGCCGTAACGCAGCAGACCACCGACCCGGTCGCTCTTCTCGAACACGGTGACGGCATGGCCGGCGCGCGCCAGCTGCTGCGCCGCCGCCAGGCCGGCCGGGCCGGAACCGACGATGGCCACTTTCTTGCCCGTGCTGAAGCTTGCCGGCTGCGGCGTGACCCAGCCATGCTCCCAGCCCATGTCGATGATTTTATGTTCGATGGACTTGATGCCGACCGGATCTTCGTGGATGCCCAGGGTGCAGGCCGATTCGCACGGCGCCGGGCAGATGCGGCCCGTAAATTCCGGGAAGTTATTTGTCGAATGCAAGATGTCGAGCGCTTCGCGGTAGGCGCCGCGGTACACCAGGTCATTCCAGTCGGGAATGATGTTATTCACGGGGCAACCCGTGGTGCAGAAGGGGATGCCGCAATCCATGCAGCGCGCGCCCTGCACGGTCGCTTGCGCGTCCGACAGGTGCAGCACGAATTCCTTGTAGTTCTTCAGACGCGCGGCAGGCTCCAGATAGTGTTCGTCCTGGCGCTTGAATTCCATGAAGCCGGTAATTTTACCCACGATGTTTCCTTTGTATTTGGCTGGCGGGGAGCGGCCGGGCCGCTCCCTGCTCATTCATTTGGCAATGAGCTTGGCTTGCTCAGGCGGCGACGGCTTGCACTTCCATGGCGGCATCGGCAGCCATCTCGATCAGCGCGCGCTTGTATTCGTTCGGGAAGACCTTCACGAACTTGCCGCGCGCCGCGGCCCAGTCGTCCAACAGGACGCGGGCGCGGGTGCTGCCCGTGTGCTTGAAGTGACGCTCGATCAGGCGCTTGAGGATGACCTCGTCCGCTTCCGGCACGCCGTCGCGGTGCTGCGTATGCCAGGCGTCGCGGTCGACGTGCTGTTCCGCCGCGGACACGACCTTGTCCAGGCTGACCATGGCCGTGTTGCACTTGCTGGCAAAGTCACCAAGCGGGTCATATACATAGGCGATGCCGCCCGACATGCCGGCCGCGAAGTTGCGTCCCGTGTTGCCCAGCACCACGACTGTGCCGCCCGTCATGTATTCGCAACCATGGTCACCCAGGCCCTCGACCACCGTGGTGGCGCCCGAGTTGCGCACGGCAAAGCGTTCGCCGGCCACGCCATTGAAGAAGGCTTCGCCGGCGATGGCGCCGTACAGCACCGTGTTGCCGATGATGATGTTGTCCACGGCCCAGCCACGGAATTCCGTATTCGGCCGCACGATGATGCGTCCGCCCGACAAGCCCTTGCCCACGTAATCGTTCCCCTCGCCCACCAGGTCGATCGTGATGCCGTGCGCCAGGAAGGCGCAGGCCGACTGACCCGCCGTGCCTTGCAGCTGGATGTGGATGGTGTCGTCCGGCAAGCCGGCGTGGCCGTATTTCTTCGCCACTTCGCCGGACAGCATGGTGCCCACCGTGCGGTTCAGGTTGCGCACGGGCGAGATGAAGGAGACGCGCTCGCCCTTTTCCAGCGCCGCGCGCGCCTGCGCGATCAGCTTGTGGTCGAGCGCCTTTTCCAGCGCATGGTCCTGGAACTCCACGTGGCGGCAGGCTTGGCCATCCGGTGTTGCCGGCTTGTGGAAGATGGACGAGAAGTCCAGGCCTTGCGCCTTCCAGTGCGAAATCGCCTTCGATTTGTCCAGCAAGTCGACGCGGCCGATCAGTTCGTCATACGTGCGGATGCCCAGCTGCGCCATCAATTGACGGGCTTCCTCGGCAACGAAGAAGAAGTAGTTGACGACATACTCGGGTTTGCCCGAGAACTTGGCGCGCAGCACCGGATCTTGCGTGGCCACGCCCACCGGGCACGTATTCAAGTGGCATTTGCGCATCATGATGCAGCCTTCGACCACCAGCGGCGCCGTGGCGAAACCGATCTCGTCGGCGCCCAGCAGGGCGGCGATGACCACGTCGCGGCCCGTCTTCATCTGGCCGTCGGCCTGCACGCGGATGCGGCTGCGCAAGCCGTTCAAGACCAGCGTTTGTTGCGTTTCGGCCAGACCCAGCTCCCACGGCGTGCCCGCATGTTTCACGGACGACAAAGGCGACGCGCCCGTGCCGCCGTCGTGGCCGGCGACGACCACGTGGTCGGCTTTCGCCTTGGTGACACCGGCCGCGACCGTGCCGATACCCACTTCCGACACCAGTTTCACGGAAATCGAGGCGCGCGGATTGGCGTTCTTCAAGTCATGGATCAGCTGCGCCAGATCCTCGATCGAGTAGATGTCGTGGTGCGGCGGCGGCGAAATCAAGCCCACGCCCGGCACGGAGAAGCGCAGGCTGGCGATGTATTCGGACACCTTATGGCCCGGCAACTGGCCGCCTTCGCCCGGTTTCGCGCCCTGCGCCATCTTGATCTGGATCTGGTCGGCCGAATTCAGGTAGGCCGCCGTGACGCCGAAACGTCCCGACGCCACCTGCTTGATGCGCGAGCGCATGGAATCGCCTTCCTGCAGGGGAATATCGACGACGATCTGCTCGGCGCCCACGACGGACGCCATGGTGTCGCCCTGGCGGATGGGGATGCCCTTCAATTCCTGCGTGTAGCGGTTCGGATCTTCGCCGCCCTCGCCCGTGTTCGACTTGCCGCCGATGCGGTTCATGGCCACGGCCAGGGTCGCGTGCGCTTCCGTGCTGATGGAACCGAGCGACATGGCGCCCGTGGCGAAACGCTTGACGATTTCCTTGGCCGGTTCCACTTCATCGAGCGGGATCGCCTTGGTCGGGTCGAGCTTGAACTCGAACAGGCCGCGCAAGGTCAGGTGGCGACGGCTCTGGTCGTTGATGATTTGCGCGTACTCCTTATAGCTGGAGAAATTGTTGCTGCGCGTAGAGTGCTGCAGCTTCGCGATCGCGTCCGGCGTCCACATGTGGTCTTCGCCGCGCACGCGGAACGCGTATTCGCCGCCCGCGTCGAGCTTATCGGACAGCACGGGATCGTTGCCGAAGGCCAGCGCGTGCAGGCGCAGCGCTTCTTCCGCCACTTCAAACACGCCGATGCCTTCCACGTTCGAGGCCGTGCCCTTGAAGTATTTGTCCACCAGCGACTTGTTCAAGCCGATGGCTTCGAAGATTTGCGCGCCGCAGTAAGACATATACGTCGAAATACCCATCTTCGACATGACCTTCATCAAGCCCTTGCCCACGGCCTTGGTGTAGTTGTAGATGGCTTTGTCAGCCGACAGGTCGCCCGGCAAGCCGTGCGCCAGCTCGGCCAGGGTTTCCATGGCCAGGTAGGGGTGGACGGCTTCCGCGCCATAGCCGGCCAGCAAGGCGAAGTGGTGCGTTTCGCGGGCCGAGCCCGTTTCCACGACGAGGCCGGTGGAGGCGCGCAAGCCCTTGCTCACCAGGTGCTGGTGCACGGTGGAGGTGGCCAGCAGCGCGGGGATCGCCACCTGATCGGCGCAGATGGCGCGGTCCGAGACGATCAGGATGTTGTGGCCCGACTTGACGGCGTCGACGGCTTCCGCGCACAGCGAGGCCAGGCACGCTTCCACGCCTTCCTTGCCCCAGGCCAGCGGGTAGCAGATATCGAGTTCATACGACTTGAACTTGCCGCCCGTGTGGGCGCTGATGTTGCGCAGGCGCGCCATGTCGTCAAAGCCCAGCACGGGCTGCGCCACTTCCAGGCGCATCGGCGGATTCACGTTATTCGTGTCCAGCAAGTTCGGTTTCGGGCCGATGAAGGACACCAGCGACATCACCATCGCTTCGCGGATCGGGTCGATCGGCGGGTTCGTCACTTGCGCGAACAGTTGCTTGAAGTAGTTATACAGCGGTTTCAGCTTGTTCGACATGACGGCCAGCGGCGAGTCATTGCCCATCGAACCCGTCGCCTCTTCGCCGGCCAGCGCCATCGGCGCCATGAGGAATTTCAAGTCTTCCTGCGTGTAGCCGAACGCCTGCTGGCGGTCCAGCAACGATGGCTGGGCTTTTTCGCCCTGGGCGCGGTCCTGTTTCGCTTGTCCTTCGGCCAGCTTGATCTCGTCGAGCTTGATGCGCACCGAGTTGATCCACGCCTTGTATGGCTTGGCGTTGGCGTAGGTGTTTTTCAGTTCCTGGTCGTCGATGATGCGGCCCGCTTCCAGGTCGATCAGGAACATCTTGCCAGGCTGCAAGCGCCATTTCTGGATGATCTTCGACTCGGGAATCGGCAGCACGCCCGATTCCGACGCCATCACGACGAGGTCGTCGTCCGTGACGATGTAGCGGGCCGGGCGCAAGCCGTTGCGGTCCAGGGTGCCGCCGATGTGGCGGCCGTCCGTAAACGCCATGGCGGCCGGGCCGTCCCACGGTTCCATCATGGCCGCGTGGTATTCATAGAAGGCGCGGCGGTTGTCATCCATCGTCGTGTGGTTTTCCCACGCTTCCGGAATCATCATCATCATCGCCTGGGCGATCGGGTAGCCGGCCATCAACAGCAGTTCCAGCGCATTGTCGAAGCACGCCGTGTCGGACTGGCCTTCATAGATCAGGGGGAACAGCTTTTGCAGGTCGTCGCCCAGCACGGCCGACTTCATCACGCCTTCGCGCGCGCGCATCCAGTTGAAGTTGCCTTTCACCGTATTGATCTCGCCGTTATGGGCGATCAGGCGGTAAGGGTGGGCCAGCGGCCATTCGGGGAAGGTATTCGTCGAGAAACGCTGGTGCACGAGGGCCAGGGCCGAGATGCAGCGCGCGTCCTGCAAGTCCTTGTAGTACACGCCCACCTGGTCGGCCAGCAGCAAGCCTTTATATACGATGGTGCGGGCCGACATCGACGGCACGAAGAATTCCTTGCCGTGCAGCAGTTTCAAGGCCTGGATGGCGTGGCCCGACGATTTGCGGATCACATACAGTTTGCGCTCGAGCGCATCGGTGACCATGATGTCCGGGCCGCGGCCGATGAAGATCTGGCGAATCACCGGTTCCTTGGCGCGCACGGTGGGCGACATCGGCATGTCGGTATCGATGGGCACGTTGCGCCAGCCCAGCACGACCTGGCCCTCGATGCGCACGGCGCGTTCGATTTCCTGTTCGCAGGCGATGCGCGACGCGTGCTCCTTCGGCAGGAAGACCATGCCCACGCCGTATTCGCCAGGCGGCGGCAATTCCACGCCCTGCTTGGCCATTTCTTCGCGGTAGTACTGGTCGGGAATCTGGATCAGGATGCCGGCGCCATCGCCCATCAGCGCATCGGCGCCCACGGCGCCCCGGTGATCGAGGTTCTTCAGAATCAGCAAACCCTGTTCGACGATCGAATGGGTCTTGTTGCCCTTGATATGGGCGACGAAACCGACGCCGCAGGCATCGTGTTCATTGGCTGGGTCGTACAGGCCTTGCGCTTTCATGGGCTTCTCCGCTGCATATGACTATCGAAAAACTAGAGTAGTGCAACGCAACAAAAAACTCAACCAGAAAAATTAGGGTCGGAGTCGAATTAAATTCAATTCTGTCGCCCTAAAAATTTAATAGGGACACAGTCAAAGCAATTTCAATAAAAGCGCGGAAAGAAACCATTTTTTGTTTTAGCTGCCAATACTTTTCACGGTGTCCGCTGCGGGCACGATTTTGCGGGGACGGCCCCGCTTGGCCGGCAGCACTTGCCGCTGCATTTTCTGCTCCAGCGCCTGCTTGAAAGCGTCGGAACCCAGCGGCCAGCCCTTCAATACAGCCTGCTCCACCACCTTGACCTGGCTGCCGCCCAGGCCTTGCTCGAACAGGCGCAGGTAGGCCGCCTCGCGGTCGAATGGCGTGTTGCCCAGCGCCCAGTACAGCGCATGGTCGGTGATGACGGGATCGGGACGCACACCCGCATGGTGGGCATAGCTGGACCAGCTGTAGTCGAGCGCCTGGCTCGCCAGGCCCGTCTGCACGGGCACGCACTCCAGGTAGCGGCAGCAGGTGAGGAAGAAATTGTCGGGATCGATAACGGAAGTTTTGTAGCGTCCCTGCCACAAGGCACCTTCGCGGCCGTATTTCTGGTTGAAATACGGCACGTAATAGCGCCCCAGCCACTGCATCAGCTGCCCCAGGCCCGTCGCATCGGCCGGCGTGGCCAATAAATGTAGCTGATCCGGCAACAAAACATAGGCGTGGATGGCCACCTTGAACATTTTCGCGCCCGTTTTCAGCCAGGACAAGCATTGCGCGTAATCGAGCGCATCCTGGAACACGGGCTGGCGGTTGCTGCCGCGCTGGATCAGGTAATGGGGCAGTACAGGGATGATGAGACGGGGCAGACGGGCCATGGCAGAATCGGTAAAAAGAAGGCTAAGGCCTTGATTTTACACACTTGCGCGCGCCAGGAACGACTCTGACCCTGTTTTATTTGAAATCGCAAAAAAAGCGTTTGACTCTGTCCCTTTTATTGCGCCAGCCACTTGCGGGCGGCGCAATAGCGACGATCAGGACAGGTTGAAACTGGCCGACAGGCTGTAACCCTCGCCATATGCGCTGCGCAGCGGCAAGTCCTGGCCCAGGCCCGTCTTGGCTTTCTTGCGCAAACGATACACGAGCATGTCGACCCGGCGGCCCGCATCGGGGTCTTCGCCGCCCATGCCGGCCACGATGACGTCGCGCGGCACCGGGCGGGTGTTGATGGTCAGCAGGTGCAGGAAGTTGAATTCCTTTTCCGTCAGGGCGATGACGGCCCCCATCAGCTCAAGTTGGCGAGCGCTCACTTTCAAGGTCCACTTGCCTGGCTCGGGCACGGGATCTTGCGGACCGACGCGGCGGTCGAGCGCCTCGATGTGGGCGGCCAGTTCGGGGAATTTGATCGGCTTGGTCAGATAGTGGTCGGCGCCCAGGCGCAAGCCCAGGATGCGGCTGTCGAAGGCGACGCGCCCCGTCAGCACCAGCACGCCGATTTGCGGATACAGCTGGCGCATGCGGGGGATGACGTTGAAGCCGTCCTCATCGGGCAGGCCCAGGTCCAGCACAACCACGCCAACATTGCCATGGCTCAACGCGGTCCACATGCCGCCAGCGGAGCTGGTGATATGGACGTCGTGTTCGAGCTCAACGAGGAACTCCGCCATGTCTTCGGCGTAGTCGAGATTGTCTTCGACGATCAGTATTTTCGTCATTGCAACGCCATTCTTCCGTTAGTGAGCTACCGTGGGCAGACCATGCCATGTACTTCTGCACCATGATGGACGGCAGACCATGTTTACGTCAAGGAATTATCACGGTTGCCTTCAGCGGAAGCAAGGCTTTTCCTTGTCTAGACAGGAAGCGGCAGCCAAATGCGGAAAAGCGCCCCGCCTTCGGGCAGATTATGCCCCTGCAAACTCCCGCCATGCACGTCCACCACGGCGCGCGCCATGTACAGGCCCAGGCCCGCGCCCGGATGCGTGGCATAGCTTCCACGGAAACCTTTTTCGAACAATTGCACCAGTTCTTCCTCCCGCAAGCCGGGCCCCGCATCGCGCACGCACAGCGCCACGCCGCCCTCGGGCACCAGCCTGGCCGACACGGTGATGGGACTGCCCTGCGGGCTGAACTTGACGGCGTTGTCCAGCAGGATTTTCAGGCTCAGGGCCATGCCGGGCACGTCGCAGCGCAGCCTGGCCGGCAAGTCCTCGTCCAGTTCCAGCTGCACATGGTGGCTGACCGGCACGGTGGCGGCCGCCTGCTGCAGCAAGGCCAGCGGCGCGATGCCGTCGGCGGCCCGCTCGCGGCCGATGGCCGCCATGCGTTCGGGCGACAGGTAGTCGTCGATCATGCCCAACAGGCGGTCGACGGCCGTCTGGATTTTCACGTAGCGCTTGCGCGTGGCCTCGTCCGCCTCGGTGGACGTCGAGACGAGGCGCTGGATGGCGCCGTCGATGGTGGCCAGTGGCGTGCGGAATTCGTGCGACAGCATCGAGGCGAAGCGCTTCTGCTCCTTTTCCCGCTCCGCTTCCTGCGCGTGGGCGGCGCTGACGTCGCGCAAGGTGCCCACCACGGTGATACCTCGTCCCGCCGCGGCCGGCACGATAGTGGAATGGATTTCCAGCGCCAGCAAGCGGCCGTCGGCGTGCGGCAATTCCACTTCGCGCAACAGGGTCAAACGGCTGGCGTCGCCGTCGCGCCAGCGCTGCAACCGGGCCGGCACGTCCGCCGCCAGGACCGCCGCGTGTTCGCGCAAGGCGGCCAGGTCGTGGCCCGTCAGGCGCTGCGCGGCGGGGCTGATGTATAGAAGTTCAAGGGTGGTGGCGTCGAGCAGGAAGGCCGCGTCGCGGCCATGCTCGGCCAGCAGGCGGAACTGCGCTTCGCCCGCCCGCGCGCGCAGCAGGGCGCGGCGCAGCTGGACGAAGCGCAGCGCCATGAGGATGACGCCGGCAAGCAGCAAAAGGAGGAAGGGCAGCATGCTTTATACCTGGCAAGAAAGAATCGCCAAGTATAAGCGTGCCGCGCCCTCAATCTTCCAGCGGAGCGAAAATCTGCTGCAAGTCTTCTTGCGTGAGGGCCATCTTCTGCGACTCGCCCTCGGCCAGGATCGATTGCGCCAGCTCCGATTTCTTTTGCTGCAGCAGCTGGATTTTTTCTTCCAGGGTGCCCTTCGCGATCAATTTATAGACGAACACGGGCTTGTCCTGGCCGATGCGCCAGGCGCGGTCCGTGGCCTGGTTTTCCGCCGCCGGATTCCACCACGGGTCGTAGTGGATGACGGTGTCGGCCGCCGTCAGGTTCAAGCCCACGCCGCCCGCTTTCAGGCTGATCAGGAAGATGGGCACGGCGCCCTGCTGGAAGGCCGCCACTTGCGCGCCCCGATCCTTCGTTTCGCCCGTCAGCAAGGCATACGGGATGTCGCGCGATTCGAGTTCTTCCTCGATCAATTCCAGCATGCTGGTAAATTGCGAGAAGACGAGAATCTTGCGCCCTTCGTCGAGCAAATCTTCCACCATCTGCATCAGGTCGAGCAACTTGGCCGAACCGGCCGACTGCTTTTTCGCCGGTAGCGACTTCACGAGGCGCGGATCGCAGCAGACCTGGCGCAGTTTCAGCAGCGCTTCGAGGATGACGATCTGGCTGCGCGCCACGCCCTTCTTGTCGATTTCTTCGCGTACTTTTTGATCCATCGCCAGGCGCACGGTTTCATACAGGTCGCGCTGCGGCCCCGTCAATTCCACCTTGCGCACCATTTCCGTCTTCGGCGGCAGCTCCTTGGCCACATTGTCCTTCGTGCGGCGCAGCAGGAAGGGCTTGATGCGGCGGTTCAGCAGCATGCGGCGCAGCGGGTCGTCCTGGCGCTCGATCGGATGGCGGAACTGGGTGTTGAAGGTCTTCTCGTCGCCCAGCAAGCCCGGCAGCAGGAAGTGGAATTGCGACCATAGCTCGCCCAGGTGATTTTCCAGCGGCGTGCCGGACAGGCACAGGCGGTGGCGCGCGCGCAGCAGGCCCGCGCTTTGCGCCGCCTTGCTGCGCGTATTCTTGATGTAGTGCGATTCGTCGAGGATGACGAGGTGGAAATCATGCTCGCGCAAGGTTTCCTCGTCGCGCGGCAACAGCGCATACGTCGTCAGCACCAGGTCGCACTGGTCGATCTGGTCGAATTGCTGGGCGCGATCCTTGCCTTGCAACAGCAGCACTTTCAGGCTGGGCGCGAACTTGGCCGCCTCGTCCTGCCAGTTGCCCATCAAACTCGTCGGTGCGATCACCAGGGCCGGATGCGTGAGGCGTCCCGCTTCCTTTTCCACCAGGATATGCGCCAGGGTTTGCACGGTTTTACCTAACCCCATGTCATCGGCCAGAATCCCCGCCAGGTCGTGGTCGCGCAGGAATTGCATCCATGCCAGGCCATCGGCCTGGTAATCGCGCAGGGTCGCCTGCAGGCCGGCTGGCGCCGCCACTTTTTGCACGGCACCGAACTGGCTCAGCTTGCGGCCCATGGCGCGCAGCTGCTCGCCGCCCGTCCATTCCATCTGCAGGCCACGCGCCAGCTCTTCCAGGCGTGCCGCGTCCAGGGTCGACATGCGCACGGCATGTTTGATCTTGTCGCTGAAATACAGTTCCCCCAGCGTGTTGAGGATGGGGCGCACCCGGCCCCACGGCAGGGCCACGCGCGTACCGTCCGGCAAGGTCGCCAGCATCTGGTCATCGTCCGCATGGGCTTCGATGACTTTCGGGTTGAAATCGTTGGGCGCGTTGCGGATCAGCTGCACCAGCACGGGCAGCAGCGGCACGCGCTCATGGTTGACGACGATGCCCAGTTCCAACTCGAACCAGGCGTTGCCGCTGTCCGGGTCCTGGTCGTCGATTTCCGCGTACCAGTCGCCCACGTCGCTCACGTCATAGCGGTACTTGGCCGTCTTTTCCACGATCCAGCCCTGCTCCAGCAAGGCGTCGATGCCGGACTCGGCAAAACGCAGCCACTCGGCCTGGGACGGCAGCAGCAAGGCCCCCTTCAAGCCGCTCAAGGGGGCGGAACCCGGCTTCTTGAATTGCAGCTCGGCCAAGGTGGCCAGCGCACGCGCCTCGTCGACCGTGTTTCTCTGGATAATTTCCGTCACCTCGCCCACTTGCCGCACCACGCGCTGCGACGGGTCGAACGAGACGCGCTCGCCATCGTAGTCGTAGGACAGCACGGCGAAATCGCTCCAGCGCTGCAGGCTGCCGTCGGCCAGCATGGCGCTATCCAACAGCAAGACCGGTTGCGCCGGCACGTCCTTGCGCAAGCGCTGCGGCAACGGTTGCGGCAGCGGCATCAAGTGCTGCAAGCCTTGCGCCAGCAGCAGTTGCGATACGCGCACCTTGTCGTTCGCGTTCAGCGGCGGCGCCTGCGCCACCAGCGCCTGCAGATCGGCGAGGGAAATGTCGGAGCCGCCCTGGTTCAGTTCCAGCACGCCGCACGACAGGTTGTCGATGTACCACGGCGGATCGGTGGGCAGCATGTAGTCGATCTGATCGGCGCCATGGTGCTTCGCGCCTTCCGGCGGGTCCACTTGCCAGCCCAGGCGCATGGTCTTGCCTTCGTCGCGCCAGAACAGGCGCGCGGGACGCACGGGACCTTCCTTCAACGGATACACGAGGCCATTGCCGACATCGGCCCAGGAATTGGCCCACAACAGTTTATCCTGCTCGGCCAGCATTTTCAGCAGGGCCGCGCCCACCTTGCCCTTCGGCTCCGTGGCGCTGCCCGTCTGCGAATTCTGCCCGCTGCGCATGGCCACGAAGAAACGCACGAGGTCTTCGTCGGCCGGCGTCAGGAACGTGGGCGGCGCCGACAGCAGGGAAAAGATTTCGCTGATGGGGGATGCCGCCGCCACGTCGCCGTTCGGCCGCAGCCGCGCCTTGTACAGGCACAGGGCCACGTGGCGGCCACCGCTGGTGGGCGCCAGCACGTAGATCAAACGATGCGCGTTGAGTTTGGGATCCGGCTCGGCTATCGTCAGCACGGCCTTCGGATGGGCGGCAGCCTCCACCCGCTGCAGCCAGGTGGCGACGGCATACGGCAAAGGCGCTCCCGGCGCGCTGGCCGGGGCAACTGGGGTTTCACTGGTTTCGTCGCGGGTAAAATCCATGGGGCGCATTTTTGTGTAAAGGTCGTATCCAAATCGGCAACAGGCAATATTATCCGCCATACAGGCGTTGCTGGCTTGATTCACACACGCTCTTTGAGCAGTTTTCATGCGCGATGCCTAAAAAATAAGTATTTAATACGACACTTGGGCCCCGCAGACGGCAAAAAAGGCCCGTCATGGGCCTTTTTTCACCGCCGTTGGCCCGCTTGTCAGGCCGGCACAGTTTCTTCTTCCGCCACGCTGGCGGCCTCGACCACCGGTGCGGTACTCGTATCGGCCGGCGTAAAGTTGCGCAAAAACAAGAAGAACTGGCCCATCATCTGCGTCCACAGTTGCAGATTGATATTCAGGTACTCGCGGCTGACGCCACCGGCGACCAGCACATCCATTTCCAGCACGACAAAATCGCCATGCTGGGCCACGCGGGCGAAGCGCTTGCTGCGGTGCCATTCGGCCAGCAAGCCGGCCGGCAGGTCGCCGCCCTGTACGCGCAGCGGGCAGCTCAGGGTCAGGTCCGCATACTGGCCAGGCGACGCTTCGTTGCCCCACAGCACCTGAAAGCCGATGCCGTGGCTGGCGCTATGCAGGCGCACGACGCCGTCGTGTTCGATGCTGGTCACGGCGCAGCCGGCCGCCTTGATGGCCTCGGCCGTTTGTTCCGCATTCAGGGTGGTCAGCAAGTCGATATTCGTGTGTTCCATCGTCATTCCATTCATTTCAAAAAGTAAAATTATTGGGGGGCCGGCGCGGGAGCGGCCGGCGTGTCACTGGTTTGACGCGCATCAAAGCGGCCCTGGTACAGCTGGTCGCCGTACTGCTGCGCGATTTGCTCGAGTTTCACTCTGCTTTGCGCGGCGAACGGCTGGCGCGCCTTCATGACGTCCAGCACATTCAGCGACTCGTACGCTTGCAGGATTTCCTGCCCGGCCGCATACAGCTGGGAATTCTTGCTTTCGCAGCGCGCCAGGGCGCCCCGCTGCGACGCCACTTCGCCATCGAGGCGCGCGCGCTCCGCTGCCAGTTGCTTGCCCGTCGCGGCCAGCTGTTCGCTGGCCTGGCGCAATTGCGCCAGGCTGGCGGCCGCCTCTTGCGCGGCGGCGCCGCTGCGCTGTTGCTCGGCAGCCAGTTTTTCCCGCTGCGCGCGCTCCTGCGCCAGTTGCGACTGGCTGCGGGCAAGTTCCTTTTTCAAGCCATCGCTGGCGGGCGCGGCGACTGGTGCGGCCGTGGCCACCGGCGCGCCCTTGGCTTTGAGTAATTCCAGCTCGCCACGCGTCTGCTGCAGCTGCGCCGTGACATTGCGCAATTCGGCGCGCAGGCGCTCTTCCATGCTCTGGCCTTTTTGTCCCTGCGCCTGGGCCGCGCCGGCCAGCAGCATCAGCAGCAGAAGCGGCAAGCGCGTTTTGTTGAATATCAACATCATGGCTCCTTAAAAACGCGCGTTCAATTCGATTTGCAGGGTGTCGATCGACAGCGCCGAACCGAACACTTCGCGGCTCGACGTCCAGCGGCCATTGAGCCAGGTATTCTTGTCGAGCGCATACGCGCCGCCCAGGTAATAGCCGCGCGCATTCGTGCCGCCCAGGTGGAAGGTGGAATCGTTGTAGGCGTCAGGCAAGGCATCCGGTTCGATGCGCTTGTAGCCGAGCAAAACGTTCCAGTCGCCGCGCGCCGCCGGGCTGGCCTTGCCCAGGGTCGCCTGCAGCATGTAGGCGTTGCCGCCGCTCCTGAAATCGGCTTGCGAGACACCGCCCGTGCCGCCGAAGTTGTTCATGATGCCGCCCTTGGCGCGCGCCCACATTTCGTTCTTGTCGTAGGCCATGTTGCGCACATAATCGCCTTCGATGCGCAAGTCCGTGCCGCCGGCCACCCTGCTATCCCAGCGCGCATTCAGGTTGGCCAGGCGGAACTTCGACGCCAGGCCCACGTACTGCGGCTGCGGCGTGTTCGCCGGGTCCAGCGGGTTCAGGGCGATATTGCGCAACAGCATCAAGCTATTGCCCTTTTGCATGCTCGAAGGACGCGACCAGTCCGTGCTGCAGCCATCGGCGCCCGCGTACAGCGCGCACGGCTGCGAATACTCGCCGCTGATGTTGCGGAAGTTGTAGTAAGCCAGCGCGCCGCGCAACTGATGGTCGCCATTGATCTTCCACGCGGCGCCCACTTGCGCGCCCAGCAGCCATTTGTTTTCGCTGGACATTTTTGCCTGGCTGCGGCTAGGCGCATTATCGGACGAATACTCGAGCGGAATCAGGCCCAGGGTGCCGAACACGGTGACGTCCTTGGCCGCGCCCACCGGCTGCTGCACCTTGGCGGCGATGCCGTCGAAATTAAGTTCGCTAGAAAACAATTCGTCGCCGGAAACGAAGGGATTGTCGAAGCGGCCCGCCGTCAGTTTCAGCCAGGCAGCGGGCTGGTAGGACAGCCAGGCCTGGTCCAGCCAGATGTTTTTCTTGCCCAGGCCGCCACCGAGGGTTTGCGTGGTGGACACCGGGCTGTCGTCGTTGCCGCTGGCCAGGCGGATGCCCGCTTGCGTGCTGTCGGAAATGTCGGCCAGGATGCCCAGGCGGGCGCGGGCGCGCAGCAAATGCTTGCGGTCTTCGCGCGTGTTCAGCAACGCCGGCAGGGCCAGGTTGGTGTTCGAATTGACGTCGTAGCCACTGCCGCTGTTGAGCGAGCGCCAGTCGATCTCGATATTGCTGTTGGCCATGTCGTAATAGCGCGATTCGTAGCGCGCGCGCACATCGCCTTCGACGCGGATGCGCTTGGTCCAGGCCGGTGTCTCATTCGGCGCCGCCCAGCCGCCCGCCTTCGCTTCGGCCAGCACTTGGCCCTTGATCTCGTCGCGGATCTGCTCGCGCACGGTCTGCGAAATATACGGCACGCGCACGTCGCCCGGCTGCACCTGCGCCAGGGCCGCCGGCGCTGCCGCAGGACGGGCTTGCGCGGCGGCCAGCGCCTCGCTCTGCGCCTGCGCCAGCAAGGCTTCGCCGGCATCCTTGTTCAGGGCGCCGCTCTGCATCAGGCCGCGGATCAGCTTGACCATGGTGCTGTCGGCCGGTGCTTGCGCTTGCACGGCGCCTGCCGCCACGCTCAGGGCCAGGGCAGCGAGCGCCAGCGGAAGGCGGCGCAGGCGCTGTGGGGAAGAAAATAAGGAATTCATTGTTTCTCTCGAAAAAAATTAATATGAATTGGAGCGCTATGGCCGGCGGCCCTTGATCGACACGCGGGCCGGGAAACGCAGGGACGCCGGCGGCCGCTCGTCGGCGCGGAAGTCGCGCACCATGGCCAGCACTTGCTCATCCGTCTGTGCATTGCCCGTGCCTTGCACCAGCTGCACTTTCGTCGTCCTGCCTTCCGCATCGAGCCACAGGTCGACGCGGATATCGCTGAATGCCAGCTGGCGCGTGCGCGGGTCGCGGGCAAAGGCCAGCTGCAGCGCATTGGCCACATAGCGGCCATACGATCCCGCGCCGAGGCCGCCGCCACCGCCGCCGCCCGTCATGCCGCCGCCGCGTCCGGCCTGGATGCCGAAGGCGTCGCTGCCGGCCTGCGCCGCGCCGTCGATGGTGACGGGGTCGCCCTTGTCCGGCGACGGGCTTTCCGGCGCGTCATCCATGGGCTTGTCGGCAGGCGTCGGTTCCGGCTCCGACACTTCCGGCACCACCTTGTCCGGTGTCGGTTCCGGCAGTTTTTCCGGTTCCGGCGGCGGTGGCGGCGGCGGTGGCAGCATCAGCATCGGCGGTGCCGCCACTTCGCGCTTGGTGGCTGCCGTGTCCGACAGCAAATACCAGACCAGCGCGGCCAGCGCGCCGGCCAGCAGCACGCCGCCGGCCACGCCGCCCCAGCGGCGCCACCACTGCGCCGCGCCCGACGATTCCGCGGCGGCCATCTTCATCATCTCGTCACGCTTCACCTTGCGCTCCTCATGCCGGCTTGCCGGTCACCAGGCCCACCTGGTTCAGGTCGATCCGGCGCAGCAAGTCCAGCACTTCGACCACTTTCGCGTATTGCACGGCGGCATCGCCGCGCACGATCACGGGGAAGTCGGGCGTCAGGGCTTTTTCCGTGCGCAGGCGCTCTTCCAGCTCGGGCAGGGTGACGGGATAGGCGTCGAGGAAGACCTGGCCCGCGTTGTCGATGGTGATGGCCTTGGTCTTCGGTTTTTCCAGCGCCATGGCCGAGCTGGCCTTGGGCAGGTCGACCTTGATGCCGGGAATGCTGGCATTGCTGGTCAGGATGAAGATCACCAGCACCACCAGCAGCACGTCGACGAAGGGCGTGATGTTGATGCCGCCGCTACGCTTGCGGGGGGTAAACTTGGCGGAGGTGGCCATGGTTATGCGCCCCTCACGCCTGTTGCAGCACGGGACGCATCTGGCGTCCGTCGCCCTGCTCTTCAGCCAGGCGCGTGGCGAATTCATCGACGAAGACGGCCATGTCGGCGACGATGGCGTCCGAACGCGAGGACAGCCAGTTGTAGCCGAACAGGGCGGGAATCGCCACGCCCAGGCCGGCCGCCGTACACAGCAGCGCTGCCGCCATGCCCGGCGCCACCGAGTTGATGTCCACGGCGCCGGCCATGGCCGCCACGACGAACACCAGCATGATGCCGATCACGGTGCCGAACAGGCCGACGTACGGCGCGCCTTCGATGGTGGTGGAGAGCCAGATCATGCGTTTCGACATGCGCTCGCTTTCGCGCACCATCACGCCATCCATGGCGGCGCGGATGGCGCCGATCGTCGCGTTCGACACGGCGTTCAGGTCGTAGCCGCGGTCGTGGCGGCGGCGCATCTCGTCGATGGCCACGTCATACAAACGCCACAGCGAGGAATCCGTCTTCACGGAAGCGCTCAGCTTGCCGTTGCGCGCCAGGTGGTCCAGCGGCGCGCCGGCCGCCTCGTGGAACGATTGCATGAATTGCGCATTCGCGCGCGAGATGGCGCCATAGCTGCGGCCCTTGCCGATCATGATGATCCACGACAAGACCATCATCAGGCCCAGCACGCCGACGACGATCCACGCGTCGAGCGGCATGGCGGCGATGATGAAGCCGAAATGGCTCTTGCCGGCCTGCTGTTCATCGGCGCCAAACACGGCCAGGCGCGATTCGGAACCTTGCGAGACGGCATCGGCCAGCAACAGGGCGTCGGGACGGGCCGTGCGCGACAGGCGCAGCTCGTCGATGGCGCCCGTGAAGTTGTTCAGGGTGGCGGCGCCGGTGGCGACCGGCGGCGCATCGGCGCCCACCGAAGCGGCGCTGGTGAATGCCGGCAGCGCGGTGGCCAGCGAGACGGCGGGACGGCCGCCCACGTACAGGGCCACGTTGGCCTTGTCGGCCTTGACGGCCAGGTGCGACCATTGCGCGGCCTGGATCGGCTGGCCCGGCTTGCTGCGCTGGCCATTCACCTGCACGAAGGGCACGCCCTGGTCGACGCCGATCAGCAATTCATTGGCGCCTTCGCGGCGCGCATACAGCACTTGCTGCGGGCCCAGGTTGTCGGGACGCACCCAGGCGGAAAAGGTGAACGGCGCGCCGGCGGCCAGCGCCAGCGAAGGCGAGGCGGGCAGCATCAATGGCGCCGTGCCCAGGCGGGCGCCGGCGCCGATGACGGCACCGTCCAGCGCCGGCACGGCCGTCTGGGCATGGTTGCCGTAGGCGGTGCTGTCGCGCGAGGGCACGCCTGGCTCGCTGAAGTGGTACACCAGGCTGTAATCGGGGTCGAAGGTGCGCTGGCCATTGCCGGAGGCGGGCGCCTTCGGATTGCCGTAGTACATCCACAGCTGCTGCGGCGTGCCGGCCGTCAGGGCCGGCACGTCGACCCAGATCAGGGCGATGCCCAGCAGTGGGTTGAACTGTTCGATCTGGTGGTTCAGCACCGTCTTGTCGTCGCCCGCCACGAAGCGCAGGTCGGCGCCGTTGTCGCTGACGCCTTCGAAGTTGAAGTTACCCGAATGCAAGCGCAGCAGCACGGGAATGCGGCCGGGATCGCCGCCCACGGCGCCCGCCTTCGGGCCGGCATCGACGGTGACGGGTTTGCGGTAAGCCCAGTCGGGCTGCCACCAGGCATGCGCCAGGCCGGGAACGAGCGTGCCCAGGATCGTGAGCAGGAATAAGAGACGTCGAAAACGTTGCATGACAGTGATTCTCCGAAGAAAAGTCTAAAAAAGTGCGGTGCTGGTGAGCTGGCCCGTCAGTAGCTGGCAGACAGGTTGAAATTGATGCGGCGCACGTGTTTGTGCGTGCGCGGGCCATCGCGCAGCGGGTAAGCGAAATCGATGCGGCCATTCAGGTAGCGCAGGAACTGGAAGCTGCTGCCCACGCCCACGGACGCCAGGCCGAACAGGTCTTTCTGCTCGATCATCGGATCGCGCAGGCGCAGGCGCGCGCCATCGGCGAAGGCAAACAGGCGCCAGTTTTCCAGGCGGCTGAAATACGTCAGCTGGGGCGTGCGCCATTCGACGGTGCCGGAAATGCCGTAATCTCCCGTCGCTTCGGCCGACAGGTAGCCGCGCACGGAATTGGCGCCGCCGGCGGCCATCTGCTCGCCCGACACGAGCGCCGCGTCGGCCAATTGGCCCGACATGCGCCCGTGCAGCTGCGCGCCGCTGCCCAGGGTGTAGGTGGCGTTGGCGTCGCCCTTCAACACGAGGAAGCTGGGCGAGGCCTTGTAGCGCTTGTTGTCGTAGGCGGCGCTGTCGCTGCCGTAGCCGAACGAAGCGCGCGTGCCGGCCACCAGCGACAGGCCCAGGCCGTACGTCGCCGCGTCCGTCTGCGCAAAGCCGTTGTACGACACGCTCAGGGGCACGTACTTGAGCGGAATATTGCTGCCCGTACCATTGAGCTTCAAGGCTTCCTGGTTATCCTTGAAATCGATACCGGCAGAAAAGCTGTGCCACCAGATGCCGCTGTTGGGCACCGTGTAGTTGACTTTCATGCCCAGCGCGTGGCCCTTGCCCAGCACGCTGGTGCCGCCCGTGCTGGCCACGTTGCTGTTCGACTGGTAGCCGGTCGCTTCCACGCTCCAGCCCTGCGTGCCGATGGGCGCCACGTACGAGGCGGACCACACCTTGGTCTGGTTCAGGTCGCCCGGCGTGCCGAAAAAGCTGATGCTGGCGCTATGCCCCATCTGCCACAGGTTGTCGTGACCGACCGACATACTGGTGCGCAATTTTTTGGTATCGGCGCTGTAATCGTTGTTCAAGCCCACGCTGGCGCGCCACGGGCTGCTGTCGTCCACTTTCAAGTCCACGTCCATGGTGCCGGGCAAGCTGCCCTGCTTGACCAGCGGCATCACCTGGCGCTTGGGTCCGCGGTTCAAGGCCGTCAGTTCCACTTGCGCCTGCGTAAAGTCGGGCACCTTGCCTTCCGTCAGGGCCGGCACTTGCTGGCGCACGTCGAGCGGCGAGTTGTATTGCGCACCGACCACGCGCAAGCGTCCCACCTTCGTTTCGCTCACCTGCAGCACCACCACGCCCTGCTCCACCTGCTGCTCCGGCAAGTCCACATAGACGGACTGGTAGCCGCGCGCTTGATAGGCAGCAACGAGGGCGTCGCGCGCCCTTTCCACGTCCTTCAGGGTGCGGCCCGGCCCCAGGAAGGGCGTCACCGCCTCTTCGATGGCACGCGCATCGAGCACGGTATTGCCGCGCACCAGGTATTCCTCGATCGTCACCTGCCGTTCCGGCGCGGCCACGGCCACCGGGAGCGCGTCCTGCGCGCGCGCCATGCCGGGCGGCGCCAGCATGGCCAGGCACAGCATCGTCAAGGCGGTCGCGGGTGCCGCGGGTGCCGCCCCCTTGCCCTGTTTTGTCATCTCACGCATCTTCCATTCACCTTAAAATCAAACGGTTGCCCTGTGTTGCGGCGCTGGGCCGGCGTTTTTTTGTTGCTAATGCTGCTCTACTGATGCCTAGACAGCCGCCGCGCGCGGCGACTGCCGAATGTCATCAAATGTTCATAAAACTCACGGTTGCAGGCCGCGCCGCTCGTTCGGCGTGAGCGCCTGCAGCTGCGGCGCCGTCAACGGCCCCGCCCCCAGCACCTGCACCACGCCGGCCGGCTGATAGCTGGACGCCTGCGGTTCACCGCCCTGGTGCTTGCCAACACCGGCTTCGTCCGCCTGCTCGTTGCCAAAGCCCAGCACCTTCACCGTGAACAGCGACGGCTGCGCCTGACGCGTGGCGGCCCGTTCGCGCTGCAGCACGTCCTGCGCCGCCGTCACGGCTTGCGAGGCGGCCGCGCTGGCATTGCTCAGTGCGCCCACGTTCACCGAGGCGATGGTTGGCACGCCCGTGGCCTTGCCCTGTACCTGGATGTTTTCCGCGTTGACCACCTGCAAGGCCGCCAGGTTGACGTTGCCCGAGACGCGGATGCCCGCCTCGCCCGCGTCGATGCTGCCCAGCGGGGCGATCAGGTCGATGTCGCCGGGCGGCACCTCCGGGATCGGGTTCAGGGTGGCGATGCCGGCGCCCGTCGTCGGCGTGCTCGGCGACAGGCTGACGAGGCCGATGCTGTCGTAGGCGCGGCGCTGCGGCGTGTAGACGACGGTGGACTTGGTGCCGCGGCCCGCATTGATGTCGCCCGTGGCCGACCAGGCCAGGATGTTGCCGCCGAAGGTGGTGAAGATGCGGCTCTGGCCCAGCAGGATGCTGTCTTTCGCATACATCTGGATGTCGCCCTGTCCCTGCGTCAGCACGCCCGAGCCTTCGCCCGGCGCATAGCCGCCGTCGACGCCGATCAGCGCGCGGCCGCCCGGCACCGTGATGCCGATGTCGCCGCCGAAATCCGTGTGGATGCCCGCATCGTTGACGATCACGTGCGGCACGTTGACGGTCGGACGCCCCGCCTCGGCCCACTCCTGCGGGCTCAGGTAGCGCACGCCCGCCAGCGGCCGCTTGGTATAGATGCCGTCGTAGTCGTTGACCGTGTACAGCGCGCTGCTGAACATCGTCAGGTCGCCCTTGTACTCGATTTTCTTGCCCGCCTTGTCCTGCGCCGGGAAGAGGGTGGCGATGGCTTCGCGGCCGCGCAGGTAGCTGCCGCGGCGCACGCCGTCCGGATCGTTGTACTCGCGCCCGGCCGCCTTCAGCTCGGCAAAGTAGACATTGCTCAGGTACACCTGCTGCTGTTCCTTCGGCAAGGCGGCAAAGAAGCTGCGCGCATCGGTGGCCGGGTCATAGCGAATGCCCAGGCCGCTGTCGCCGCCAAAGCGCGTCGTCAGCCAGTTCACCAGGTGCAGCTGGCTGACCTGCGCGTATTCGCGCGCCAGGTCGCGCCGCACGCCGCCCGTTTGCTGGCCGGCTTTTTCCAGTTCCGCCTGCTTCGTGCCGAGGAAGGCGGTCGCGCCCGCCTCGTCGCCTTTGTAGCCGAACTGGCCGCGCAGCCAGTCGGCCAGGGTCAGCTTGCCGCCGTAGACATACACGGCGCTGCCGGCCTGGTCGGCCAGCGGCCGGCCCGGGTCGGCCAGCTTGGCCGGGTCCAGGTAGCGCGCCGCGAAGGCCGCATAGTCGGGGCCGTTGCGCCCCACGCCGGCGGCCACGGCGATGCCGGCGCCATTGCCGCGCTCGCCGGGACCGGTGCTGACGATGGAACCGAGGCTGCGCAGCTCGCCCTTGTCGGCCATGTACAGGTCGCGTCCGGCGCTCACATTGAGCTGGCCCGGCCCCGCCACATAGAAGGTGCTGTAGCGGATATCGCGCCCGGCGCTGACGACGGAAACGTCATCGGCATGGCGGTGCACGAACAGGTTGCCGCGCGCCGTCGAGCTGCCGGTGACGACCGGCTTGTCCGGATAGTCCGGCCGGCCGACAAAGCCCTGGCTGGTCCATCCGGCCGCGCCTTCCGGCACGCCCTCGACGCTGCCGAGCGGCGTGCCCGAGTTGACGATGTCGCGTCCGGCACGCACGGCCACGGCGCCGCCGCCCTCGTACCACAGGCCCAGGGCGCCGCTGACGCCCTTCAGGTTGCCCCGGTACACGATACCGCCCGTGCGCAGACCGACGATGTCGCCGCTGCTGGCATAGAAACGCGCGGGCAGCTGGCCTGCCGGCACATAGTCGGACACCGTCGGCGGCGTCATGCTGAACAGCGGATACAGTTGTTGCCCGGCATCGCTGGCACCGTTCGGGGTCGAGCCGAACCATTTCAGCGCGCCGGGCGCCAGCGCATTCGCGCTGACGTTGTGCAGCGGCAGCAGGCCGTACCAGACTTTATCGAGGGCGCCGACGAAGCCCGGATTGAACGGGTTCGGCAGCAGGCGCGGGTCGGCGCCCGATGGGGTGATCGGATAGCCGGCCGCATGGATGGAATCGGCGGCCAGCATTTCCAGCTGGCCCGTGCCCGTCTTGACAAATTGCGGCGCCACCGGCGACGGCGCCAGGATCACGCCGTTTTGCGGCATGTCGACCTTGCCGTTCTCGCCCAACCTGCCCAGGCTGGCATTGCCGTAGTACAAGCTGCCGCTGGCGGCCACGGCGCGCAGCACGGACGGCATGACGAAGCGTGCATCCGTCGGCGCGTGGTTGTCGCCGAGCGTCGAATTGATCCAGGACGAGGTGGGCGTCAAGTTGCCGCCCGCGCTGAACAGGTCGATGGCGGTGGCCGGCGTCCACAGCGAGAACCAGCTCCAGCCTTCGCCGGTGCGCGCCACGCCCTGGTAGTTAAACGGCGAACCGTTGCCCAGCTGCTTCACGCGGCCCGCATCGGCCGTGCCGCCCAGCACCAGGTCGCCGCGCGCATCGATGCGCACGCCGCTGTCGCCCGGCACCAGGACAGGTCCGCCGCTGGCAATCGCCGTGCCCGCCGTATAGGTTTCGTACGGCCGCGATTCCGTCGGATCGGCGCGGTCGAAACGCAGTTCGACGCCGCCCACGGCGCCCGCCTCCATGCGCAGCGCGCCACGCAGGTTGGTGAAGGTACTGTTGAGCGTGGGATACTGGCGCTCGAAGCGCGTATCGACATTCGCGAAGTCGCCGTTGCGGTCGAAACTGCGCACCGCGGCGACCGGATTGAGGCCGCCGCCGATGCGGATGTCGAGGTCGCCCCCGCCCGTCAGCAGCAGCTTGCCGTCCGGCGTCACCCTGCCCGTGCTGCCCACGGCCACGTTCAGGCCCTGGCTGCGCGGCGCGAATTCGCCGGCCGGGTCGGCACGCGAGGTCAGCATGCCGGCGTCGCCGCCCGCCTGCAGCAGCACATTGCCGCCGCCCAGGGTGCCGATGCCCGTAAAGCCCGACACGACCGGCAAGCCGGCAAACAGGTCGCCGCCTTCGGGGCGCGCGACGTAGGTGCCGAAATTGACCCACCACGCCGTCGGCACGCCCGCGCCCGTGCTGCCGCTGCCCTGGCGCCACAGCCAGCTGCCGATATCGCTGGTGTCCTGCTGCGCGTTGAGGAAGCCGATGGCATCTTCGCGGCGTTGCGTGGAGGTGCCCAGGGTATCGCCCTTGACGTCGCCCTGGGCGCGCAGCAGCAGATTGCCGCCGTGCTCGGGATACCAGGCGCGGTACAGGCTCTCGCTGCCGCCATCGACGAAGCGCGTCAGCTTGTCGCCCAGGGCGCCGAGCAGCTGGCCCTTGGCGTTCAGGCCGCGCGGCAAGTTGAACAGATCCTTGCCATCGACCAGCGGCGAGGCCGACTGCGTGCCCGCCGTATAGACGCCATACAGCGAACGCATGTCGAAGTCGCCCGCGGCCAGCAAGTCGAGGTCGCCCGTGCCCGTGCGCAGCACACTGAACAGGGGCTGGCGCGCCGGTTCCACATTGGTCACATATTCGGGCGGCGTGCCGTCCGCCACCTTGATCACATAATGGGCATAGTACTCCAGCATGATCTCTTCGCTGCCAAACCACGTCTCGATATCAACCTCGCCTTCCGGCATGCCCTCGCTGATGGCTTGTTCACTGAAGATATATTTGCCCGGCAAACCCGTACCCGGCTTGACCGACGTCTTTTCCCCCATGCCGTAATGCGTATCGGCCAGCATCAGATGGGCGTCCTTCGCATGCGGCCGCAGCGCGCGCGTATCGGCCGCGGCCGTATCGGCGCCGCCCACCAGGCGCAGCGACCACGCTTGCGAACCCTGGGCCAGCATGGGCGCCAGCGCCAGGTTGCGGCCCTGGCTGCCGCTGCCATCCTCGCTGCGCAGCGCCACCATGGTCGCGTCGCCAGGCAGCTTGACCAGCGTGCCGGCTGGCAGCACGCTGCCCTTGTCCAGCGCCAGCGCGGAGGCCAGCACCACGCCATTGATGGCATTGACGCTATCGCCCGTGTCGCGCGGTTGGCCTTCCGGGAAGGGCAAGGCCACGTTCGCCGGCCACACCATGGCCGCCACCTTGGCGGCGCCGGGCAGGCGCAGGCCGGCATCGAGCTGCATGCCGCTCGATAAGGTCAGCGCCTTGGGCAAGACGGTGCCGGCCGCGTACAGCACGCTGCCGTCGGCATTGCGCACGGCGCCGCCCAGCACGCTGCCTGCTGGCAAGTTCAACTCCGCCGTCAAGGTGGCGCGCGCCGCCAGCAAGGTGCCGCTGCGCAGCTCCATGGCTTTCATCGGCACGGCGAAATTGACGCTCGTGCCCGATTTGAAATACGTGTCCTCGGCCAGGGTCACCAGGTTCGCGGCGGGCACGACGACCTCGCCGCCCCACGGCAGCCGGCCTTTCACCAGCTGCCAGCCCTTGTCATCGACCGTGACGGGCAGGGTGCGGGTATCGAAACCATCGGTGATGCTGCCAAAGACGCTGAGCTTGCCACCGGCGCGCAGCACCAGCGCACCGGCCTCGCCCGAGCCGTACACGCCGCTCAGGCGCGCCAGCGGATTGACGCCGTCGTAGCGGTGGCCGGACAGGTCGATGTCGCCATCGACATGCAGGTCGCCGCCCGGCGTGGCGCTGACGATCTCGACGCCGGGACGCAGGTGGAAGGCGTTCGCATCGCCGCGCAAGCCGCGCAATTTGTTGTTCATCAAGTTGCCGTTCGCCAGCGCATTGACCATGAAGGCCTGGCTGTCCCCGTGCTTCTCGTCCAGGTAAGCCTGGTTGATGCTCTGGTAGCTGCGGCCGTCCGCATCCTTGCCGGCGCCAGCCGGGGCATCCTTGTACTGCCAGAAGGCGTTGACGTTGACGGTGCGCGCGCCGGCGATGTTCAGTGCGCCGGCCGCATCGATGTCGATATCGTCGCCCGTGGCGCCGCCG
The DNA here is from genome assembly GCF_018682595.1 of Janthinobacterium sp. JC611. Classification (NCBI taxonomy): domain Bacteria; kingdom Pseudomonadati; phylum Pseudomonadota; class Betaproteobacteria; order Burkholderiales; family Oxalobacteraceae; genus Janthinobacterium; species Janthinobacterium sp. JC611. The sequence continues at coordinate 74,828 of NZ_JAFLJN010000017.1, forward strand.
AGGCGGCGCGCGTTCAGGTCGATGCTGCCGTAGTTGCCGCCGCCTTTGCCTGCCTCGCCGCTGCGCAGGTCGAAGCGCGCGCCGTTTTCCAGGGTCAGGCGGCCGCCAGGCGATGCCAGTTCGATCACGGCGCGGTTCGGCGCCTCGATCACCTGGCCATAGCTGTCCGTGCGCAGCAGCGTGCCGTGCGCATCGAGCACGGCGCCGGACTGGATGGTGACGCCGTCGCGGCCGGCCAGGCGGATGCTGCCCACCTGTTCGCCGCTGGCGTCGATGCGGCCATGCACCGTCAGGCTGCCGCCGTCGACGGAGACGCTCACTTCGCGCGCCTTGAGCTCGTCGCCGATGGTCAAATTGCCCTGCTTGAGCTGGAAGCTGCGGCTGCCGTACACCTTGCCCGTGTTCAAACGCTGGTTCAGGCCGGCGAAGTCGCCGACATGCTGGGCGCGGATGTCCACGCCGCCGGCCGCGTAGCCTACCTGAGTGCCGCCCGCGTCATAGCTGCCGCTGGCGCCGCCCAGCAAGGTGCCGCGCAAATCGACGCTGCCGGCAGCGTCACCGGTGGCTGTCGCGCTCAGCTTGCCGGCGCGGTTGTTCACGGCAGACACGTCGATCACGGAGGCGGCGGCCTGGCGCACATCGCCTTCGCGGCTGTCGAGGATCACATCGCCGCCCCAGCTGTACTTGCTGGTGTCGTAGAAATCGATCTTGCGGCCCGCCAGGTCCAGCTTGGCCTTGTCGCCCAGCAGCACATCGCGCTCGGCCGACAGGGTCAATTTTCCGCTTGGCAAGACCACCGACGTATCCACGCTGACATTGTTGCCGCTCAGCGCCACTTCGGCGCCCAGGGCGCCGGCCAGCGCCGCATTCGTCGGCGTGGCGGCGGCCGCGCCTGCCGGTGCGCTCACCTTCAGGTCGCCGCCCGCCGTGATGCGGTTGACGGAGCCGGCCGCGCCCGTCAGCAGCGGCGTATTGATCAGCAAATCGCCGCCGCTGTAGCGGTAGCCATTGGTGGCCGTATCCCACGCGCTTTGCGACTGGTAGACGGACAGGCTGCCCTTGTTGTTGGCCGTCAGCTGTTCGCTGGCGTTCAGCGCCACCTGGCCGAAGCCCAGCACCAGGCGGTCCAGCTTGTGGATGGTGTCGGGACGGCTGTCCGGCGTGAAGCCGAACTCGATGCGCTTGGCATCGACCTGCAGGCGGCCGCTGCCCGTGCCGGGGCCATTCGCCACCACGGCGCCGGGCGCGTTCGTCGCGCCCTGCCATACGAGGGTGTCCGTGTGGATGCGCGCCAGCGCGTCCGCGCCGCCATAGCCGTAGATGGCCGGCGTATTGAGCACCAGGCGCGACAGCGACGACTTGCCCGTGGCCGCATCGATGGTCGACAGCTGCGACGAATCATAGAAGTTGAAGGAGTTGCGCGCCGTCAAGCCCAGGCTTTCCAGCGCCGGTGCGCCCGTGCTGGTGTCGCCGCGCAGCAGGCGGTCGAGCACGCCCTGGTTCAGCGCCAGGCCGTCCGGCAGGGCGCCGCGGGCGCTGGCGTCCGCCAGCGAGGCCTCGCTGCCGACATTGATCGCCCCCATCGCCAGCACCAGGTTGCGCGTGCCGTAGCGCACGTTGTCGCGCAGCGTAAACGCGCGCTCCGTCACGGCGGCGATGGTGCCCTCGGAATACAGCGAGGTGCCGCCGCCGCAGGCGCCGTCCGCCTTCCTGCAGGCGCCGATGTCGATGATGCCGGGGCCATACGATTCGGACGATGGCGCGGCGGCCGGCAGCATGTCCAGCCAGCCGTTCGAGACGGCCAGCACGCTGCCCATCGGCTGGTACACATAGCCGTCGCGCGAGTCCCAGGCCGCCTTGCCGCGGCCCAGCGTATTGATGCCGGAACCCTGCTCGAGGATGATGCCGTCGTCTTTTCTCGCCGTCACCAGGAACACTTCGGCCGCCTTCAGCACGGCGCCGTCGCGCAGCACGATGCCGCCCGCCGATTCGTTGATGGCGGCGATATTGGCGCGCTGGTTGCTGCCCGTGGCGAAATCGCTGTAGGTCACGCGCGGCAAGCCGCCGATGCCCACGCGCTGGGCGCCGAAGGCATTGATCTGCGACGCATGCACGGAGACGCCATCGAAATCGGCCAGCGGCGCCGTGCCGTCGGCCAGCACTTCGTAGCGCGTCGATGCATGGGTTCCCGTGCCCAGCAGCAGGGAGCCGCCGAAACCGCCCTCGGCCGGCGCGTAAAGGGTGCTGCCATCCATCATCAATGGCGTATGGTTGTTCTCGACGCTGTGCAGGGACGGAGCGATCAGTTGCAGCCGCACGCCCTTGGCGTCGCGTTCGAGCATGGCGCGCGGCACGCCGTCGCGCGTGGCCTGCGCCACGGCGAAGGCGGCATAGCCCGTTTCATTGTATTGCGAATAGCTGCGCAACACGTCGGCCGGCGTCAGGATGGCTTGCTGCGCCACCGCGTCGCGGAACGCCGTGCCCGCCACGCCCGTCTGCGCCGCCGTGGCAAACGAGCCATTGCGCATGGCGATCGTGCCGCCTGTCTCGACGGCGCCGGCCAGGCCATTCAGTTCCACGCGGAATGCACCGGGCAGCAGGGCGAAAGTCGATGGCAGCAAGGTGTAGGTGCCGGCCGCCAGGCCGGGCACGCCCGCGGCTATGGTGATCTGGCGTCCCACGGCGGGCTTGCCCGCGCCTTGCTCGGCCGTCAAAGGCGCCACGTCCGGCTGTACGCCGGGAATGATGGCGTACACGGGATTGGTGTTCAGGCCGGGCAGGGTGAAGCCGCCGTTCGGCTTCATCTGCACCAGCGGGTTGAGGCGCGCATCGGTGGAGCCGCCGCGTCCGGCCAGGAAGGCCGCGCCCGTCAAGGTGCCGCCGCCCGACAGGTCGAGCACGGCGCCGGCCTGCACGTCGATGGCGGCGCCCGTCAAGGCAATCTCGGGGCCGTTGCCCACGCCCTTGAACACGACGTCGTTGCCGTCATACAGGTAGCTGAGGCCATCGAGCGTGCCGCCGTACGGCATCGTCAAGCCTTTCGCGCTGACGGACGTCAGGCTGCCTGGCAACAGATTGACATGGCCCGTATTGGCTTCATAGCCTTCGGCGCCCAGCTTGATCTGGCCCAGCGGCGCGCGCAGCACGCCATGCTGGTTGATCGTGGGGGCGACCAGGCTCAGGCTGCCAAACACGGAGAACGGCTGGTTCGGCGTGGCGCTGCCGGCGCTGCGCCCGATATCGAGCGTGCGCAGCGGATCGAGCGTGACGCGGATGATGCCGTACTCGTCGATGGCGCTCTTCTGGCCCACCGTGACCATGCCGCTGTCGCCCGTGGCCGGGTAGATTTGCGCGGCCGCCAGGGTGGCATTGCCCGGCTGGTACAGGGCGGCGCTGTTCGACAGGCGCATGTCGCCGCGGCTGTTCAGGGTCAGCTGCTCGAAGGCATCGCGCTCGACCACCAGGTCGGCGCCGCTGCTCTGCGCGATGGTGCCGCGCGTGCCCATGTTGACCTCGCCCGCGATGTCGAGCATGCCCGCATCGATCTGCAGCAGGGAATCCTCGGCCACCAGCGGCACGCCCAGCATGCCGCGTCCCGCGCCCAGGTTTTTCGAGCCTTTCACGGCATTCGGCACGATGTGGTCATCCTTCTGCGCACGCACGGCCGTGCCCAGGCGCACATACGGCGCCGTCAGATGCACCTGGCTGGCAAGGCTGGTCGGCTTCTCCTGGCCATCGGGCAAAGGCTGCTGCGCCAGCCCCAGCGAGGTGGCGCTCAGGCGCAGGCTCTGGCCCAGCGACAGCTTGACGTCGCCGTCAAAACCGAGCATGCCATTCACATGCAGGGCCAGGTTGTCGAAGCCGCCCGCCTGCACGCGATCGACGCCCAGGCGCGCGCTGCCGTAGCGCAGCGCCGCATCCTGCTGGCCGGCGCGCAGGTCGACGGGCAAGGCGCTCTCGCCCTGCACCTGCGCCAGCAGCATTTCGCGCGGCACGCGCACCACGTTGTCTACGTTGCCGCCTTGCAAGTTATAGCGGTCGACCTTGCCGTAATTGGGGGTGTCCAGCGCCAACGCCAAGGTGCCGCCGGCCGCACCGGCGCCACCGGCCGCGGCGCGCAGGGTGCCGTCGGCAAAGATGCCGTTGTACGAACTGAGCGCAATCAAGCCGCCGTTGCCGGCCACGTTGACGGCGCCCTGGTTCGGCAAGTCCAGTGCGGCTTGCGCGCCGCTGGCGTCGAGCAGGGCGCCCGGACGCACGACGACAAAGGCGTCGGCCGCGTCGACGCTGGCGGCGTCAGCCTTGTAGCGGGCGCCGATTTCGATGCTGCCGCCCTGGTCCGCGCGGCCATAACGGCCGCCGCGCATGTCGGTGGCGACCGTGGCGCGCCCCGCCACGTCCAGCACGGCCTTGTCGCCGATCCAGATCGACGTCGCTTGTCCCTTACCGTTCGGCAAGTCCACATCATTGCCCGTGCCAAACGTGCCGGGCAGGATGGCGATCTTGCCGCCCCAGGCGTCGAGCCGCCCATCGACGGTGATCTGGTCGTTGCCCGTCAGGTTGATCTGGCGGCCAGGATCGACCTGGATGACGGCGCCCTGGGCCACCGCCAGGGCGCCCTTCACGTGCGGGCTGCCGGCCGTCAGCGACAGGTTGGCGCCGGCGCGCTGCGTCAGACGGGCCTTGCGCGCATCTTCCTGGTACAGCTCCGGCGTCCACAGTTCCAGCGCGGCGCCCGGATCGGTGCCGCCCGCCACCGTATGGCCCGCGGCGGGATTGAAACGCAGCACGGGCATGGTGACGTCGATATGCGCATCCTTGACCACCACGACGCCATCGCGGCCCGTGATGGCGTAGTCGGCAAAACCGCTCTGGAACAGGCTGGCGTCCAGCGCCAGCATGGGCTGCACGGCAACGTCGCGTCCCAACGTGACGCCGGCCGGCAAGCGCATGCCGCGCGGCGCGCGCAAGTCGTCGCTCGCGATGCTGCCAGCCGCATACTGCGTCGTCACCGGCTGGATCGGCAAACCGTTCGGAAAGACCGCCGCCGAGACCACGAAACCGGCAGGCAGGCCATTGATGGCCGTCAACACGCTACCGGCCGGAGCGATGGAGCCGCCCCAGACCGATGTGCCGCCGGCGGTGACGACAGAGGCGCCCGGCGGCACCAGCAGATCGGCCCCCAGCACCAGCGGTTTCTGCGCCGACACGTCCACCGTCACGGGCTTGTCCAGGCTCTGGCCCGGCTTGATCAAGCTGGTGCTGAGCGCGAAATCGAAGGGAATCTTCTCGCCCTTGGCGATCAGGAATTCATCGGCCAGGCGCAGGGCCAGCGGCGAACTGCTACCACCTGGCAACACGTCGCCGTCGAGCAGCGTGCCGCCGATGCTGACGGCCGCGCCGCTGTCGATCACCAGGCGTCCGCCGCCTTTCACGCCATGGCCGCGCAATTCGCCGTCGAGCTTGAGCATGGCGCCCGTCGGCGCCTTCTCCGTCGGCAGATCGACCGCCAGGGTGATGTCGCCGCCGCGCCCGCCCTGCAGGCTGCCATTGCCCATCAGGGCCGCGCCGGACGAGACGTCGATGACGCTGCCGCGCGTCAGGTCGATGCCGCCCGAGCTTTTCAGGCTGACCTTGCCGCCATTCACATACGGCAAACCGGCGACGGCGCCCGGATCGAGTTCCAGGTTGCTCCACACGCCGCGCGCATCGAGACGCACGCCGGGCGCCACGCGCACGCCGGCCGTTCCCGTGGGACGGATGTCCGGCACCAGCTTGCCTTCGGCCCATACCGCGCCCGCGTTCGCCAGGTAGCGCGAGACGATGTCGCCGGCGGCGATGCTGCCGCCGCGCGCGCTCACGTTCGCTTTCAGCGCCACGTCGGTGGCGTGCAGGGCGATGTCGCCGCCATCGGCCACGCGCACGTCGGCATTGACGTCGAGCTTGTCGTAGGCATAGATATTGAGCGCGCCCAATTCCAGCCCGTTGAGCCAATCGGCGTCGAGCTGCAAGGTCTGGCTGCGCGCGGCCGGCAAGGCGGCATCCAGCAACTGGCCATCGGCGATGCCGGCCACCTTGCCGATTTGTACCTTGTCCAGCACGGCTTGCGGGCTGTCGCGCAACTGGCCCGTCTTGGTATCGAAGACGGGCGTCATTTTGCCGACGATCAATTGACCGGCGCGCGCCGCCGACGTCTGCGCCTGCTTGTAGCCATCCACGCCGTCGTCGCGCTTGCGCTGCTGGCGCTCGCCCTGGAACACGGACGTGTCGATATCGCCTTCCAGCACGGCCGCGCCCGTGGAAACGATCAGGCGGCCCGCATCGCGGCCCACCGTATAGCCGTTTTCCAGGCGTTCGCGCGGGCCGATCAGGGCATTCGCGTAGGTTTCCGTCGTGTTCGCGCCCCAGCGCGCATGCGTGCTTTCATAGCCGCGGTACAAGCCCGTGTACAGGTTGTCGCCCGGCGCCGTGCTCAGTTTATACATCGCGCCATCGGCGCCCTTCAGCCACGTCTGCTTGACCATGCCCGTCTGCACGTCCAGCGAGCCGCCGGCGATGTTGATGCGCGAGCCGGCCTGCGTCACCACTTCGCCGCCGCCAAAGCCGACGGTGCCGCCCTGTGCCGCCCATTCACCGATGCCGTGGCCGCTGGTGTTCAGGTAGCCACTCACTTCCAGCAAGCCGCCGGCCGTGTACCAGCGGTCCGTGGCATAGCCATTCGTGCCGGCCGGCACCAGCACCAGGTCGCGGCGGTCGACCCACACATCGCTGTTGTTCAGGTATTTGGCGTCGCGGCTGCCGGGCGCGTCGCGCTGCTCGTTGCCCTGCACGTTGATCAGCACATTGTTGCTGCTCATGTCGACCTTCACGCCGACGGCGCCGGAGACGTCGATGGCGGCGTCGCGCGCCACGTGGCTGCGGCGGGCCGCGTCGACCAGCACCTGGCCGCCCGTGGCGAGGGTCAGCGAATCGCCTTCGAACTCCACGTTGCCGGCGGACACGATGCGCACCAGCGACTGGTCGCGCCGGTCCAGCGGCGTGTCCGTTCCCTTGCCCGTGTCTTTCAGCAGGGTGTCGCGCTGCACATCGAGCGCCGTGGCGCCGTTGTCGTCGATCAAAATGGCGCTGACGCTGCCGCGTCCCATGGTGACCTTGGCGTCGTCGCCCGCCGCCGCCAGGTGGATGGCGCCGCGGCCGTTGACGGAGGTGCTCGACAGCAGCACGCCGTCCTGGCGCAGCGTGTTGCCGCTCAGCGTGATGTCGCCGCCGGCCGACTGGATCAAGCCGCTGTTGACGACGGCGCCGGCGTCGCTGCCGGCCGCGCGCAGCATCCCGACTTCATTGCCGCGCGTGCTCGAATACTGGTTCTTGTCCGTGCCCTGGCCCGGGCGCACGACGATGGCGTCGCCGGCGGCCAGCGTGGTCTGGCCGTTCGGCGTGGTGATGGCGCCCGCGTTGTCGACGCCGCGGCCGGCCAGCAGCACATAGCCGCCGCCTTCCGTCACCGTCTGCGGCTTGCGCGTGTCGATGCGCGCGCCGGCGGCGACGACGACATCGGCCTCGGCCTTGCCATGCTTGAAGGTATTCTGCTCCAGCAACAAGTCATTCGCAAAGGTCGGCACGGCGCCCGTGCCCTGCGCCTTGCCGTACAGGCCGCTCTTGAACTGGCTGTCGCTCATGCCCATGGCGGCGGCCGCCAGATTGCGCGTATCGACCTGGCTGCTGCCCGTAAACACGATGCCGTTGCGGTTGACGATCATCACCGTGCCGTCGGCCTTGATCTGGCCCTGGATCTGGCTGGGGCGCGCCAGCGGATCATTCACCCGGTTCAATACGGACCAGTTCGATTTCTGGTCGAATTGCAAGGTGGTGTTCTTGCCGACGTTAAAGCTTTCCCAGTTCAGTATCGCCTTGTCGTCCGTCTGCACGACCTTCACGACGGTCTTGCCGTCGGCCTGGGTCTGCACCGGTCCCTGGGCATTGAGCCAGCCAGCCGTCAGGCTGTTGCTGTCGACCTGCAAGCCGCCCTTGACCAGGCCATCGGGAGCGCCGCCCGCCGCCAGCGCCGCCTGGCGCGCGGCTGCCTGCACCGCCTGCTCGGCGGCGATGCCGCGCGCGGCCAGCAACAGGTTATTCAGCGATTGCTGCAGCTTGCCTTCCGCCTTCTGCTGCTGCAGCAAAGGATTGTTCAGCGACGTGGCCGGCTGGCCATTCGGCAAGCGTCCCGTGCTGGCGGCCGTCCCCTGCTGCGCGCCCTTGCCGGCAAACCAGGCGCCGCTGAACGGCTGCTGCGCCTGCGCGCCGCCCGCCTGCAGCAGCATGGCGATGGCCAGCGCCAGCGGTTTCAGGCGCACCGGGAGACCGGTCCGGTTGCCCGCCATGGCGGAGGAGGATGCGTGTTTCGTGACCGACTTGCTTCGCTGCATGGCGACATTCCCTTTTCATGTTCCGTTGCTGACCGATATCGCGAGGCGGCGCGCGGCACGCACGGGGCGGGCGGCAGGCACTGATTCGCGGCTTCCAGCAGCATTGACAGGGAACAAGGTCCGGGACTGCAAAAGGTCATGAAAATGTCATAATTGGCGGCATGCCATCGGCGTGCATCGCTAGCCGAACAGCACGATGCCGCCCGGCAACCGCGTCACGCGCGCGCCATACGCATCCTGGATCAGGGCGATCACGTCATCGAGGCGGTCGAGCGAAAAGCTGGCCTGCACGCGCGTGAGTTTCAAGGCGTCGCCATTGAGGATCAGCTTGCCGGGACGGTAGCGGTTCACCTCGTCCACCACCTCGGCCAGGGTGCTTTGCTTGAATACCAGCAGGCGCTGGCGCCACGCGCTGACGTCGCTTTTTATCACCGCGCGGGCGATGCCGAAATGCTCAGGCCGGTAGCGCAGCTGCTGGCCGGCCGCCAGCTCCGCATCGTTGCCGGCCTGCGCCACGCGCAGGCGGCCCGCCAGGCACGTCACGCACACTTCCTGGCCGAACAGGCGGATATTGAAACGCGCGCTGCCGGCCGACACGCTGCCGTCGCCCGCCTGCACGCGCACGCGCGCCGCGCCGCGCACGCCGGCCTGGAATTCCGCCTCGCCCGCCAGCAGCACCAGCGCCGTGGCGCCGTCCTGCGGCGGTGCCGCGTCGAGGCGCGTCTGCGTATTCATCTGCACCAGCACGCCGCCGTCGAGCGCCACTTCGCGCTGCTCGCCCGTGCCGGTGGCATAGTCGGCGCCCAGGCCGGCCACGGCCGGCCACAGGTCCGTGGGCGGGCGCAGCACCAGCAAGCCCAGCGAGGCCGCCACGGCGCCACCGAGCCAGGCGCGCCGCGCCATGTTGACGGGCGCCTGCGCCCGCCGGACGGCGCGCGCGGCCGGCGCCATGGCGCCCCACACGGCGCGCGCCTCGGCAAATGCCGTCGCGTGGGCGCGGCTGCGCGCGCACCAGTGGCGAAACACTTGCGCATCGCGCTCGCTGACCTGGCCCGAGGCCAGGCGCACGACCCACGCCTGCGCTTCCTTCTGGATGACACCCATGTCGTCTTCCGCTTGTTCAATCATGATGTTTAGACGTTTTTCCCGCGCCGGGACCGAAGCGCTGGATGAAATCGCGTCCCATGCGCTCGCAGCAATGTTCGAGTCCGGCGCGCAATTCCTTCTCCACCGTGCGGGCGGAAATGCCGAAGCGCTCGGCGATGTCGCGGTGCGGCAACTGGTCGACGCGGGCGGCGATGACGATGGCGCGCCGGCGTTTCGGCAACTCCTGCAAGGCCCGCTCCAGTTCGTCCAGTTCGGCGCGCGCGCTGTAGGTACGGGCCGGGTCGGCCAATTCATCGGCCATCTCGTACAACTCGTCGATGTCGGGCAGGCTGAGCAGGCGCGCATTGTCGCGGCGTTGATCTTCCGCAATGTTGATGGCGATGCGCATCAGGTAGGCGGACGGGTAGCTGATCGCCTCGGGCGCGGTCATCCGTTCCACGCGCAAATACGTTTCATGCAGCGCGTCGTTGGCCAGGTCTTCCGAGCCCAGGCGGCGCTGCAAGTGGCGGCGAAACTGTCCGTAGCGTTCCAGGAACAACTTGCGCAAGGTGGTTTTGAGTAATTCCGACATGCTCAGGGCGCCCCGGCCGGGAGGTAGGGCGCGCAATCGGCGCCCGGGTCGGGCCGCGGCGTCAGTAAAATCGTCAGCGGCTGCGGCAAGCCGGCAGGCGGCGCGCCATCCATCAGCAGGCTGCGCAGGCGCTGCAGCACGGCGCGGTCGCGCTGTTCCACGCCGCTCGCTTCGAGCACATGCACGGCGCGCACCTTGCCCCGCTCATCGAGCCACAACTGGAAGGCCAGGCGGTAGCGGCCGAACGCGTCCGGATGCAAGCGGCACAGGGCGCGCGTGAGCGAACGCTGCAGGATGGCCGCATACCCCTGCAACGGTGGCGCGGCAAGAGCGGCCCCGGCCGGCACGGGCGCCGGCGCCACGGGGGCGTCGGCCAGCGCCAGCAAGGTGAACGCATTGCTGCCGCTGAAGCGCGCCCCCAATTGGGTGCCGACGAGCAAGCGCTGCAGCGCCTCGGCCGGCGTGTAGTCGCCACGCACGGGGGCCGCCACTCTCCCGGCCGCCAGCTGGCTGCTGACGAGCACGGAATACCCGGTCACTTCGCCAAACGCCACCAGGGCCGCGTCGAGCGGCTGGGCGGGCAAGTCGAAGCGCAGGGTCGCGTGCGCGCCGGGGTCAGCACCGTCCGCGCCCGCGGCCGGCCGCACGAAGGTCATCAATGTCATCAGCAAACAAGCGGACAAGGCCAGGGCATTGCCCGTTGCGGTGCGGCGGTGGGTTCGTGTCATTTTCCAGGGAAATCAACGAAAAGAGCCTGCTTATGAAGTGTCTTGACTGCAATGTTGTCTGCAGAATGGCAAGATGGTAGCTTCGTAAAATGACAACTGCATGACATGGCGCATGCGCGGGCACGCGTGCTTGTCATCGCCGCGACACATGACCTTGCTATGCTGGCAGCCTGTTCACCGCTCCGGGAGCCGCCATGGCGCGCCTGTTATCACTGTTGCTGCTGGCCTGCGCCGCCCTGCCCGCGCAGGCGGACGAGCACACCGTCGTCGTGCAGGCCGCCGCGCCGCGGAATGGCTGTGTGGAAGTGGAAGCGAATGGCCAGCGCGCGCCATCGATGTCTTGCTTGAATGAAAAGTTATTACCAGAAAGCAACACATTAAACCGCCAGCCGCCGGCCCTGTCCGGCGCGGAAGCGATCGTGCAGCGCCCGTCGAACCAGCTGGGCCTGTACAACCGCGCCGCCCTCGAACACCGCATGGGCAATGCCTTTGGCAAATCCGTCACGCCGCAGAGACCGGCGCCGCCGCCGCCCGCCAGCCCGCTGCTGCCGCCCCGTTGACGCCGTTGTCAACGCACAGTCCATTTGCGCTGTCAAGATTGCGCAATCGCGCCGATTGCGTATCATTCCAGGCTTGATCGCTCTGGAAACAACCATGCTGCCCACTATCGAACAACGTCTTGCCCTTGAACTTGCCGCCAAACCGGTGCAGGTTGCCGCCGCCATCGAACTGCTCGACGAAGGCGCCACCGTGCCCTTCATCGCCCGTTACCGCAAGGAAGCGACCGGCGGCCTCGACGATATCCAGTTGCGCCTGCTCGAAGAGCGTTTGCGCTACCTGCGCGAACTGGAAGAGCGGCGTGCCGCCATCGTGGCGTCGATCACGGAACAGAACAAGATGACGCCCGAGCTGCTCGACGCCGTCATGCACGCGGAAGACAAGACGCGCCTGGAAGACCTGTATTTGCCGTACAAACAGAAGCGCCGCACGAAGGCGCAGATCGCCATCGAAGCGGGCCTGATGCCGCTGGCCGACGGCTTGCTGGAGAACCCGGAACTGACGCCGGAAATGGAAGCGGGCAAGTTCCTGCGCGAAGCGTTTACTAGTGCCGACGGCAACAACCCGGGCGTGGCCGACACCAAGGCGGCCCTCGATGGCGCGCGCCAGATCCTGATGGAGCGTTTCGCCGAAGACGCGACCTTGCTGCAAACCCTGCGCGAATACGTGCAGGAACACGGTATCGTCGAATCGAAAGTGGTGGAAGGCAAGCAGGACGAAGGCGAAAAATTCGCCGATTATTTCGATTACTCGGAAACCATTTCCACCGTCCCCTCGCACCGCGCGCTGGCGCTGCTGCGCGGCCGCCGCGAAGGCATCCTCGACGTCACCCTGCGCCTGGACACGGAAGCGGAAAAACCGAAGTGGGATGCGCCGCACAATCCGTGCGAAGGCCGCATCGCCGCCCGCTTCGGCATCAAGCAACAGGGCCGTCCGGCCGACAAATGGCTGGCCGATACGGCGCGCTGGACCTGGCGCGTGAAAAGCTTCATGCACCTGGAAACGGAACTGATGGGCGCGCTGCGCGAACGTTCGGAACTCGACGCCATCAATGTGTTCGCCACCAATCTGAAGGCGCTGCTGCTGGCCGCGCCGGCCGGCCAGCGCGCCACCATGGGCCTCGATCCTGGCCTGCGCACGGGCGTCAAGGTCGCCGTGGTCGATGCCACCGGTAAAGTGGTCGACACGGCCGTGATCTACCCGCACCAGCCGAAAAACGACTGGGATGGTTCCTTGCACACCCTGGGCCGTCTTGCCGCCAAGCACAATGTGTCGCTCATTTCCATCGGCAACGGCACCGCCTCGCGCGAGACGGATAAACTGGCGCAGGATTTGATCAAGCAACACCCGGAAGCGAAGATGACGAAGATCGTCGTCTCGGAAGCGGGCGCGTCAGTGTATTCGGCGTCCGAATTCGCCTCGAAAGAGTTGCCGGACATGGACGTGTCGCTGCGCGGCGCCGTCTCGATCGCCCGCCGCCTGCAAGACCCGCTGGCCGAACTGGTGAAGATCGACCCGAAATCGATCGGCGTGGGCCAGTACCAGCATGACGTGAGCCAAAGCCAGCTGGCCCGCTCGCTCGATGCCGTGGTGGAAGATTGCGTGAACGCCGTGGGCGTGGACGTGAACACGGCGTCGGCGCCGCTGCTGGCGCGCGTCTCCGGCCTGTCGGCCAGCGTGGCGCAAAGCATCGTCACCTACCGCGACATGAAGGGCGCCTTCACCTCGCGCGCGGCCTTGAAGGCCGTGCCGCGCCTGGGCGATAAAACGTACGAACAGGCGGCGGGCTTTTTGCGCGTGATGGGCGGAGACAACCCGCTGGACGCCTCGGCCGTCCACCCGGAATCGTACCCGCTGGTGGAAAAGATCCTGGCCGATATCAAGAAGGATATCAAGGCCGTCATCGGCGAAACGGCCCTGCTGAAAACCTTGAGCCCGGCAAAATATGCGGATGACACGTTTGGCGTGCCAACCATTTCCGACATCTTGAAGGAACTGGAAAAGCCGGGCCGCGACCCGCGTCCGGAATTCACCACCGCCACCTTCAAGGAAGGCGTGGAAGAAATCCGCGACTTGCGCCCGGACATGATTCTCGAAGGCGTGGTCACCAACGTGGCCGCCTTTGGCGCCTTCGTCGACATCGGCGTGCACCAGGATGGCCTCGTGCACATCTCGGCCCTGTCGAACACCTTCGTCAAGGACCCGCACACGGTGGTGAAAGCGGGACAAGTGGTGCGCGTCAAAGTGCTGGAAGTCGATGAAAAGCGCAAGCGCATCGCGCTGACCATGCGCTTGACGGACAGCGCGCCGCAGGCCGGCAGCAAACCCGAGCAGCGTGGCGACCGCAACGACCGCCGCAGCATGGCCCAGCACCAGTCGCAATCGCGCAATGCGCCCGAACCGGCAGGCAGCATGGCCGCCGCATTCGCCAAGCTGCGCGGCTAAGCCCTTGGCCACCGGGCAGGACCTTGTCATCCTGGCGGCGGACGCGGCCAGCCCGGATGCGCAGTCGCTGCTCGATGCATTGTCGGAAGCGTTGCTGCGCATCAACGGCGACAGCGGCCGCTCCTCGTTCGATGCCGAGGCGGCCACGCCGCGCGGCGGCTTTTATATTGCCCGCGACGGCACCGGTGAACTGCTGGGCTGCGCCGCCCTGCGGCCGCTGGGCGAGCCGGACAGCGCCACGGCAGAGCTCAAGCGCATGTATGCGCGCCCGGGCCAAGGTGGCCTGGGCGTGGGCGCGGCCTTGCTGGCCCATGTGGAAGCGCAGGCGCGCGTGCATGGCTACCAGGCCCTGTACCTGTCCACCCGCGTGGCGAATGCCCGCGCGGTGGCCTTTTATGCCAAACACGGCTATACACCCGTCGTAGCCTGGGGCAAATACGTGGGCGCGGCACAATCGGTGTGCCTGGGCAAGCAGTTATAAACGCCAACGTGGCTGACTTGCCCGATTTATGACCTGAGCGCATACCCGTGCCGGCGTTTTCTTATAAAATGACGGCATCTATTTATTTACCCATCAGAGGCAGCTATGAGCGACGTACAAACCTGGATCAAAGAAACCGTGACGAACACGCCAGTCGTGCTGTTCATGAAGGGCACGGCCCAGTTCCCGCAGTGCGGCTTTTCCGGCCGCGCCATCCAGATCCTGAAAGCGTGCGGCGTGGAAAACATCGCCACTGTCAACGTGCTGGATGACCCGGAAGTGCGCCAGGGCATCAAGGATTACTCGAACTGGCCAACCATTCCGCAGCTGTATGTCAAAGGCGAGTTCATCGGTGGTTCCGATATCATGAATGAAATGTTTGAATCGGGCGAACTGAAGTCCCTGCTCGATGCCTGATAGTCCACTTGCGCGGCCGCGCCGTATCGTCGTGGCCATCACGGGCGCCACGGGCGCCGTGTATGGCTTGCGGCTGCTGCAATTGCTCGCCGCCATCCCCGGCGTCGAGACGCATCTGGTCCTGTCCGATGCCGCCGTATTGACCCTGCACCAGGAAACGGGCGTGGGGCGCAAGGACATCGAAGCGCAGGCGCACGTGGTGCACAAGCTGCGCGACATCGGCGCAAGCATCGCCAGCGGCTCGTTTCAGTCGGATGGCATGGTCGTCGCGCCGTGCTCGATGAAGACCCTGGCGGCCGTGGCGCATGGCTTGTCGGATAATTTGATCACGCGGGCGGCCGACGTGGTGCTCAAGGAGCGCCGCCGCCTGATCCTGATGGTGCGCGAAACGCCGTTCAACCTGGCGCACCTGCGCAACATGACGGCCGTCACGGAAATGGGCGGCATCATCTTCCCGCCCTTGCCCAGCTTTTATCACCACCCGCAGAGCATCGCGCAGATGGTCGACCATACGGTGGCGCGCGTCATCGACCTGCTCGGCATCGAGCACAGCCTGGCACCGCGGTGGAATGGTTTGAAGTCCGCTGGCGACACCCCTATCCTCTAGTTGGCGTCACGAATTAACTGGCATCACGATGCCTGACAAAAGCGTAGCGAGCGGAAGGAAGAGCTAGTCGAGAAGCGCAACCGTGCAGAAGCACGGGGGCGCCGAGCCGGTGAGCATCGCAGGCTAGCTATGCCGACGCGCAACAGCTTTGGTCAGGCATCCACCACTCAGCGTTTTTCGAACTGAACGGCACTGGCCTGCTTCAAATCCCTGGCTTCTTCAACCATCCTGCGGTGGGCGATCCGTTTGCGCATCACTTCCGCATGTTGCGCGGCAGTCATGGGGGGCACGGTCATCAAGTCCTTCAGCTGCGCGGTATTGCTGTAGTTACTTTTCATAAGACGGCTCAAATGCTCGGCTCCGTAGTGGATGAACTGGCTGCTTCCGATGTGATTATGCGCTGGTATTGGCCGCTGCGCCGCTGCGTGCGGGATTATTCTCAAATAATCCCGCTGCAGCGCAACATGCGAGGTCTTATTGTGCGGCAAAATCATGTCTCCAGTATGACGCTGCGCAAATAAAAGGACGGGGGAAGCACCGCCAGCGAAAGGCGGACGGCGCCGGCCGGGGAAGGCCTGGATGCTTACTTTTGGTAGTTGACGCGCACCAGCATGCGAATAAATTCTCGCGCGATTTGACGATGATGTTCATCTAATCTTTGCAAATCGGCAATTAATTTCACATCGGCGGACTCAAACCGCGATAAAGCGCTGCCCGCTTCGCCGTTTGGCGTGGCGCTTTCCGGGCCGCCAAAACGCAACCATTCCGCCGGAACGCCCAACCATTGGGCAATCATGCGCAATTTCTCTTGCGTGGGAATTGCTTCACCTACTAACCATTTCCTAGCTGCATGCACGGTAATCGGGCGCCCGTCGAAACGGATATTGAATTCCCGGGCCAGTCTGGTCGGGCTGTCTGGAGAGTAATGGGCGTTTTTGAGAGCCAACTGAAGTCGCTGGCTGAAGCTTTCGCGTTCGTTAGAAGAATTCATAGGTGTACTATTTCATGTTGTAACATGAAAGTCAGTTTCTTGAATGACCATACAGATTGTTACATTTGAAAAGAGTATAAATTAACAATTAACACTCTGGCCGGGCTTTTCAAGTCAAAAAGTGGGCCGAATTTTCTCTTGCGATTCTGTGTGGCTTCGGGTCAAATTCGCGGCTAGCCTTGATTTTCGCACTGCAGCACGATTCAAAGCCTCGGTTTGGCATTACAACATACGGTATCGGATAATGCCCTCCTCCAACGATACGCGCAATGCCCATGCCATACAATTTCTTGTAGACAAAGTTTTCAGAAGGGCCATTTTGTTTTCAATATAGAAACGATCTATGCGACGTGCGCACCGTGAAACGTTGTTTTTTGATCGTGCCTACTGGAAAGAATCTGCGTTCCAAAAATTTTACTGCCATCACAGCGAAAAAAATGTCGCCGTTATGCCAGGAAAGCTCTTTTTGGTGTCATCTTGGCCACCAACTCTCGATCTTAAGCGCGTTTGCGCAAGAAGAATCAATTTATTTTCAGTAATTGTTGCCTTATTCGCCAAATCCCCTTGCTCACGCCTGCTTTTTTCTTTGTTGCAGCACGGGCAGGGCACGCTACAATAGTGTTGACGTTGACGTAAACGGCACTTTGCCACCATTGCCTCGCCCCCCATCTGACGACCACCCATGCAACCGACACCGCCCGCACCCATGACGACCTATACCATTACCGAACTGGCGCGGGAATTCGACATCACGGCGCGCGCCATCCGTTTCTATGAAGACCAGGGCTTGCTCAGCCCGAAACGTGAAGGCGCCGGCGGGCGCAGCCGCGTCTACACGCCGCGCGACCGCACCCGATTGAAACTGACCCTGCGCGGCAAGCGCCTGGGCCTGGCACTGTCGGAAATCAAGAGCCTGGTCGACATGTACGAGTCGCCGAAAGATACGCGCGCGCAGATGGACCGCTTCCTGGGCGTGCTGGCGCAGCACCGGCAAACCCTGGAACAGCAGCGCATCGATATCGAAATGGCGCTGGCGGAAATCAGCGCGCATGAAGACGCTTGCGCGCGCATGCTGGCGGACTTGAACCTTGATCAGGCGCAAACCAACTAGGCATCGATACGGCGGCGCTTGCCGCGCGCATCGCTTGACGTTTACGTAAACGTCACAACTGAGTATCATAGCTTTACTGACCCGGCATCCATGACCGCCACACTTATAACGACGAGGACGACATGCTCCATCTCCCAGGCTTGACCTTTGACCACGGCGAAGACATCGCCTCGCTAAGAGTAGCGATCCAACAATTCGCGGCCGCCGAAATCGCGCCGCGCGCGGCCGAAATCGACCGCACCGACCAGTTCCCCATGGACCTGTGGCGCAAGATGGGCGACATGGGCTTGCTCGGCATCACCGTCAGCGAGGAATACGGCGGCGCCGGCATGGGTTACCTGGCGCACATCATCGCCATGGAAGAGATCTCGCGCGCCTCGGCCTCCGTCGGCCTGTCCTATGGTGCCCACTCGAACCTGTGCGTGAACCAGATCAAGCGCAACGGCACGGCCGAGCAAAAAGCCAAATACCTGCCGAAGCTGATCACGGGCGAACACATCGGCGCCCTGGCCATGTCGGAACCGAACGCGGGCTCGGACGTCGTCAGCATGAAGCTGCGCGCCGACTTCAAGGGTGACCGCTGGGTCTTGAACGGCACCAAGATGTGGATCACCAACGGCCCCGACGCGGACGTGCTGGTGGTGTACGCCAAGAACGATCTGGAAGCGGGCCCGCGCGGCATGACGGCGTTCCTGATCGAAAAGAATTTCAAGGGCTTTTCCATCGCGCAAAAGCTCGACAAGCTGGGCATGCGCGGCTCGCACACGGGCGAACTGGTGTTCCAGGATTGCGAAGTGCCGGCCGAAAACGTGCTCGGCGGCTTGGGCAAGGGCGTCAACGTGCTGATGTCGGGCCTCGATTTCGAGCGCACCGTGCTGTCCGGCGGCCCGCTGGGCATCATGCAGGCCTGCATGGACCTGGTCGTACCCTACGTGCATGACCGCAAGCAATTCGGCCAGCCCATCGGCGAATTCCAGTTAATGCAGGGCAAACTGGCCGATATGTATTCGACCATGATGGCGTGCAAGGCCTATGTGTATGCGGTGGGCCAGGCTTGCGACCGCGCCACCACGCCGGAAGCCGTGCGCCAGTTGCGCAAGGATGCGGCCGGCGCCATTCTGTATAGTGCGGAGAAGGCGACCTGGATGGCGGGCGAAGCGATCCAGGCCCTGGGCGGCAACGGCTACATCAACGAGTATCCGGCCGGCCGCCTGTGGCGCGATGCCAAGCTGTACGAAATCGGCGCCGGGACCAGCGAGATCCGCCGCATGCTGATAGGCCGCGAACTGTTTGCGGAAACCAAGTAAGCACGGGCGCGCGATTATCGACTGGGTGATGAGCCATTCATGCGAGCACAGATATGACGCACATTGCCTTCCCCAAATTGCTCTCTTCGCAGATTGCATTCGATATCGCGCGCACCATCCGCGACGGCTTCGACAAGCATTACCGCCTGTTCCGCGCAACCAGCCAGCACGCCAAGCGGTATTTCGAGCAAGGCGCCTGGTCCGCGGCACAGACGGCGGCCCGCGAACGCATCGATTTCTATGACAAGCGCGTGCAGGAATGCGTGCAGATGCTCGAAGATGAGTATGAAGAGTCGGAGTTGAGCGACGAAGTGTGGCGCGAACTCAAGCTGCACTACATCGGCATGTTGACGGAACATAAGCAGCCGGAACTGGCGGAAACCTTCTTCAATTCCGTCTGCTGCAACATCCTGCACCGCACGTATTTCAATAACGACTATATTTTCGTGCGCCCCGTCGTTTCCACGGAATATATCGAAACGCAAGAGCCGGTGCCCACCTACCGCGTGTATTACCCCGGCCAGGATGGCTTGCGCCACACCCTGACGCGCATGTTGACGCACTTCCAGCTGGACTGCGCATTTGCCAACCTGGAACGCGACGTGGCCCAGGTGGAAGCGCGGCTGCAGCAGCTGTTCGGCGGCGACCGGCTGGAGCCGAACCACCAGATTCAGGTCTTGACCAGTTTGTTCTACCGCAACAAGGGCGCCTACCTGGTCGGCAAGGGCATCAACGGCAACCGCGAATACCCGTTTGTCGTGCCCATCCTGCACAACCGTCACGGCGAGCTGGTGCTCGACACGGTACTGTTCGAGCAGCAGCAGATTGCCGTGCTGTTTTCATTTACGCGCGCCTATTTCCTGGTCGATATGGAAGTGCCGTCGGCGTATGTGCAATTCCTGCGCAGCTTGCTGCCGCGCAAACCGCGCAGTGAAATTTATACGATACTGGGCCTGCAAAAACAGGGCAAGACGCTGTTTTACCGCGACTACCTGCAGCACTTGAAACACTCGTCGGACCACTTCGAAAGCGCGCCCGGCATCCGCGGCCTGGTGATGCTGGTGTTTGCCCTGCCGTCGTTCCCCTATGTCTTCAAGGTGATCAAGGATTTTTTCCCGCCGCCCAAGGAAACGACGCGCGCGCAAGTCCAGCAAAAGTATTTGCTGGTGAAGCACCACGACCGCGTGGGCCGCATGGCCGACACGCTCGAGTATTCCAACGTGGCCTTTCCCCGCGCCCGTTTTGCCGCGGAATTGCTGGCCGAACTGAAACAGTTCGCGCCCTCGCTGATCGAGGAAGACCACGAGCAGATCATCATCCGCCACCTGTACATCGAGCGGCGCATGGTGCCGCTGAACATGTGGCTGAGCAATGCCGAGAAGGAAGGCCGCGATGACCTGGTCGAACACGCCATCGTCGAGTACGGCAACGCCATCAAGGAACTGGTGGCGGCGAATATTTTTCCGGGCGACATGCTGTACAAAAACTTTGGCGTGACCCGTCATCAGCGTGTCGTTTTTTACGATTACGATGAAATCGAGTACATCACCGATTGCCAGTTCCGCGTCATCCCCGAGGCGCGCACGGAGGAGGAAGAAATGTCGGCCGAACCGTGGTATCCCATCGGCAAGCACGATGTGTTTCCCGAACAATTCGGCACCTTCCTGCTGGGCAATCCCCGCATCCGCCGCTATTTCATGCAGCACCATGCCGACCTGCTGACGGCGCAATATTGGCAGGCGCGCAAGCAGCGCATCGAAGACGGCCATATCGAGGACGTCTTCCCTTATCCGCAGCACCTGCGTTTTTGTATGCAGTCACCATCCCCACCCTTAACCGGAGATCCAACATGAATGATCCAGTCGTAATCGTCG
This sequence comes from Janthinobacterium sp. JC611, assembly GCF_018682595.1. NCBI lineage: Bacteria > Pseudomonadati > Pseudomonadota > Betaproteobacteria > Burkholderiales > Oxalobacteraceae > Janthinobacterium > Janthinobacterium sp. JC611. The sequence goes on from NZ_JAFLJN010000017.1 coordinate 95,451, forward strand.
GTGCCGCGCGCACCCCCATGGGCGCCTTCCAGGGCGACTTTGCCAACGTCACCGCCAGCGACCTGGGCGCCGTGGCCATTCGCGCCGCCGTCGAACGGGCCGGCGTGGCGCCGGACGCCGTTGAACACGTGTATTTCGGCAATTGCCTGATGGCTGGCCAAGGCCAGGCGCCCGCCCGCCAAGCCTTGCGCAAGGCTGGCTTGCCCGATTCCACGGGCGCCGTGACCCTGTCGAAAATGTGCGGCTCGGCCATGCAGACGACCATGTTCGCGCATGACACCCTGCTCGCCGGCAGCGCCGACGTGGTGGTGGCGGGCGGCATGGAATCGATGACCAACGCTCCCTACCTGGTGCCGAAGGCGCGCGGCGGCTACCGCATCGGCCACGGCATGATCTATGACCACATGATGATGGACGGCCTGGAAGACGCCTACAGCCGCGATGAAAAGGGCAATGCCCGCTCGATGGGCACGTTTGCCGAAGAGTGCGCCAGCCAGTACGCCTTCACGCGCGAAGCGCAGGATGCCTTCGCCATCGAATCCGTCAAACGGGCGCAAGCGGCCACCAAGGATGGCAGTTTCGAATGGGAAATCGCGCCCGTGACCGTCTCCGGCCGCGGCGGCGACACCGTCGTCAGCCTCGACGAAGGCCCGCAAAAGGCCCGCCTGGAAAAAATCCCCACCTTGAAGGCCGCCTTCAAGAAAGATGGCACCATCACGGCCGCCTCGTCCTCGTCGATCAACGATGGCGCGGCAGCCCTCGTGCTGATGCGCGAATCGACGGCGAAAAAGCTGGGCTGCACCGTCATCGCGAAAATCCACGGCCACGCCACGCATGCGCAGGCGCCGAACGAGTTCACCACGGCCCCCATCGGCGCGGTGAAAAAACTCTACGCCAAGACGGGCTGGAGCAGCAGCAATGTCGACTTGTTCGAGATCAATGAAGCGTTCGCGGCCGTGCCCATGGCCGCCATGCACGACCTCGACATTCCGCACAGCAAGATCAACATCCACGGCGGCGCGTGCGCGCTGGGCCACCCGATCGGCGCCTCGGGCGCACGCATCATCGTCACCCTGCTGGGCGCCTTGAAGAAAACCGGCGGCAAGCGCGGCGTGGCTGCCCTGTGCATCGGCGGCGGCGAAGCGACGGCGATGGCGATCGAACTGGTATAAGCTCTTCCTGAGCACGGGCGCGCACCGCGGTTCACGGTGCGCGCCCTTTCATTTTATTTTCAGGGAGAACACATATGCCTACCGCATTGATCATCGGCGCCTCGCGCGGCATCGGCCACGAGCTCGTCCGTAAATACCGCCACGATGGCTGGCGCGTCATCGCCACGGCGCGCACACCGGACGCTTGTGCAGAGCTCAAGCAACTGGGCGCGGAAGCGCACCAGCTCGACGTGACGGACGTGGAAGGCTGCGCCGGCCTGGGCTGGAAGCTCGACGATGAAAAACTCGACGTGGCCATCCTCAACGCGGGCGTGTACGGCCCCCGCCACGACGGTTTCCCCGCGCAAGCCGATTTCGACCTCGTCATGCACACCAACGTGCTGGCGGCCATGCGGCTGCTGCCGATCCTGGCGCCGCTGGTGGCCAATGCCAAGGGTAAACTCGCCGTGCTGTCTTCGCACATGGGTTCCCTGAGCGAGCGCGGCAATCCCAGCGGTTCGCTGTACCGCGCCAGCAAGGCGGCCCTGAATTCCGTGCTGATCGACACGGCCCTCGTGCATGGCCCGCAAGGCGTCAGCTGCGTTGCTTTCCACCCGGGCTGGGTGCGCACGGACATGGGCGGCGCCGGCGCCGATATTTCGCCTGAGGAAAGCGCCGCCGGCATCCGCGCCACCCTGGCCAGCCTGCCGGCCACGGACAAAGCCGTGTTCCGCAACTACGATGGCAAGCCCATCGCCTGGTAATTCCCCCACACACCATAAAAACAAACGAGACGACGTCCCATGATACTCAATGAAGAACAGACCATGATCCAGGAAGCGCTGCGTAGTTTTTCGCGCGAGCGCCTGGCGCCCAACGCGGCCCGCTGGGACAAGGAACATCATTTCCCCAAGGAAGAATTGCAGGAGCTGGCCGCCCTGGGCGCCTTTGGCGTGGCCGTGCCGGAAGCGCTCGGTGGCGCCGGCCTCGACTACGTATCCCTGGCCCTGGTGCTGGAAGAAATCGCCGCCGGCGATGGCGGCACGTCGACCATCATCTCCGTCAACAATTGCCCCGTGTGCAGCATCGCCATGATGTATGCGAACGACGCGCAACAGGAAAAGTGGCTGCGCCCGCTGGCGCAAGGCACGATGTTGGGGGCATTTTGCCTGACGGAACCGCACACGGGCAGCGACGCCTCGGCCCTGCGCACGACGGCCACCCTCGACGGCAATGACTACGTGATCAACGGCACGAAGCAATTCATTACCAGCGGAAAATATGCGGACGTGGCCATCGTCATGGCCGTCACCGACAAGGCGGCCGGCAAGCGCGGCATCAGCGCCTTCTGGGTGCCGACGAACACGCCCGGCTACATCGTGGCGGGACTGGAACAGAAGATGGGGCAGCACTCGTCGGACACGGCGCAGATCCTGTTCGACAACTGCCGCATCCCCGCGGAAAACCTGATCGGCGAGGAAGGACAAGGCTACAAGATCGCCCTGTCCGGCCTGGAAGGGGGACGCATCGGCATCGCCTCGCAAGCCGTGGGCATGGCGCGCGCCGCGTATGAGGCGGCCTTGGGCTATGCGCGCGAGCGCGAAAGCTTCGGCAAACCCATCTATGAGCACCAGGCCGTGCAATTCCGCCTGGCCGACATGGCCACGCAGATCGAGGCGGCGCGCCAGCTGATACGCCACGCGGCGGCCATGAAGGATGCGGGCTTGCCCTGCCTGAAGGAAGCGGCCATGGCCAAGCTGTTCGCGTCGGAAATGGCGGAAAAAGTGTGCTCGGACGCCATTCAGGTGCACGGCGGCTACGGTTATGTGTCCGACTTCCCCGTCGAGCGCATCTACCGCGACGTGCGCGTGTGCCAGATTTATGAGGGGACCAGCGATATCCAGAAGATTTTGATTGCGCGGGCTTTATAAACCCCACGGCAAATGCTGGGGTCAGACCCGCCGGGTCTGACCCCGAGCGACTGCCAACGATGGACGAAAAAAAAGCCCGCGGTCGCGGGCTTCGTTCCAATGTATTACCAATGCTTTAATCGTGTCATGGACGCCAGTGCTATCTGCAAAGTGCCTCCTGATTTTCGGACTCCCATGCTATCTGCATGGTGACTCCAAGTGTAAATCGACCATCGTATCCGGAATTACAAAATCCACGCTTTCGCACTGTCACGCCATCGACATTACACCTGTCGGTCGCCGCGCTGAGCCTGGATAGTGAGACTATTCGCAAGCGAATCTCAATCACTGAACAGAGTATAGCACAGCTTTTTGTGCATTGCAACAACCTTTTTAAATCAAGTCCTTAGCGCCAGTGGCTTGTCTTCCGCGCCGCCACGGGCCACCCTTTCGTATTCGGAAATCACTTGCGCGCCCAGCAGCAGCAGGGTGGCGCCGATTTCCAGGCTGAACATGACGACGATGGCCGTCGTCATCGAGCCATACACGATATTCACCTGCGACAAGGTGGAAAAATACCAGACCAGCACATGGCGGGCGATTTCCCACAGCAGGGCCGCCGTCACGCCGCCGATCAGCGCATGCGTGATCGACAGCCTTCCGACCGGCATGACCAGGTAGATCGAGCTCAGTACAAGAATTTCTCCCGCCAGCCCCAGCAAATACAGCAGCACGCCGGAGACGCCTTCCAGGCCCCAGTCGTGGCGCAGGAAACGCACGCTTTCCTCGCCCATCACCTGCAAGCCGCCCGCCACCAGGGTGATCAGCAAGATGCCCACGCCCAGGCACAGGATGTAGCAATACGGCAGCACGGCGGAAATGAGGAAATGGCGGCGGCGGATGGCCACGCGGTGGATGAAAATCACGCTCATGGCGTTTTCCAGCACGGTAAACGCCAAGGAGCTGAAAAACAGCATGGTCAGCAGCAAGAGCCAGCCGATCACGCCCCGGTTGTCGAGGAAATGCGCGATCTCGCCCACGATGGCCTTCGATTGCCCCGGCACCAGCCATTCCAGGTAATGGCCGATTGTTTGCAGCAATTCGTCCTGCGCGATCACGTGCGACAGGGCCACCACCACCAGCATCAGCAGGGGCACGATGGAGAGCAGCGAGTAATACGCGACGGCGCCCGCCAGCAGCAATCCCTGGTTGGCGCGGAATCCCTTCAGCACCTGCAGCGCGAAGGCCAGCGGGTGGCTCAAAATGTAGGCGCTGGCGCGGCGGTTGATCATGAGCAAACCGTTCAAGGATGTCGGCATGGCCCGATGCCTTGCCGCACATCCCCCTAGCATACTGACTATCCCCGTACTGTGCCGTGCGCGAACGAACAGACTAGCTGACGGCAGCTTCCAGCAAGGTCAAGGTTTGCCGGTCCGCATCGAGCGTGGCGAGGATGCCCATCGGTATCGTGAACTGGTGGCGGATGTGGCCGAACGAATAGCCGCTGACGGCCGGCACCTGCAATGGCTGCAGATGCTGGTTCAGGGTTTCGTCCAGGCTCAGCGCCGTATCGCCCTCGGCCGCCTCGCAATGCTCGAAGATGCCCAGCATCAACGCCGCCGCGTGCTTGAAACCGATGGACAGGTCGAGCTGGCACAGCATGCGGTCGATGCGGTAGGGCACTTCGTTGATTTCTTCAAGGAACAGGATGTGTTCGCGAAAATCGGCCGCATACGGCGTGCCGGCCAGCGCGCTGACCATGCACAGGTTGCCGCCCGTCAAGCGTCCCGTCGCCTGGCCGCCATGCACGGTGCGGATGGCGAAATTCGGCTGCGTCTGCGCGCGGCGGTGATTCTCCAGCGCCATCGGGATCGTGTAACTGTCTTGCGGCGTCATCAGCACGTTTTGCAGCTGCGTCACCGTGTAATCGGAAAACGTCGATGAAGCCACGGGGCCGTGGAAGGTCACCAGCCCGGTCTGGCTGGCGATGGCCAGGTGCAGGGCCGTGATGTCGGAATAGCCGATCAGCACCTTCGGATGGCGCCGGATCAAGGCATAGTCGAGCAGCGCCAGCAGCGAGATGCAGCCGGAACCGCCACGGATGGCCCAGATGGCCTTGACTTCCGGGTCGGAAAAAGCCGCGTGCAAGTCGTCGAGGCGCTGCTGCACCGTGCCCGCATAGTTGCCATGCACGGCGCGAATGTTGCTGCCCAGGCTGGCGCGCAAACCCAGCGATTCGATATTGCGCTGGGCCTTGGCGATGGCGTCGTCATCCGTAAAACCGCCCGGCGCGATGATGGCGACCAAGTCGCCCTGGCGCAGGCGCGCCGGTTTGATCAATGCGTGTTGCTGTTGCATGCGTTTGCCCTTCCCTTGCGCGGCCGCCGCCCATGCCGGTGTGCCTGCCGCCCCCACAGTGGCGGCCAGCAAGCCGCCGAAGCGGCGCCGGCTGAGATTGGTCTGACTGGACATGCGGCCCTTTCCTGGAATAAAAACGGCGACGCCAGGCGCCGCCGCACGAGGTTAGCATGCTGGCGGGATCACCGCCGGCATGGTTGCCTTACATGAACTTGTACTTCAGCTGGAACGACAGCGAACGGCCGCGCGGGTCGGCCACGCGCGGGTCCCAGCCGGCGCCCACCACTTCATCCACGTTGTGCGCGGTGAACGGCGGATCGCGGTCGAACAGGTTCTGGATACCCACGGTGATGGTGGTATTTTTGAAGCCCGTGTACGTGCCAGACAAGTTATACGTGGTGTAGCTGGACACGTCCGGCTTGAAGCCAGGTGGCGGCGCGCCCTTGCCGCCGTTCGGCAACTGGTCCTTGTAGCCCGACGAGAAACTCTGGATCAGCAAGCCGCTCCAGTCGCCGCGCGACACGCCGAAGCTGGCATTGTGTTTCCAGCGCAGGTACAGATCGCGCGTATAAAACTTGCCGACCAGCTCCTGGTATTCCTGGCCTTGATATTCCGCAAACTTGAAGCTGTCCATATACGTGCCGTCCAGGGTCGCCGTCCATTTCACGTCCTGGACCTTGCCTTCGCCGCGCAAGCCCACGTCGAGGCCGCGCACGCGGCTGCCTGCCGCATTGATCCAGCCCGCCTGCACGTAGTCGATGGTGCCGTCCGGATTGCGGTGGATGTACTGGTTCAGCGCCTGATAGTTGGCCAGCACGATTTGCGGCGTGCGGTTCAGGATGCGGTCCTTGGTATTGATGGCCCAGTAGTCGAACGAAGCCGAATAGCCCTTCACCGGTTCGATGACAAAACCGACGCTGCCTTGCTTCGACGTTTCCGGTTTCAAGTTGGTATTGCCGCCCGTCTTGTAGTCGAGGCGGTCGATGGCGCAATATTCGGGCACGCCCGGATGCTTGGCGCAACCTTCCTGGTCGACCACGCCGTTCGGCAATTCCTGGCTCAGCGAACCGGAATACAGCTGCTGGAAGCTAGGCGCGAGAAAACCCTTGCTGGCCGAACCGCGGAACAGCAGGAAGTCGGTCGGCTGGTAGCGGAAGGCCACCTTCGGATTCGTCGTCGCGCCCACCAGGCTGTAATCGTCGCGGCGGATGGCCAGCTGCATTTCCAGGTCCTTCGTGACCGGCACCAGCAATTCCGCATACACGGCCTTGACGGTACGGCTGGCATCTTTCAATGCGGCATTGCCCGGCGCCAGCAGGATCTGCGTGGCGTCGACGTCCTGTCCAAAGCTGTAGCCTTCGCGGCGCAAGTCAAAGCCGGCCGCCATGGCCAGCGCACCGGCCGGCAGCTGGAACAGCTCGCCCGAAACGGAACCGTCGATCTGCGTCAGGGTCGTCTTGCCGTGCTGGAAGTCGCCACGGAACTTGGTCGATTCGATCAATTGCTTGGCCGCTTCCGTCTGGCTCTGGCCGGCGCCCACCCACGGATTGATGATGCCGCTGGCCAGCGCCGCGTACAGCTTGTCCGTATAGGAATAGCCATCCGTCAGCTTGGTCTTGGTGCTGCTTTCGGCGCGCGAAATGCCGGCCTTGTAATCCCACTTGCCGAAGTTCCCCTCAAAGCCCACCAGCACGCGGGCATTGTCGGTGGTATTTTCCTGCGTGCGGTTGCCCACGTCATTGGCGCGCCATTTGTAGGAAATCGGCTTGCTCTTGTCGAACGTGGGGATGTAGGCCGACAAATCCTGGTAATACGCGCCGCCCACCGGATACACGGCCTTGTTGGCAATGCTCGTCTGCACCTGCATCGGCGTCAGGATCGCCGTGGCCTTGGTGCGCGAACCGAGCACTTCGACAAACATGCGGTGGTCGGGCGCCAGCTTGAAGGTGCCGCGCGACAGGAAATTGACCCGTTCCACAGGGAATTGCAGCACATAGTCGGCGCCGTAGTCATACGCACACGAATGCGTGGTGCTGCGCGGTGAGGTCACGTCTTTCCACAGTTCCGTCTGATACTGCGACATGCCGGCGATGCTGTCGCACTTGCCCTGGAAGCTCAGGGGATTGGCTTGCAAATACACCGTCGGGTCGCCAGGCAAGGTGTAACCGCCAATAAACGTCCCTGGTTTTTTCGGATCAGGATTGGGGATTTGCAGTGCCGTGTCCGGCCCCGACATCTGGTTGGCAAACGGCGTGCCCGTGGTATCGGGCGACAGGCCGCGGCCCGGCTGGTAGCCGTTGACGAAGGAGCGGTCGCGGCCATTGAGCTGCTGCGCCTTGTCGACGGTCAGGCTGGCCATGATGTTGTAGCGGTCCGTGTCCAGCGAACCCGTGCCGGCCAGCAGGGAAGCGCGGCGCGTGGCGCCGCCGCCGGCCTGCGTGTCGTTGGTCGAGACGGACGCTTCCACGCCGCTGTAATTGGTTTTCAGAATGAAATTGATCACGCCGCCGATGGCGTCCGTGCCGTAGATGGCCGAGGCGCCATCCTTGAGGATTTCCACGCGCGAAATCGCGCCCAGCGGGATCGAGTTCAGGTCGACCGACTTGCCGCTGGCGCCGTGCGTGGCGATGCGGCGACCGTTCAGCAGCACCAGGGTGCTCGACGGTCCCAGGCCGCGCAGCGAGGCGAACGAGGCGCCGCCGCTGACCCGGTCGGCATCGGCGCCAAACACGTTATTGCCGGAAGTCATGTTATCGGCGCCCGTACCGTTCGCCGACAGGGTGCGCACCAGCTGTTCGGTCGTCGTGATGCCCTGCTTTTCGATCTGGTCAAACGAGATGACTTGCACCGGCAGCGCACCTTCCTTGGCCACGCGCTTGATGCTGCTGCCCGTCACTTCAACCCGTTGCATCGCTGGCGCCGCCGCTTCCTGTGCCATCACCGGCCCCACCACCCCCATCAATGCCACCAACTGCGCTAGCTTCTTCAATTTCACAGGTCTTCTCCTTGTTGGGCAATCGAAACTTGAGTTATCAAGTCAGGCTGTTTTTTCACGTCGCAGCTGTCTGTCTCGCGGTACATTTTTTTATGACATTTGCGCATGACTTTATTTGTTTTCATTTTCAGAGTAGCGCGATGCATCCGGGCCCAGCCAATGAAAAATGCTTTCCTAACCATAACTTTTTGGAATGAATGCCCTTTTCAGCGGCGTGGTCACTTGCCTGCGGGGCGCCCCTTGGCGGGATCGACGTCCAGGTAGCGCCAGGACGTGAATTCCACGGGGTGGCGCCTGTAGTTTTTTAGCCACGGTTGCTGCAGGTCGGCAGAGATGGGATGCGTCAGCAGCACCCACGGCGTGTAAGCGTGGATCAGCTGAAACAGGTCGAAGTACAGACTGCGTCGGCGCGGCGTATCGGATAGCAGGCGCGCCTCCTCATAGCGTTTATTGTAATCGGGCAAGTTGAAGCGGGCATAGTTGGCGCGGCCAACGTTGCCGCCATACAACAATTGCATAAAGTTATCGCCGTCGGGGAAGTCGGCGATCCAGTTGGTCTCGAACATCTGCACCTTGCCCAGGCGCGAAGCCTTGATGATTTCCGTCTTCTTGTCGCTTTTAAACTCCACGCGCAAGCCGATGGCGTTCAGGTTGCGGCGCCATAATTCATCGCGCAGGCGCCCCACCGTGCTCGGTTCCGTATGCATGGTCAGGATCAGGGGCGTGCCATCGGGCTGTGTGCGGAAACCGTCAACGCCCGCCTTGTAGCCGAAGCGCTCCAGCAAGGCGCGCGCCAGCGCGGGATCGTAGCCGACGGGACTGCGATAGCTCTTGTCGTAACCGAGCACATTCGGCGGCAGCGGTGACTGCGCCGGCAAGGCCAGGCCTTTTTTCAGCAAGGCGATATCTTCGCGGCTGTTGTAGCTGAGGGCGATGGCGCGCCGCAGGGCCAGCCTGTCTTTCGTATAGCCGCCCAGCACGGGGTCGTCCATGTTCATCCACATGTAATACGTCTGCAGCACGGGAAAGCGCGTCAGTTGCAAGCCCTTGGCGGCCAGCGCCGGTTTCAGGGCGCCGTTTTCCAGCACCATATCCGTCATCGATTCGGGCACTTGCTCCAGGTAATCGAATTCGCCCTTCAAAAAGCCCAGCATGCGCGATTGATACTCCTCGACGATGCGCACCTCGATGCGCTCGACCAGGGGCAAGCGCTGGCCTTCCAGCGCGGTGGCGATGGCGCGCGCGTCAACCGGCAAGGCGGCCAGCGCCTTGGCTTCCGTATGGAACACGGTGGGACGGAAAGTCGGATTGGCCTGCAGCACGATCTTGTCGCTGCGCTTCCACTCCTTGACGAGGAACGGCCCCGTGCCCACAGGGTGATTGCCGATCTGCCCCGGCGCCGCATACGCTTCGGCCACTTCGCGCGCCACCACGGCTGTCGCCGGCATGGCCAGGTAAAACAGGAAGTTCGGGTCGACGCCGTTCAGGCGGATGCGCAAGGTGTATTTGTCCAGCGCCTGCAAGCCGGCGATCGGCGTGTCGTAGCTGAAACGGCTTTTCAGGGCGGCATCGCCGACGAGCTTATCTTCCAACAAGAACAACCACGGCGACTTCAGCGCCGGGTCGTACAGCCGCGTCAGGCTGTACACATAATCCTGCGCCGTCACTTCGCGCGGCTTGCCCTTGAAGGCGGGATCGGGTGTGAAGAAAATACCGGGCTGTATCTGAAAGATATACGTGCGGCCGCCATCTTCGACCGTCGGCATGCCGCGCGCCGTATTGCCCTGCAATTGCACGGGGCGCGCCAGGTAGTCATAGCGCAGCAGCGGGTCAAAGATGTTTTCCATCAAGTTCAGGCTGGCCAGGTCCGACGCCACGGCCGGGTCCAGGCCCGTCTCGCTGGTACTCAAAAACAAGTGCAGGGTCTTGTTCGCGCGGGCATCGGTGGCGGCATGGGCCGCTACAGTGAACAGCGTCAACAGAGCCAGGCCGGCGGCGCAGGCGGTTTTGCGTAAAAACATCATCAGTGATCCAGTACAGACAAGGTAACGAACGGCGCTAAGCGACAGGCATCCCCCACACTACGCGGGCAAGCGACGGGGCGCCAATGAAAACAGGCTGCCAGCTTATAACTTTTTGGCATGCGATTGCTGCATTCTTTCATCAACTCGTATCGGGCTGCCCCTATACTTTGTTTGCAGACATTTTTCACTCCCGACACACAGAACTGATCGCATATGGCACTTAATTACATCTGGTCCGGCTTTTTCCTCGTTGGCTTCCTGGCTGCGGTGCTGCAGTGGCTGTTTCTCGGCGATACCGATATCTTCAAGCGCATCATCGATGGCACGTTCGAAACGGCGCGCATGGGCGTGATGGATATCGCCCTGCCGCTGGCCGGCGTGATGACCTTGTGGCTGGGTATCATGAACATCGGCGAGAAGGCGGGCATCGTCGGCTGGCTGGCGAAAGTGATCGCGCCCTTCTTTTCGCGCATCTTCCCGGAAATTCCGAAAGACCATCCGGCCACGGGCCACATGGTGATGAATTTCTCGGCCAACCTGCTGGGACTGGACAATGCGGCCACGCCGTTCGGCTTGAAAGCCATGGAGAGCCTGCAAACCTTGAATCCGAACAAGGAAGAGGCGACGAATGCGCAGATCATGTTCCTGGTGCTGCACACCTCGGGCCTGACCCTGATTCCGCTGGCCATCATGGCGCAGCGCTCGATCCTCGGCGCCGCCGATCCGTCCGACATCTTTATCCCGTGCATGATCGCCACCTATGTGGCCACCATGGTCGGCATCATCACGGTCTCCATCAAGCAACGCATCAACTTGCTCAACCGGGTCGTGCTGGGCTGGATGGGCGGCATGACGAGCGCCATCGTCGCCATGATCTGGTACTTCACGCAATACCTGACGAAGCAGGAAATCGAACTGGTCTCCAAAGTGGTCAGCAACCTGGTGTTGATCAGCGTCATCGCCATCTTCATCATCGGCGCCCTGCGCAAGAAGGTGAATGTGTATGACGCCTTCATCGAGGGGGCGAAGGGCGGCATCCAGACCTCGATCACTGTGATTCCCTACCTGGTCGGCATGCTGGTGGCCATCAGCGTGATCCGCAACGCGGGCGTATTCAATTTCCTGATGAGCGGCATGAACTGGTTCTTCGCCAACCTGGGCATCAATACGGACTTCGTGCCCGCCCTGCCGACGGCAATGATGAAGCCGCTCAGCGGTTCCGGCTCAAAAGCCATGATGATCGACGCCATGAATACCTACGGCGTCGACTCCTTCGTCGGCCGCCTGGCCTGCGTCTTCCAGGGCTCGGCCGACACCACCTTCTATATCGTGGCCCTGTATTTCGGTTCCGTCGGCATCCGCAAGACGCGCTATGCCATCACGGCCGGCCTGATCGCCGATCTGGCTGGCGTGATCACCGCCGTCTTCGTTGCCTACGTCTTTTTCCACTAAGGAGCACCATGTTACGTCCTGTCCTGATGGCTGCGCTGTTGGCTGGTCTCGGCCTGTCGACGGCCCACGCGCAATTGCCCGAATCCGTCAGCCTGCTGCTGCGCAGCGCGAATATTCCCGACGAAGCCATGGGCGCCATCGTTTTGCGCGGCAACACCACCGTGCTGTCGCATGGTGCCGAGCGCAGCATGCAGCCCGCCTCCACCATGAAGCTGGTAACGACGGCCGTGGGCCTGGAGCAGCTCGGTCCCATCTTCCGCGGCCGCACGGAGTTGCGCACCAGCGCCGACGTCATCAATGGCGTACTGAAGGGTGATTTGATCCTGCGCGGCGGCGCCGACACGGATTTCAATGCGGACGTGCTCGCGCACATGCTGCAAACCCTGCGCACCCAGGGCATCCATAAGATCAAGGGAGATTTAATTCTCGACCGCCAGCTGTTCCAGCCGGCCCGGCCCGACATCGGCGCGCCGCCCTTCGACGAGTCGGCCGAATTCCGTTACAACGTCATTCCCGATGCCTTATTGCTGAACACCAATCTGCTCGATATCAACATGAACTCGACGGATCGGCAATTGAGCATCCTCATGCAGCCGCCGCTCGAGAACGTCAGCATCACGAGCGACATGAAACTCGTCAAGGGCAGCTGCGCCCGCTGGGAAGACGGCTGGCGCCCGCCCGAATACCGGCGCGATGCGAGCGGCAAGCTGCAGGTGATCCTGCATGGCACCTTCCCGCAAAACTGCAGCAAGGCCACCAGTATCAATGTGCTTGATCGCAACGATTATGCGGACCGTTTGTTCCGCGCCACCTGGAAACGCCTGGGCGGCACAATCACGGGCGCGGTGCGCGAAGCACCGTTTACGGGCTTGCCGCCGACGGCCGAACCGGTCGGCACGCGCATGCTGGCCGACCACGTAGCCAGGGCCTTGCCGGAGGTGCTGCGCGATATCAACAAGACGTCCGACAATACCCTGGCCCGCACCTTGTTCCTGAGCCTGGGCAGCTTGCAAAGCGATGGCTGGCTGGGCAGCCGCCCCGTCGCCATGGCGGCGCCGGAAGATACGGCCACGCGCGCACGGCAAGTGATCCAGGAATGGTTCCAGCGGCACCGTATCGATACCCAGGGCATGCTGGTCGACAACGGTTCAGGCTTGTCGCGCACGGGACGGATTGCGCCGGCGCAACTGGCAGGCGTCTTGCAAGCGATGCAGCAAAGCCCGTGGGCGCCCGAGTTCCAGTCCAGCCTGCCCATCGTGGCGCTGGACGGCACCATGCGCAAGCGCCTGCTGAACAGTCCTGCCGCCGCGCGCGCCCGCATCAAGACGGGCACATTAAAGAATGTGGTGGCCATCGCCGGCTATGTGCCCGACGCCAATAACCAGCTGTGTGTGGTGGTCGCCATGATCAATAGCGACCTGGTGGGCAATGGCAATGGCCGCGCCGCCGTCGATGCGCTGATCGAATGGGTCGCCAGGAGCGGCGTCACGCCGGTGGTGGCTGGCCAATAAAAGGGGCGCAAAGACAGAAAGGCAGCGCGCAGCGCTGCTTTTTTTTCGCCTGTCTGCCGACAAAACCAGCAGACGAAAAAAAACCCGGTCATCGCTGATCGGGTTTTTCTCTTACTGCGAATAACAAGCCTGACGATAACCTACTTTCACACTGGTTGCAGCACTATCATCGGCGCAAA
>NZ_JAFLJN010000087.1:0-81847 GCF_018682595.1 Janthinobacterium sp. JC611
CCCGGAATAATTTGCCGCCGGCGTATAGCTGATGCTGGTGCCGCTGGCCGTCGCCGTGCCGTGCGCGGCGGCGGAATCCACCGACACCGACGTCGCCGCGCCGCCGCCCAGGTTCAAGGTGATCGGAGTGGCGCTGCTGCCGTAAGCCACTGTGGCGCTGACGGCGCCGGCAGTGGGTACGGCAGGCGACACCGTGATCGTCACGGTGGCCGCCGCCGAGGTGCCTCCGGCGTTGGTGGCCGTGTAGGTGAAGCTATCCGGCCCGGAATAATTTGCCGCCGGCGTATAGCTGATGCCGGTGCCGCTGGCTGTCGCCGTACCGTGCGCGGCGGCGGACGCCACCGCCACCGAGGTCGCCGTGCCGCCGCCCAGGTTCAGGGTGATCGGAGTGGCGCTGCTGCCGTAGGCCACCGTGGCGCTGACGGCGCCGGCAGTGGGTACGGCAGGCGACACCGTGATCGTCACGGTGGCCGCCGCCGAGGTGCCTCCGGCGTTGGTGGCCGTGTAGGTGAAGCTATCCGGCCCGGAATAATTTGCCGCCGGCGTATAGCTGATGCCGGTGCCGCTGGCTGTCGCCGTACCGTGCGCGGCGGCGGACGCCACCGCCACCGAGGTCGCCGTGCCGCCGCCCAGGTTCAGGGTGATCGGAGTGGCGCTGCTGCCATAGGCCACCGTGGCGCTGACGGCGCCGGCAGTGGGTACGGCAGGCGACACCGTGATCGTCACGGTGGCCGCCGCCGAGGTGCCGATGCCGTTGCTGGCCGTATAGGTGAAGCTGTCCGGCCCGGAATAATTTGCCGCCGGCGTATAGCTGATGCTGGTGCCGCTGGCCGTCGCCGTGCCGTTCGCGGCGACGGACGCCACCGTCACCGACGTCGCCGTGCCGCCGCTCAGGTTCAGGGTGATCGCAGTCGGACCGCTGCCGTAGGCCACCGTGGCGCTGACATTGCCGGCAACTGGCGCACCGGGCGCCACGGTAAGAGAATAGGCGCGTGTGCCGCTGGCAGCAAGCGCATCGGTCGCCTTGACGGTGAAATTGAATGTCCCCGCTGCCGCCGGCGTGCCGGACAAGGTACCAGCGGCAGACAGGGTCATGCCTGCAGGAAGCGAGCCAGTCGTCACCGCATAAGAATATGGTGTCGCTCCCCCAGTCGCGCTCAAGATTTGCGGCGAATACGCCAGGCCAGCTGTGGCATTGGGCAGACTGGCAGGCGATATTGTGATGGCAGGAATAATTGTAACGTTGATAGTGAGTGGGAGATTGCTACCGTCTTCCACTACAAAAGTATCCAAGGTGGCACTGGTGACCGTATTCCTGTAGCGCACGATATTCGTGGCTACCATATCACCTTCCAACACGCCAAATGACGGCGGCGTCAAGACACGCCCCGTCAGGCCGAAGGCATTGCAAGACGCAGCCCAAAAATCCTCGCTCTCGACGGTCCCACCCGCCTGGACGGTGAGGTTGACCGGAGAGCACGGACTGGCGGCCGCCGCCGCCTGATACGAGGACAGGGACAACAGGACAAACAACAGGCCCATCGCAAACTGCATCAGCCACGGCGGCAGGGCCTTGGCTCGCAGTGCAGCGTGCAGGCCATCGGCCCGAAAACCGGCACCCCTCGCAGGTGCCGACAGCCATCCAAATCGGGTGGAGTTTAAAAACATCATCATCCTTCAAGACATTTCTGGGGTGGAAGGTTCGAACTGGGCCAGACAACTTCAAGGCCACCGCCACGCCGCTTCCGGTGAATTGCGACAGAAAAAAAAAGCTTCCCAAGATCATTGACGCTTGCTTTACATCAACGTATGCTACTACGCGTAGTAAATAAAGCAACTAAAAAATGTTGCCCAAAAAAGATATTTTAATGTAAATCAATTGCGGCTAGCAAATGTATCAATATTGTTCCATTTCACAACAGCTACGATGGGGAGAGAAATGTCATGTCTGATGTCTATGTAGGCCAAATCATGATGGCCGGCTTTGCCTTTGCGCCAAAAGGGTTTGCCGCTTGTAACGGGCAATTAATGCCGATTCAACAGAATCAAGCCCTGTTTTCCCTGCTGGGTACGCAATTCGGCGGTAACGGACAATCTACCTTTGGCTTGCCCGACCTGCGTGGCCGCACACCTTGCGGTGCAGGCGCTTCCGCCGACGGGAAATGGCAACCCGCCCCGCTGACACAGGGCACGTCAGCCGGTGTAGAGGCTGTCACCTTGCTATCGACCCAGCTTCCGATGCACAACCACACCGCCAACGCGCTGACGACGGCGGGCGCCATCAAGAACCCCACCGGCGCGCTGTATGCCGGCAGCGGGAGCGAATCGATCTATGTCGCCGCTACGGGGCCGCAGGTGGCGCTGTCGCAGCAGACGCTGGCAGCCATAGGCGGCAGCACTGCGCACAACAATATGCAGCCCTTCCGTACCATCAACTTCACGATCGCCTTGAGTGGCACCTATCCAGCGCGTAACTAACCACGCCTGACAACACCGCCGTGTCCCACCTTTTTACGGAGTACAGCCATGTCTGATTGTTATGTAGGGGAAATTCGCCAGTTTGCCTTTTCACGCGTCCCCAACGGATGGTTTGCCTGTGACGGCAGCCTCAAATCTATTGCAGATTATCAAGTACTGTTTGTGCTGCTAGGCACCACCTATGGCGGCGATGGCCAGAACACCTTTGGCCTGCCGGATTTGCGCGGCCAGCTGCCTTTACACCAGGGCCAGGGAACAGGATTGACGAATCGCGTCATCGGCGCATACGGCGGCAGCGAAACAGTCACCTTGACTACAGCCACGATTCCCCAGCATACCCATACCTATTACGCCACCAACACCACGGCCGATGTGGCAACGCCCGGGCCGACGCTGGCCCTGGGCGCCGCCACCGGCGGCGACAATATGTACGCAACCAGCGCGGCTGGAAGCGTACCCCTGGTGCTGTCGACCGCCGCCTGTGGCAGCGCTGGCGGCAATCTGCCCCATGAAAACTGCATGCCGACGATGGCCGTGTCATTTTGCATCGCCTGGCAGGGAATATTCCCTACGCAGCAATAACAACGCCAGTCCACCCGACTTCACAGGAGAAAAATCGTGGCATCACCATTCATCGGCGAGATTCAAATCTTCGGTTTTAGCTTTCCACCAGCAGGCTGGGCGCTGTGCAACGGCGCCACCTTGCCACTGCAGCAATACTCCACGCTGTATGCGCTGATCGGCACGACCTACGGCGGCAACGGCACCACCAACTTCCAGCTGCCCAACCTAGTCGGCCGCGCCGCCTGCAGCCAGGGCACGGGAACAGGCCTGACGCCACGCAATATCGGCCAGCCATTTGGCAGCGCCAGCGTGACGCTGACGACGCCGGAAATGCCGGCGCACAATCATGTCATGACCGTCAACCGCCAGCCGACGGCCAGTCTACAAAGCAACGTTCCGGTACAAGACGCATTGCTGCTGGCACCGGGCAAGACGGCAGCCATGACGCTCAGCACTTCCCCCAATACCACGCTGGCGCCCAAGGTCATAGGCTTGACCGGCGGCAGCCAGGCGCACGAGAACCGCCAGCCCTTGCTGGCACTCAATTACTGCATTGCATTACAGGGGGAGTTTCCGAATTTCGGTTGAACGTAGCGGCCTGGCCGGCGCGCCGCCGGCCAGGCCTGCATACTGGGGCATGGCCTAGTTGAACACGGCCTGGTAGAGAAAGCCGTGATTGTCGCGCGCCACGGGCACCAGGAAAATCCCCACCTCGCCGAAAGCGTCATGCTGCAACTGGAAGATTTTCTGGTTGAAGACGATGGCGGCAGAATTGTGAAAAAGCAAGCTGAATGGCGGGCGCAGCATCCCCTGCAAGGTCGGTGCAGGCAGCGGGCGCGCCTCCACCAGGGTGAACGGCGCGTTGCCGTCGCTGGCCGAGACAAACGTTTCATTCAGGCGGGAGGCAAAGTGCTCGAGGGTCAGTATATCCATGGTGCATTTCCGTTTTGATAGAGACAGGCCAGTCATTTATTCTAAATGAATCATTGCCATATTAAAACTCTTTTCATGCAGGAGCCGCGCACAGGCGGCCCCCGGCCAGCCTGGCGGATTTAGCGCATCGC
Organism: Janthinobacterium sp. JC611; assembly: GCF_018682595.1. Lineage (NCBI taxonomy): Bacteria > Pseudomonadati > Pseudomonadota > Betaproteobacteria > Burkholderiales > Oxalobacteraceae > Janthinobacterium > Janthinobacterium sp. JC611. Next base: position 4,107 of record NZ_JAFLJN010000087.1, read on the forward strand.
TTCCTCCAGCCCCGGCGCAAACTCGGCGCCGTGCTTGACCTGCGCGGTGGAAGCCTTCAGGGTGGCGCCGATCGGCTCGGCGCGGCCAGCCAGGCACTGCCCCAGGAAGTTTTCCGTCACCGCATTGAAGGCGATATTGTTCACGGGCCGGGCAAAGCCATGGCCTTCATCGGGGAACAGCACATAGGTGACGGGAATGTTCTTGGCCGCCATGGCCGCCACGATCTGGTCCGATTCGGCCACGTTGACGCGCGGGTCGTTCGCACCTTGACCGATCAGCAGCGGGCGCTGGATGTTCTGCGCAAAGTTCAGCGGCGAACGCTCCTTCAGCAAGGCCTTGCCCTCCTCCGTGGTCGGGTCGCCCATGCGCTTGTAGAACTGCTGCTTGCCCGCTTCCCAGTATGGCGGGATGGTTTGCAGCAAGGTGAACAGGTTCGACGGGCCGACGATGTCCACGCCGCAGGCAAACGTGGTCGGCGTAAACGCCATGCCGGCCAGGGTCGCGTAGCCGCCGTACGAGCCGCCCATGATGGCCACCTTGTCGGCCGTGGTCACGCCGCTCTTCACGGCCCATTGCACCGCGTCGAGCAGGTCGTCATGCATCTTGCGCCCCCACTGCAGGTCGCCGGCCGAGATGAACTGCTTGCCGAAGCCCGTCGATCCCCGGTAGTTCACCGACAGCACGGCATAGCCGCGGTTGGCCAGCCACTGGTGATAGCTGTTGTAGCCATACGTGTCGCGCGCCCACGGGCCGCCATGCACGAGCAGCACCATCGGCACCGCATGGCTGGCCTTGCCGCCGGCGCTGGCCTTCGAGGCCTGCGGCAGGGTCAGGTAGGACACCAGGGTCAGGCCATCGCGCGCCTTGATTTCCTGCGGATACATGGGCACCAGCGGCGCGCCCACCAGTTCCGGCCGCGTGACGTACAGCTGCGTCAGCTTTTTGCTCTTGCGGTCATACAGCCAGCTCGATGCGGGTGCCGTGACGGCATCGACGCCGACCAGCCATTTATCGTCCGCTTCCGTGCGCGACGTGACGTTGAACTGTCCCTGGGTATGCTTCTTCAGGAAGGCCAGGTCGGCCTTCAGCTCGTCCGTCAGCGGCAGGTACTCCTGCTGCAGGTAATCGACGGAATACGCCTGCACCTTGCCCGTGCGCGTGTCGTACAGCGCGTCCGAGATGTCGGCGCGCGGGTCTTGCGCCACCACCGTGGTCTTGCCGCTGGCCACGTCCTGCGCCAGCAGCGCCGAGGTATTGCGGCCGCGCGAATCGGTCCAGTACAGGGTCTTGCCATCGACCGTGAAGGCCAGCGGCGCCGTCGTCTGCGCATCTTCCAGCCCCACTTCCGCCAGCGGCGCGCTCTCGACCTTGCCGTCGGTCATGCGGAAATACTGCATGCCGCCATCGGCGCGCGCCTTGCTGGCGATGCGCAGCTTGAGCTGCTCGTCCGCCAGGAAGCCGGCATAGCCGTCATTCCGCTGCACCAGGGTCAGCTTGCCGCTGGCCAGGTCCAGGCTGTACACGTCATGCCAGCGCGCATCGCGGTTATTGACGCCAACGAGGATGCGGTCCTTGACCTTGCTGCTGATCTGCACGATCCGCACGCGGGTCTTCTCGAACGGCGTGTAATTGATCTGCTTGCCGGTGGCCACGTTCACGCCGTACAGCAGGAAATTCTCGTCGCCGCCCTTGTCCTGGATGTACAGCAAGGTCGTCGAATCGGGCGACCAGAAACTGCCGCGGATCGGCCGTACCTTTTCTTCCGTCAGCGCACGCGCCTGTGCCAGGTCGCTGGACGGCGCCACCCACACATTGAGCACGCCGTCGCGCGGCGCGATCCACGACAGCCACTTGCCGTCCGGACTGATGCGCCCACCGGACTTGCTGGGATTGCCAAATATCTTCGCCCGCTCGATCAGCGGCGTATCGTTGACGGGGGCTTGGGCGTGCGCCGGCAGTACGCCGGCAAACAACAGGGCAGGCAGGGCATAGCGAATCATGGACACCTCATGGTTGATGAATGAAGGAAAACTTCACACGTACATGTGCCAGCACAGCATAGGCCAAAACCGTATTGCCAGGTTGACCAGGCGACAGGGGACGCAAATCGGGGGATGGAATGGCGAAAATGGGGCCTGGCTGGCGGCGCAGCCTGGAAGGCATCCGCAATCTGCAGGAAACATGGCCCTTTGCTGCCGGGAAATCGCGGCAATCAAATTGCCAAATCTGCATCTTGCATGGTTTTCAACTGGGACATTTTGTCTCAATGTATGGAAATTGTTTTCAAGTAGTATGCATCGGAAGGTGCTGCACCTCACCCTTGCATGGTGGTCGCTGGCCTTGTCGCCCCTCTCATCCGCATTCGGCACATCACTGCGCCTGATGCCCTGCTTGTTTCATGGCTGGATATAATGAAAGCTTCAAACCGGATGCCTGCCGGGGGATGGTTAGAAAAAAATGTGGCTGCTGAAGCAGCGTGTTGAGGGAGTGTTCCTCACAATGGATAGTCTCAAGTAATAGCCTGGAAATACTCAAAATGCTGGATTGGACCCCTATAGTCTTCGTTACCTTCAAGGCTCTCGTGCTCTGCACGGGCATGTTCTTCGCCATCAAGTGGCATTACGATCAAGGCAAGAAGGACAAGGATAAGGCGAAGCAGAATCGCGCGGTGCTGCGCGCAAGCGGCAAGGTCGTCGCAATCTTCATGCTATCGCTGCTGGCCCTGGGAATCGTCACCTTCTTCGTCGTCAAGACGGTCGGTTTGGAGATGACCTTCCCCTGATGCCGAAGCATGGCCGGGCGATGTCAACAGTCGGAAATGGCGGAGCCGGACCGCGCCGCCATGGCGACAAGCGCGCTGGCTGCAATGGCCGAACGCGACGACGGCAAAGGCACGGAAAATCCTACGCCGCGTAAACGGAAAAACCCGGTACTAATAGTATACAAACGTATACTGTTAGTACCGGGTTTATATACAGATGAATCTGTATGTCCTTGAATCTAATGGTCGGGGCGAGAAGATTCGAACTTCCGACCCCATGCACCCCATGCATGTACGCTACCAGGCTGCGCTACGCCCCGACGAGGTGAGAATTATAGCAGACGCTTTTAGGTTTTTGCCATGCTTTACGCATGATTCATATCGAACTGCGCAAACTTTTTTGCATGCCCCCGGCAAGCGGCCTATTCGCTCAGCAGCAGCGCCGTCAGGACGATGCGGAAACCGGCGATCAGGGGCTCCACCTTGACGTCTGGATTATGAATGAAGCGCACAGGCAAGCCCTGGTACATGGCGACCAGGGCATCGAGGCGCCCCTGCAGCATCTCTTCGTCGGCCGGCAAGCCGCGCTTGATGCGCGCATCCTTGATAATGGACAGGAACATCTGGCGTGAACGCCGGTCAGAGCATTGCAGCATTTCGGCGATGGCGGGATTGCGCGATGCCTCGGCAAAAATTTCCAGCGGCATCATCCACGTTTTCGGATCCAGCGCTTCCAGCACATGCTCGCCCGCATTGTCGATCACGGCCTGCAGCGGGTCGTCGCGCTGCGCCAGGTCCTGCATCAGGTTCGAGACCCGCTCCGTATTCTGCATGACGAAGGCGGCGATGATCGCATCCTTGCTGTCAAAATAATTATAGATGTGGCCCGCGCTCATGCCGGCCGCCTTGGAGATCTCGGCCATGCTGGCGCCGTGGAAGCCGCGGCGGCTGAAACAGCTTTCGGCCGCATCGAGCACCTGCTTGCGCCGCGTGTTGGCGCGTTCGGGATCCGGATGCTTCTTTTCAACTTGGTTCATGACTTTTCCAGTAGCGCGCCGGCCCTGCCCTTGCGGGCAAGGCCGGCGTCGGCGTCCCCGTGATTATTGGACGCCGCCAGCCGCCGCGACGGCTGTCTGCTCAGGCTGCCAACCGCCGCCCAGCACCTTGTACAAGGTCACCAGGTTGGTCGATTTGGCCAAACGCGCCGTGATCAGGCTTTGCTGCGCCGCGTACAGCGCGCGCTGGGCCACCAGGGCGTTCAGGTAGGACTCGGCACCCTGCTTGTAGCGCGCGTCGTGGATAGTGTAGCTCTTCGTCGACGCCTCGACCAGCGAGACCTGCGATTGCAGGCGCTCGTCGATGGTGCCGCGCTGCGCCAGCGCATCGGACACTTCCCGGAAGGCGACCTGGATCGCCTTTTCGTATTGCGCCACGGAGATTTCACGCTGCACCTTGGCGATATCGAGGTTGGCGCGGTTCACGCCGCCATCGAAGATCGGCAAGCTGATCTGTGGGATGAAGCTCCACGTGCCGCTGCCCGCCTTGAACAGGCCCGACAGGTTGTCGCTCAGCGAACCGGCCGTGGCCGTCAGCGAAATGCGCGGGAAGAAGGCCGCGCGCGCCGCGCCGATGTTGGCGTTGGCGGCGCGCAAGGTGCGCTCGGCCGCCAGCACGTCGGGACGGCGTTGCAGCACGTCCGACGGCACGCCGGACGGAATGTCCGCCAGCGCCGTCACGGCGCCGAACTCGCCTTGCGGCAACAGCTCGGCCGGCACCGGGCCGCCCACCAGCAAGACCAGCGCGTTTTGATCGAGCGCCACCTGGCTCGTGTAGACGGCCACGTCGGAACGGGCCGACTCGACACTGGTCTGGGCGTCGTACTTGTCCAGGCCGGAAGTGGCGCCGGCACTGAAGCGGCGCACGGCCAGGTCATACGACGACTGCTGGCTCTTCAGGGTATCTTGCGCCACGCGCAGGCGCTGCTGGTCGGCCACCAGGTTCAGATAGGTGCTGGCCACTTCGGCCACCAGGCTGATCTGCTGTGCACGGCGGGCTTCTTGCGTGCCCAGGTATTGCTCCAGCGCGCTGTCGGACAGGCTGCGCACGCGGCCAAAGAAGTCCAGCTCGTAGGCCGACACGCCCAGGTTCGCCGTGTACTGGCGGTTGATGGACGCTTCGCCGTTGGCGCTGGCGTTCTTCGGCACGCGGCTGGCCGACTGGCCGCCGGAAGCGGACAGGGTCGGGATCAGCGCGGCGCGTTCGATGCCATAGGTGGCGCGCGCCTTCTCGATGTTCAGGATCGAGACGCGCAGGTCGCGGTTGTTGGCCAGCGCCAGTTCCAGCACCTGGCGCAGGCGCGCGTCGGCAAAGAACTCGCGCCAGGCGAGGTCCGCCACCGGCTTGGCGTCGGCGGCGGCCGCATCGGCCTTGTAGGAAGGCCCGGTCGGCCAGGCCGTGGGCGCCGGCGCAGCCGGACGCTCGTACGTGGGAGCCAGGCTGCAGCCGGCCAGCAAGGCCAGCGCCGCCATGGAGAGTAGCGATTTTTTCATATTAATGTGCATCCTTGGAAAGCGTGACGGCTGGCGAGCCAGGCGTCGCCGGCGTGGCGGGCGCGTCCTGCTTCGAGAAGAAGCCGCGCACCAGCACGAAGAACACCGGCACGAAGAAGATACCGAGGAAGGTGGCCGTCAACATGCCGCCCAGCACGCCGATACCGATGGCGTTCTGGCTGCCGGAACCGGCGCCGCTGGAAATAGCCAGCGGCAACACGCCCAGGCCGAAGGCGATCGAGGTCATCAGGATCGGACGCAGACGCAGACGCACCGCGTGCAAGGTCGCGTCCAGCAGCGACATGCCCGATTCCTGCATTTCCTTGGCAAACTCGACGATCAGAATCGCGTTCTTCGCCGACAGGCCCACCACCGTGAGCAAGCCCACCTGGAAGTACACGTCGTTCGACAGGCCGAACATCCACGTACCGAGCACGGCGCCGATCACGCCCAGCGGCACCACCAGCAGCACGGAGAACGGAATCGACCAGCTCTCATACAGCGCGGCCAGGCACAGGAACACGATCAGCAGCGACAGCGCGTACAGCTGCGGCGTCTGCGAACCGGATTCGCGCTCTTCCAGCGAGACGCCGGTCCAGCTCATGCCGATGCCAGGCGGCAGCTTGGCCACCATCTCTTCCATCGCGTTCATGGCGGCGCCCGTGCTCTGGCCCGGCGCCGGCGTGCCGAGGATCTCGACCGACGGCAAGCCTTCGTAGCGCTCCAGGCGTGGCGACGCGTAGATCCACTTGCCGGTGGCAAAGGCGGAGAACGGCACCATCTGGCCGGCGGCATTGCGCACGAACCACTTGTTCAAGTCCTCCGGCAGCATGCGCGAACTGGCATCGCCCTGGATGAACACTTTCTTCACGCGACCACGGTCGAGGAAGTCGTTGACATAGGAACTACCCCAGCCCACGCTCAGCACGCGGTTGATTTCCGAGATCTGCAAGCCCAGCGCGGTGGCTTTCTGCTGGTCGATGTCGATCTTGTACTGCGGCGTATCTTCCTGGCCGTTCGGGCGCACGCCCACCATGACGGGGTTTTGCGACGCCATGCCCAGCAGCTGGTTACGCGCCGCCATCAGGGCGTCGTGGCCGACACCGCCGATATCCTGCAGTTGCATGTCGAAACCGGTGGCGTTACCCAGTTCCAGCACGGCGGGCGGCGCAAACGTAAACACCATCGCATCCTTGATCTGCAACAACTTGCCCATGGCGCGACCGGCTACGGCCGGCGCTTTCTGTGACACGTCCTTGCGCAACGCCCAGTCCTTCAGGCGCACGAAGGCGATACCCGTGTTCTGGCCGTTACCGCCGAAGCTGAAACCGGCCACGGCAAACACGGAAGCGACGTTGTCTTTCTCGCTGTTCATGAAGTGGTCTTCGACCTGCTCGATCACTTTCAGGGTGCGCTCTTGCGTGGCGCCCGTCGGCAATTGAATCTGCGTAAACAGGATGCCCTGGTCTTCTTCCGGCAGGAAGGACGTCGGCAGGCGCATGAAGATGAACACCAGGCCGGCCAGCAACAGCACGTACAGCAGCATCGAGCGGGCGCGGTGCGTGATCATGGCGCCGACCCAGCCCTGGTAGGTGTTGCTGCTGCTGTCGAAGCTGCGGTTGAACCAGCCGAAGAAACCCTTGTTGGTGGCGTGGTGGCCCTTCTCGACCGGTTTCAGCAGGGTGGCGCACAAGGCCGGCGTAAACACCAGCGCGACGATGACGGACAGCACCATCGACGACACGATGGTGATCGAGAACTGGCGGTAAATCACGCCCGTCGAGCCGCCGAAGAAGGCCATCGGCACGAACACGGCCGACAGCACCATGGCGATACCGACCAGCGCGCCCGTGATCTGCGTCATGGACTTGCGCGTCGCTTCCAGCGGCGACAAGCCCTCTTCGCTCATCACGCGCTCGACGTTTTCCACCACCACGATCGCATCATCGACCAGCAAGCCGATGGCCAGCACCATGGCGAACATGGTCAAGGTGTTGATCGAATAGCCGAACGCGTTCAGGATGCCGAAGGTACCGAGCAGCACGACCGGCACGGCCATGGTCGGGATCAGGGTGGCGCGGAAGTTTTGCAGGAACAGGTACATCACCAGGAACACCAGGATGATCGCCTCGACCAGGGTCTTGACCACTTCTTCGATGGACAGTTTCACGAACGGGGTCGTGTCGAACGCCACCTGGTAGGTCATGCCTTCAGGGAATTGCTTGCTCAGCTTGCTCAGCATGGCTTTCGCCGCGTTGGCCGTGTCGAGCGCGTTGGCGCCCGTCGCCAGCTTGATCGCCACGCCCGTTGCCGCATGGCCGTTGTAGCGGGCCACGGTGTTGTAATTCTCGCGGCCCAGTTCCATGGTAGCCACGTCCTTCAGGTGCACCATGGCGCCGTCGGTGGTGGTTTTCAGCAAGATGGCGCCGAACTGCTCGACCGTCTGCAGACGGCTCTGGGCCGACACGGTGGCGTTCAGCTGCTGGCCCTTGACGGATGGCGTGCCGCCCAGCTCACCGGCCGACACTTCCGCGTTCTGCGCCTGCACGGCCGTGATCACGTCCGCCGGGGTCAGGTTGAAGCTTTGCAGCTTGGCCGGATTGAGCCAGATGCGCATCGCGTACTGCGAACCGAACAGGGTCACGTCGCCCACGCCGGCGGCACGGCTGAGCGGATCGACGACGTTGGCGGCCACATAGTCGCTCAAGTCGGTCTGGTCCATCTTGCCGTTTTCGGAAATGAAGCCGAACACCATCAGGAAGTTCTTCGTCGCTTTCGACACGACGAGACCCTGTTGCGTGACAGCCGTCGGCAGCAGTGGCGTGGCCAGCTGCAGCTTGTTCTGTACCTGCACCTGGGCGATGTCGGGATTGGTGCCGCTGGTAAACGTCAGCGTGATGCTGATGCCGCCAGTCGCATCGCTCGACGAAGCCATGTAGCGCAAGCCATCGATGCCCTTCATCTTTTGTTCGATGACCTGGGTGACGGCGTCTTCCACGGTCTTGGCGGAAGCGCCAGGGTAGGAGCCGCTGATCGAAATCGACGGCGGAGCAATGCTCGGGTACTGCGCGATCGGCAGGCTGAGGATCGAAATCACGCCGGCAAGCATGATGACGATCGCGACCACCCAGGCAAAAATCGGGCGGTCAATGAAAAAACGGGCCATTAATATTCTCCTGGATTAGTGGGCGCTGGCAACCGATGCGGCGGCAGAAGCGGCGGCGGCCTTGGCCGGCACGGCAACGGCTGGCGCGCCTGGCTTGACTTTTTGCAAGCCTTCCACGATCACGCGGTCGCCTGCGGCCAGGCCGGACGTCACCAGCCAGTCGGTGCCGACGGTGCCGCTGGTGGTCAGCACGCGTTGCTCGACCTTGTTTTCCTTGTTCAGGATCAGGGCGGTGGCCTGGCCCTTCTGGTTGCGCGTCACGCCCACCTGCGGCACGGTGATGGCTTTTTCATCGACGCCCGTTTCCAGCTGGGCACGTACGTACATGCCAGGCAGCAATTCGCCTTTCGGGTTCGGGAACAGCGCGCGCAAGACCACGTTGCCGGTGGTCGGATCGACCGTCACGCCGGCGAACTGCAGCTTGCCCGATTCGCCATACTTGCTGCCGTCCGGCAAGATCAGGTCGACCTTGGCCTGGCCTTCGCCCACTTTTTTCAGCGAACCGTCGGCCATCTGGCGTTTCAGACGCAGCAGGTCCGTGCTCGACTGGGTCACGTCGACATAGATCGGATCGAGTTGCTGCACGGTGGTCAGGGCTTCCGCCTGGCCCGCCGTGACCAGCGCGCCGGCCGTCACGGTCGAGCGGCTGGTGCGGCCGCTGATCGGCGCCGTCACGGTGCTGTAGCGCAGGTTGATGTTGGCCGTTTCCAGCGCCGCAGTGGCGGATTCGACATCGGCCTTGGCTTGCTCGAAGGCGGCGACGGCATCATCGTATTCCTGGCGGCTCACGCCTTCGATGGCGACCAGTTCCTTGTAGCGCGACGCTTTCGGACCGGCCGTCAGCAGGTTGGCCTTGGCTTTCGACAGCGCGGCCTTGGCCGAATTATAGGCAGCCTGGTAGGTGGCGGAATCGATCTGGTACAAGGCCGTGCCCGCTTTCACATCGCTACCCTCGACGAACAGGCGCTTCTGGATCAAGCCACCGACTTGCGGACGCACATCGGCGACCTGGTAGGCATTCGTACGGCCGGGCAATTCGGCACTCATCGGCAACGCGGCCGGATTAACAGTAAACACGACCACCTGTGGCGCTTGCTGCGCGTGAGGTGCTTCCTGTTTTTTACTGCAGCCGGCCATGATTACAGTGGCGCACAGAACGGCAATAGCGCCGCTCGTACGCGGCGACGTCAAGGAAAAGGTTGGTTGCATCTTGGACTTTCTGAAAAAGAAGCTGGCTAGTGTCGTTAGAAATGACTAAATTTATTAACGCAGATCAAAGAATGAACGATCATTCTAAAATCGTCAAGCATCGTTACAATTGAAACATAGTAACTATCAAGCGAATTAAATTATCAATGAGGCAACAGATTGAGGACAGCGACAGCGGCGGCACGCCAGCAAAGTCAGCTACGAACCTGGCGGACGACGGCAAAAACGGCAATGCGGTAAAGGTGGATTGAGTGAATACTGTAGCAGGGTCAAGATTTCTTTGCTGAACTGAACGACAAGGGTGCGGCACCGGCCGCCAGGCAGGCGTCGAAAAAATAATTCTTTACCAATGGTATCGAAAAGACATGCCGCGACGGACGCGCTACTATATTGGCCATGGTGTGGCGGAGCGGAGGCGCGATGATGACGGCACAGGCGCAAGGAGAAACACAGCACGATGGCGCGCACGGCCCAGGCACGCCGCCACTGCTGTCGACCGGCGTCGCCGGCCTCGATACCATCCTGACGGGCGGCTTGCTGGCCGAGCGCCTGTATCTGATCGAAGGCGTGCCCGGCACGGGCAAGACCACCCTGGCATTGCAATTTCTGGCCGAAGGCGCGCGCAGCGGCGCGTCCGTGCTGTATATCGCCCTGGCGGAATCCGCGATCGAGCTGCGTGGCGCGGCCCTGTCGCATGGCTGGGACCTGGCCGGCATCGCCATCGAAGAGGTGGCGCCCAGCGACGATATCCTCGACCCCGAGCGCCAGTACACCATCTTCCACCCGTCGGAAATCGAACTGGCGTCGACCAACCAGCGCATCCTCGCCGCCATCGAAAAACACCGCCCTGCACGCCTCGTGCTCGACTCGCTGTCCGAACTGCAGCTGCTGGCGGAAAACCCCCTGCGCTACCGGCGCCAGGTCGTGGCGTTGAAGCAATACCTTGCCAGCCGGCACTGCACCACCCTCTTGATCGACGACCGTTCCGCCCTCAATGACGGCTTGCAAGTGCGTAGCGTGGCCCATTGCGTGATCGCGCTGGAATTGCAGCACCAGGCGTATGGCAATGACCGGCGTCGCGTGCGGGTGGTGAAATACCGGGGCGTGTCGTTTCGCAGCGGCACGCATGACTACAAGATCGCCGACGAGGGCCTGGTCGTCTATCCGCGCCTGGTGGCGGCCGATACGCGCCGCGATGGCGACCATCGGCGCCTGTCGAGCGACGTGCCGGAACTCGACACCATGACAGGCGGCGGCCTGGAAGAGGGCATGAGCACGCTCATTTCCGGCCCCGCCGGCAGCGGCAAGTCCACGCTGGCGGCGCAATTCGTGCATGCGGCCACGATGCGCGGCGAACCGTGCGCCATGTTCCTGTTCGAGGAAGCGCGCAGCAAGCTGCTGAACCGGACCGACAACGTGGGCATGCGCCTGCAGGCGGCGCTCGACACCGGCCTGCTGAGCGTACAGCAAGTCGACCCGGCCGAGCTGACCCCCGGCGAGTTCGCCCAGGCCGTGGTCGACGCGGCGGAACGGGGCGCCCGGGTGATCGTCATCGATAGCCTGAACGGCTACATGCACGCCGTGCCCGACGAGCGCTTCCAGAGCACCTACCTGCATGAACTGCTCAATTACCTGAGCCAGCGCGGCGTGGCCACCCTGCTCGTCGGCGTGCAGCAAAACATGCTGGGCACCTCGATGACGACCGCGGCCGACGCCAGCTACCTGGCCGACGGCGTCATCATGCTGCGCTATTACGAAACGGAAGGCGAGGTGCGGCAAGCCATTTCCGTGTTCAAGAAGCGCGGCAGCGCGCACGAGCGCAGCATCCGCCCCTTCCAGATCAGCCCGCAAGGCATCCGCATCGGCCCGCCCCTGGCCGGCTTTCACGGCATCCTGTCGGGCTTGCCCACCATCGGCGGCACGCCCTTCCCCTAGGAGTGATCATGGAGCAGCGCATCCTGATCTACGCGCCTGGCGGCCAGGACGCCGCCCTGGCCGCCAGGGTGCTCGCCGGCGAAGGCATTTCCTGCCACGCCTGCCGCTCCGCCGGCGACCTGGCCGAACAGCTGGCGCTGGGCGCCGGCGGCGTGCTGACGGTGGAGGAAGCCCTGCCCGCCGGCATGTACTCCGTGCTCGACGCCTACGCCCGCCAGCAGCCGGACTGGTCCGATTTGCCCATCATCCTGCTGACGCACGCGGGACTCGATTCCCTGCCCTTGCGGCAAGCCGTCGCCACCCTGGGCAACCTGACCCTGCTGGAACGCCCCGTGCACATCTTGACCCTGATCACCTCGGCCCAGGCCATGCTGCGCGCGCGCCAACGTCAGTACCAGGTGCGCGAGACGCAGCGGCGCAAGGACGAATTCCTTGCCAGCCTCGGGCATGAACTGCGCAATCCGCTGGCGCCCATCAAGACCTCGGTGGCCCTGCTCAAGCACCTGTATCCGGCATCGGAGCAGGTCGGCAAGGTGAGCGACGTGATCGAGCGCCAGGTGACGCACCTGACGCGGCTGGTGGATGACTTGCTCGACGTGGCGCGCATCACCAGCGGCAAGGTCATGCTGCAGCGCAAAGAGTTCACCTTCCAGCAAGTGCTCGACCATGTGATCGAGTTGTCTCAGCCCGCAGCCGCCAGCCGGCATATCCGCATCACGCAGGACTTGCCGCCGCATGCAGTGACATTGCACGCCGACTACGCCAGGGTGGTGCAGATTTTTGCCAATATCGTCTCGAATGCCGTGAAGTTCACGCCGGATGGCGGGCACATCCACATTACGGCGCGCCAAGTGCAGGACCGCTTGCTGGCGACGGTCGAAGACAATGGCATCGGCATCGCCCCGGACGCCATCGCGCGCATCTTTTCCATGTTCGAACAGGGACCCACCGTGGCGGGCCAGATGGCCAGCGGCCTGGGCATCGGCTTGAGCCTGGCGCGCCAATTTGCCGAGATGCATGGCGGCAGCATCGAAGCCTATAGCGACGGCCCCGGGCGTGGCAGCCGCTTCATCGTCACCTTGCCGGCCAGCGTCGGCAACGCCCCGGCCGCCATGTCGGCCGCCGCCAGGAGCGAGGCACCCGCCAGCGCTGGCCAGCCGGTGCGGGTGCTGGTGGTGGACGACAACCGCGACGCGGCCGATTCCTTGCAAAGCCTGTTCCTGCTCGAGGGCTATGCCGCCAGCGCCGCATATGGCGGCGCACAGGCGCTGGCCGCCGTCGACCAGGCGTGGCCGCAACTGGTCGTGATGGACCTGGGCATGCCGGACATGGATGGCTACGAGGCGGCACGCCAGATACGCCAGCGCGCGCAGGGACGCCCGGTGCTGCTGATCGCCCTCACAGGCTGGGGACAGGGTGAGGCACGCTCACGCACGGAACAAGCCGGTTTCGACCATCACCTGACGAAACCGGTGGATTTCGCCGCCATCACCGCCCTGCTGGAACAGCACCTGGCGCGGGGTGCGGACGCGGCTACGCGAGCGCCATAGCGCTTATTTCCACTTGCCGCGCAGTTCCTGCACCTTTTGCTGCAACAGTTCCGGCGTGGCGGCCTCGGGCGGCACGGGCATGCCGACGGCCAGCGACAGACGCGAGCGCAAGCCGGCCTTGAAGGCGCGCTCGAACAAGTGACCATTGCGATGACTCAACAAATGTCCCCACAAGCCGCGCAGCGCCAGCGGAATCACGGGCACCTTGCTGCGTTCGACGATCTTGGCGATGCCGCCCTTGAATTCGCTGATCTGGCCCGTGCGGGTCAGCTTGCCTTCGGGGAAGATGCACACCAGTTCGCCTTCGTGCAGCGCTTGCGCGATATCGATGAAGGCCTTTTCCATGAGGAACGGGTCTTCCTTGGCGGGCGCGATGGGGATCGCCTTGGCCGTGCGGAAAATCCAGCCCATCAGCGGCATCTTGAAGATGCGGTGGTCCATGACGAAACGGATGGGGCGTGGGCTGGCCGCCATGATGACGATGGCGTCCACATAGCTGACGTGGTTGCACACCAGCACGGCCGCCCCTTCCGTGGGGATGCGCTCGCCATCGACGACTTTCACGCGGTGCACGGTCTGGATGAGTATCCACGCGAGGAAGCGCATGAGGAATTCCGGCACCAGCGAGAAGATGTAGGCGGCCACCAGCGCGTTCAAAATGGCCGTGACGAGGAACAGCTGGGGAATCGTAAATCCTTGGCCCAGCAGCACGATGGCCACGCCGGCCGCCGCCACCATGAACAGCGCGTTGAGGATATTCATGCCGGCGATCGTGCGCGAAATGTGTTTCGGGTCGCAGCGCGTCTGGATCAGGGCGAACAGGGGCACGATGAAAAAGCCGCCGAACACGCCGATCATGACGATGTCGAGCAAAATGCGCGGCACGCCCGCCTGGCCCACAAAAGCCAGCGCATCGACCACTTGCGTGTTCGCATACGCATTGCTGGCGAAATACAGGTCGATGCCGAACAGCGACAGGCCGATGGAGCCGAACGGCACCAGGCCGATCTCGATCTTGTGGCCCGACAAACGCTCGCACAGCAGGGAGCCCGTGCCGATGCCGACGGAAAACACGGTCAGCAGCAGCACGAACACGCTGTGGTCGCCATGCAGGAAATCCTTCGAATACACGGGGAACTGCGCCAGGATCAGGGCGCCGTAAAACCAGAACCAGGAGTTGCCCAGCATGGCCAGGAAGACGGGACGGTTCTTGCGCGAAAAATTCAGGTTGCGCAACGATTCGGCGACGAAGTTCAGACTCACCTTCAAGTCCGGCTCCGGCGCGGGCGTGCGCGGCACGCGGTAGCTGGCGACCAGGCCGAACACGGCCACGGCAATCGTCGCGCCGGCCACCAGTTCCACGCCCAGCGGCTTGTGCACGATCAGCACGGCGCCGAGGATTTCACCGAGCAAGATGCCGACGAAGGTGCCCATCTCGATCAGGCCGTTGCCGCCGACCAGTTCCTCGGGCTTGAGCTGCTGCGGCAGGTAGGCATACTTGACGGGACCGAACAGGGTCGAATGCACGCCCATGCCTACCACGGCGGCCACCAGCAGCCACAGGGTATGCGTCATCCAGCCGGCGGCGGCCATGGCCATGATGGCCAGTTCCATCCATTTCACGAAACGCGCCAGGCCCGCTTTTTCGAATTTGTCGGCCAGCTGGCCCGCCGTGGCCGAAAACACCACGTAAGGCAGGATGAACAGGCCGGGAATCAGGTTGGTGATGGTGGACGGGTCGAGCGTGGTCCAGCTCAGCGCATCGTAGGCGAGGATCACCATCAGGGCCGTCTTGAACAGATTGTCGTTGAAGGCGCCGAAGAACTGGGTCCAGAAGAAGGGCCCGAAACGGCGCTGCGACAATAAGGAAAACTGGCTGCTTTGACTCATGGCATGGGGGACCGGCAATTAAGGAATTGCTAAAATACAGCACTATCTTGCGCACGACAATCTGAATGTCGTCATCTTGCTTGGCATCAATACCGAAAGCGCCGCGCCGCGCCGTGCTGGCCCCGCACCCGACGCCTTTCCCTGACACGACAGAAATCGCCTGTTTCTTAATAATAAGGTAATGTGCGCATATCGCTGGCGCCCCTGCCCGCCCCTCCGAAAGCTGCCTCCATGTCTGGATTCACATCATTGACCATCCTGGCCCTGCTGGTCACCGCCTTCGTGCTGGTGCTGCAGCACCGCAGGAAAGTAGCGGATCTGGAATTGCTGACGGCGCGCCTGCGCAAGGAAGTCGACGCCATCGGGCAGCGCCTGCGCGCGCTGGAAGGCCAGGCCGAAGCGCCAGTGGCCGCGCCCGCCAGCGTGGCGCCGGAGGCCAAGCCACAGCCCGTGGCCCTGCCCGTGCCGCAAGCGGCCCCGATCAAGGTGGCCGAGGTGGCGCAGGCCGCGCCGGCAGCAGTTTCCGCGCCAGCCGCACCGGTGCCGCCGAAACCAATCCCGGCAAGTCCGCCGGTTCCCGCCAGGCCAGCTCCCGCCGTCCCCAATACCCCTTCCTGGATCGCCCACCCTGACGGTCTCGTTGCCAAGGCGAAGAACTGGTTATTTACGGGCAACCTGGTTGCCAAGCTGGGCTTGCTGATCCTCTTCCTCGGCGTCAGTTTCCTGCTCAAGTACGTGTCGGCGCAGGTGACGCTGCCCATCGAACTGCGCCTGGCCGGTATCGCGCTGGCCGATATCGCCCTGCTGGCCTGGGCCTGGCGCATCCGCCTCAGCCGTCCCGGCATCAGCTTGCCGCTGCAGGGCACGGCGCTGGCGATCTTGATGCTGGTGACGTTTGGCGCCTTCCGCCTGTATGAGCTGATCCCGGCCGGCCTGGCGTTTGCCGTGCTGTTCGTGCTGACGGCGTTCACGTGCTTGCTGGCCGTGCTGCAAAACGCCGTCTGGCTGGCCGTCTTCGGCATCGTCGGCGGCTTTGCCGTGCCGCTGCTGGTGTCGACGGGCAGCGGCAACCATATCGGCCTGTTCAGCTATTACGCGCTGCTCAATGCGGGCGTCTTCGCCATCGCCCTGCGACGCGCCTGGCGCGTGCTCAATGTGCTGAGCTTTGGCTTCACCTTCGTCGTCGCCACCACCTGGGGCCTGCTGCGCTACACGCCCGAGCACTACCTGTCGACGCAGCTGTTCCTGATCCTGTTCGTGCTGTTCTATATCGGCATCGCCATCGCCTATTGCGCGCGCCAGGCGCCGCGCCTGAAACACTATGTGGATGGCACGCTCGTCTTCGGCACGCCGCTGGCGGCCATGGGCCTGCAATACGGCCTGGTCCGGCACTTTGACTTCGGCCTGGCGTTTTCCGCGCTGCTTGCCGGATTGACCTACACGGGCCTGGCCGTGGCGCTGTGGCGCAGGAATGGCTTCAAGCTGCTGGCCGAAGCCTTCCTCGCGCTGGGTGTCGTCTTCGGCACCCTGGCCATCCCGTTCGCCCTCGACGGCCGCTGGACGTCCGCCGCCTGGGCGCTGGAAGGCGCGGCCATCGTCTGGGTCGGCTTGCGCCAGCGCCAGACCCTGGCCTGGGCCTTCGGCCTGCTGGTGCAGGGGGCTGCCTGGCTTGCCTTCCTTGGCGCCATGCAGGGACTCGATACGGCGGCGGCCTTGCAGGCCAACATCTGGCTTGGCTGCGCGCTGCTGGCCGCCGCCGCGCTGGTGATGGCCTACAATTTCCGCCGCCACGCCAGCCACCTGCATCCTGAGTTCATGAGCAGCCTGTCCGTGCTGTTCCTGACGGCCGCCACGGCCTGGCTGCTGGGCGGTATCTGGAGCGAAATCCTGCTGCGCACGGATGCATCCACGCAACTGAACCTGCTGACCGTCAGCGCGCTGGCCGTGACCGCCCTGCTGGCATGGCTGGCGCGGCGCGAGCAATGGCATGCGCCGCGCGCCCTGCTGCTGGCCGTGCAGGTCCTCGCCGGCATGATCTTGCTCAGCCGCGCCAGCTGGGCCTGGGACCAGCATCCGGCCAGCCTGTTCGACGGCTCCTTCCTCAGCGCCCTGCTGCTGGGCGCCGCCGCCTTTGCCAGCGCCCGTTTCCTTGCGCTGCGCGCGCGTGGCGGCGACGAGCTGCTGGCCCTGGTAGCACGCCCCCTGCTGGTCTGGAGCGGCTTGCTGTGGTTTGCCGCCATCCTCGTGCCGCTCGTCAGCTGGCTGCTGCGCCTGATCGACGGCGACCTCGCCATGCAGCCGCACGCGGGCGAATACTGGCTGGCGCTGTACCTGATCGCCGTGTCCGTCACGACGCCCGCGTTCGCCCTCCTGGCGCGGCGCCTCCATTGGCCGCAACTGCGCTGGATCAGCGTGGCCGTCTGGCTCGGCCTGGGCCTGTACAGCGCCACCGTGCTGCTGGCGCTGTATCTGCTCGACTACCTGCCGACGGGCTTGAGCTGGCTGGCGCTGGCCTGCGCGCTGGCCTCCGGAGAGTTCATGTTGCATACCTGGCCGCGTGCCGGCTGGCACCTGAGCCCGCGTGTGCTGCGCCTGCTGCACACCGTGCGCGCGGCCGGACCATGGCTGATGCTGTGGCCCGTCGGCGCCATCCAGCTCGACGCCTGGCTGGCACAGCATGAAGGCAGCGTCAGCCCCGCCTGGTCGCGTTATCTGCCGGCCTGGGCCATGATGCTGGTCCTGGCCTGGCTGATCCGCCGCTGCCGCGCCGGCGCCTGGCCGGTGGCGCCGATCGCCGCGTGGTACCAGCGCACCCTGATACCGCTGGGCGCGCTGTGGTCGCTGCTGCTGATCGCCGCGTGGAACATCCTCGACGACGGCGCCATGGCGCCCCTGCCCTATTTGCCGTTGCTCAATCCGCTGGACCTGAGCACGGGATTTGCCGTCCTGCTGGCCATCGCCAGCTACCGCTTGCTGCCCGCGAAGCTGTCGCCCTTGCCCGCCGTGTGGCAGGCGCGCCTGCCCGTCATGGCCGCGTGCCTGCTGTATGGCTGGTTCAACCTGATGCTGCTGCGCACCGTGTCGAATTACCTGGGCGTGCCGTATACCTTCGACGCCATGCTGGCCTCGCAATTCGTGCAGGCGATGCTGTCGCTGGTGTGGAGCGTCACGGCCCTGCTGCTGATGCGCCACGCGGCGCGCCATCAACGGCGCCAGCAGTGGAGCCTCGGCGCCGTTTTGCTGGGCTTGGTTGTCGTGAAACTGTTCCTGATCGACCTGTCGAACGTGGGCGGCATCGAACGCATCGTCTCGTTTGTCGGCGTCGGCTTGCTGATGGTCTTGATCGGCTACCTGGCCCCCTTCCCCAAGGCTGCCGCGCCAGCGCCGGCCGAACCGCAACAAGGAGCCGCATGAAAGCCGCATTCCTCTTTTACACATGGTTATTGGCTGGCGCCGCGCTGGCCGCCCAGCCTCAGGACAGGCCACAGGATTATCGCTGGAGCATCGCGCTAACGCTGCAGCCAGGTGCCGGCCTGAGCCGCATAAGCGTGCCCACCGACGTGTACCTGCACGCGCGCTCGGCCAGCCTGGCCGATGTGCGCCTGTTTGACGCGACGGGCAAGCCACTGGCGTTCGCCCTGACGGCCCCGCCAACGCAGTCGCGCACGCAGCGCGACACGATTGCCATGCGCATCTTTCCCGTCAACGGCAGCCACATCGGCTACTACGAACTGGACAACGTGGATATCCGCACCGGCAATGACGGCCGCCTGTTATCCGTGACGGCGCGTGGCGGCAGTGCGCACGATGCAACGCCGGGCTTGCAGGAGCTGATCCTCGACGCGGGTCCGCCCGCCAAGGACAGCCGCATCGACGCCCTGCGTTTTACCTTGCCACCGGGAACCGACAACTACAATGCGCAAGTGCTGCTGGAAGTGAGCGACGATTTGAAGCAATGGGACGCCATCGCCACCACCGCCCTGAACTGGCTGCGCAACAGCGACACGCAAACCCTGGCCAACGACCGCATCGAATTCTCCCCGCGTAGCTTCCGCTATGCGCGGCTGAGCTGGCAATATGGCGACCCCATCACTTTCGCCAGCATCGCCGCGCAGCAAGTCAGTGTTACGGCCCTTGTCCCGCCGCGCGCCACCATCGCGCTGAAAGGAACGACAGGCAAGAGCGTGGACGAGCGCCTGTATGCCACGCCGATCGCCATTCCCGCCGACAGCATCGGTTTGCAGCTGGATGAAGGCAACACCTCCATGCCCGTCACCCTGGGCGTGTATCACCCGGCCAGCGAAGCGCCGCGCCATCGCCTGCACCTGCGCCCGCAGGCGCGCGCCACGCAAGCGGCCTACTTCGAGCCACTGCTCACTACCACCTTCTACCGCATCAGCATGGATGGCAAGGAACGCGTGTCCGGCGACCTGTCCATGCCCGTCGTGCAAACGGCGCAATGGGTGCTGCGCCCGCAATATCAAAGCGGCACGAACCCGAACCTCAACTCCGTCCTGCGCCTGGGCTGGACACCGGCCAGCCTGGTGTTCCTGACCAGCGGCAAGGGGCCATATCAACTGGTTTTCGGCAAGAATGGCGCAACCTCGGCAGCACTGCCCCTGTCGCAGGTGGCGCCCGGCTTCACGCAGGAAGAATTGCTGGCGCTGCCTGTCGCCACGGCAGCCAAAGTAGTGGCGCTGACCAGCGACGCCCCCGTCGAGAAAACGCCCGACGGCGCAGGCTTGCGCCTGGCCGCGCTATGGGCGGCACTGCTGCTGGGCGTGGCCGTGCTGGGCTTTTTTGCCTGGCGTTTGCTGTCACAGATGAAAGAGGAACAAGGCAGTAGCAACAAGCAGGAACATTAGCCGCGCGGACGCGATCAATATCGCTGCCTCACTGCCGCAGCAGCGCCTTGAACGTCTGCGGCATCCATGGCCGCGCCGCCAGCATGAAGCTGATGGCCAGGCGCTCATCGCCGGGCAGGCGCGCGTCTTCCTGGTGCTGCTGCGAGAATTCCACCGCCACTTGCTTCAAGCGTTCCAGCAGGGCGGCCGTGGATTTTTTCGACAGCATCACGTTTACCAGGCGCAACAATTCCGTCTCGCCATCGAATTGCGAATTCAAGTAGTCGCCATAGGCTTCCTTTTTGAAATACGTATGGATGGGACCGTTCGGTATCCACGCAAACGTGCGCGCCACCAACAGTTTGACCCGGTTATTCGGCAGCAGTTCCAAAAAACCGATCTTGTCGAGGCGCAGCAGGTATTTCACGGCTTGCGCCTCGCTGATGTCGTAGATGGCGACGATCTGCTCCAGCGGCAGCAGGTTCAGGGCGGACACGGCCACCACGAACAGCCGGGTGTCCTCGATGATTTCCTTTTCCTGCGCATACGTCAGCCCCGTGATCAGGGTGGGCGCGGCCTGCGATGCCTGCACGGCCAGCGCCAGCTGCTGGAAATCGCTGCCGATGGCCACCAGGATCTGGTCCAGCCGCTGCAGCGTAAATTGCTTCTGCGAAAACATCCGCTTGACGCTGGCTTCGGACACGCCGATGCGCTGGGCCAGCTCGGCATACGTGACGGCGCGCGCCTTCAACAGGCGTTTCAAGGCTTCGATCAAGGCGTGGGTTTGCGGCATGCACTTCCTTTATAAAAATGGCATCGATTCTGGCAGCAAAAAAGTAGCGCAATACGCTACCTGCGGTATGCCTGCCCGCTACGAGTAGCGTTTTCATTGACCAATTGCCCACAGTCTACAATGATGGCGCTGCCACTTGGCACACTTGAAGGAGAAACACATGAAACGCCTGCTGCCCCTCTGCCTGTCCCTGTCGCTGCTGACGCTCTCCGCGGCCGCTCCCGGCCTGGTCCACGCCGCCGCCTCGGAAAACCTGTCGAACGGCTCGCAAAACCTCAGCCAGGGTTCCGCCGTCGTCGTCGCCGGTTCCATGTCGATGCTGGTCGCCTCCGGCCAGGTGGTGGTCGCCAGCGTGGAAACGGTGGGCGTAGGCATCGTCATCGTGCTCAAGGGCGCTTCCGAGGCGGGCGGCGCGTCCATCCAGATGAGCACGCAAGCGGCCAAGGGTCTGTCGCTGGCGGCCGGCACCGTGGTCAATGTGGTGGCGCTGTCCACCGGCCACATGCTGGTGCTGTCCGGCAAGGCCATCGCCTTCATCCCGAACGAACTGGGCAAGGCCCTGCTGCACCATTCCAAAGTGTAAACACCCATGAAAAGCCGCCATTCCATGAAACAGTTGCTCGCCACCGCCCTGCTGTGCGCCGCCACCCTGACGGCCCAGGCCGCCAACTCCGATACCACCAACGCGTCCGACAACGCCAGCATGGCCTCGGCCATCGTGCTCGTCGGCTCCATGTCGGTGCTGGCCGCCGCCGGAGAGATCGTCATCGACAAGGTGGAAGACGTGGCTGACGGCAGCGTCCTCGTGCTGAAGAGCGCGGCCAAGGGCGCCTCGCAGGCGGCCACGGCCTCCGTCAAGCTGAGCAAGCAAGCCACGCAAGGCCTGTCGCTGGCGGCCGGCACGGCCATCCAGGTAGTGGCCGTCTCGACGGGCCACATGCTGGTGCTGTCGGGCAAGGCCATCGCCTATGTGCCGGATGCGGCCGGCAATGCCATCCTTCACCATTCGAAAGCGTGAACCCATGAAACGCCTGACTGTCATGATCATCAGCCTGGCCCTGGCCGGCGCCGCCCATGCGGGACGCTCGTGCGAGGAAAAGCCAACGGATGCCTCCACCCTCGTCAAATCGATGGACCTGGCGCAAAAGACCTTGCAGGCGCTCGACGCCTCGGGCGCGCAGGTGGCACTAGTGGCGCGCGCCGGCCAGGACCTGTCGAAATACCATCTGCGCTATTCGCACATGGCGCTGGCCTGGCGCGACCATCCGAAGGGCCGCTGGCTGGTCGTGCATGAACTCAACGAGTGCGGCACGGCGCAGTCGTCGCTGTACAACGAAGGCTTGGGCAATTTCTTCATGGATGATGTGTTCATGTATGAAACCCTGATCCTAATTCCCGGCCAGGATACGCAGCAGCAACTGGTGCGACTGCTGGCGTCGAACACGCCCAAGCGCCTGCATGAGCCGCACTACAATATGCTGGCCTACCCGTTTTCCACCAAGTACCAGAATTCGAACCAGTGGGTGCTGGAAACCCTGGCCGCCGCCAGCAACGAGCCGGGCAAGATCGAGACGCGCGCCGAAGCGCAAGGCTGGCTGCGCAGCGCCAGCTACGCGCCGCAAACGCTCAGCATACCCGCCGCCACGCGCCTGGGCGCGCGCATGTTCCGCGCCAATATCGCTTTTGACGACCACCCGTTCGAGCGCCGCATGACGCGCCAGATCGACGTCGTCACCGTCGACTCGATCGTGCGCTTCGTGCGCCAGCGCGAACCGCAGGCGCAGGAAATCGTCGTGCGTTGAGTTAAGCCTGTGCCAGTCCCGACAAGACCAGCACGGGCGGCCGCGCCAGGCGGTCCGCACTGCACAGCACGATGGACAGCTCGGCGTGCGCCACGGCCATGCAGCTGCCCGCTTCCACGCCCAGCTTGTAGCGCGCCTCGGCCTCGCTCCAGCGCCGGTAGAACAGCGCCAGCCGTGCATCCTCCGGCAATCCTTGCAGCTCGTCGGCCACGGCCGCGCCAAACGCCTGGCGGGCCAGGGCCAGCACGTCGCGGCCCGGATCGCGCAGCTCGATATCGAGCCCCAGCCGCGTAGTAATGCTCAGTGCACAGGCAACCCAGTGGCCGCTGTGCGAAATGCTGAAATGCGCGCCCTCCGCGGGCGACAGCAGCAGCGGCACCTGGCCGGCGCGCTCTTCCAGCACGATGGCGGCCGGCGACACGTCCAGCAGCAGCCCCATCGCCACGCGCAGCAAGACGCGTCCCAGCAGGAACTGGCGCTGGCGCAGCGGCCGCACGAAACGTGCGTGGCGGGCCATTTCCGCCGCACCCAGCCAGCTTTCACATGCGCGCAATTGTGCGACGTCGATAGTGCGCAGATCGGCCAGCCAGATGCTGGCGCCGCCATTGGGCAAGACTGGGGACATGAACGGGATGGGAAAACAAAAATGCAGTCTGCCACAAATCGGCGCAGGCATGCGGCAAAAAAATGGCAACGCGGTTGCCCGTCGCTGCCATTGCCGCCAGGGGTGCGTGCGCTTGCGCGCCGCGCCCGTCCTAGTTCGTCATCGATGCTTCGATTGCCTTCTCATCGGCGCCCGTCGGACCGCCTTCGGCACGCACATAATTGGCCTTGATGTACGAACTGGTCAGGTTAGCCACGCGCGTCAGCATCAGGTTGTCGTGCACGCCAAGAGTAAAACCGGCCGCCATGGCACCGGCACGCTGGAAGAATTCCGGTGTCGCGACCAACGCCCCCTTGCTATCGCGGATCATCACGCGCATGCGCACGCCCGAGCTGCCGGCCAACGGCCCGAAGAATACGCGCTTGGCGCCGCTTGTAAACTGGATCTCTTCGACGACCGGCTCAATGATCAGCACGCGCCCATTGGTCGCACCCGCATTCCAGGTAGTCAGCGATTCGGCCAGGTTCTTGCGGATATTCTCATCGATTTTCCTCATGGCGGCCTGGTTGCCCTGGTAGCCTGCGGCAAACACCGTCGACTTGACTTCGATGCGGCCGAACGACGAGAACGCTTCGGCCGGTGCCGGATTGTAGGTCGACGATGCCCTGATGCTGGTGGCACAACCTTGCAACAACGACACGGACAGCAGTGCGCCTGCCAGGATGACTGCTTTTGATACTTTTTGCATATTCTCTTTCTATTTTTTAGGATGGTTCCCGGTGCCATCGACTTGCCAGATGGCCCCCGTCACCGATTGGACGACTTCCCTGCCAACTGCCTGCTACTGCTTGCTACTGCTTGCTACTCGTTTGCTGCTTTTTTGCGACTGGTTTGCTGCTTGCGTGCCGCTGGTTTGCGGCCTGTTTGCGACAGACGGCATGGCCGCCGCACTGCCAGGATCGGCATCGCGCCTCCTGCTGCCGCCGTTTGCGCCAAGCCGGGCAAGCGTCAATCGAAGCCTGCCAGCACCTTGTAGCTGATTTCAGTATTGCTCGCGTGCAGTACTTCCAGCCGTGCGCCCTTGTAGCCCAGAATCATGGACTCGGACAAATCGTAGGTCACGTCGTTATTGAAGGCGGGGCGTGCCACGTTGCGCTGGAATTCGCGGTAGCCCAAGGTGATCTTGTCGCCGATACGTCCGCTGTAGATCAAGGTAGTCTGGAAGCTCGCCGCCTGATAATTGGTGGTCACGCCCATCACGTAATCGAACTTGGCGCATGGCGCACGCCCGATGCAGATGCTGCCGTCCTTGCTGAACAGATGCAGCTTGTTCTGCTTGGCCGCCGTGCCGGCCGCGGTGGCCATCACCACGCCGCCAAAGGTCTGGTACTCTGCCTTGTCCGCAATTAGCGGGTACGTTCCCTTGCGCACGATAAACTCGCCGAGCGGCTGGTCCTGGGCCAGCACCAGTGCCCGGGTTTCCACCGCATCGCTATTGATCAGCATTTTCTCGCCGATGCCGGTGGTCGCCACCGTGCCCACCGGCGGCAAGGTCGTCTGATAGGCCGAATGGGGCACGGGCCGGCTTTTGCATCCGGCTACGGCGATGCCGCACATCATCACGAATAACAGCTTGGAAACTGGCTTCACAATTACTCCATTAATTATCTGAACTGCAATTTCACGCTTAAATATGTTTCCGCTTGGAAATTCTCAACAACAGACGGTGGCCGATGCTGTTCGTCCAGTTAAAACTGTTTTGCAAGACCACCACACCCGTCCGCTGCTTGACATCGAGACCGATATAGCTCGAGTAGCCCGCCACGAAACCTACCTGGTAGGTAATCTTGTTGCCGTCGATGTCATCGACGAGCCAGGCCAGTGCCGCCGCCTCGACGGGGCGGTCGACACGCACGCTCAGGGTATCGTGCAAGGCGCGGTCCAATACCGGATCGTCACTGCCCTGGAGATTCGCCCGCGCATAGCGCAGCAAATCGTTCGCCGTCGAATACAGGGCCGCCGAGCCCGTCAGCACGTCGGTAAATTCCCAGTCCGGCGCTTCGCTTCCGCGCCGCATGAACTTTGGCTGGTCCCCCACGTGGCCATGCGCGCGTGCGGCATAGCCGGGCAAGCCCTGCGGGTGGTAGCCAGTGTGATCGAGCGCCAGCGGCTGCAAGATGGTTTCCCTGACCAGGGCATCCATCTTTTTCCCCGTCTTCAATTCCAGCAGATGGCCCAGCAGGCCGTAGCCGATATTCGAATAGTTGGGCGCCGCCGTTGCCGGCGCATCAAAATCAGCAAGGTAGGCCAGCAGGTAGTCGCGGTCGAAATGCCGGTAAAAGCTTTCGCCCGTAAATAGATACTCGACAAAATACAGGAGCGTCTGCGGCGTGAACGGCTGCCGCGGCAAGCCCGAGGTATGCGTGACCAGCTGCAGCAGGGTGATCTTGCGCGCCGATGCGCTCAAGGGCGTCCCGGCTGGCAGCAGCTGCGCGAGCGTGTCATCCCAGGAAAACACCCCCTGCTGCACCAGGACCGCCGTGGTGGCGCTCAAAAAACCCTTGCTGATGGAGCCGACGGCAAACAGGGTATCGCCATCGGGCCGGTGGCCGCTGACGGCATGCTCGGTCGTGCCATAGCCGAAACTCTGCACGCTGCCATCCGGCAGCAGGACACCGACCACCACGCCCGGCGTGGCGCCCTTGTCGATCAGCGGCTGCGCCAGCGCATCGACTTCCTTGCGCAAGTCGCCACTGATGGCATAGCGCTCGCCCGACGCATTGTCGGTATCGATTTCCATGCGCGACAGGGTACCGCATGCCGTCAGCGCCAGAAGCATGCCCAGCAGGCATGCACGGCCTGCGTAGCGCTGGCAGGCAGATCGCAACGAGGTCACGGCCGGTAGCGCTTGAAGATCAGCGACGTATTGATGCCGCCAAAGGCAAAGTTGTTCGACATGACGTACTCGGTTTCAATCGCCCGGCCTTCGCCGGCGATGTAGTCGAGCGGCGCGCATTGCGGGTCCACCTCTTGCAGATTGATGGTGGGCGCGAACCAGCCCTCGCGCATCATTTCGATGCTGATCCACGCTTCCAGCGCCCCGCAGGCGCCGAGAGTGTGGCCCATATAGCTTTTCAGCGAACTGATGGGCGTACGGTCGCCGAACACCTCGAACGTGGCCTGCGATTCGGCGATATCGCCCTGCTGCGTGCCCGTGCCGTGCGCGTTGATGTAGCCGATGTCCGATGGTTGCAGGCCTGCGTCGGCCAGCGCCAGCTGCATCGCCTGGCGCATGGTGGCGGCGTTCGGCTGGGTGACGTGGCAGCCATCGCTGTTGGTGCCGAAGCCCACCAGTTCCGCGTGGATGGTGGCGCCGCGCGCCTGCGCATGCGCGAATTCTTCCAGGATCAGGCAGCCGGCCCCCTCGCCGATGACCAGACCATCGCGGCTGGCGTCGAAGGGGCGCGGCGTCGTGTGGCCCGCGTCGTTGCGCGTGCTGGTGGCGAACAGGGTGTCGAACACGGCCGCCTCGGTGGCGCACAGCTCCTCGGCGCCGCCGGCGATCATCGCCAGCTGCTTGCCGCCGGCGATCGCCTCGTAGGCGTAGCCGATGCCCTGGCTGCCCGAGGTGCAGGCGCTCGACGTGGTGATGACCCTGCCCGTGACGCCGAAGAACACGCCGATATTCACGGGTGCCGTGTGCGCCATCATCTTGATGTAGGTGGTGGCGTTGATGCCCTTGGTGGTGCGCTCTTCCATCATGCGGCCAAAGTCGCCGATGGCGCTCGGCGTGCCTGCGGACGAGCCGAAGGAAATGCCCATCTGCCCGCTCTTGACCACGGGGTGGCCGGCCAGGCCAGCATGCTCAAGCGCCAGTTCGCTGGCGCGCGTGGCCATCAGCGCGATGCGCCCCATGCTGCGCACGGCCTTGCGGTTATAGCGGTCCGTCAGCGCGAACGGCGCGGCCGGTGCGCCCAGCTGGGTGTTCAGGCCTTCATAGTCGGCCCATTCGTCCATGCGCACGACGGCGTTGCGGTACTCGCCCAGGCGCTGGCGGATGGCCGGCCAGTCGTTGCCGATCGGGCTGATGCCGCCCATGCCGGTCACTGCGACGCGGCGGCTCATGCCATGCCTCCGTTGACGGAAATGACCTGGCGCGTGATGTAGCCCGCTTCCTCGCCGACGAGGAAGCTGACGGCGGCGGCCACTTCTTCCGGCGTGCCGACGCGGCGCGCGGGAATCATCTTGAGTGCTTCCTCAAGCGGCACCTCGCTGATCATGTCCGTCTCGATCAGGCCAGGCGCCACGCAGTTGACCGTGATGGCGCGCTTGGCCAGTTCCAGCGCCAGCGCCTTGGTGGCGCCGATGATGCCCGCCTTGGCGGCGCTGTAATTGACTTGTCCGCGGTTGCCGATCAGGCCCGAGACGGACGCCATGGTGACGATGCGCCCCGGCTTGCGGCGCTGTACCATCGGCATCACCAGCGGGTTGAGCACATTGTAGAAACCATCGAGATTGGTTTGCAGGACAATGTCCCAGTCCTCGCCCGACATGGCAGGGAACGCATTGTCGCGCGCCACGCCCGCATTGCACACGACGCCGTAATAGCAGCCATGTTCAGCGATATCGGCTTCCAGCGCGGCGGCTGCCGCTGCACGGTCGCCGATATCGAATTGCAGCACGCGCGCCGCGCGTCCCAGCGCCTGCACCTGCTGCGCCACCGCCTCGGCTTCGGCGCGCGCGCTGCGGCAATGCAGTACCACGTCAAAGCCATCGCGCGCCAGGCGCAAGGCGATCGCCCTGCCGATGCCGCGCGACGATCCCGTTACCAACACACTTTTACTCATGCTGCGCTCCATTCATACTCTCCTGCAGAAATTGCTTTGCATCTTCGGGCTGGAATACCGTAATCGTCGCCTGCGCCAGCACGGTGCCGGCCATCTCGATACGGCACTCGAACGCGCCCAGTCCATTCTCGCCCTGCAAGGCCTGCTGCACATGCACCTGCAGCACGCTGCCAGCGGCAAACAGGGGCACTTGCGCTTCGTAGCGCCGCGCCCCCAGCAAGAAACCGATCTTCACGGGCGCACCGGCCAAACGGGCGCGGTAGCCCGCATGCGCGGCGATCGCCTGCGCCATGTATTCAATGCCAACCCAGCTGCCCACGCCCGTGGACGCGGCGTCATACAGCACGCTGCCCGCATGGATGGCCACCTCGGCGCACAGGTTTTCCGCATCGGCCGACAGCACCCGGTCGAGCAGCACCATGGCGCCGGAATGGGGCACCAGCTCGCGGATAGGAGGAAAACTCATGCGCCCCTCCCGAACAGCAGGGCGGCGTTCGAGCCGCCGAAGGCAAACGAATTGCTCAATGCCCAGTCGAGCGGACGCCCCAGCCGCGCGCCGGGCAAGGCCAGGCGCAGCGCCGGCAGGGCGTCGTCCGCCACGCCATCCCACAGGTGCGGCGGCAGCAAGCCCTGCTCGTTATCGTCCTGCATCGCCAGCCAGCACAGCGCCGCCTCGATGGCGGCCGCCGCGCCCAGCGCGTGGCCCGTCAGCGGCTTGGTGGAACTGGCCATCACGTGCCCGCCGAACAGCTCCGCCACCACGCGCGACTCCATCGCATCGTTCTGCTGCGTGGCCGTGCCGTGCAAGTTCACGTAATCGACCTGTGCCGCCGTGATGCCCGCGCGTGCCAGTGCCTGGCCGATGGCCAGGCGCGCGCCGCCGCCCTCGGGATCGGGTGCCGACATGTGGTGGCCGTCCGACGACTCGCCCCAGCCGCGCAAGGCCACGGCGGCCGGTTGCGCCGTCATCAGGAACAGGGCCGCGCCTTCGCCGATATTGATGCCGTCGCGGTCCGCGCCCAGCGGATTGCAGCGCCGTTCGCTGACGGACGCCAGCGCGGAAAAGCCGGCCACGGTAAAGCCGCACAAGGTATCGACGCCGCCCGTCAGCACGGCGTCGCACAAGCCCATGCGGATCAGGCGGGCCGCGCTGGCCATCGCCTTGGCGCTCGACGAACAGGCGCTCGAATGCACGAGGGCCGGGCCGTCGATACCCAGTTCATCTGCCAGCATCAGCGCCGGCGAGGCCATCTCCTGCTGGCCATAATGAAAAGCGTCCGGCAAGCCGCCGCCTGCCACATGCTGGCAGATGGCCTCTTCCGTCTCGCCGATGCCCGAGGTACTGGTGCCGATCACCACGGCGACCCGGTCCGCGCCGTAGCGGGCGATGGCCTGTTCCACGGCCGGGCGGATCTGCGCCAGCGCCGCCAGCGCCATGCGGTTGTTGCGGCTGCGCGCCGCGATGCCGTGCTGCGCCATCGCTGGCAGGGCCGCATCGACCACGCCCAGCGGCAGCACGCGGCCCGGCGTGTGGCGGTCGGTAGGCAGCACGCCGCTGTCCGCGGCGAACAGGCGCGCGCGCACCTCGTCGCGGCTGGCGCCCAGCGCGCAGACGATGCCGCAGTCATTCAAATACACGGTCAAGCCAGTCATTCAGCTTCCTTCCGGTGCGTTCTGTATCGTCAGGCGATAGCGGTAGCGCAGGTTGTCGAGCACCACCGTGCCGCTCCAGCGCGGCATGGCGCTGTAGTCGATCACCGTCACGGCCTCGTCGTGCAGGAACAGGGTGCGGCGCAAGCCGCTGTCCTCGATGCGCCAGCCGGCCGGCAAGGCTTGCTCGATCGTCTCGCGCGGCCACAGGGTCAGCTGCATGTCTTCCAGCACATCCTCCGCGCGCACCTGCGCCGGCAGCATCAGGTGGCGCCACGACGTCATTTTCTTGCCGTCGTAATGCAGCGACAGCACGCGCTGGCCGAACGCCAGGCCCACCAGGTCCAGGTGCGACGCTTCCACCTCCAGCGCCGCGTCGAGTTCATCGATGCGCCCTGCCCGCTCGACGACCAGGTGCTGCTGCACGCTGACGGCGGCGCCCAGCGCCTGCGGCGCCAGCTTCAACCCCAGGCGCGCCGGCGCCGTGGGCAGCGTGCTGGCGCAGCCGGCCAGTGCCAGCAGCAGTGCCGGCGCCCATCGTTGACAGTGCAAGAACATCAGATTTCTCCTGCGGCATCGGCCGCGCTACGGTTGTCCGCTTCGGCAAAGCATGGCGACAGCAGCCATACGAGCGCCGTGCCGATCAGCATGGTCAGGCCAAATGCCTGCAATGCGGCCGTCTTGCTCAGTGCCAGCAAGCCGAAAGACAGAATGGTATTGGCCGCCGACAGTCCCACGGCCAGCCATGGCGTGTTGTTGCGGCGATCCGGGTGTTCCTGCATGAAGATGCCGTAGTCGACGCCCACGCCCAGCAGCAGCATCAGCGCCAGCACGTGGAACAGCTGTAGCGGCAGATTCAAATAGCCCAGCAGGGCCAGGGCCGCCACGCTGGCCAGCGCCGTGGGCGCCAGCACGCGCCAGGTACGGCGCCGGTAGCGGGGCAGCAGCAGGCCGAAGACCACCACATAGGCGCCCAGCACCACGGCGCCCATGTAGACGCGGTAGCGTCCCAGCACCGAGGAAATCTCGCTCACCTTGTCGACCCACTGCACGCCGGGCAATCCCTCGCCCGCCTGTGCCAGCAGGGGAATGGCCGCGTACTGCATGCCGCGCAGGGCGACGATGGAGGCATAGCCGCCGTCGACCTTGCCCAGCCACAGATGGCGCCACGGTTCGCTGGCCGGTACCTGCAGGAAGGCGTCGATCGACAGCGGCGCACCCGTCTGCGCCAATTGCGCGCGCACTTTTCCAGCCCA
Organism: Janthinobacterium sp. JC611; assembly: GCF_018682595.1. Taxonomy (NCBI): domain Bacteria; kingdom Pseudomonadati; phylum Pseudomonadota; class Betaproteobacteria; order Burkholderiales; family Oxalobacteraceae; genus Janthinobacterium; species Janthinobacterium sp. JC611. Next base: position 34,964 of record NZ_JAFLJN010000087.1, read on the forward strand.
CTCGGGGCCTTCATCGACGGACTGCGCCAGCAGGTCGAGCGCGGCGCCCGGCTGCAGGATGGCCGTGCCGAGCAAGGCCCGGCGCTCCGCCTGCGTCCGCAGCGACGGCACCCAGTTCGACATGGCCTGCACGCCACTGATGTGCTTTTGCGCGATCAGCGGCAGCAGCCGCTGTTTCAGGGTTTCCTCGCGTTGCAGCACGGCTTCCGCGCTGTCGCCGCGCACCAGGTAGAACTGCACCGGCGTGGGCGCGTCGAGCAGCTTGCTCAACTTGATCTGGTCGCGCACCAGGTGTGCGGGCGGCGTTTGCAGCAAGCGGATGTCGTCGTTGACGCCCAGGCGGCTGATGCCGAAGGCGGCAAACAGGAAGAACATCACGCCGCCGATGAGAGTGGCGCGGTTGGCCCGCAGCAGCGGCCAGCGCGCGCGCGCCGCGCCGTAGCGTTCGACCAGCGCGCCGCTCTTCAAGGTGCCGCCGCTGACCAGCGCGGGGAACCAGAACACCACGGTCAGCCAGGCGAACACCAGGCCCAGGACGGAAAACACGGCCATGTGGCGCAGGCCCGGGAAGGGCGTCAATGCCAGCCCCATGTAGCCGATGACGGCGGCCAGCAGGGTCAGGCACAGGCCCGGCAGCAAACGGCGCAGCAGGGTGCGCGAATCGAGCGCGGGATCGGCGCCCAGGCGGTTGCACAGGAAATAGATGCCGTAATCCTGCGCCACGCCGATCAGGCTGGCGCCAAACACCAGGGTCATCAGGTGGACTTTACCGAACAGCAGCCAGCACACGGACAGGGAACCCAGGCAGCCGATGCCGATCGACAGCAGGATCAGCGAAATCGGCTTGATCGAGCGGAAGGTCAGCCACGTCAGCAGGACGATGCCGGCCAGCGACCCCAGGCCGATGGTCGACATTTCGCCCGCCGCCTGGCTGCTGGCGGCGGCCGCGTGCAGGATCACGCCGGCGCTGATGATGTCCACGCCCGCCACGGCCTGCCGCGCCGCCGCCTCGGCTTGCGCCAGCACGGGCAGCACGCTTTCCTGCGCGCCCAGCGAAAAGGCGGGCAAGGTCAAGGTCATCGGCAGCAGCACGTACTGGCGCTCGCCGTCGGCGACAAACAAATGGCCGTCGCGCGGCCGCACGGGGGTTTCCTGTGCCCGTTCCTGCACCCAGCCGCTGAACAGGCCGAAAGGATCGTCCTGCCAGGCGCCCAGCTTCGGCCCGCCAAACGGGCTATACAGCTGGCTCAGGGCGGCATCGCGCCAGTACGCGGGCGCTTCCTGGCGCAGCTGCGTTTCCTGCGGCGCCGCCAGCAGCGTCAATCGATGCTGCTGGAACAGGGCCAGCCAGTCATTCTGCGTCTGCTCGTCGAGCGGCGTGGACTGGAACAGGTCCGCATGGTGCGCCAGCACGGCGCCGTAGGCGTCGGCCGCGCGCCTGGCATCGGCCCAGTCGGGCGCGCCGACCAGCACCACCAGGCGCTGCTGCGCCGCGTCGACCATGTGCGTAAACGATGCCTGCAGCACCGGGTTGCGCTCCTGCACCGGCAGCAGGGCGAGGATGTCCGTTTCCGGCGCGATGCGCTTGCCCAGCCACAGGTAGGCGTTATGCGCCAGCAGCAGCGCCACCACCAGCGCCCAGGCGATGGCAAGCAGGCGCCCCGCGTCGCGGCCGTGCTTCGTCAGTGCGTTCAAAACAGGGCCGCCTCTTGCGCCGTGATGGCGGCTGGTCCCGTTTCAATCGCGGAAAACACGATGCTGGTGCGGTCGCCGCTTGCTTCGCTGATGCTGATATTCTTCACGAAGGCGCCGCCATCGAGGCGGATGCTGCCGATGGCCTTGGCCAGCGCCGGCTGGCGCGCCTTCAGCGCCACCTGCCAGGTGCCGCCATCGATGCTGCCATCGACTTCAAACAGGGTATCGAGCTGCCCCAGGTCACCGGCCAGCAGCGAGAACAGCACGCTGTTGATCATCTTGACCACCGGCTCCGTCTTCGCATCGAGGCGCATGGCCACGCGCTCGCCCTGGAAATGCACGATCTCGTCGCGCGTCAGGCGCAGGGTATTCGGGAATGGCTGCAAGGTGCGCCACAGCACCCCCTTGCCCGCCACCACGCAAAAGCGTCCATTCGAGGCCAGCGCCTTCTTCATGCCTGCCAGCTGCTTGCTCTGGTCGAAGCGGCCGCACAGCTGCTGCGGCTTGGCCAGCATGGACTCGATCTTCGCCACGGGCGCGGCCGCGTGCACGGTGGACAGCGCCAGCAGGCACACACCTGCCAGCAGGATGTTGATTTGGTTTTTCATACGGCCTTCAATCCCAATTTTTCAAACAATACGGGCGGCGAGGCAAAGCACATCTCGCCGCTGGCGATATCGACGGCGACCTGCGTCGTGCTGGCACGATTCAGGCGCTTGCCCGTCGCGCTGTCGCTGACCAGGTACTCGATCTTCAGGCGGTCTTCCCATTCCACCAGGTCGGCGCGCAAGGTCAGGCGCTGGCCAAACGTGGCCGGCGCCACGTAGCGCAAGTGCATGTCGATCACGGGCCAGGCGTAGCCGGACGCCTTCATGTCGACATAGTTGTAGCCGATGCTGTCGAGCAGCGCGCAGCGCACCACTTCCAGGTATTTGACGTAGCGGCCATGCCAGACGATTTCCATGGGGTCGAGATCGAAGAACTGCACCTGCATCTCCACTTCCGCGTGCCAGCGGCTGGGCGCGGCCTTCCTGTCGCGCACCTTGTGCGTAGCGTTCTGCAGGTCAGCCATGCTCGGCTCCGTACAGCGGCCACGCCTGGGCGCGCATGCGTTCGAGCAGCACGCGCAGTTCCGGGTCGAGGCGGCGGTCTTCTTCCACGGGAGCGATATCGGCCGCCAGCGCATCCATCATGGCCGTCAGCGCCGCCTGCGGCAGCACGTCGGGGTTGCCCTTGCAGCGCAGCCAGACACCCTGGCGCACGGTGATCAGCAGGGCCGCAGCCACCTGCTCGCACAGCTCCAGCACGCGCAGGCAGTCGCGCGCGGCGATGGTGCCCATGCTGACCTTGTCCTGGTTGTGGCATTCCGTCGAGCGCGAGAACACCGAGGCGGGCATCGTCAGCTTCAGCGCCTCGGCCGTCCACGCGGATGCGCTGATCTGCAGCGCCTTCAAGCCATGGTTGATGGCCGCGCGCGGCCCCGTGGCGCCCGACAGGTTGGCCGGCAGTCCCTGGTTGTAGCGGCTGTCGACCAGCAAGGCCATCTGGCGGTCCAGCAGGTCGGCCAGGTTGGCCACCGTGTTCTTCATGCTGTCCATGGCGAAGGCGATATGGCCGCCGTAGAAATGGCCGCCATGCAGCACGCGCTCGCCTTCGGCATCGATGATGGGATTGTCGTTGGCGCTGTTGAGCTCATTCTCGATGGACGAGCGCAGCCACGGCAAGGCATCGGCCAGCACGCCGATCACGTGCGGCGCGCAGCGGATCGAGTAGCGGTCCTGCAGACGCTTGCCATTGCGTTCCCAGCTATCGGTAGGCAAGTCGGCGCGCAGCCAGGCCGCTACCTGCTGCATGCCGGGATGGGGCTTGACGGAGAACAGCGTTTCATCAAAATGGTGCGCGTTGCCGTCCAGCGCGAACGAGGCCATGGCCGTGATGCGCGTCGTCAGGCGCGCCAGGTATTCGGCACGCTCATACGCCAGACAGGCCAGGGCCGTCATGACGGCCGTGCCGTTCATGATCGCCAGGCCTTCCTTCGGACGCAGGCGCAGCGGCGTGATGCCCGCTTCGCGCAGCGCCTGTTCCGCCGGCACCTGCACGCCGTCGCGCCAGACTTCGCGCTCGCCGCACAGCACCGCCGCCAGGTAGGACAGCGGCGTCAGGTCGCCGCTGGCGCCCACCGAGCCTTCGGACGGAATCAGCGGCAGCAGGCCGGCGTCGAGCAGACGCGCGATCTGCGCCAGCAGTTCCACGCTGACGCCGGAAAAACCCTTGGAGAGCGACGCCAGGCGCGTCGCCATGATGGCGCGCGTCTGCGCGGGCGTGAAAAATTCGCCCAGGCCGCAGCCATGATAGGTGTACAGGTGGTGCGGCAGTTCGGCCACCAGTTCCGGCGGCACGGTGACCGTGCACGAATCGCCGTAGCCCGTGGTCACGCCATAGATGGTGCCATCCTCGCGCAGCAGGCGGTCGAGAAAATCGGCACCGCGCGCAATCGCCGCCAGAAAGACGGGATCGCTGGACAGTTCGGCGCTGGCCCGGCCGTGCGCGATATCGGTAATGTCTTCGATGCGCAGGCGCTCGCGGTCGAAGCGGACGGCGCGCCGGGTGTTTTTCAGGTCAGCGAGTTGCATCGGGAATATCCAGTCTTGAAGTATCGGGGAGTTGCCAAAAATCGTAAAAATTGAACCATTCGAGCGGCGCGCGCAGGCAGTGGTGTTGCAGCCGCGCGGCATAGGCGGCGGCCAGTTCGGCCAGCATCGGTTCGCGCGATTTGCGCGGCAGGTGCAGGGACTCGCGGAGCCGCTCGAAATGAATTTCCGAGCGCTGGCCGATGCGCATCGAAAACAGTAAATACACGGGGCATTGCAGCACGCTGGCCAGTACATACGGGCCGATCGGAAACGCGGCCGGCTGGCCCAGGAAAGGCGCCACGGCTACGCGCGGCTGCGGCGAGACGGGAATGCGGTCGCCGGCGATCACCACGAATTCGCCCTGCGCCACCTTCTCGGCCAGCAGCATGGCCGTGGCGGGCGTGATTTCCGTTACCTGCATCAGATTGAGCTGGCTGTCGGGGTTCAGGCGCGCCAGCATGCGGTTGAACGCCTGCGCATGGCGCGTATGCACGAGCACCGTCAGCTTCAGGCGCATATCGCGCTGCGACAGCATGCGGCACAGCTCCAGGTTGCCCAGGTGGGCGCACACCAGCAAGGCGCCGCGGCCCTCGTCGATGCAGCGGTCGATGCCATCGGGGCCATCGGGGCCATCGACGCCGTGCAGGCTCACGCCGCGCGTGTCGTACAGGCCGCCCCACAGCAGCATCTTGTCGAGGATGGTTTCGGCAAACGCGCCGAAATGCCGCAGCACGCCCAGCTTCGCCGGTCCGCCACAGGCGGCGATGCGCGCCAGGTAGGCGCGCGAGACGCGGCGCGCGCGCGCATGCGTCAGCACATACCAGGCCAGCACCGGATACAGCACGATGCGGAACGGCCAGCGGCCAAAGACGCGGCAGATCCAGAACAGCAGGCGCATGCCGGCCACGAAGCTCACTTCGTTGAAGCCGGCCCAGTGCCCGCGCTGTTGCGCTTGCCGCTCTTGCTGCTGCGACGCCATCGTCATCGCGCGCGCCAGTGACGCGCCAGCAGGCGCGGCGCGCGCCACAGCATGCCGAAGAACAGGCGTGCATGCATGCGCGAGATCAGCACGTTGTCGCGCCACAGCTGGAAATGCGAGACGCCGTCGCTGGGATAACCGACTCGCGTCGGCAGGTTCGCCATCGGCAAACCATCCCAGTACAAACGCACCAGCACATCGGTATCGAAATTCATGCGCTGTCCCAGCTGACGCCGCCCTGCCAGCGCCATCAAGGGCGCCAGCGGATACACGCGGAAACCGCACATGGAGTCGCGGATCTGCAACGACAGGGTATTGATCCATACCCAGACGTGCGTGGCATAGCGTGCGTAGAAGCGCGAAGCCGGTACCGATTCATCGTACACCGGATAGCCGACCACCACCGCCGCCGGCGCGACCTGCGCCTGCGCCAGGAAGCGCGGCACATCGTCCGTCTCGTGCTGGCCGTCGGCATCGATCTGCAGCACATGGCTGTAGCCCTGCGCCTGCGCATGGCGGCAGCCGGTCAGCACGGCGCCGCCCTTGCCCTGGTTGTGCGCATGGCGCAGCAGGGTCACGCGCGACGGGTGCGCAGCCGCCAGCGCGTCGAGCGTGCGTGCGCCGGCAGCGGCGCTGCCGTCATCGACGAGGATCAGCGGCACGCCGTGCGCCAGCAGGCGCCCGACCACGGCGCCGATCGCATGTTCATGGTTGAACACGGGGATGACGATGCAGGGAAGGAAACGCATTTCAGTCACCGCGTGCTCCGGCACGGCCAAAGCGCAGCAGCGAGTGGCAATAGCCGATGCCGTCGCGCGTGGTCAGAAGTTCCAGCCCGGCCGCCCCGGCCAGGCGGATGTAGTCGGCGCTCTGGTAAATCTTGCTGTTGCCGCTGGCCATGGCCGTGAAGTATGGCGAGGTGTTGATCAGGCAGTAGGCGGCGATGTCATACTGCTGGCGGTCCCAGAAGGTATCCATGATCAGCACTTGCCCGTTCGGTCCCAGCGCCCGCGCCACGCGGCGCAGGATGCTGGCGATGGCCGCCTCGGAGAAGCAGCTGAGAAATTGGCTCATCCAGATTAGGTCCATGCCGGCCGGCAGCGCAGCGTCGTCGTCGAGCAGGTCGCAGGCATGCAAATGGGCCCGCTCGCGCACGCCCGCATCCGTCAAGGTCCGGTCGGCCACCGCCAGCTGGCGTTCCAGGTCGACCAGGTGCAGCTCCACGCCCGCATGGTAGGCCAACGCCGCGCTGGCGAACTTGCCCGTGTTGGCGCCGATGTCCATGATGCGGCGCGGCGCCGTGGCGAAGACGTCCGGGAAAATCTCGGGGAACGAGGTGTCCGAATAGTGATGGTCGAAGGCGAACCAGCTGCCCTTGGCCGGTTCCGACAGCGCCGACAGGCCCTGGTACAGGGTCGGCCAGTCGCCCAGCGCCGTCAGCCCCAGGGGCTGCTCGGCGTCGAGCGAGCGGTCCAGGTCGAACAAGCCTTGGTAGCAGACGTCGTGCATGAAGTCCAGGTTGACCTGGGTGATGCTGTCGGTAAGCATGCAGAAACCCACCTTGTCGAGCACATACGCGCCCTCGCGCAGCGAGACGACGCCGGCCGACAGGCATGACTCGAGCGCCACCTTCAGCGCATATTCCGTCCAGCGGCCGCTGGCGGCCATGTCGGCCACGCTCAAGCCGCTTTGCCCCGTGTCGGCCAGCGCCTGCAGCATGCCGCGCTTCCAGGCATAGCGCACGCATTGAAAGACGACGGGACCGAAAGCGATTTTTTGCGCCTCGAAACGGGCGGCAAAGGCGGTCTGGCGTTCGGGTGAGAATTTTTTATCTAACATGCGCTCGCTGCTGGAGTGGGTGTATCGGCGCCGACACCGGGAACGGTGGCGGCTTGCGGGTGAAACAGGATGCGGCCGCTGGCATGCTGGCCGGCGTCCGACAGATAGCGAAACTGCAGGCTGGCCTTGGATGCGTCAAATTCCAGCGTCAGCCGCACGGGCCGGTCCGGCAGCACCGGCTGCTGGAATTTCAAGGCATGCATGGCACGGAACTGCGCGGGCAAGTCCAGGTGCAGGCGCGCGTAGTGCAGCGCCCATTCCACCTGCACCACGCCGGGCAGCAGCGGCGCATCCGTGAAATGGCCATCGAAATAGAACAGGTTCGCGGGCACGCGCAGTTCGAACAGCAGCCGCGAAGCTACGCCGCCAGTCTCGCTTTCGAGCAGCTGCGCATGCGGCAGGCGCGGCGCAGCATCCTTGTGCTCCAGCAGCGCCAGCAGCAGCGCCTGCGTCGTCTTGCCCTGCGCATTGATGGGCAGTCGTTCCAGGTAGCGCCAGCGGCGCGGCACGGCAACCGCCTCCACCTGGCCAGCCAGCGCCAGCTGCAGCTGGCGGTTCAGGGCCAGCTTGCCGTCGGCGGCCAGCAGCGCCTGGCCAGCAGCGGTGCAGACGATGAAGGCAGCGACTTTCTGGCGCTCTCCGGCAGGTGCATCGCACAGCAGCACTCTGGCCTCGTCCACCAACGGCGTGGCCAGCAACGCGGCCTCGATGGCGCTCAGCGAAATGCGTTTTTCCTCGATCTTCACGATGCGGTCGCTGCGCCCCAGCAGCTGGAAGCGCCCCGCCGACGCGTGCCGCGCACGGTCGGCCAGGCATAGCCAGCCATCGTCGGCCAGGTGCGCCGAACGCACCGCCAGCGCGCCGTCGTCCTGCAGGCGCCAGGCCACGCCGGGAAACGCTTGCCAGCTCTCGTCGTCGGGATGCTCCTGCGAGCGCTGGCGCCAGGCCACGCCGCCCGTCTCCGAACTGCCATAGATTTCGCGCGGCACGCGGCCCAGCAACGTTCCCGCCGCCAGCGCGCTATCGAGAGCCAGCGGGCCGCCCGAGGAAAACACGGCGCGCAGCTGCGCGCGCGCGCCAGTCCAGTCCAGGTGCTCGGGCAGGCGCTTCAGGTGCGCGGGACTGGCGGCAAGCACGCAGGGTCCTTGCGCCAGCAGCGCAGCCAGCTGCTCCGGGAAGTCCACGCTGTGCGCATGCACGGCACGCCCCGCGGCCAGCGGCCACAAGACCTTGAACAGCAAGCCATAGATGTGCTGGTGCGTGACGGTGGCCACAACGGCCGCGCCATGCGCATGGGCGCCGAACAGCTGTTCCAGGGTCGCCACCTCACTGCACAGCTGCAAAAGCTTTTTCGGGATGGCCTGCGCCACGCCCGTGCTGCCGGAGGTGTGCACGACCAGCGCGGGGAAATCGTCGGCAAGCTCGCTCCACGCAGGCGCCGGCGCGCCACCGGCCGGTACCGGCAAGGGCGCATGCGCGGCCGGGAACTGGCCAAGAAAGCCGTCGACCGACGCGGCCAGCGAGGCACAGCTGGCCGGCAGTGTATCGGCCGTCAGCCAGATGGTTTTGCCTGCCTGCCAGGCGCCAAGCAAGGCCGCGCCAAATTCAAGGCTGTCATCCAGGTACAGGGCGAAATGCCGGCCTGGCTGGCGTTCGAGCATACCGGCCCACGCCCCCATGCGCGCGGCGAGATGCGCATGATCGAGCGCCACGCCATCGCGCCAGCCAGCCACCCGGGCGGGCGGGTGAGCATGCAGGCATTGCGCCAGGCGCGCCAACGGGGAAATCGGGGATGCTGCTTGCGGCAGGGAGGATTCAGGCATGGTGCAAACGCTTAAAACGCAGGCGGACGAGGTACTCGCCGCCAAATAACAGGGCCATCAGGATATAGGCGATCACGCCCGTGTACAGCGACCAGACGGCGTCGCTGGCCCACACTGCCGTCACCAGGGCGATGCCGCCGTTGACGATGAAAAAACCGCACCAGACTTGCGTCACGCGGCGCGTGTAGCGCATGGCCGCCGGCGGAAAATCCGGCTCGCGCAGGCGTGCCAGGCGCTCCACCATCGACTGCGGCGTCCACAGGCTGTAGCCGAAGGTGGCCAGCAGCACGGCATTCACCAGCACCGGATACAGCTTGAGCGGCAGCAGCAGATTGCTCCACAGCGCAACGGCCACCAGCAGCAGCGCGGCCGCCGCCGACCAGCGCGCGGCGCGCTGCAGCTTGAGCGCGGGCAGGCGGCAGGCGATGGCCAGCACCAGCAGCAGCGCCAGCCAGCGCGGCTCGACCAGTCCGTGGCCAAACCAGATCGCCAGCGGATACAGCACGGTCAGCAGCAACGCGACGGCATTGAGCAGCACGCGTTATGCCGCCTGTTCCGACACCGACATCGCCCGCAACGCCTCGACCACGTCGTCGATGGTGCGGATGGTCTTGAACACTTCCGGCTGCAGGCGCTTGCCCGTCAGCTGTTTCAGCTTGACCGCCAGGTCGACCGCGTCGATGCTGTCGATATCGAGTTCGGCGTACAGATTCGACTGCGGCGTCAGCGCCGCCGGATCCAGCTCGAACATCTCGGCCAGCAGTTGCACTACCCACGCGTACAGTTCGTCGCGGCTCATTGCGCTCATATCTACCATTTTGCTGCTCCCTTACTTCTTTCTGTGAGTGTCAACCATGGCCGCCAGCGCCCGTACCGAGGCAAAGTGGCGGCGCGTATCGGCCGACTCGGCCGACAGGGAAATGCCGTATTTTTTCTGCAGGGCCACGCCCAGTTCCAGCGCATCGATCGAATCGAGACCCAGGCCCTCGACGAACAGGGGCGCATCCGTGTCGATGTCGGCGGCGCTCATGTCTTCCAGTTGCAGCGCCTCGATGATCAGTTCCTTCACTTCTTGTTCAAGCATGTTGTTCCTGTTTCCCGCTAAAGTAATGTTGCAGATGATTGGTCAAAGTGCGCGCCGCCATCACGTCGCTGGCGCCACCGCCGGTAAACTCGCCGATCGCCAGGTCGTCCTGCACGGCGATCTCGAAATGCGCGCGGCGGGCGGGCACGCGCCACCACTGCTCCCCCTTGCCCAGGGTCTTCGGCAGGCAGCGGATCAGCACCGGCGTCACGTCGCGGCGGCCGCGCACGGCGATATTCGCCGCGCCCCGCTTGAGCACGATCTCGCCGCTGTACGGCGTACGCGTGCCTTCCGGGAAAATGATCAGGTTATTGCCACGCGCCAGCGACGCCAGGCAGGCGTCCACCAGTTCGGCACCGCCCGTGTTGTTGATATAGCCGGCGGCCCGCACGGGACCGCGCGTAAACGGGTTGTTCCACAAGTCGGACTTGACGATGCAGTCGGCCTGCTTCACATACGCCATCAGGAAAATCGTGTCGATCAGGGTCGGATGGTTGGCCAGGATCAGCAGGCCGCCCCGCTCCAGTTTGTCGAGGCCGCGCAAGTCGTAGCGCAACACGCCGAGCAATCGCATCAGGCCGATATACAGGCGAAAACTCCAGCGAATGATGGCGCGTGCGCCAGCGACGCGCGCCTCGCGCCGCCACACCAGCAGGTGCAGCAGGGGGAAGACCAGCACGCGCAGCAGCAGGCCGCCCACGCCGAAGGCGGCAAAACTGAGTGCCGTCGCAAACGTGCGCCAGACAAGCGAAGCGCTGGCACGGAAACGCGCCAGCTTATGCATGGCGGCTCCAGCGCCAGCACTGGCGGTTGGCGACATGCTCAAACGTGGCGGCATCGCCCAGCATGAAGCGCAATGCGGCCAGGCTGGCGGGCATGGCATTGGCCGGCCGTGGCGCATCGGCGCTGCCGCGCGCGCGCCAGGAAAGGCCAAAAACGGCGCCCGGCACGTCGGCCGCCTGCAGCAGCCAGGCAAATGCGTGCGGCTGCTCATGACAGTCTTCAAAGGAGGCAAAAGGGGCAGGCAAGGGACGATCAGCCACCACCAGCAAGACCTGCGGCGCGCCATCGGCCAGCAAGGCGCACGCTTCGATCACCGCCGCCTCGACGCTGGCGGCACCCGCGGCCATGGCCACCTGCTGTGCGGTATCAACGCGGGCGATGGAGAACAGGCCGGCATTGGCATTGTGCACGGCCATGCCAAATGCCGTCGGCGACAAGGGTTCCCCCTGCGCCAGGGCCGACAACAGGTCGACGGCGCGGCTCACTTCACCGTGACGCGAACAAAAGACCAGGGGGGTATCGCGCTGCTCGCCGAGGCAGGCATAGGCCACTTCGAGCGCCATCTTGCCCAACTGGCCGGCGCGGCGGCGCAGCAGGGGTGCCATGCCGCGCACGCCCGGCTCACCGGCGACGGCGATCGGCGCGACGGGCGAGGCGGCTTGCGCCCAGGCCAGCCATTGCTGCGGCGTTTCCACTCCCGGTGCCCAGGCAGCATGTCTGACAATTGAAAAACGGACACCGTCGGTGCGCATATACATTTCCCTGAGTTCAAAAAAGGTCGAACTCACGTCAAAACTGCGCAAAAAGCCCCGCCGGCGTTCTTTTCAAATTATAAACGAAGGAAGTCAAAATAACTAAAATAAATGGCCTTGGGGCAACTTTTTTAAGACAGCCAGAATCACCCCGTATTTAATCGCCATCGGCGCCAATTACTATTTGTAACATCACCGACAATACCCTGCGATTGAGAAACGGCTTTTCTCCAGCAGATAAAGCGCATTTTAAAAAAAAGGATTTTTTACCAACGATAAAAACCAGCGTGTCAAATCCATGCCGCGAGCGTTGTTTTTAGATAACAAGCAGCACCCCCGCCGCAACATCGCCCACGGTGCCAGATTGACACTGCGCTTCGAGCAAGAATGTGCGCACGCCCCGCCCTGCACATAAGCCGGAAGCGCCGCACGGCATTCTCGGCCACCGGCGTGGGAAAGTAGCAGCAATACAGGGGATATTGGATGAAATATGGCGCTAAAACGTGAAAAAACGAGCACTTGCTTTATCCGGTTCTGCCCGCCCTGCATTCAATTTGACTCTGCCATCGGCCCGCAGGGAAAATACCGGAATCTTTCCGTGATTGCGTGCCCTGATTTCGCATACTTGCTTGCAGCGAATCGCCATGCGGCCAGCCAGATGGCCGCGGTTTATCGCACAGCTCGTCCGCTGGACCCCCCCCCCCGGCGCCGGGGCGGCATCAGCCATCCGGGACACCCTGCACGCAGGACGTTAATGGCCATCACGGCCGCCTGCCGAATTAGCCGGGAGGCGATGACTGCCCGCTGTCCGGCGCAGCCATTCGCCAGCGGCATTACTCTCAACCAGGCCGGGAGCGCCCTCCCCACTTGACGCTGACATCAGCTTCCATTGCGGCCGCGCCGCCTGTCCTGCAATGAAAACAGGGGGCCGATCAGCAATACCAGCACCACCATGCGCGCCACGTGGAAGGCCGTGACGATGGGCACGCCCAGATGCAGGGCCTTGGCCGTCAGCGACATTTCCGCGATGCCGCCGGGCGACGTGGCCAGGATGGCCGTGCCGGGGTGAATCTCCAGCCAGTGCGCCAGGCCAAGTCCGAAGGCGGCCGCCAGCAACAGCATCAGCAAGCTGCACAGGGCCACGCCGGCCAGGTAGCGCGGGGCCGCATGCAGGAAGGCGGGGCTGAAGCGCGTGCCCAGGGCGATGCCGATGAAGAGCTGGCCCGCGCGTATCATCCACTCGGGCAGGCGCGTCAGATGGATGCCGCAGGCCGTCAGCAGCAGCGCGGCCAGCAGCGGGCCGATGACCCAGGCGTTGGGCACCTGGCCCCGTTTCAATGCGAGGGCCGCCAGCACCGTGATGCCGACCAGCAGCGCCAGCCCGCCATCATCGACCAGCGCGGCGCCGGGCACGAAGTTTTCATGCCCAAGCGCCAGGCCATGGCTGCCCCAGTAGCGCACGCCGAACGGAATCGTCGCCACCACCAGCATCATGCGCAGGCTGTGCGCGGCCGCCACCTTGCCCACGTCGGCGCCATGGCGCTCGCTCTGCACGGCCATCTCCGACGCGCCGCCGACGGCCATGGCAAAGAAGGCGGTGGCATGGTCGACGCCGGAGAGGCGCCGCAGCAGCATGGCGCCAGCGGCGCCCAGCGCCAGCGCGAACAGCACGGCGCCGGCGATCCACGGCGTATAGACAGTCAGGACGGCCAGCACGGGCGCCGTGAAATACAGGCCCAGGGCCGTGCCGATGGCCCACTGGCCCGCCTCGCGCACGCGCACGGGGCAAGCCAGTTCGCGCCCCGCCAGGCGCAGCGCGGCCGTGGCGAACAGGGGGCCGATCATCCACGGCAGCGGCGTGTGCAGCCACAGGCAGATGGCGGCGCCCGCCAGCCCGGCGGCCAGCGCGGCGCCGACGGCGCGCCAGCGTGGCCACCACGGCACCGTTAAAATACCCAGAGCTTATCGGCCGGCATGTGCAGCCAGTACTTGCCCGCCTCGAGCTTGTGGCGCGAATACGCGCGCAGGCTGATGTTCTCGGCGCCGCCGCGCTCGAACAGGCATTCCCAGCGGTCGCCCAGGTACATGCAGGTCAGCAGCGGCAGCTCGATGGCATTCTCCACCTGCGTGGCGCTGATCTTCACTTCCTCGACGCGTATCATGGTCGTCACTTCCGCACCCACGTTGGCGCCGCGCGCCACGCCCTGCATGGACGCGCCGTCGACCAGCAGGCGCACCTGATTGCCTTCGCGCTGCACCACCTTGCCGGGCAGGCGGTTGTTGCTGCCCATGAATTCGGCTGTAAACAAGGTGTCCGGCGTTTCATACATGCTTTGCGGCGTGCCCTGCTGCTCGATCTTGCCGTTATTGAGCAGCAAAATACGGTCGGAAATGGCCATCGCCTCGCCCTGGTCATGCGTCACCATCAGGGCCGACAGGCCCAGGCGCACGATCAGTTCGCGCAGGAAGGCGCGCGCCTCCTCGCGCAGCTTGGCGTCCAGGTTCGACAGCGGTTCGTCGAGCAGGATCACGGGCGGGTTGTACACCAGCGCGCGGGCGATCGCCACGCGCTGCTGCTGGCCGCCGGACAGCTGGTGCGGATAGCGCTCGCCCAGATGACCCAGGCCCAGCTGCGTCAGCACTTCCTTGATGCGCGCGGCGATTTCCGTGCTGCCCATCTTGCGCAATTTGAGGCCGTAGGCGACGTTATCGAACACGGTCTTGTGCGGCCACAGCGCGTACGACTGGAACACCAGTCCCAGGTTGCGCTGCTCGGCCGGCATCTCGAACTGCTGCGCGCCGTCGAAGACATTGCGCTCGCCGATCTGGATGGTGCCCGCCTTCGGGCTTTCCAGCCCGGCCACGGCGCGCAGCAAGGTGGTCTTGCCGCTGCCCGAAGGCCCCAGCAGGGCGACCACTTCGCCTTTTTGGAGGTGCATCGAGACACCCTTCAGGATCTGGTTGGCGGATGCGCCCGTGCCATAGTCCAGGTGCAATTCATTGACGGTCAATTCATTCATGATGTGGTCTCAGTCTTCTATTAATTATGGAGTTTCACGCCGAAACGCAAGGCGATGCCCAGGCCGATGGCCACCAGGGTGATATTGATGAAGGACAGCGCCGCCACCAGGTCGGTCGAGCCGCCCGCCCACAGCGACACCAGCATGGCGCCGATCACTTCCGTGCCCGGCGAGAGCAGGTACACGCCCGTCGAATATTCGCGCTCGAAGATCAGGAACACCATCAGCCAGGCGCCCAGCAAGCCGTATTTGATCAATGGCAGCGTGACGTCGCGCGTCACCTGGCCGCGGCTGGCGCCGACGGCGCGCGCCGCTTCTTCCAGTTCCGGTCCCACCTGCAGCAGCGCGGTGGAAATGAGGCGCATGCCGTAGGCCATCCACACTACCGAATACGCGAGCCACAGGGCGAAGATGGTCGAGCGCAGTTCGCGCAGCACGGGGATCACATGGCCGCTCAGCCACAGGGCCACGCCATTGTCCATGCCCTTCAAAATGCCGTCCAGCCAGGCCGGCACGAACAGGAACACCCACAGAAACGACAGGCCGGCCAGCAAGCCCGGCACGGCGCGCGGCACCAGCACGCTGTAGTCGAGCAGGCGCGTGATGCCATCCTGCTTGCGGTGCATGGCCAGCGCGATGAAGCTGTAGCAGCCCACGGCCAGCGCGCCGCCGACGACGCCGATCAGGATGGTGTTGACGATGCCGCGTACCAGCGAGGGCTGGTCGAAGATATCGCGGAAATGCTGCAAGGTCAGCACGTCGGCCAGGTGCACGCCCTCGCCCCAGTACTGCACGAAGGAGCGCAGCACGATGCCCGTCAACGGCAGGATGATGGTGAAGATCAGCCAGCCCGCCAGCAGGGCAAACGCCAGCCACTTCCAGCGGCCCAGCGGCATGGCCTTGCTGCGCGCGCCCTTGCCCTTGATCGACACGTATTTGTTGGCCGATTTGAGCAGCCAGCGCTGTATCATCACCAGCGGCATGGTCACCATCACCAGGCAGACGGCGACGGCGGCCATCAGGTGGTAGGACGGCGTGCCCAGCTTGTTGGTCAGCTTGTACAGATAGGTCGGCAGCACCAGGTGGCCTTCCGGATCGCCGAGCACCAGCACCAGGCCGAACACTTCGAAGCCGAGGAAGAACACCAGCACGCCCGCATACGCGAGCGCCGGCATGATCATCGGCAGCGACACATTGAGCATCACCTGCACCGGCGAGGCGCCGGCCACGCGGGCCGCTTCCTCCACGTCCGAGCCCAGGCTTTTCAGCGCCGACGAGGCGTACAGGTAAACGTGCGGCACGTGCGTCAGGCCGGCGATGATGACGATGCTGGTGAAGGAGTAAATATTCCAGGGCACGAAGCCGAGCAGTTCCTTGGCCCAGATCGAGTAGAAGCCCACGGGCCCCATCGAGACGACGTAGCCAAAGCCCATCACCATCGGCGACACAAAAATGGGCACCAGCAGCATGGGCGCCACCCAGCCGCGGCCCGGCAAGTCGGTGCGCACCATCAGGAAGGCCAGCATGCCGCCCAGCGGCACGGCGATGACGGTCAGGCCCAAGGCCAGCATCAGGCCATTCTTGAAGGCCATCGAGAAATCGGGATCATCGAAGATGAAACGGTAAGAGTCAAAGCCGAATTCGCGCGCGGGCATGAAGAACGGCGCGTTCAAAAAGCTCTGGTAAAAAATCAGGAACAACGGCAGGAAGATGGCGATCAGCGTGATCGTCACGACCACACCGCGCGGCCAGTTCAGGCGCGACAAGGGAGAGCGCGACCGTGCAGGCAGCGGCAAGATGGCAGTTTGCATGATGAATCCAATGAATGAAGGGTGCGGCATCCGTCCGCGGGCAGGCGCCCGCGGACGGCCAGGACGGCATTATTTTTTGCCGGCTGTTTCTTTCCATTGTTTCAGGAAGGCCATGCGCTTGGCCGGTCCCAGGAATTGCAGGATGATCGGATGCACGGGAATCGGCTTGACGTTGGCCGCGCCGATTTCCTTGATCAGGTCAGCCGAGGTGGTTTCGCCCGTGACGTCGGCGCGGATGGCGAACAGCTTGGCGCCGTTGGCGATGATGGTCTGGCCGCGGTGCGACAGGATGTAATCGAGCCACAGCTTGCCGGCGTTGACGTTCTTCGCGTTCTTGTTGATGAACTGCACGCGCGACAGGATCAGCGTGTAATCCTTCGGCAGCACCACGCC
Organism: Janthinobacterium sp. JC611; assembly: GCF_018682595.1. Taxonomy (NCBI): domain Bacteria; kingdom Pseudomonadati; phylum Pseudomonadota; class Betaproteobacteria; order Burkholderiales; family Oxalobacteraceae; genus Janthinobacterium; species Janthinobacterium sp. JC611. The sequence goes on from NZ_JAFLJN010000087.1 coordinate 51,776, forward strand.
GATCGACGGGTCGGTCTTGGCGCGCACCAGGGCGTAGGAGCCCAGCACGTTGTAGCCGATCAGGTTTTCACCCGAGGAGATGCGCTCCATCATGGTGCCCGTCGACGACTGCACGCGCACCTTGGCGGTACCAAACGCATTTTCCAGCGCCAGGAACTGTGGATATTCCTTGGCATCCTGCGCCATGAACATGAAGCCCACGCCCGATTTTTCGATGTCGTAGGTGGTGACCTTGTCCTTGAATTTCGGCGTGGCGATCAGCTTGACGAAATCGTCGTGGTTCTTCGGCACTTCCTTAGCATCGAGCAAGCGCTTGTTGTAGACGATGGCGGCCGGCTCGAACGTGGTGCCGTAGGCCTGGTCGTCCCACATGGCCCAGCCGGGAATCTTCGCCGCTTCGACCGACTTGTATTTCAGGGCATAGCCGTCCGAGGCCAGGCGCATCTGCAAGTCCATCGCCGACGACCACATCACGTCGGCCGTGTTGCCGCCGGCGGCCACTTCGGAAATGAAGCGGTTGTACACTTCCGTCGAATTCATGTCGTTGTATTCGACCGAGATACCCGGATACAGGGCGCTGAAATCCTTGATCAGCGGCGCGGCGGCCTTGCTGTCGGTGGCGCTGTAGATCACCAGCTTGCCTTCCTTCCTGGCGGCGTCGATGACCTTCTGGTAGTCGGCCGGATAGCCGGCTGGCACTTGCGCGAAGGCGGCGCCGGCCAGGCTGGCAAATGCGCCAGCCATGGCGATGCTGAGGATGGTCTTGGTTTGCATGGGTTTGTCTCCGTCTATGAATAGGTTTTTTTAATGGGATGTCGTTCAGCGCATCAGGCCAAGCTCATTCGCCTGCCTGGCATACTCGTCGACCGCCTTCTTGACGTACGCGGTCAGCTTCGGCCCCGTCAGGGCGAATGGGTACAGGCCGGCCTGGGCGCGCCACTCGGCGAACTGCGGCGTGGCCATGACGCGGTCGAAGGTGGCCACCCAGCGCTGGTAGTCCGCCTCCGGCACCTGGGGCCCCATCCACACGCCGCGGATGATGGGCCAGACCACGTCGAAGCCCTGCTCGCGCGCCGTCGGCACACCGGCCAGCACGCCGGGCAGGCGTTTTTCCGACAGCACCGCCAGCACGCGCGCATGGTTGGCGCCGGCGTTCAGGGTGGCCTCGGACGTGTCGCCCGAGACCACCTGCACGTAGTCGGCCTGCATCGCCGTAAATACTTCGCCGCCGCCTTCGAGCGCGACAAAACGCAGCACTTTCGGATCGATGCCGGCATGGCGCGCCACCAGCGCCATCTTCAGCCAATCCTGGCTGCCGATGGTGCCGGAGACGCCGATCAGCACCTTGTCCGGATGCTGGCGCAATGCCGCGATCAGGTCGCCCAGCGTCTTGTAGGGCGAATCGCTGCGCACGGCGATCATGCCGTAATCGGCGCCCAGCGCCGCCACCCAGCGCACGTCGCCCGCCTTGGCGTTGCCGAACTTGCCCTGCGCCAGATTGAGCAGCGAGCCGCCCGAAAAGGCCACCAGCGTGTTCGCTTCGGCGCGGCGGCGCTGCGAGCCCATCGAGTGCCAGGCCACGGCGCCGATGCCGCCGGGCAGATAGCTGATGCGCATCGCCGCTCCCGCGGCGGCCACGCCCTCCTGCGCCAGGCCTTTTTTCGCCAGCTTGCAGGTCAGGTCCATGGCGCCGCCCGGCTTGGACGGCACCACGCACTCGGCCGGCGCCGACGCCTGCGCCGCCGCGAGAGCGGGCAACAGGCACAGCAACGACAGGAACAGGGCGCGCAGCATCGTCATGGCTTAGAAGCGGTGCTGGATGCCGGCGATCAGGCCGCGCTGCGTGTCGCCGAAACCGGCATCGTCACGCGACAGGCTGACCAGCTGGTTGTGCTTGGCCTTGGCGTAGGCGCCGGCCACATACAGGTCGGTGCGCTTGGACAGGGCGTAGCGCAGGCGCGCCACGTACATGATCGGATCGGCATCGAGGTTGGCCGCCACGTTCTTCACGTCCTGGTAGTAGATCACGCCCGTCAGGGTGATGACCGGCGTGGTCTTGTAGCTGACGCCGCCCCAGTACAGGGTGCCGCGCACGTCGGCCTTGCCTGCCGCTGCCGGGTCAAGCTTGTAGTCGCGCGCCGCCGCCTGCACTTTCCACGGGCCGTCGTCATACATGGCGCCCAGGTGATACACGGTGGTCTTGTCGCGCGCGCCGCCGGCGATGGCGTTGCCGTTCACCTGTTCATACGTGGCCAGCAGGCTGACTGGGCCCGTCTGGTAGGTGACGGCGGTGGACAGCTTGGCGCTGTCCGAGCTGCCCGTCGTCTGCTCGCCGAAGCCGTACGATGCGCCGTAGCTGAAGCCGCCCGTCTTGCCCGAGTACTTGACCATGTTGTCGAAGGCCGTCGTCATGCCGTACTTGCTCGGACCCGTCGCATTGCCCGAAGTGGCCCACGAGTAGAACGGCGCATACGCCATCGGGTCGAACGGCAGCACGAAGTCGTACACGGTGGTGAAGGAGCGGCCCAGCACGACGCGGCCGAACGCGCCTTCCAGGCCCACATTGGCCTGGCGCTTGAACAGCGCGCCGTCGGCCGCGCCCGTGTCGACCAGGATGCCGCCTTCCAGGTTGAAGACGGCCTTCAGGCCGCCGCCCAGGTCTTCGCTGCCCAGGATGCCCCAGCGCGAGGTGTTCATGCCGCCCGAGCTCACCTGCGTCATCGAGCTTTTGTTCGGACCGGCGTTGCTGGTGTTGCTGATGCCGGCGTCCAGGCGGCCGTACAGGGTGACGTTCGATTGCGCCTGGGCGCTGCCAGCGGCGGCCAGGACAGCCAGAGCGGCCAGCGCGTATGCGGTCTTCTTCATGTAGAGTATCTCCCTTAGATATAGTTATTAGTGATATGCCTGATCAATTTCATGAATCAGGATCACACTATATGAGCGCGATCCTTTCAATTGGCTTTCAGACTGACAGGTGTCGCCAGCCAGCCACAAAGAGCACAAACATATTCATCGCCGCCCCTGTCGGCGCGGCGCCGGCAGGCTTACACTGCACCGTTTCAAACGAATGGCGGAGACCATGCGCATATTATTAGTGGAAGACCATCTGGAGCTGTCGCACTGGCTGGCAAAGGCCCTGCGCGACGCGCACCTGACGGTGGAGACCGCCCACAACGGCGCCGATGCCGACGCCCTGCTGCACACGCAGGAATACTCGCTGGTGCTGCTCGACCTGACCCTGCCGAAGATGGATGGCCTGGACGTGCTGCGCCGCCTGCGCGCGCGCGGCGGCACGCGCGGCAAGACTCCCGTCATGATACTCACGGCGCGCGGCGGCCTCGATGAAAAAGTGCAGGGCCTGAACCTGGGCGCCGACGACTACATGGCCAAGCCGTTCGAGCTGGCCGAACTGGAAGCGCGCGTGAAAGCCCTGCTGCGCCGCAGCCAGGGCAACGAAGCCCTCGTGCACACTTGCGGCGCGCTCAGTTTCGACACCGTCACGCGCATGTTCAGCTATGCCGGCGCGGCGCTGGCCCTGACGCCGCGCGAACACGCCGTGCTCGAAGCGCTGATCACGCGCTCGGGGCGCGCCGTGTCGAAGGAAAAGCTGTTCGACGAAGTCTTCGCGCTGGCCGACGACGCCAACCTGGACGCCATCGAACTGTACATCCACCGCGTGCGCAAGAAGCTGGAAAACGGCGTGGAGAGCGGCGCGCCCGACGGCGCCGTGATCACCACCCTGCGCGGCATCGGCTACCTGCTGCAGCCGCGCAGCGCCATGGCGCCGGCCGCGCCAAAATGAGCGCGCCCCGTCCGCCACTGGCCGAACGCCTGCGCCGGCGCTGGACGCAGGGCCGGCCGCTGGGCAGCCTGCGCAGCCAGCTGCTGCGCTGGCTCCTCATCCCCCTGGTGATGCTGGTGCTGCTCGATGCCGTCTTCGTCTACCGCAACGCGCTCGATGCGGCCGACATGGCCTACGACCGCTCCTTGCTGGCCTCGACGCGGGCGCTGGCCGAGCGCGTCTCCATCGTCGGCGGCAAGGTGGTGGCCGAAGTGCCCTACGTGGCGCTCGACAGCTTTGAGACCGATACCCTGGGCCGCATCTACTACAAGGTGACGGGCATCAACGGCGAACTGGTGTCGGGCTATGGCGACTTGCCGCCCGTGCCGAAGAACGTGCCCCGCTCGCAGAATTATCCGGCCCTGGTGCGCTTCTACCACGCCGATTACCACGGCAAGCCGATCCGCATCGCCGCCCTGCTGCAACCCGTGTACGACGACTCGATGCGCGGCATCGCCCTGATCCAGGTGGCCGAGACGCTGGACGCGCGGCGCGGCCTGTCGAACCAGATCCTGTTCGACACCCTGATCTGGCAGGCGGCGATGATACTGGCGATGGGCGCCCTCGTGTGGTTCGCCGTGCGCCTGGTGCTGCAGCCGCTGATGCGCCTGAAGACGGAGGTCGAGACGCGCACCCTGTCCGACCTGTCCGACGTCGATCCCACGCTGGTGCACAAGGAAATGCGTCCGCTGGTCAGCGCCATGAACGGCGCCATGTCGCGCCTGCAGCAGCTGATCGCCAGCCAGCGCCGCTTCATCGCCGACGCCTCGCACCAGCTGCGCACGCCGCTGACGGTGCTGAAAACCCAGGCCGAACTGGCCATGCGCGAATGCGACCGCCAGGCGGGCGCGCCGCCGGACATCGCCGCCTTGCGCGACATCGTGCGTTCGATCGCCGCCACCACCGATTCGACCGTGCTGCTGGCCAACCGCCTGCTGACCCTGGCGCGCATCGAGCATGGCGGCGACAGCCTGTCCATGGATACCGTGCCCTTGCGCGACGTGGCGCAGCAGGTGGGGCTGGAAATGGCCATGGCCGCCGTCGGCAAGCACATCGACCTGTCGCTGGAAGCGCCCGACGAAGCGCCCGTGCATGGCCAGGCCTTGCTGCTGCACGAACTGCTGGTCAACCTGGTCGACAATGCGCTGCGCTACACGCCGCAGGGCGGCTGCGTGATCCTGCGCGTGCGCGCACCGGAGAAGGACGGCGAGGAAAGCGACACCGTACTGGAAGTGGAAGACAGCGGTCCCGGCATCCCGCCGGCCGAACGCGAGCGCGTATTCACGCCGTTCTACCGCGTGGGCGCGGCGCTCGAAAGCAACCCCGGCGGCGCGGGACTGGGCCTGGCCATCGTGCGCGACATCGCCGCCCTGCATGGGGCCCGGCTGGAACTGGCGACGGCGGCAAATGGAAATGGACTCAAGGTGAGCGTGCATTTTGGCGCGCTCACCTAGCGCGCGGCCCAGATACTCAATCAATATCGACTGTTGCCAAAAAACAACACGTAATTTATTTCTAATATTTTTTAAATAATTGCCTTACATAAACATATTCATCCCTATACAATTCGGCTCCCATTAAGCGGCGAGACAGTCTCTCCGCATTAATTACCTAGGATTAATATGAAAAAGCAATTGTTTGCAGTAGTCGTCGGCGCCGCCCTGGCATTCCCTTTGTTCGCTCAAGCAGAAGGCGCTTACATCGGCGCTAACGTCGGTCGTTCGGAATTGAAACTGTCGATCGACCAAGAAGGTACGAACAAGAAAAGCAACACCGGCTACAAAGCTTACGCTGGCTACGATTTCACGCAAAACTTCGGCGCAGAAGCCGGCTACGTCGACTTCGGCAAGGTAAACCGCACCATTGACGGCACGACGCTGGAAGCAAAAAGCCACGCGTTCTACGCCGCCGCTACCGGCACCCTGCCGCTGAACGAACAGTTCTCGCTGTTCGCCAAGGCTGGTGTATCGCAAAACCGCACCAAAATCAGCATCAGCGATGCGAGCGGTAGCGAATCGAAAAACAAGACTTCCGCCATCTTCGGCATCGGCGCAGCATACAACATCAGCAAAAACCTGTCGGCTGTGGCGGAATACGAAAACTTCGGCAAAGTTGCCAGCGAAGGCGGCGACAAGCTGAAAGCCGACCTGCTGTCGATCGGCCTGCGCTACAAGTTCTAATTCACGCTCACGCGAATCAGCATCCAGCCGTTGTAACGGCTGATAAGAAACCGGCTGCACAGCCGGTTTTTTTATGGGCGCATGGCGTACACGCGGCATGAATGCTAAGATCGCGCCCTGAGATTTTAATGAAAGCCTGCCGTCATGATGACCAAAGAAGACGTAAGCGAACTGTTCGCCAATATCGCCGAGAACGCGCCCTGGGACTTGTCCCAGCCGCTGCTGTGGGGCTATTACTTCACCAACCCCACGTCCGAACCGCTGGAACAGGCCGCCACCGTGCTGGCGCTGCAGGGCTACCGCCCGGTGGAACTGTACCAGCCGGAACTCGACGATCCGGCAGCGCCGCCCGTGTGGGTGCTGCACGTGGAAAAAGCCGAAGTGCATGGCGTCGACAGCCTGCACGCGCGCAATGGCGAACTGATGGCGTTTGCCCAGGAAAACCAGCTGGCCAGCTATGACGGCATGGACGTGGGTCCCGTCGGCGCGCCCGACGTGCCGCAGCATTAAGACAGTCATCGGACAAAAAAAACGGCGCCCGCGGGCGCCGTTTTGCATGGACCGCTGAAAACGCTCAGCTGAAGTTTTCCAGGCGGATCTTGGTGACCGTGCCCACCACGCTAGGCAACGCTTCCATCTTCTCGATGGCGGCCGTGACGTTCTTTTCCTGCGTCTGGTGCGTCAGCATGATGATGTCCGTATGCGTCTCGCCTTCGGCCGGCTCTTTTTGCAGCATGGCGTCAATCGAGATGCCGCGTTCGGCCAGGATGCGCGTCAGGTCGGCCAGCACGCCCGGCTGGTCGGCCACGTGCATGCGCAGGTAGTAGCTGGTGGTGATTTCCGACATCGGCAAGATGGCGATATCGGTCATCGCGTTCGGCTGGAACGCCAGGTGCGGCACGCGGTGTTCCGGGTCGGCCGTGGCCAGGCGGGTGATGTCGACCAGGTCGGCGATCACCGACGAGGCGGTCGGCTCGGCGCCCGCGCCGCGGCCCGAGTACAGGCTGGCGCCGACGGCGTCGCCATGCACCAGCACCGCGTTCATGGCGCCTTCCACGTTGGCGATCAGGCGCTTGGCCGGGATCAGGGTCGGATGCACGCGCAGCTCGATGCCTTCCACGCCGTTGACGGTGGCGCGCTTGGTGATGCCCAGCAGCTTGATGCGGTAGCCCAGCTGCTCGGCGTAGCGGATGTCGACGGCATTGAGGTTGCTGATGCCTTCCACGTAGGCCTTGTCGAACTGCACCGGGATGCCGAAGGCGATGGCCGACATGATGGTGGCCTTGTGCGCGGCGTCGACGCCCTCGATGTCGAAGGTGGGGTCGGCTTCGGCATAGCCCAGTTCCTGCGCCTGTTTCAGCACGGTGGCGAAATCAAGGCCCTTGTCGCGCATCTCGGACAGGATGAAATTGGTGGTGCCGTTGATGATGCCGGCGATCCATTCGATGCGGTTGGCCGTCAAGCCTTCGCGCAGCGCCTTGATGATGGGGATGCCGCCGGCGACGGCCGCTTCGAAGGCCACCATCACGCCCTTGTCCTGGGCGGCGGCGAAGATTTCGTTGCCATGCACGGCCAGCAGGGCCTTGTTGGCCGTGACCACGTGCTTGCCGTTGGCGATCGCTTGCATGACCAGGGTCTTCGACAGGTCGTAGCCGCCGATCAGTTCGACGACGATGTCGATCTCGGGATCGTTGACGATCAGGTGCGGGTCGTTGACGACCTTGCAGCCGCCGGCGACGAGCGCCTCGGCGCGCGCCACGTCGCGCACGGCGACGGCGACGACTTCAATGCCGCGGCCCGCGCGGCGCTTGATTTCTTCCTGGTTGCGTTTCAGGACGCTGAACGTGCCGTAACCGACATTGCCCAGGCCCAGCAGGCCGATCTTGATGGATTTCATAGTTGTGCTTGACTGCTCATAAGTGGCGCCGCCAAAGCGGCGCCAGGTTGATCGGTATTGCTACTAGCCGGCTCAGCCCCGGCCGTGACGCTTGCGGTAGCCTTCGAGGAAGCGCGCAATGCGCCCCATGGCCTCGGTCAGGTCATCGGAGTTGGGCAGGAAGACGACACGGAAATGGTCGGGCGCGATCCAGTTGAATCCCGTGCCCTGCACGATCAGGACCTTCGCTTCGGCCAGTAATTCATAGGCAAACTGCTGGTCGTCGGCGATCGGATAGATCTCCGGGTCCAGGCGCGGGAACATGTACAGCGCGGCCTTCGGCTTGACACAGGTGACGCCCGGAATATCGGTCAGCAGCTTGTGCGCCAGGTCGCGCTGTTTCAACAGGCGCCCGCCGGGCCCCACCAGGTCTTGTATGCTCTGGTAGCCGCCAAGCGCCGTCTGGATGGCAAACTGCCCCGGCGCGTTGGCGCATAGCCGCATCGAGGCCAGCATGTTGAGGCCCTCGATGTAATCTTTTGCGTGGCGCTTCTCGCCCGAGACCACCATCCAGCCGGAACGGTAGCCGCAGGAGCGGTAATTCTTCGACAGGCCGTTCATGGTGATGAACAGCACGTCGTCGGCCAGCGAGGCGATCGACACGTGCTCGGCTTCGTCGTACAGCACCTTGTCGTAGATCTCGTCGGCGAAAATGATCAATTGATGCTGGCGCGCCAGTTCGACGATCTGCAGCAGCACTTCCACCGGGTACAGCGCGCCGGTGGGGTTGTTCGGGTTGATGACGACGATGGCTTTCGTTTGCGGCGTGATCTTGCGGCGCATGTCCTCGATGTCGGGATACCACTCGTTGCGCTCGTCGCACACATAGTGCACCGGATTGCCGCCCGACAGGCTGACGGCGGCCGTCCACAATGGATAGTCGGGCGCCGGCACCAGCACCTCGTCGCCACTATTGAGCAGGGCGTTCATCGACATGACGATCAGTTCGGAAGCGCCATTGCCCAGATAAATATCATCGATGGTCACGCCGGCGATGTTCTTGCTCTGCGTGTAGTGCATGACGGCCTTGCGCGGCGCGAACATGCCTTTCGAATCCGTATAGCCGGCCGCGTTCTGCAGGTTGAGCATCATGTCGCGCACGATCTCGTCGGGCGGATCGAAGCCGAATACGGCCAGGTTGCCGATATTGAGCTTGGTGATCTTGTGGCCTTCTTCTTCCATTTGCCTGGATTTTTCCAGGACCGGGCCGCGGATGTCGTAGCAGACGTCCGCCAATTTATTCGATTTCTGAATCGGTCGCAAAATAAATCCCTGTCGTGATGCGGCGCGGTGAGCAGAACTTGCAGCATGATCGCCGCGCCAGAACTATGAACCCGTGAAACTGCGATGCGAAAGACTGCAAGGCGAAAACAATCATTCTCGCCGAAAACAAACCATTTTATCAAATTAAACATGGCGAACCCCAGCATTTGACGCCGATTCTGCCACGCTGGCGCCGCCGGACGACAATCTGGCGGGCGCCATCTTCATCTTCCCTTAATATTGCAGCATTACCATGGCGCGGGCAGGCATCCCCACCGTGGCCCTGAACATTGCAAATTGGAAAGGATGTTGCTTTTCAGTCGCTCTTTTCTGTCATTTATGGCATGCTTACGCCCTTGGGCCCGGCACGCAATACGGCCGCGCGCGCACCGATCAACCGACACGACCAGCCCCCCGATATCGCCATGAAACTCCACGCCAGCAGCACCCAACAATACCAGACTGTCACCGGCTATGACGAAAACGGCGTCGAGATCAATGCCCAGCCGTACAACTACAGCCTGATCGTCATGCCGGAAGTGCCGCCACGGGCGTGGGAGGTGGACAGTTTCGAACAATTGAACGAGGCGCATTTCGCGCAAATCCTGGTCGATGCGCCCGACGTGGTCATCCTCGGCACGGGCGAGCGCCAGCGCTTCGTGCATCCGAAGCTGACGGCCGCGCTGACCATGCGCCGCATCGGCGTCGAATGCATGGATAGCCAGGCCGCCTGCCGCACCTACAATATCCTCATGGGCGAAGGCCGCAAAGTCACCCTGGCCCTGATCCTGGCCCCGGCCACAGGCAAGGCCGCATGAAAATCAACGTCAACGAACTGCACTCTTCGCGGGTGCTGATGTGGTCCCTGCTGGGCCTCTTCATCGTCGTCACCCTGTATGCGCTGGGCGTACGCACCCTGGTGCCGCCCGACGAAGGCCGCTACGCCGAGATGGCGCGCGAAATGTTCGTCACGGGCGACTGGGTCACCACGCGCCTGAACGGCATCAAGTACTTTGAAAAACCGCCGCTGCAAACGTGGATGAATGCGCTGACCTTCGCCGCCTTCGGCCTGGGCGAATGGCAGGCACGCCTGTGGACGGGCCTGTGCGGCATCATCGGCGTGTGCATGACGGCTTACGCGGGCAAGAAAGTGTTCGGCCCGCGCGTGGGCCTGTATGCGGGCCTGGTGCTGGCGTCGAGCCTGTTCTGGCTCGCTTCCGGCCAGATCAATTCGCTGGACATGGGCCTGTCGGGCATGATGACCCTCACCCTGGGCAGCCTGCTGATCGCCCAGCGCGACGACGCCACGGCGCGGGAACGGCGCAACTGGATGCTGGCCTGCTGGGCCGCCATGGCGCTGGCCGTGCTGGCCAAGGGCCTGATCGGCATCGTGCTGCCGGGCGCCGTGCTGGTGCTGTATTCGCTGTGCGCGCGCGACTGGCGCATCTGGACGCGGCTGCACCTGGTCAAGGGCTTGCTGCTGTTCTTTGCCATCGCCACGCCGTGGTTCGTGCTGGTCGCCCTGCGCAATCCGGAACAGCCGCACTTCTTCTTCATCCACGAGCATTTCCAGCGCTTCCTGATGAAGGGCCACAAGCGCGAAGGCGCCTGGTACTACTTCCTGGTGCTGCTCATTCCCGGCATGCTGCCATGGATAGGCGTGCTGCCGCAAAGCCTGGCCGCCGCCTTCCGGCGCCAGGAGGGCGCCTTCCAGCCGCGCTTGATGCTGCTGGTCTGGGCCGTCTTCATTTTCTTCTTCTTCAGCTATTCGACCTCGAAGCTGCCTGGCTATATCGTGCCCATCTTCCCGGCGCTGGCCCTGCTGGTGGCGCTGTACCTGGAATCGGCCTCGCGCCGCCAGCGCCTGTTCGCCGCCGGCCTGCTGTGCGTGCTGGGCGCGGCCATCCTGATCGGCGGACCGATCGCCTTCGGCAAGGCCAGCGCGCGCGACGCGCAAGCCTTGATCGCGCTCAAGGGCTACCAGCCATGGCTGATGGCGGCCGGCTTCTTCGCCCTGGCCGGCGGCGCTCTGGCCTTGCTGCATGCGCGCCAGCTGCGCCGCGACATGACGGTGCTGACCATCGCCGGCGCCGGCTTCCTGGCCACGCACTGCATCCTGGCCGGCTCCGAACTGTATGGCCAGAACCGCGCAGGCACCGACATGCTGCCGCAGATCCAGGCCGAACTGACGGCCGATACCAAGCTCTATTCGGTCGGCATCTATGAACAGTCGCTGACGTATTATCTGCAGCGTCCCGTGATCCTCGTCGATTACTGGGATGAATTCACGTTTGGCCTGAAACAGCAGCCGGAACTGTCCATCCCCAGCATCGAGCCTTTCATCACGCAATGGACGAACGATGCCAATGCCGGCGTGCACGACATGGCGATTATCAGCCTGTACCGCTACAAGGAATTGCAACAACGTGGCGTGCCCATGCGTGTGATTGCCGCAGATGCGCGCCGCATGGTCATTGCCAACAAATAAATGCTTAAACGGGGCGCGAAGCAGCACGGATCGCGCCCCCGGCCGGCTTGCCCCGCTCCCGCAGCAGCAGGATTTTTCACCGCTGAAGGGGCTGCGCCGCCATACTGACGATATAAAATAGCCATGCCTGCCGGCGCTTTTTGAGCGCACTGGCAGCCTCGGCGACACCGATACCCTGACACCATACAGATCCAAGAACCGCGCCCCATGACCTCTACCCTGCCCTTTTTGCCCTTTTCCAAACCCACCATCGACGAAGCGACCATCGCCGCCGTCGGCGAAGTGCTGCGCTCGGGCTGGATCACCAGCGGCCCGAAAGTACAGGCCTTCGAAGCCCAGCTGTCCGAATATTTCGGCGGGCGCCCCGTGCGCACCTTCAATTCGGGCACATGCACCATGGAAATCGCGCTGCGCATCGCCGGCATAGGCCCCGGCGACGAAGTCATCACCACGCCCGTGTCGTGGGTGGCGACGGCCAACGTCATCATCGAAGTAGGCGCCACGCCCGTGTTTGCCGACATCGATCCCGTCACGCGGAACATCGACCTCGACAAGCTGGAAGCGGCCATCACCCCGCGCACCAAAGCCATCATTCCCGTCTACCTGTCCGGCCTGCCCGTCGACATGGACCGCCTGTACGCGATTGCTGAAAAGTACAATTTAAGGGTCGTGGAAGACGCGGCGCAAGCGTTCGGCTCCAGCTGGAAGGGCAAGCGCATCGGTTCCTTTGGCGATTTCGTCTCGTTCAGCTTCCAGGCCAACAAGAACATCACCACGGGCGAAGGCGGCTGCCTCGTCCTCAACAACCTGGAAGAAGCAAAACTGGCCGAGAAATACCGGCTGCAGGGCGTCACGCGCAGCGGCGTCGACGGCATCGACGTCGATGTGCTGGGCGGCAAATACAACATGAGCGACATCATGGCCGCCATCGGCCTGGGCCAGTTCGCCAACATCGACGCCATCACGGCCCACCGTCGCGCCCTGGCACGCCACTATTTCGCGCAATTCGGCAGCGACTTCGAAGCGCTGAGCGGCGCCCAACTGCCCGTGCAGGACTTTGAAAACAGCAACTGGCATTTGTTCCAGATCATCCTGCCCGACAATGGCCCCGGCACGCGCGCCGCCTTCATGCAGGCGATGGCGCAGCAAAACGTGGGAACGGGCTATCATTACGCACCGATCCACCTGTTTACCATGTACCGCGAACGCGGCTTTACCGAAGGCATGTTCCCCGTCTCGGAAAAGATCGGCCGCCTGACCGTGACCCTGCCGATGTTCTACGCCATGACGACACAGGACGTGGAACGCGCCGTCGCCACCGTCAAATCCATTCTCATCAAATGAGCAGCGCGCCGATGAAACCTGAACTGTCCATTATCATTCCAATCTACAACGAGCAGGATGGCCTGGCCAGCCTGTTCGCCCGCCTGTATCCGGCCCTCGACGCCTTGCAGACGAGCTACGAGATCATCTTCGTCAACGATGGCAGCCGCGACAATTCGGTGCCCATCCTGGCGGAACAGTTCCGCCAGCGCCCCGACGTCACGCGCGTGGTCTTGTTCAACGGCAATTACGGCCAGCACATGGCCATCCTGGCCGGCTTTGAAGCGTCGCGCGGGCAAATCATGGTCACGCTCGACGCCGACCTGCAGAATCCGCCCGAAGAAATCGGCAACCTGGTGGCAAAGATGCGTGAAGGCTACGATTACGTGGGCTCGATCCGGCGCAAGCGGCAAGATTCCGCCTGGCGCACCTTGGCCTCGAAGATGATGAACCGGCTGCGCGAGCGCATCACCAACATCAAGATCACGGACCAGGGCAACATGCTGCGCGCGTATGGCCGCAACGTGATCGACCTGGTCAACCAGTGCGCCGAAGTCAACACCTTCGTGCCCGCCCTGGCCTATACCTTTGCCCGCAAGCCCACGGAAATTACCGTCGAGCACGAGGAACGCTCGGCCGGCGAATCGAAATACTCGCTGTACAGCCTGATCCGCCTCAATTTCGACCTGGTCACGGGCTTTTCGCTGATTCCCCTGCAAATCTTTTCCATGCTGGGCATGTTGCTGTCCTTCAGTTCGGCCGTGCTGGTGACCTACTTGCTGGCGCGCCGCTTCCTGTTCGGCGCCGAGGCGCAAGGCGTGTTCACCCTGTTCGCCATCGCCTTCTTCCTGATGGGCGTGATCCTGTTCGGCATCGGCCTGGTGGGCGAATACGTGGGACGCATCTTCCAGCAGGTGCGCGCCCGCCCCCGCTACGTGGTGCAAACCATCTTGCAGGACGGCATGACCCAGGCGGAAGCCGAGGCGCCATCGTATGTGCGCCTGGAAAAGCGCCAGGTGAGTCGCTGATGGGCGCGCCACGCGCCGTCGTCTTCGGCTACCACAATGTGGGCGTGCGCTGCATCAAGGTGCTGCTGGCCGGAGGGGTCGATATCGCCCTCGTCGTCACGCACGAAGACAGCCCCACGGAAAACCTGTGGTTCGAATCCGTCGCCAGCCTGTGCCAGGCCGAAGGCATCCCCTACATCACGCCATCGGACGCGCGCGCGCCCGAACTGCTGGCGCAGGTGCGGGCGGCGGCACCGGACATGCTGTTCAGCTTTTACTACCGCCACATGCTGCCCGCCAGCATCCTGGAAGTCGCGCCCGCCTACAATATGCACGGCTCGCTGCTGCCGCAGTTCCGCGGCCGCGCCCCCGTCAACTGGGCCGTGCTGCACGGCGCCACGCAGACGGGCGCCACCCTGCATGAAATGACGGTCAAGCCGGACGCGGGCGCCATCGTGGCGCAGACGGCCGTGCCCATCCTGCCCGACGACACGGCTTTCGAAGTCTTCGGCAAGGTCACCGTGGCGGCGGAACAGACGCTGTGGGGCGTGCTGCCGGCCTTGCTGGACGGCACGGCGCCGCGCCATCTCAACGATTTGCGCCAGGGCGGCTACTTTGGCGGGCGCACGCCCGAAGACGGCAGGATCGACTGGAAGTTACCCGCGCAGCAGGTCTATAACCTGCACCGGGCCGTCGCGCCGCCCTATCCCGGCGCCTTCACCGAAGTCAACAATGTCATTTACACCATCGAAAAAGCCCGTTTGAGCAAGCTTTCCGCAGGAAGTTTGCCACCGGGCTTGGCGGTAGTGGATAATTGCATCTTTGGCGTCTGCGGAGACGGCCGCATGCTGGCCATTTCCGCGCTGAGGGCTGCCGGGGAGCCGATTTCGGCTCAGCAATTGCAAGCAAGTCTGACCGCCCGCGTCAGCACACACTGATATCACTCAAGAGAATCTCACATGAAAAAAGTCCTCATCTTAGGCGTCAACGGCTTCATCGGCCACCACCTGTCCAAGCGCATCCTGGAAACCACCGACTGGCATGTCTACGGCATGGACATGAACACGGACCGCATCACGGAATTGCTGGAAGATGACAACTACAAGTCGCGCATGCACTTCTTCGAAGGCGACATCACGATCAACAAGGAATGGGTCGAATACCACGTCAAGAAATGCGACGTGATCCTGCCCCTGGTCGCCATCGCCACGCCATCGACCTACGTCAAGCAGCCGCTGCGCGTCTTCGAACTGGACTTCGAAGCCAACCTGCCCATCGTCCGCTCGGCCGCCAAGTACGGCAAACACCTGGTCTTCCCGTCGACGTCGGAAGTGTATGGCATGTGCCATGACGAGGAATTCGATCCGGAAAACTCGGAACTGATCTGCGGCCCGATCAACAAGCCGCGCTGGATCTATTCGAACGCCAAGCAGCTGATGGACCGCGTGATCTGGGGCTACGGCATGGAAGGCTTGAACTTCACGCTGTTCCGTCCGTTCAACTGGATCGGCGCCGGCCTGGACTCGATCCACACGCCGAAAGAAGGTTCCTCGCGCGTGGTGACGCAATTCTTCGGCCACATCGTGCGCGGCGAGAACATCTCGCTGGTCGACGGCGGCGCGCAGAAACGCGCGTTCACCTACATCGACGACGGCATCGATGCGCTGATCCGCATCATCGCCAACAAGAACGGCGTCGCCAGCGGCAAGATCTACAACATTGGCAATCCGACCAATAACTATTCGATCCGCGACCTGGCCGGCATGATGCTGACCCTGGCCGCCGAATACCCAGAATACGCCGAAGGCGCGAAACACGTGAAAATCGTGGAAACGACCTCGGGCGCCTACTACGGCGCCGGCTACCAGGACGTGCAAAACCGCGTGCCGAAAATCACGAATACCTGCGAAGAGCTGGGCTGGGCGCCAAGCACGTCCATGGCCGATTCCCTGCGCAACATTTTCGACGCCTACCGCAGCCAGGTAGCCCAAGCCAAAGCACTGATGGATTAATGTTGAGCAAGCCGTTCCTGACCCTGAAAATCGACGTCGATACCTATCGCGGCACCCGTGAAGGCATGGGCAATCTGGTGCGCATGCTGACCGCGCACCAGGCCAAGGCCACCTTTCTGTTTTCGCTGGGCCCCGACCATACGGGCTGGGCCCTGCGGCGCGCCTTGAAGCCCGGCTTTTTCAGCAAGGTGTCGCGCACCTCGGTGGTCGAGCACTACGGCTTGAAAACATTGATGTACGGCACCTTGTTGCCGGGACCCGACATCGGCAAGCAATGCGCGGCGCAATTGCGCGCCGTGCGCGATGCCGGTTTCGAGTGCGGCATCCACACCTGGGATCACACCCTGTGGCAAGACAACGTGGCCAAGCGCAACGCCGCCTGGACCATCAGCATGATGCGCAAGGCCGCCAACCGCTACGAACAGGTGTTTGGCGCCAAGGCGCACACGCACGGCGCGGCCGGCTGGCAAATGAATGTCAGCGCCTTTGTCGAGCACGACACGGCCGGCTACCGCTTTGCCTCCGATGGCCGCGCCATGCTCGACGCGCGCGGCGCCATGCTGCATCCGGGCAATGGCCCGCATCGCGTGCGCAACGGCAACACCATCCTGCAATGCGTGCAATTGCCCACGACCCTGCCCACCCTGGACGAGCTGCTGGGCTGCGAAATCGACGGCAAACTGATCACCACCGGCAATGTTGCCGCGCATATCCTGTCGCTGACGGCGGACAATCCGCGCGACCATGTATATACCTTGCATGCGGAACTTGAAGGACAGAAACTCGCCCCCATTTTCGAACAACTGCTGGCTGGCTGGAAAGCCCAGGGCTACCAGTTCGCGGCGATGGGCGATTATTATGAAAAGATAAAAAATACGGAACTGCCCGTTTGTCCCGTCACCTGGGATGAGTTGCCCGGGCGTTCGGGGCGCCTGATTGTGCAGGGCAAAGCGGCCTGAATGCTGTATTGTTGCACCTGGATGCGTTGCCAGACTAAAAAACAGCGCTGATGATCACCGTTCAGGAGAGAACCTGTGGCTGATAGCCAATCCCTCGTTAGCATACCCGACTTTAGCGCCGCCATGACCAGCGGCAAGACCTTTCAGTTGCTGGGCCGTCCGGCCAAGGCCACGGTGCTGTTTTTCTATCCGAAGGACAACACCCCAGGCTGCACCACGGAAAACATCGCCTTCCGCGATGCGTATCCGCAATTCGTCGCCGCCGGCGTGGAAATCTACGGCATCAGCCGCGATTCCCTGCGCTCGCACGAAAGTTTCAAAGCCAAGCTGGAACTGCCATTCGAGCTCATTTCCGACCCGGACGAAGCCGTTTGCCTGCTGTTTAACGTCATGAAGATGAAACAGATGTACGGCAAGACCGTGCGTGGCGTCGAGCGCAGTACGTTTGTGATTGACGCCCAGGGCCGATTGGTGAAAGAATGGAGAGGCGTGAAGGTCGCAACTCACGTGGAAGAAGTGCTGGAATTCGTAGCGCATCTGAATTGATCGTCCATGTTGATCCAATGCGCGTTGCCGGCTTCCAGCGAGCTTAGTTCAACCGCAGTTCAGTTCACGGTACCTATCGCCATTTTGAGTCAACGAAGCACCTCCATCCACTCCGCCAGGCGGGCCTGCAGCCCGCCGATGGCGTCCATGACCGGCCATGCTGCCGGCCTTCCGGCAGTTATTCGTCCTGTAGCATTGTTGTTCCCCCGCATCCACCCCATGAGAAGTGCCGCCAGAAGCTGGCTGCCCATGGGCGATTCATTCCAGAAATTTTTTGATTGAGATCCTGATGCCACTGCCAAAATTACCGAGCAAGCCAGCCACCATCCTGGCCACCCAAGATTACCCAACCGTAGGCGCGGTGCGCCCGGCCACCAAAACCCCGGCAGCCAAGAAAGTGGCTGCACCGATCATTGAAGCGGCGATCGCCGAAGTTGCCAAGCCGGTCCGCAATGCGGCCACGAAAATCAAGCAAGTGGCGGCCCTGATGGTCGCCAAGCCGGCACAGGCGCCCGCCCCGGCGCCGGTGGCCGCTGCGCCCGCCCCTGCCGCGAAAGCCAAGCCGGCGGCCAAAGGCAAGGTCACGCCGATCCAGCCCGTCAAGCAAGTCGAGCAGCCGCATCCGGCCAAGCACAAGGCTGTGGAAGTGCAGCTCAAGTCGTCCGCCAGCCGCGCCGCCGACCAGCGCGGCATCAGCAAGCTGTTCGTACTCGACACGAACGTGCTGATGCACGATCCATCGTCGCTGTTCCGCTTCGAGGAACACGATGTGTATCTGCCGATGATGACGCTGGAAGAGCTGGACAATCATAAAAAGGGCATGACGGAAGTGGCGCGCAATGCGCGCCAGGTCTCGCGCACCCTGGACGCCCTGATCAGCAACACGGATGACGACGCCATCGAGCACGGCATCCTGCTGTCCAAGCTGGGCAACAAGGACGCCAAGGGCCGCCTGTTCTTCCAGACGCGCCTGCAAAGCGCCGACCTGCCGGCTGGCTTGCCAGTGGGCAAGGCGGACAACCAGATCCTCGCCGTCGTGCGCTCGCTCGAGTCGGAACAGGAAGGCCGCCCTGTCGTGCTGGTGTCGAAAGACATCAACATGCGCATCAAGGCGCGCGCCCTGGGCTTGCCGGCCGAAGATTACTTCAACGACCATGTGCTGGAAGACACGGACTTGCTGTACTCGGGCATCGTGCAATTGCCGGACGACTTCTGGAACAAGCACGGCAAGGACATGGAATCCTGGCAGGAAAGCAAGAACGGCTACAGCTCCACCTTCTACCGCGTGACGGGTCCGTTCATTCCATCGCTGCTGGTCAACCAGTTCATCTACCTGGAACCGAAAAACGGCGAAACGCCATTCTATGGCCAGGTGAAACAGATCAACGGCAAGACGGCCGTGCTGCAAACCCTGCGCGACTTCAGCCACACGAAGAACAATGTGTGGGGCGTGACGGCGCGCAACCGCGAGCAGAACTTCGCGCTGAACTTGCTGATGAATCCGGAATGCGACTTCGTCACCCTGCTGGGCCAGGCCGGCACCGGCAAGACCCTGCTGGCCCTGGCCGCCGGCCTGGCGCAAGTGCTGGAAACCAAGCTCTACAACGAAATCATCGTGACCCGCGTGACGGTGCCGGTGGGCGAAGACATCGGTTTCCTGCCAGGCACGGAAGAAGAAAAGATGTCGCCATGGATGGGCGCCTTCGACGACAACCTGGAAGTGCTGAACAAGTCCGACTCCGATGGCGGCGAATGGGGCCGTGCGGCAACGCAAGACCTGATCCGCTCGCGCATCAAGATCAAGTCGCTCAACTTCATGCGCGGCCGCACCTTCGTCAACAAGTTCCTCATCATCGATGAAGCGCAGAACTTGACGCCGAAACAAGTCAAGACCCTGGTCACGCGCGCCGGCCCCGGCACGAAGATCCTGTGCCTGGGCAACATCGCGCAGATCGACACGCCGTACCTGACGGAAGGCTCGAGCGGCCTGACCTATGTGGTCGACCGCTTCAAGGGCTGGACCCACAGCGGCCATGTCACCCTGGCGCGCGGCGAGCGCTCGCGCCTGGCCGACCACGCCAGCGAAGTGCTGTAAGTCCCAAAGGGCGGCGCGAGCTGCCCCTTCATTCAAAAGCCCCGGCTGCAGCGATGCAGGCGGGGCTTTTTCATGCCTGAAAAGTACGCTTAATTCACCCTTCTGGCCGGCATGTCCTGCCCTTCCTGGCGCAATACCAGCTGCTCGATCTTGCCGCTGGCATCCTTGTTGAAACGCACTTCCGCATCGACTTCATTCGAAAAGAAAGCCGTCTCGCTCATCGGCAACATGGCCAGCTTGCGAAAGCCCGTCACCTGGGCAAAGAACTTGTCGCCTTCGCGCGTCACGTCCAGATAGACTTCGGGCGCCAGCGCGTACCTGCCCACGTAGGCATCGAATTGCGCCGTCGTCATGGCGACCACCGTACGCGCCGGCTTGGCGGCGCTGGCGCGCTCGTGCACCGTCTTCGATTCGCCGCCATCATTGAGGATCAGCTGCGCCTCGCCCTTCGGTCCCCGCTCGAATTCGGCCGTGGTGAGCGTATTTTCAATCAGGAAGCCATTTGGCGAGTACGCCAGCATGCGCTGCGCCGGACGGCCCGTGCGTTGCAGCAGCAAGTTGCCCTCGAAGTTACGGATCGTATAGCCGGCCTTGTCGTTGATGGTGTACACGCCCGCATACGCATCGAGAATGGCGGGCTTGAGCGTGATGACCTTGATCTCCGGGTATGGCCGGCCGACGGCGACGGCAGCCGCCTTGCGCGCCACCACATCGGGATCGACCAGGCCCGTATCCGCATTTTCCAGCACGGCCACATACACTTTTTCTTTCGGCAAACGCATCGCATACGTGGCAAACCCATTGATGCCGCCGCTATGGTGGATGACGGGGGTGTTTTGCCAGGTGCCCACCTTCCAGCCCAGGCCGTTACGGGTCGCCTTGCCGTCGTTCAACTTGGCCGGCGTGAACGCCAGCTGCCAGGTGGAAGCCTTGAGCAGCTTGCCGTCGGAGATGGCCGCGTCCCAGCGCGCCAGGTCGTCCACGGTGGAAACGAGCGCGCCGGCCGCATACGGCTGCGTCATGCTCAAGGGCAGGTTCGGCGCATAGGCCTCGCCCGAGCGGATATGCCCGGCCGCCCGCCTGGCTGGCCGGCGCTCGTGGCCTTCATACGCCGTGTCGTTCATGCCCAGCGGCACAAAGATCTGCTGTTCCATGAAAGTGGCATACGGCTGGCCCGCCGCCTTTTCGATGATGGCGCCGAGAAGGAAATAGCCGGAGCTGCTGTAGCGCCATTGCGTGCCCGGTTCAAAATCGAGCGGATCGTTCTTGAAGAAATCGATCATCTGCGCCACACTCAGGTCTTTCGTGCTGTTCGGCACGAATTCCGGCTTCCTTGTGTAGTCGTGGATGCCCGACGTGTGCGCGAGCAGCTGCGCGATCGTGATTTTCTTGCCGTGCGTCGGATAGTCGGGCAGGAATGTCGTGATGTCATCGGTGACGGCCAGCTTGCCCTGGTCGGCCAGCAGCAGGATGGCGACGGCCGTGAATTGCTTGGAAATGGAGCCCAGGCGCAGCGCCATGTCGGGCGTCAGCGGCGTGCCTTCCTGCACGCTGGCAAGGCCGTACGCCTTGCGCAGCAGCGGCTGGCCATCCTTGACGACGATGACGACGGCGCCCGGCTCCGTGGCCTTGTAATAGGGAGCGATGCTGGCATCGATCTGCGCCGCCAGCGCCTGCTGCCGCTGGCTCAGTGGAGCGGGTTCGCCGGCCCGGCCGGCAGGCGCTTGCAACAGGATCAAGGTGGCGAGGCAGATGCTGGAGACTTTAAACATGCGGATCACTTTCACGGGAAGAATAAACAAGATTGGGCATGCCTCTGGCGGCGGCTAAGGCGATGACATATTTGCCATAGAAAATATTTCTAATTAGCTCAGCCAGCCTAACAGACGCGCCGTGCGCAATTCTCCCCATTTATCACAATAACAATACATGCTTGCTGCTAGGCTTTTCTGGATACCTGTCGTATGCTTGAAACGCCGCTTTACGGCAATTCGCAAAGGACCCGTTTTTTCATGTTCCCTCCCTTCGGCAACTATCTGGCACTGTGGACCATCCGCGCCTACCAGCGCTACCTGTCACCCTACAAAGGTTTTTCCTGTGCCTACCGCGTGCTCGCGGGACGCGACAGCTGTTCCGCCTATGGCTACCGCGTGATCGAGCGGCATGGGTTGCGCGTGGGCCTGCCCTTGTTGCAGCGCCGCCTGCGCGCCTGCGGCGAGCGGCACCGCCAGCACCAGGCCCTGCATGCCAGGGGGCGCAGCGCGCGCTACCGGGCACAGGCGGGACATTGCGACCTGCCCGTCACCGATTGCGGCGACTGTGCCTGCGACTGCGCCGACATCACCAGCCTGGCCGACTGCAACTGGCCGCGCCGCGGCAAGCATCCGGGGTGGTTCCGCAACGACTACACAGCCAGTGCCGCATTGAAACGGCAGCAGGAGGAACACCGCAGGAAAATCCGGCAAGGACGGGAACCCGGCAACTGAAATTCACGCACTAACTTACAAATGAAATATTCATTCATAAAATGAATAATCCCCATTATCACTGTGAATTGGCCGGAAGCGGAACGGCGGCCTATACTCATGCCGTCTCCCCTACTCTGCTTCCCATGCATACCCAGCTCAGCCCGCGTACACAGCGGGCTTTTTGTTCCCGGCATTTGCCACTCTGCCATTCCACACAATGGTTTTTCAATAACAAGAACAGGGCACGGCTTTCACCGCCAGCCCAGCCCCCGACAGGGAGCCCATCATGATCGTGCGCGAACGTCCTTCGGCGCTGAGGCTCTTTCTGGTGGTGCGCGGTTCCGTCCTGCCGCGCATCCGCACCACGCTCATCGTCAATACCGTGATCGCCACCCTCGTCACCTGGTGCCACGGCACCCTGTTCGACCACAAGGTGATCCTCACCACCATTCCATTTACCCTGATCGGCTTGCCGCTGGCTATCTTCCTGGGCTTTCGCAACACGGCCGCCTACGACCGCTACTGGGAAGCGCGCAAGCTGTGGGGCGAGCTGGTCTTGCGCAGCCGTAATTTCTCGCGCCAGTGCCAGACCATGATACGCAGCGACACGCCGGCCCACGCGCGGCTGGGTCTGGACGACGTGCGCGTGCGCATGATTTACCGCACCATCGCCTTTTGCCACGCGCTGCGCCACCAGCTGCGCGACACGCGCGGACCGGCCGACTTGCAGCCGCTGCTGCGCCCGGCCGAGTGGGAAGCGGCTTGCCAGGCATCGAATCCATCCGACTACCTGATGCTGCAGATGGGGCACGACCTGGCCGACTGCGTCAAACAGGGCCGCATCGACAGCATCCTGGCCGCGCAGATCGATAACACGGTCTCGGCGATGGTGGGCGCAGGCGCTTCGTGCGAACGCATCCGCAGCACGCCGATTCCCTTCTCGTATTCGCTGCTGCTGCACCGCACGGCCTATCTGTACTGTTTCCTGCTGCCCTTCGGCCTCGTCGATTCGCTCGGCTTCATGACGCCCTTCGTCGTCGCCATCGTCGCCTACACCTTCTTTGGCCTCGATGCCCTGGGCGACGAGATCGAGGAACCGTTTGGCGAAGACGCCAACGATCTGCCCCTGTCGGCCATGTGCCGCGCCATCGACATCAGCTTGCGCGAATCGGTGCAGGACGATAACGTGCCGCCGCCCATGCAAGCTGTCGATTTTCTTCTTCATTAAAGCGCGACAACGCTTACGCTTGACCTTCCCACCGGGGCAAGGATTACAGTGGAAGCACTTAATCATTCAAGGAGTGCTTGCCATGTATCAGTTACAAGTTGAAAACATGAGCTGCGGCCATTGCGTCGGCTCGGTCACGAAAGCGGTGCAAGGCGTCGATCCGCAAGCCCAGGTGCAGATCGACCTGGCCAGCAAGCGCGTCACGGTGGAATCGCCCGCCGAACTGGGCGCCATCAGCGCGGCCATCGTGGAAGCGGGCTACCCCGTGACCAGCGCGCAGTAACAGCAGCAACAAGACAGCCGGCCCTTGCGCCGGCTGTTTTTATTTACCCGTCCAGCTCGGGATAGTGGCGGAAGATGCCTTCCTCATTGAAGGCGATTCTGCGCTTCGAGCGCAGGTAGCGGGCGATGTTCGGCCGCGCCGCCACGGCATCGTGCAAGTCAAACAAGGCTCGATACCGGGGCGCCAGGCGCGCCATGGCTTGCGGAAACGCATAACGCAAGCCCGCCAGCATCTGGAACAGCGACAGGTCGCCATACGTGAGTCTAGCCCCCAGCAGATACTGGCCGCGGCTGTTCAGCAAGACTTGGGTGAAATAATCGAGGAATTTGGGCAAACGTGTAGCGCGGAAATCCGCGCTGCGCAGCATGGCCGCCTGCTGTTGCTCTTCATAATACTGGTTCACCGACAGCGGATGGTGCGTGTCGTGCACTTCCGTCAGCCAGTCGGCCATCGTCAGCTGCAGCTGGTTCAGCCACAGGCGGCCGCTTTCCGCGCGCGGCGCCAGGCCCAGGCGCCGGCCCAGGTACAGCAGGATATTGCTCGTCTGGCCGATCAGCACATCGCCGTCGCGCAGCACGGGCGGCGCGTAGGCGGCATGCGGCGTGCTGTCGCCGTCGAGACAGGCCAGCATGGCGGACAGGCCTTGCCCCGCGCGTTCAGGCAGGCGGGCGATATCGCGGTAGTCGGCGCCCGCCTCTTCCAGGGCCAGGCGGATGAATTCGCCGCGCCCCTGGATCGTGGGCCAATAGTACAGTGCATACGCCATACCCTACCTCCGTTGATTTACCTCAATGGCAACACGCTTTCGCGTCCGTGTCGCCAGCCAGCCCCAGGCTTTGCAGGATAGGGCAATCGGGCTTGTCGTCGCCGTGGCACGATTGCGCCAGGTGGGCCAGGGTATCGCGCATTTCCGTCAGTTCGGCGATGCGCTTGTTGAGCTCGGCGACGTGCGCCAGCGCGATGCCTTTCACGTCCGCGCTGGCGCGCTGGTCGTTTTGCCACAGCGACAGCAGTTCGCGGATCTGTTCCAGCGAAAACCCCAGCCCCCGCCCGCGTTTAATGAAACGCAAGGCGTGCAAGTCGTTCGGCGTGTAGATGCGGTAACCGGCGTCGCTGCGCGCGCTGGGTTTTAACAGGGCAATACTTTCGTAGTAGCGTATCATTTTTGCCGATACGCCCGTTTCGCTTGCCGCCTGGCCGATATTCATCCTTATTGCTCCTTGGTATGCGTGCCACCTGAATGACTGCGGGCTTTCCAGCGGCGCAGCAACAGCGCATTGCTGATCACGCTGACCGAACTGAAGGCCATCGCCGCGCCCGCCACCATGGGGTTGAGCAAGCCGAAGGCGGCCAGCGGAATGCCGATCAGGTTATAAATGAAGGCCCAGAACAGATTTTGCCGTATCTTGCTGTAGGTGCGGCGCGAGATATCGATGGCGTCCGCCACCAAGGCCGGATCGCCGCGCATCAGCGTGATGCCGGCCGCATGCATGGCCACATCGGTCCCCGTCGACATGGCGATACCCACGTCGGCGGCCGCCAGCGCCGGCGCATCGTTGATGCCGTCGCCGACCATGGCCACTTTCGCGCCCTCGCCTTTCAGCGCCACGATTTTAGCGGTTTTATCGGCCGGCAGCATTTTCGCCGCCACCGTGTCGATGCCCAGCAGCTTGCCGACGGCGTCCGCGCTGCCCTGGTTATCCCCCGTCAACATCACCGTGCGGATGCCCAGGCTGTGCAGATGGGCTATGGCTGCCTGCGCGTTCGGCTTGACCTGGTCGCTGAAGGCAAACAGGCCCAGCAGTTCCGATCCCGACGCCAGCCACGAAATCGTGTTGCCCGTGTTTTCCAGGGACAGGGCCTGTGCCGCCAGAGGCGTCATATCGACGTGCAATTCCTGCATCAGGCGCGTGCTGCCCAGTTTCAGTTCCAGGCCATCGACGTGGGCCGCCAGGCCGCGCCCCGGCAAGGCCGACAGGCCCGTCGCTGGCAAGGGGGCAATGTGGCGCGCGGCCGCGGCATCGAGCACGGCCGTGGCCAGGCTGTGCTCGCTGCCGCGCTGGATGCTGGCCGCCAGTTGCAGCAGCCGCGCGTCGTCGATGCCGTGCGCATGCAAGGCCGCCAGCGCAGGTTTGCCCACCGTCAGGGTGCCCGTCTTGTCGAACACGACGGTATTGACGGCGTGCGCCACTTCCAGCGCTTCCGCATCCTTGATCAGGATGCCATAACGGGCGGCAACACCTGTGCCGGCCATGATGGCCGTCGGCGTGGCCAGGCCCAGCGCGCAGGGACAGGCGATGACCAGCACGGCCACGGCATTGATGATGGCGTTCTCCAGCTCGCCGGTGGCGAACCACCAGCCCAGCATGGTCAGCAAGGCCAGCAGCAGCACCACGGGCACGAAGATGGCGCTGACCTTGTCGACCAGGTGCTGGATCGGCGCCTTGGCCGCCTGCGCATCTTCCACCAGGCGGATGATGCGCGACAAGGTCGTCTCGCCGCCCACGGCTTGCGTGCGCACCAGCAACAAGCCATCGGCATTGATGGCGCCGCCCGTGACCTTGTCGCCCGGATGCTTATCGACCGGCAAGCTTTCACCCGTGATCAGCGATTCATTGATCTGGCTGGCGCCCTCCACCACCACGCCATCGACGGCCACCCGCTCGCCGGGGCGGATGACCACCAGGTCGCCCACTTTGACCTGTTCCACAGGCAAGTCGATCTCGACGCCGTCGCGGCGCACGCGGGCCGCTTCCGGACGCAAGACTTGCAGCGCGCGGATGGCCGAGGCCGTTTGGCGCTTGGCGCGGCTTTCCAGCCATTTACCCAGCAGCACCAGGGTGATGACGACGGCCGAGGCCTCGAAGTACAGGTGCGGCAACATTTCACCGGCCGTCAGCCACTGGTAGACGGACAAGCCGTACGCGGCGCTCGTGCCCAGCGCCACCAGCAGATCCATATTGCCGCTGCCGGCGCGGGCCGCCTTCCAGCCCGCCTTGTAGAAACGCGCGCCAAAGTAAAACTGCACGGGCGTGGCCAGGGCGAATTGCACAGCACCGGGCAGCATCAGGTGGACGCCGGCCCACTCGAGCAGCATGGGCAGCATCAGGGGGAAGGCCAGCACGGCCGCGAACGCCACTTTCATGCCGTCGCGGCTGGGCGCCGCAGCGGGCGCGCTGGCCTGGCTGGCGGCGGGCGCCGTGGCCGCATAGCCAGCCTTGTCGATGGCGGCGATCAGGGTGCCCGCCTCCAGGCCGCCCGTCACCTTGATGCGCGCGCTTTCCGTGGCCAGGTTGACGCTGGCGGCCAGCACGCCCGGCACTTTCAGCAAGGCTTTTTCCACCCGGCCCACGCACGAGGCGCACGTCATGCCGGCGATATGCAGGTCGATTTCGCGTTGCGCCACGCTGTAGCCGGCCTTTTCCACGGCCGCCTGCAAAGTGGCCAGGGGAATCGGCGTGCTGGACGTGACTTTGGCCACTTCGGTGGCCAGGTTGACGCTGGCCTGGCTCACGCCGGGCACGGCGGCCAGGGCCTTTTCCACGCGGCCCACGCACGAGGCGCAGCTCATGCCTTCGATGGCCAGCGCCTGCGCATGCGCGGCGGCGGGAGGGGAAGTGGCGGGAGCGAGTGCGGCCTGATTCATGGCAGATCCTGTACGAAAGATGAACGAATACGGACAGGATCTGCTATCCCATGATGGGAAGGTCAAGCCCTATTTGCACGATGTGCCGGGCCTGTTTGACGACGCTTAGCGCACGACGCAGTCGATGGCGGCCGGCTTGCCGCTGCCGGCGGCGCTGCCCGGACCCGATGACGACGCTGAAAAGACCGGCGGCGGCGTGAACGGGATGCCGGGATTGACGGGCAGCATCACGGGCGGCTGCTTGAAGTTGGGCGTAAAACCAAATTGGCCGGCGGCAAAATTCTGCGTCCCGGCAGGATTGGTCACATGAATCAGGCCATCGAGCACCTGGACGTACAGGCCGGGGGGCAGCCCTGGCCCTGCCGATGGCAACGGCGCCGACGGCACGGCATAGGTGGCGACAAACGTCGTGCCGCGAATGCCGATGGTGGCGGCCGGCGTCTTCATCTCGAAGCGCTCCTTGTTGCGCTTGCCCAGCAAGCCCGTGACGGAACGCAAGCCCCCCTTGAGCAGGCTGAAAATGGCGCGGTCGCCATCGGGCTGCTCGGCCACATAGCTGAATTGCTCGATCACGACACTGCTGTTCGGCTTCAGGGTGATTTCGCTATTGTCGATCAGCTTGATCAAGGCATAGGTTTCCTTTTCCGTCAGCAAGGTGTCCCCCTGCTCGACTTCGGACTTGATGGCCAGGATTTTCACCTTGCCATCCGCCTTCTTGGCCATCAAGGGACCACTCAACTGCATCACCGTGCCCGCCACCTGCCCGGCCCAGGCGTGCGCGCCCACGCACATCAGGGCCAGCCACAGCAAGGCCTTAATTGCAGTACATTTTTTTAACGGAATCATCGTAGTTGTGTCCTGTGGGTTTGTCTGCAGCATCAGCAACATCCTTGCTGTCTTTTTTCTTGTCGTCAGTCTTGGCCGGCGAGGTAGACGCGAGCGCATCATTGGCACGGTCGGCCTGCTTGATGATACGCAACGCATCGTCGATGGCCGTGTTCAGGCCAGGATTGATGACGGGCGGATCGATGGTCGTGGCAGGCAGGAAGATGGCATCCGCCATGCTCACCGCGCCATTCGGCGCCAGCAGGGTCACGGCGCTGCGCTGGCGGTTGATGCGCACGCCCGACGTCCCCGTGATGCCGCCCGTTTTCGCCAGCACGCTCATGCTGGCCGCCGCCGGCAAGGCGACGCTGGCCGTGTCCGCAAAGCGCACGGAGCCATCCGCGCTGGCGGCAAAATTGCCGCCGCCGAGGACCTTGGCATCGCCTTCGATGCGGATGTCGCCGCCCGCCACCAGGCGGATGTCGCGCGCCGCCGTCAACTGCGCGCCATTGCCCAGCACCACGTCCGTGCTGGCATTGAGGGCGATGTCATTGCCTGCGATCTTGCCATGGACGGTGACGGGGCTGTGCGACGTCACGCTGACGTTGCCGCCATGCGCATCGATATCGCCGGCCGTCACGCCGCCCGTGTTGTCGATGGCGATATTGCCCCCACCAGTGCTCAGCGTTCCCAGGGTCAAGCTGCCGGGCGCCGAGGTATTGTTCAGCGTAATGCCGCCGCCGGCACTATTGTTTGCCGTCAAACTGCCCACTTGGTTGCCAGCATTACCCAGCACGATGCCGTTTTGCGCCTGCGCATCGAGGCTGCCGGCGAGCAGCGCGCCATCCTGGCCGATGGCGCCGTTCAGCGCGCTCAAGCGCACTTCGTTCGCCGCCAGGCTGGCGAAGCGCAAATCGCCCGCCGCCTGCGTGATGGCCAGCTGGCCAGCCAGCCGGATGGCGCCGGCCGTCTGACTAAAACTATTGGCGACAAGCAAGTTGCCGTTGCCGCTCAGCACACCGCCGCCTTGCGCATAGCGGTCGGCCGACAGGCTGCCGTTCAGCAACAAGCTGCCGCCATGGATTTCCAGTCCTGCCAGGCCGCCCAGCACGGAGCGGTCCAGCGCGCTTTCACCGAGGCTCAAGCTGCCACCCGTCAACAGCAAGCCCGTCGCCAAGTTCAGGTTTTTCAGGATGGTGCTGCCGGCAGCCGCGCTGTAGGTGACGATGCCCCGGCTGTTGCCAAAGTCGACAGCCAGCACGTTCGCGCCTTCCGGCACCACGCCGCCGTCCCAGTTGGCCGCGTCGCTCCACAAGCCGCTGCCGCTGCCGACCCAGGTCGACAATTGTTTTTGCGCAATCGTGGCCTGCGCCGTGCCACCCGTCGTTTCCAGCGTGTAATTGCCCGCATCGGCGCCCGCCAGGCGGAAGCCGCTGGCCGTCACCAGCTTGCCCATGCCCGCGTTCTTGTCGGCAAAGCTGCCGCTGCCGCCCACCACGCTGACCACATCCTGGCCCAGCACGCCGTTCGCCGAGGCGCTGACCGTCGCGGCAGTCGTACCGTCATACACCTTGCCTGCGGCGCTCAGGCCCGCCAGGGTCAGGCTGGCGGGCGTGATACTGGCCAGCAAGCCCGTCGGCAAGACGATAAAGTAATTGCCCGCATCGGCACCCGTCAAGGTCGCGCCGCTCACCAGCACGGCCTTGGCCGCGCCCACGTTCTTGTCGGCGAAGTTGGCCACGGCAAAGGCCACGACACTGTCGCCGGCGATGCGGTCATCGCCCAGGCTCAGCTGCGCGCCCGTCGTGCCATCGTAGACCTTGCTGCCCGCCACGCCGGACAGGTTCAGGGCGCGCGCCGCGATGTCGGCCGTGGTGCTGCCCGCATTGCTGCTCAGCACGTAGTTGCCCGCATCGTCGCCGCTCAGCGCCAGGTTCGTCACACGCACGGCCTTGCCGCTGCCCGCGTTCCT
>NZ_JAFLJN010000018.1:0-14605 GCF_018682595.1 Janthinobacterium sp. JC611
CACCTGATTCGCAATTCGACCACGCTGGCAGCCTGGAAGGACCGCAAAGAGCTGGCGGCGGCGGCGCTGGAGGAGTTTGCGGCGGGGCCGTGGGGCAAGAAATTCCCGACGGTGGCGGCCATGTGGCGGCGCCAGTGGCAGCAGGTGATCCCATTCTTTGCCTACCCGCCGGAGGTACGCACCATCATATACACTACGAACGCCATCGAGAGCTTGCATATGCGCCTGCGCAAGATCGTCAAGAATCGTGGTCATTTTCCCAGCGATGAGGCGGCGAGCAAGCTGCTGTTCCTGGCCTTGCGCAATATCGAAAAAGATTGGAAGATGCCGCAGCGGACTTGGAAGCTGGCGGCCAATCAGTTTGCCATCATGTTTGGCGAACGCTTCACAAACGCGATTCACTAAAACCCGGCCCCGCACACACAGAATTTCTTACACGTCCGGACGGTGTCATTGGGTGCAAAACGTCCTCGCTAGCTTAGACTATTCTGATCCATAGTCTTTGAAGATGAAAAACCAATGGATCTTATCAGGGGCCTGGGCATCCTGCCCGGCTCCTGGTGTGCGATCTCGTAGCGCATGGTCCAACAGCGAGATCGGGTCCAATTAGAACCTTTCCCTGTCAGACTAGCGTCGTCTTCCTTTGGATGCGCGTGCCTTCTCTTTGCGCAGCTTTGCCTTTTCACGAATGACGTGCTGGTTCCATTGCTGTGCTGCGCGAGCGACCTCGGCATAGATGCCAGGGCTGAATTTCATGCTGGAAAACATGGCGAGCAAGACCGGCGACGGTTCGATCTTGTTTTGCTTAAGCATGTAAACAATTTGCCGTGAGAAAATCAGTGCCGACAAGCCGCTGCAAAATATACTGATTTGGTACCACAGCGCTTCGTGCTCCGGCATCGTCTTTGATTGCACGCTCAGCAAGACCAGAATCGTGATGGCATACAGGCTGGCAAAAAGAATGCACAACGCCATACGTATGCGCAGCGGAAGCCTGCGGCCAGCCACTTTGATAGTGGCGCATTCGTGGATGGCAAAAATCGCATACAGAAAAAACGGCAAGCCCAGTAGCGCCAAATCAATGCTGTACCAGCTATAGCGCTCGGATGACAGTGTAAGCAACAGCAGCAGTGTCAGCCCTGTGATACCGCATACAAAAAGGTCCGTTTTGTTATCGGCGTAAAATTTTTGCCAGAATGGCGAGCTACCTCCCGCCAATGCAACCGAAAAATCTGATAGATACAGTGTCGCTACGCCCCACATTGCTGAGCCGAAGGCTAATTTGTACGTCGACTGCAGCAGTCCGCTCGATGGCAAAAACAGTCCCCATATCGTGCCGATTAGAATAGCGCCAATCATCAGATACTTCGTTACGTTAAATGGGAGAATCAGGTCACTCAGGGTGGGCGCACCAATATGCTTGACTAAACTTGGCCAAGTCATGAGTAGTACCAAGCCTAACATGACGCCAACCGTCGCGCCACAGAAGACCAAATAGGCTAACGCGGTTTGCGTGTGCATTCCCTGCCGCGCAGCAAGGCTTGTGACGAATGTTCCACCATGACTGCCTTCCCACTGTCCATATATTCCGGTCGCTACGGCGAGCACGGCACCGGTGAGTAGCGCCAGCGCGAGTTGCGATGCAAATTTCTTCCGCATAGCCAACAGATCAGCCGACCGGCACGAGGTCAGGGCAAACACGCTGGAACAGACCAAACCTGGCACCACTCCCAGTATTAGACCGAATAGTGCTGCATGCTCCCATGTTGCAGAATTGTTAGTGCTGGCAGTAAAGCCACTGGAGATGAACCAGCACAACAGCGCTATCAGACTGAAATACAAAGCACTGACAGCGGTGCCGCAAGTCATGCATAGTGCTGCGGTGCCTATTGTTGGTAGAACTGGTTTCACCGACACCTCTGCATAGTCACTGGGTCCTACAAATATTCTTCAATCCACAATTCTCGCATGACCTAATAATTGAGTGTCAAGTGAATTGCCACCAGTTGCTTAGGCTCTCCTGATCCATAGTTCCTTGATCGATGGATCGTACTAGGGGCTTTGGTGTCCTGCCAGCCGCATAGTGTGCGATCTCGTAGCTGCCCGATCCAACGACGAGATCGGATCCGGGTCTATCTCCCCAACCCTGCAGAGACTTCTGCCGCGCGCTAGCAAAAGCAAGTTTTTCCTAGCCATAACTGCCTGCGAAGGATGGCATAGCTGACGGGTGCAACTGCAGAGCGCTTGCTTTTGCGCGCGATAGCGGCACAGTTGGCTACGATAAACTAGCCCATCATCAGTTTCGTGCGCTGGGCCACGCGCTGGTGGTGGACTGGTCATCATGAGCCTCACAGCCCGCCCAATTGCGAAAGGCAGTATTTTGAGCATCTGAAGAGCGTCTAGCGAACTCGTGGCGATTCACAAATAATGATGTTTTACAGGCTGATTGGACTTTTTGGCAGAAGTCATAAATGATCGTGCCGATGATGAATGTCGGGATAATGGGGGTGTGCATGGCGCAGCGGCACATGTTGATGGGCGTGCACATGCGGCTCCTTGCCGTCCCAGCCATCCTCGTGGGTATGCTGGTGATGGGCGTCGTGGCAGTGCGCATGCGTGTGGAACAGCGGCTCGTGCTCATGATCGTGCTCGTGCGCTTCCGTCAAATGCAGCCAGATCCCTGCGGCCATCAGCGCTGCGGCTAGCAAGAACAGCAGGCCGGGTATCTCGCCCAGCATGAACAGCGAGATGACCGCCCCGACAAACGGTGCCGCCGAGAAATAGGCACCCGTGCGTGCCGTTCCCAGGTGACGCAATGCCAGCACGAACATCACTAGGCTCAAACCATAACCGCAAAAACCGACCAGGCCGGCGCTCAGGGAGATGCTAACGCTGGGCAAGGTGTAACCGAGGGCCAGGGCGATTGCCAGATTGACGGAGCCGGCCACGAGGCCCTTCAAGGCGGCAATCTGCAAGGCGTCGCTGGCCGACACCTTGCGCGTCAGGTTGTTGTCAATGCCCCAGCACAGGCAGGCGCCGACAATGGCGATCGCGCCCCAGGGTACGCCAAGCTTGGGCACTTGTTCCCACGACAGCAGGACGCCGGCGGTGACGATCAGCAGCATGCCGATGAAAATGCGGAGGTCGAAATTTTCCTTGAAGACGAACCAGGCCAACAGCGCCGTGAGCACGCCTTCTATATTGAGCAGCAGCGAGGCCGACGAGGCGGGCGTGAGCGTCAGGCCAAACATCAGCAAGACCGGCCCCGCAATCCCGCCAAAGGCGATCGCCCCTGCGAGCCAGGGTAGATCCGCTCCCGTGAGCGTGGCGGGTTTGTCCTGATTGTTGCGGGTGAGCACCGCGCGCACCAGTAAGCAGGCCAGCAGGCCCAGTCCGCTGCCCAGCTACAGGATGCCGGCCAGGGTCACCGGGGCGACCTGCCCTACCAGCGTTTTGGCAAAGGGCGTGCTGGCGCCAAACAGGGCTGCCGCCAGCAAGGCGTAAACGACGCCCTGATGCACACCCGGCCTGGGTGAAGATGATGAAGATGCCATGCCATGCTTTCGTAACGTGTTTTCTACCTTGGCTGCCCGTATGCACGATCTAGCACACGCTGGCAGCGCGCCCCTCATTGCGGCCCGGTGAAGGGCCGCATGGTGGTTTACTTGGCGACCAGCTCGGCCTTGACTGTGTTCTTGTCCGCAAAGGTGATGCAGGCCTGGGCTCGGGTGACCACAATAACCGGACGGGCTTCAAAGCCTTCTTTCGTGCGCACAAAGACGTAAGCCTGCGTACCCTCATGCGCCAATGCCGCCATCCTGGTCGAGCTGGCCGATATACGCCATCTCATGTGCCAGGCGAACGCTGCTCCCCGTCCATGCGCCACTATTCGTCATGAACATGACGAATAGTAAAAGAGCAAGGTAATGCGGGGAATGACTTACGCATGCCGGGAATGTATTACGCCGGCCCAGACTTGGCGGGTACTACGTGTGAAGGTGGAAATAGCGGGCCAACAGATTAAAAAACACATGCAAGTAATTTACTCTACATATCTTGTAAATATTATTACGAAATTATATGCTGTATCCATGAAAACCAATCCTTCCAATTGGCTGTTGCTCATCGTGAGCCTGCCGACCGATAGCGCGACCGCCAGGATGCGCATCTGGCGTGCCCTGAAAAGCCTGGGGTGCGGCGCCTTGCGCGACGGTGCCTACCTGCTGCCCGACCGAGCCGACCAACAGCAAGAGCTGAGCGACCTCGCGGCGGAAACCCTACGTGAAGGTGGCAACGCCTGGCTATTGACGGTGCAAGCCCAATCTACCGCCGATAACGAAGCGTATTGCAGCCTGTTTGACCGCAGCGCCGAAATGACCCAGTTTGTCGAGGGTCTGACGCGCGTACGCCGCACGCTGGATAGCCTTACGCCAGCAGACATCAACCGTGCCCTGCGCAAGCTACGACGCGAATACGACGCCCTGTGCGCCACCGACTACTTCCCGGCACAGGCCAGCGCTGCTGCCCAGGCAGCCTGGATGGACTTTATCCATGTGGCCGAAGCCCTCCTGTCGCCCGGCGAGCCGCAGGCCATCAACGCAGCTATCGTGCTGCTCGATGCCGCTACCTTTCAGGGGCGCCTTTGGGCAACACGCCGCCATTTGTGGGTGGACCGGGTGGCCAGCGCATGGCTGATCCAGCGGTTTATCGATCATCAAGCCCGCTTTGCCTGGGTGGATACACCAGCCGACTGTCCTCCGGAGGCACTGGGATTCGATTTCGACCAGGCCCGCTTTACCCATGTGGGCGACCGCGTGACGTTTGAAGTGCTGGTGGCCAGCTTCGGACTGGGCGACGATACCGGCCTCCTGCGTCTTGGCGCTATGGTGCATGCGCTCGACGTGGGTGGCACCTTTGTGCCGGAAGCGAGCGGCTTCGAAGCCATGCTCAGTGGCGCGCGTCAACGCGCCAGGGACGACGACCAGTTGCTGCAAGAGATCAGCCTGGTGCTCGATGCCTTGTACCAGCATTTTTCCACTGAATCGAAGCTTGCGCCATCGCCGACATAAGGATTCCCCATGAAGATGACAGACGCCCAGCCAGCCCGTGTCAGCTACACGCTATGGCAGATGATCGTGTACATGCTGCGGCTGGGCAGCCTGGGCTTTGGCGGCCCAATCGCGCTGGTCGGCTATATGCACCGCGACCTGGTCGAACAGCGCGGCTGGATCACGGAGGCCGACTACAAGGAAGGCCTGGCGCTGGCGCAGCTCGCGCCGGGCCCGCTTGCCGCCCAGCTGGGCATCTACATGGGTTACGTCCATTACCGGCTGCTCGGCGCCACCCTGGCCGGCCTGGCGTTCGTGCTGCCGTCGTTTTTCATGGTCGTCGCGCTGGGCTGGGCGTACATGCGCTTTGGCGGTTTGTCCTGGATGCAGGCCGTGTTTTATGGTGTAGGTGCGGCGGTGATCGGTATCATCGCCATCAGCGCCAGGAAGCTGACGGTCAAAAGCATCGGCAAGGATAAGTTGCTGTGGGCCATCTACCTGTTGCTGGCCGGCGTGACCATCGTCACCGAATCCGAAGTGGCTTGGCTGTTTATCGCGGCCGGCGTACTGGTGTGGCTGGTGCGCGCCCCGCCAAAAGGCCTCGTGAAAGGAGGTGGATTGCATGCGATCGGCATGACGCAGTTGCCATCGGCACCAGGCATTTGGGGCGTAGTGGACGTGTCGCAGTTGACGCAGATCGGCATCTTCTTTGCCGAAGCGGGCGCCTTTGTGTTCGGTTCAGGCCTGGCCATTGTGCCGTTCCTGTATGGCGGCGTCGTCACCGAGCACCATTGGCTGACCGACAGGCAGTTTGTGGACGCCGTCGCCGTTGCCATGATCACTCCGGGGCCCGTCGTCATCACAGTTGGCTTTATCGGCTATCTGATCGCCGGTTTCCCGGGCGCCGCCGTTGCGGCCATGGCCACCTTCATCCCCTGCTACCTATTTACCGTGATTCCGGCACCCTACTTTAAAAAATACGGCAAGCTGCCGGGCGTGCTGGCCTTCGTCGATGGCATCACTGCCGCAGCCATCGGTGCCATCACCGGGTCGGTGATAGTCATCGCCAAGCGCTCGATCATGGACATCCCGACGGCCTTGATCGCCGTGGCCGCCATGGTGCTGTTGTGGAAGTTTAAAAAGTTGCCGGAACCCGTCGTCGTGGCCACCGCTGCCGTGGCAGGTTTGCTGATTTATCCACTGCGCACTGCTGCATCACTAACCGGATGAAACGGCAAGCTAACGGTGAGATTTCTTGAGATTCTACACCTCTCTTTTCGTATGCCATACTTGAACGATGAAACCAGCTGACTTCAAAACTATTGTAGAACGTTGCTCGACTTTAGGCTTAACAATCTCGGAGGCCCAAGGCATGGCCCACGCAGGGGAAGGCTTTGGCCCATTAACTCTTCCACATGTGCTTGGTCTAAACCCGATTACCTTAGCCCCCTTGAAGCCCCGAAAGTGGCTTTGGATGGCAGCGCAGACATGCAGCGTAAGCTACCGAAAAACACTCACGCCAGAAACTTTGCTTAGTATTCTGACGACCGGTGATGTACCTAAAGAAAATGTTTCCAATATCGTACATTTCCTTCAAGAGGCGCCGGTTCAAAATGTAGTGATGGCTGTGGATCAAGCTGCGCAACAGAGTGGATTACCTGCGGAATTTCTATGGCGAAACCTGGCGTTGATAGCTGCAATTTGGCAGTGCTATCGCCTGTTCCCGTTACCCCTTCACAAATGTTAAGAATATAAAATGACATACCGCCCGGCATCTGGTCCAAAAATTCATGAGCTTGTGTCCGCTCTGTACACGGAAAGGTGGGCGAGTTCTGCCAGCAAGATTGAACAACTGGTGGCAATTTCCGACGCCTGGAAAATCTGCGAGCTTCTTACTTCCAGTGAGGGCTGGAGAGAACGGGTCGTCGCAGCAAAAATTATTGCCGCATTCGATTTCATCGATCTCGTCACACCCTTGATCAGTACATTCATTGGCCGTGCCGAGTCGAACACCCTTCGTGCTTTTGTCAAGCTGATCATTACTACTGCAATGCCGGATACCAAGCACAAACTCCTTGAGGAACTTCGTGCTTGCTGTCCCGATACATCGTATGGCAGACACATGATCAAGGTGATTGACGATGCCTCGGATACAGTTTAGAAACTTTGCAGCTACTAAGCTTTGCCGCATGATCGAACGATCGCTCCGGGGCGGAAGCGGACGGTGCCATTGAATCGCCGCCAGTAGCTTTGACTTTCCAGGTCATGGTTCTTGAAAGATGAAAAAACGATGGCTTGTGTTGGAGGCTCGGTGTCCTGCCAGACTCATGGCGTGCGATCTCGTAGATGCCGGCTCCAACGACGAGAGCGGGTCTGGGTCTATCTCCCCTG
Organism: Janthinobacterium sp. JC611; assembly: GCF_018682595.1. Classification (NCBI taxonomy): domain Bacteria; kingdom Pseudomonadati; phylum Pseudomonadota; class Betaproteobacteria; order Burkholderiales; family Oxalobacteraceae; genus Janthinobacterium; species Janthinobacterium sp. JC611. Next base: position 7,440 of record NZ_JAFLJN010000018.1, read on the forward strand.
CCCTGCATAGACTCCTTCCACGCACCAGCAAGAACTGGTTGAGCTTCGGCGGGTTCCCGCATGAACGTTCCCGCGGCAAAACGCCTTGCGACGGTAAACTTGGGTTCCACAGGGCACAGCGCAATTGATTCGGTTCTTCTTTCGCATCATTTCCGCTCTACAACGATGCATTTAAGTTAAAGTGTTGCGTTGATCGATTGAGTCCGCAGTTGCGGAGCAGGCATTCCGCTATTCGGGCGCGTTCCTCGATTCGATTTTCATCTTGAGCCGCTCCCGACTCCTTCCAACCGCACCTGCATGAATTCCAGCAAAGCCCGAACCCGTGCGGTCACGGAATGCCGATGGCTGTATACGCCAAGCAATTGCAGCGGCGCAGGGATCAAGTCCAGCGGCACCTCCTGCAATCGGCCTGCGGCAAGATCTTCCTGGCATGGATAGGCCGCCACGATCGCGAAGCCGATGCCTTGCCGCGCGCCCGCCAATGCCAGTTCTCCGCTGTTAACACGATAGCGGCTGCGCACGGATACCTTCACGATTTCGCCTGTGGCGTCGAAAAACTGCCAGGGCTGGCCCTTTAACGCGCTCAAGGTGGTAATGCAAGGCAATGACCTAAGTTCACGCACGTGGCGCGGTATTCCAGTTTTGGCTAGCAGGGCGGGCGCCGCGACCACGATGCTGCGCAGCGTAGCGAGTTCGCGGGTGATGAAGGTACTGTCATCCTGGCGCCCACGATGAAAGACGATGGACAGGTCCATGTCTTCCCGGAGAGCTTCGAGACCGGTCAGGCGCGTATCGCATTCCAACTCGACGCCGGGATGGAGGCTGCAGAATTCGGCCAGGATAGGAGCAAGCAGCCTTGGCGCTTCGCCTGGCATGCACATCCTTAGGGTGCCGCGCAGTTCACCCTGTGCTGCGCCAAGCTCTTCCCCTGTGGAGAGTAAGGCGTCGAGCAAGGGCTTGGCGCGTTCGTAGAGCAGCCTGCCAGCTTCCGTCATGCGCAGGTGGCGGGTGCTGCGTTCCAGCAAGCGGACGCCCAGCGCGCGTTCCAGCGAGGCGACGTGGCGGCTGACGTTAGAAGATGGCAGGGTCAGCAGGCGTGCCGCGCCGGCAAAGCTTTGTTCATCGACGACCGCCACGTAGACACGGACGGTATTCAAGTCGAGGGCATTGCGCATGATTATCCCGATTAAGGTATGAAAGCCGCCCATTTTCACATACTAGTGCTCCACAGTGGCGGAATTTAAGATGCCGTCTCGTCCGATGTATCGCCGTCGGCGGCGCATCGGGACGGATTGAATAGGAGAGTTTCAGCATGGAAATCGGAATACTTGGCGGCGGCATTGCAGGGTTGAGCGTAGCGCTTGCCTTGAGCAAGCGGGGGTACAGTCCCCGGGTATATGAGCGCCGGACGGGGCCTGCGACGATGGGGGCTGGCGTTACGCTCTGGCCCAACGCCGGCTTTGTGCTAGAGGAACTCGGGCTGCTGCAAGACATCGCTGCAGTGGCAGGTCGGCCAGTGGCAATGCACCGCCAGGATGCCGCAGGCAATTCTTTGGGGGGCATCGATATTGCGCTGCTGGACCAGATTATGGGACATCCGACCCATACGATTTTGCGCCGGGACTTGCAGGCGGTACTGCTGGATCATGCGGCAGAGGCCGGGATCCCGGTAGAATTCGGACATCGGGCAGTGGCGATCGACCTCGATGCTGGCGGCAAAGCCGTGGCGCGGTTCGAAAACGGGGTAAGCATTCGTCCGGATCTGCTGATCGGCGCCGATGGCCGCATGGACTCGGTGGCACGCGCGTTCGTCGCGGGGGACAACACCCCAGTTTATCAGGGCTTCGTGAACTGGGTGGGTGTGGCGCAGGCGGAAAGTGCATTGGTGCGCGATATCGCGATTCAGGATTATTGGGGTTCGGGGGATCGCTTCGGTTGCGTGGCAGTCCGGCCGGATTTGGTCTACTGGGCGGCGGCGCAGGCACGGCCATTGCCGGGGGCGGCGCGCGCAGCGGATATGCGGAAGGAGATTGAGGATCTGTTCGCGGGATGGCCCGAGCCTGTCACCCGCATCATCCAGGCGACACCGGCGCATGCGATCCGACTGATTGCCGTGCACGACCTGGAGCCGCTGCACACGTGGAGCCGGGCTAATGTGCTGCTCGTGGGGGATGCGGCGCATGCGCCTTTGCCGACATCTGGCCAGGGCGCTTGTCAGGCGCTGGAAGACGCCTGGCATCTGGCTCGGTGTCTGGTTGGGACCGACGGCTGCCTCGATGAGGCCTTGCTGCACTTCGCGCTGATCCGCGGGCCGAAGACAGCGAAGCTGGCCGAGCAGGGTCGCGTTTTCGCGCGCGGTCTGTTTGCCACTGATCCTGAAACGTGCCGCATTCGCAATGAGCGCGCCAAGGCGTCCGATCCCTTGCGTGACGTGCATGCCTTGGCAGCAGGATGGGCGCAAGGTTTGCCAATGGCCGGCTGCACGGACGGCACGCCGGTGGACGGCGTTGGCTCCGGCAGTCTGTACCGCCTCTGACAGACTGTGCCAATGTAGGCACCGCATGGCGTCTCCGGCCGCGAGACGCCTCACTACTGAGCGAACCGGGCATTTTCGGACTGAATCGCCATCAGTAGCTTAGGCCCTCCTGGTCCATGGTTCTTGAAGGATGAAAAACCGGTGGATCGTATTAGGGGCCTGGATGTCCTGCCACGCTCCTGGTGTGCGATTTCGGAGCTCTCTGATCGAACGACGAGATCGGGTCTGACTGCCTACCAACTATGCCATCAGTCGATTCACTCTGCCCGCCCCACCATGATCGCGGCGCTCCGATCGGAGAAGGCCGAACTGGAAGCGGGCATGGCGGATCTGACCAGGCGAGTCGGCAGGATCATTCTCATCACCTGCGGCGGGCGCATTTGCATCGACGCGAGCAACAACCAAGGCAACGATGCTGCCGGAAATCCTGCGCCGATAGCCGCGACGTGGCATTGCTCATCCCTCGCGGATACTATCCGACCATCAAGGCGGCGGAGAAGTAATTACGTCCAATGGCGCGAGTTGTGCAAGCAGCACCAAATGCTCGACGGCCTTCACTTTCTGCAAGTTTGCAAGCGTAGAGGTGCCGCCCAAGGCGAGGGCCGGCACGAAGCCATACATTTCGTCATGTTTCAGACGCCCTAGTTTTTCTAATGCCGGGGAGAACATGCCAGCAAAGTCATTTGCCTTTCGAGAAAGTGCCCCAAAAAACAGTCGCATTCCGAAGTCCATTTTCTCGCCAACGAATCGCGATTTGCGAGGGATGCAGTAAGAACCGGGTGCAAAAATTCCCAATGAATCTCCTGTCTTTTCGCCCCAAAAATATAGCTCTCCAAATGCACTTCTGGCGATGAGGTGATAGGCGTCTTGCTCCATGAATGGGGTATCGCCAATCCACGCCTCTAGTACTGGATCATACTCTTGTGGGTCAACAGTCCAAAACAGGCCATTGGCATAGCCGCACCAACCATGCTCTGCCCAATAGGACAACAACTGATCCGGCAGCTTGCCACGATAGCGCTCGATGCTTGACGGTGGCACGTACCGCTTGTCGAATGCCGGGCCAAAATCGTTCAGGAAACCCGCGAAGTCTTCATCCATTTTTTGCCTCATTTGCATCGTTCAAGTTTTGCATTCATTTTATTACCACGCATGGCTTCTGGAACTGCGTTTGCCGCCCTGTCCAGTTCAACCAAGCGTTGCCCTTTATTCCATTGCGCACCGATGCGTGAATTGATATTCCGATCGCCGAAGTCGCCAATTTTATCCTTCCCTGCGGCTACCATGTCCGGGTTATGTAATGCTGCCAACGTTTTCATTTTATCGGCAGCTATTGCGGCAGATTCAACCTTTGCATCCGAGAAAGACATTCCTTTTTCACGAAGGCTATCTAACGCATCTTTCTGCAACAAATTTTGATAGCCCACCCTCGCATTTCGCGCCACGTTCAGATCCCGCACCGAAGTGCCGGCCGTAAATGCCTCACGCCCTTTGATATACTCAGCAACCGTCATGCTATTGATGCCAGCCTCTTGGCCTGCGAGTTGGCGGTCAAACTCCGGCACGCCGCCTTGTGGCAGTCCGTTGGTCTTAAAGCATGGCACTGTCTTCTTCGGCATGCCATTGGGCCGGGGGGACTCCGGCTCCCGCTCTGGGCCGCGTCGGCGCGGTGGTGATGGTGGCTCCCCGTGGCCCATGCCCCCGCCGCCGGGTGACCGCAATTGGGGAAGGCTGTTCAGCTTACCCTCGTTCTGCTCGACCCATTGCGCTACTTTCGGCCCAAGGCGCGGGCTCTTGCTGATCTCCTTCAGCGCCGCCGCCTTGCCGCCCTTGCCCCTGGTGACGTAAGCCAGCAGTACGGAAAGGATGGTGGTGATCATGATGACATGGCCATGAGCCAGGTAGAACGCCCCCGACGAGGGGCTACCCCCTGCCATGCCGTAATGCGACAGCCGGTCCTGCCTGGTCGGCCCCCACGCCTCACGGAAACCCTTTTCGTAATACTCCAGCGCTTGGGGAACGGACTGGGCCACGCCTTCCACCAGCGATTTCAGGCCCAGCAGCGACAGCACTGCGCTGCCCGCATAACTGCCGACAGCAGCGCCGGCAGCAGCGCCTGGCACAGCACCGACGCCGCCCAGCAAGGACCCGCCGATACCTCCGATCAACCCGCCCGCGATCACCGATCCCCCGTAATACAGGGCGATGTCCTCGCACACCGCCATGAGGATGCTCCAAATCGAGGACAGGTTGATGCCGGAGAGTTCTCGAGCGATCATGTGCTGCGCCGACGGCCCCGAGTCGGCCAGCGCCTGGCGCACGCGCTCTACCCGCCCCATCTGCTCGTAACCCCATCCGGTGCGGGAGGCGTCGGCCGACCGCCCCATGCTGTCGTAGGACTGGCCAGAACCACCATAGCGGCCACCCCACTTCAGCTCATCCTCTTTACGTCTGAGATCGAACCACACGCGCCACGCATTGCCTGTTCCCATCCGAATCCCCCCAGCAACGACCAAGGGCCATTCTTGCTTGGATGCAATGCGGCGACGTTGACACTGCGCAATGAGCGGCGAACAGGAGAAGGGGAAAAATAGTACCTTAAGGACGTTGGGCAACCGATCCTTTGCGCACGAACAACGTGTTTGATCGCTCACCGGTTCTGCCAGACTCCTGGTGTGCGATCTCGTAGCTGCCTGATCCAACGACGAGATCAGGACTGGCCTGTCTATCTCCCCTGCCCTGCAGAGACTCATTCCGCGATCAAGCAAGAGCTGCCTGAGCTTCGGTGAAGTTCTCCATGCACGCTTCCGTGGCTAAACCTCAACGTCGATCCCGGGTTTCGCGGGTCGCGGCGCAATCGATTCGAGTTCTCTTTCTCATCATTTCCGCTCTGCAACGATGCATTTAAGTTAAAGTGTTGCGTTGATCGATTGAACCCGCGGGCGGAACCTGCCAACGACGGCAACCGGCCAGGAGCGGACCTTCGTGGTACATGAATCACGGTGTAATAATGAAAGAATCGAGACAGCATGCGATGGTCGCAACTTAAGAAGCAGCTACACGATCGCATCGCAAAGAGCGTTGTGGCGAGCATTGATCTCAACCAGACACGATATCGCCATTCTCATGACGAAGAAGGAGAGTTCTGGATAAGTTTTCAGGGTAGCCGAATCTTTAGCACTGGGTCGCTAAGCTATTTGTCATCGCTTGCAGCCTTGACCGCGAAGAATCGCGCTGATGGGTCAACGCCCGCACAGGCATACGAGTTGGCTTGGCCTGTCATGGACGCTAGCGGGCTGTTTCTTCTGGAGCAGATGAACAAGGATTTGTTCTGCAGTCTTAGCCTGACGGTTGAGGAAATGTTGGATCACAACAATCCAGTCGTTCGGGGTTTAGCGATCATCGACGCTCGTTACGGCAAGCGTCGGCTAGCCATCTTGAACCCAATTACCGAACATCCTCTTGTTCAGAGACTACATAATCTGCGGTGCGAAGCAGAAGGTGTAGAAGCTCATACCTTATCGTAACTACTGGCTAAAGCAGGTGCCGATGCAGGGGTATTTGCGGACGCGTGGGGGTCCGCTTTGGGGCGGAAGCGGACGGTGCCATTGAATCGCCGCCAGTCGCTTAGGCTTTCCTGATCCATGGTTCTTGAAAGATGAAAACTCGATGGATCGTGTTAGGGCCGGGGCGTCCTGCCAGGGTCCTGGCGTGCGATCTCGTAGCAGCCGGATCCAACGACGAGATCGGGGCTGACCTTGCTATCCCCTGCCCTGCAGAGACTCCTACCGCGCGCAAGAAAAAGTTGACCTCCCCTACCTATCACTGCCGGCGAAGGATGAGGTATTGAGGGCCGCCGGCTTTGACTTGATACGTTGACGGTGCCAGCGGTTTGGCTCTGGCTGCCACAGCCGGTGCTGACGTTTGAATGTTGATCGGTACTGCAACGCATCGTTCTGGTCGCGTTCCCTTGGTGCGCTCGCACTGCCCGTTTTCGCTGATTGGTACGCGCCGATATGGATCGGGTTATATGTCATGCCTTACCCCACCGGTCGATCGATGAATGGACGACCGATACGCCTTGCTCCTCCAGCATTTCCTCGATGTGCCGGTAGCTCAGCAGATAGGACGCATACCATCGAATATAGGCCAAAATGACGTCGAGCGAGAAACGGATTCCGTTAAAATGGAGCATGCCGTGCCCCCAAAGCTTCGATGGTGCACCTTACCCGAGGCTGCGGCCGCGTCGCCAATGCGACAGAGCCGCTACGTGTCAAGACCCGCCTGGTTATAAACACGTTTAACAAATAATTCCGGCTTTTTCGCCTGCCATTTCTTCATTGCCTGAATCGGCGTTTCGTTGTTGAGAGCACGCTGCGGGATGTTGTGGTTATAGATTTTCAGGTAATTGCGCAGTGTTGATTCGAGCTCGGCCCTGGACGCGAAGCGGGTCTGGTTGACGACCTCGCTGATGCGGCCGTTGAAGCGTTCCACCATGCCGTTGGTCTGCGGATGACGTGGCGGGATCAGGCGATGTTCGATCGCCAGTTGCTTGCATAGCATGTCAAACGCGTGCTTGCCGCTGGGAATCCGGTCGCCCGTTTCCGGGTCTTTTTTCCTGCTGCTAAAG
>NZ_JAFLJN010000088.1:0-365 GCF_018682595.1 Janthinobacterium sp. JC611
TGCGCACCACGCTGCTGCTGCCCACCGACGACCTGCTGGCGGTGGCCCGCGAGTTCGTCAATCCAGCGCTTTCGCGCGCCGCCCTGGGGCGCTGCCTGCGTCGCCATGGTGTCTCCAGCCTGCTTGAACTGGCCGCCCGGGAAACCGATCAGCCCGTCACCAAAAAGTCGTTCAAGGACTACGAGCCCGGCTTTTTACATATGGATATCAAGTACTTGCCGCAGATGCCTGACGAAACCGAACGCCGTTATCTGTTCGTCGCCATCGACCGCGCCACGCGCTGGGTCTTCATGGAGATCTATGCCGACCAGTCCGACAGTAGTAGCACCGACTTCCTGATCAAGCTCAACAAAGCCTGTCCGATC
>NZ_JAFLJN010000019.1:0-6470 GCF_018682595.1 Janthinobacterium sp. JC611
GGAACATCCTTTTCGGTATTATTTCATGACCCCGTTTCACACAGAAATTCTTACAGGCTCGCGACTTGCCTTCCGATTGCGCTTTCTTGGCTTGCTCCAGGCGCTCCCTTGCCTCCTGCAAGCTCAAGCCACCGTCACCGTACCGTCCGAGCACCAAGATTTCATTACGGCCATTGACGCGGTAGTTATAGCGAAACGAGATGGTGCCAGTGGGCAGGACCGTCGCATACATACCGTCACGATCCGGCACCTTATAGGCTTTCGTAGCAGGTTTCAGGTTTTTCAGTTTCGTATCGGTCAACATGGTCACCTCCCACTCCTACACAAGTCTGTACTGGCAGCCGATTCATTTCAAACAATCAATCACTTAGCGCGAAAAAAAGTGAAATCGTTATCCCATCTCGGGCTGCCGATACCCTCACTATGGAGAGCGTAAAAAAGATGGAAAAATTCCTTTAAAATCAACCATTTAAAACAAAAAATACCCTCAAAAATACCCTCACGTGACAAAACAGCAAGAAGAACCAAATGTTAAATTCACATTTCAGCACATTTGATACCCGCAAAAATACCCACAAAAAAACGTGCTTGGCTCTGCCCTCGGTTGCTTGCGTTTGCCAGACAAAATAAAAAAAGCCCCTGAAAAATCAGGGGCTTAGCTGCTTCATTGACCCGGCGTTACCTTACGGTGCCGGACGGGAGATTATTCCCACTCGATGGTCAATGAGGTGGCTAAGCGCTTGATTTTTCAGCGCTTTCCAAACCATTCAGGTACCGATACCCTCAAAAATACCCTCACCTGCAAAATCCGCTACTGCCGGTTTGTCGCGGCCGAGATGGAAGACACCAGTCCGCTTGCTAGCACCTGTCATCCGATTCTTCTGGGCGAGAACGCCTTCATTTCAGCACAGCTGCAATCGAAGCGCTCCGATAAATTTAAGGATACGCCGATCCTCAGCGCCACGCTGTCACTCTGTCATTGACGCCATATCAGGTCCGCTAAAGCGACAGAGACGAGGCTATTGCACGCGCCTATCTCTCAACCGCTTTTACCATGTCCCACATCGCCGCCGCTTTTCATGTCTCGAGCAGGACAGTCAGCCGGGCCATATCGGCATTTCATAAAGCGTAACTTGCTGCAGATTGCGAAGGCCAAGGCTGAGATCGTGTACGAATGGCGGACCTGACCCCACCATGCTACTGGTGTTGGGAATGTTGCTATCGAGTTTGCCATCTCGCCCACCGTTACATTACTTGCCGAAGCTACTGCCTTTAGTACTCAAACAGAGCTCCAGTTCTTCAATAAAAATCCCCGGAGCACCTGCCTGAATCCATTCATTGAATTTATCAGGATAAGAAAAATAGTGTTTCTCACCATCAATTACGTGAGATTCTTTATTTCCAAATTTTGCCACAAATGACAAATGATTTCTTGCTGCTGAAATTAACTTAGCCTCCCCCAAAGAGTAATCAACATTAGCTCTCTCAAGATTAAAATCAGAAATACCCATCAGCAATTTATACAATTCCATAGAGCCATCAATTTTCAATAATTTGCCTATCAATTCTTCTTTTACCATGCTCTCTGTTTTCATTTCTTGCTTCCCGTTATAACTCCATTCGAATATTGCAAATCGCCATAGCCTATTGATTTTCGTATTTTTCCGGCCGGTATTTTTGATATCGACTGCGTAATATCATATCCAATTTCATTATAATACTCATTAAATAAACTCTTATTCAACTCATCCAATCTACCCGATATTGATCTTACGTTGGAAGGTCCAATGTTCTCAACCGCACGGGACATCATTTCCGTCCCGAGGCCGTTCCCCTGTTGCGCACTACCCATCCAGTCGACATTTAGGTTCCCAGTCTTTGAGTTAAAAGTGCCCCTAAATTCACTGGCCGGTGCGCCGCTCTTTTGCAAGACAATTGATCCATCCTCTAAGACTACTTGGCGTGAAGAAAGAGAAATAAACGATCCATTGGGTGTAGGAGTTAGATTGGTTTCAAAGTCAAATCCCAACTTACTTCTAAACGGAGCAAATCCATCCGCTGCTGCCGCGTTTACGCTACTTAATCCCGCAAGCTCGGCCCCCCGTGCCACAGCACTTGTCTTCGTCGCTAAATTGACAATGGCACCTGCTCCACGAATAGCTGCGCCGCCTAAGCCAAGTACCGCCGTAAAAATTTCAACTTCCTTCTCGGTTTTACGTGCAACAGCTTCATTGTAAGCTTTGGTTCCTGCATCTGGTATGGCATTAGCAATAGGATCACCATTGGTGCAGCTAACCGCTGGACACGGAGCGACAAGGGGGAAGTATACCGCTCCCTCGACAGTCATGGTCACGCGCTTCGTACCTTCAGGTGCCGTTGGCAAGGACTGGTTCGTTACATAGGTGGGTCTAGGTGTCAATACATAGGGGCTGGACTTACCACCAGTATTGGCAGTAATGTAGGCCATCAAGTCATTACTCGGCCGAGTTGGCGCTTTTTCAAGTAAGGTGACTTGGTCCCCGGGAACAGACACCAAAGACATAGTATTGTCAGCCGCTAACGTCTCTTGTATCGTCTTTCCCGTTTTGATATCGACGTTCCTAACGAAGGTTTCCTGTGTATTTTCAGTAACAACAATATTGCCTGCCTCGTCTCGCAACCCCGAATAGCGCATAGCGTCCAATATTTGCTTTTCGGTATATTTACCCTTGCTTAATTCAGCTAAGGCCTTTGCTTTCTGACGATCACCCGGATGCAGCATCCGGTTATTGACATCGGTATTAAATGCCGTCGCCGCGCCTGCTACACCACCAGCAGCAGCGCCAATCGACGTGGCTGCCGCCGCACCCAAAGCCTGTTTGACGGGCTCAGGCAAATCCATACCGTCGATCATCTCACCGATCTTGGGCATGGCGGCAGCGCTGGCTCCGGCCCCAAGTGCGCCACCGACACCTCCCGCAAGTGCACCGGCCGCCGTATGCGCAGCAACACGATAAACCCCGCCTTCCTCCCATTTCGCGGCCTCCGCCAGATCGCCCGCATCTCTGGCATCTTTCATTTTCTTGTCAGCATGGAGACGGGGTCAGGTCCGCCATTCCGACACGGCCTCAGCCATTCCGACATTCAAACCTCTGCGCAATCTCAGTGCCGATGTATATAGCTCAGGTATCGTCTACCGCATGACGCGACCACTACGACTTGAGTTCGTCGGTGCCCTCTATCACGTTACTTCGCGCGGCGACCGGCGCGGCGCCATTTACCGGGACGATACTGATCGCCTTGCCTGGCAAAAAGTGCTTGCCTTGGTATGCGAGCGGCACCATTTTGTCGTGCATAGCTTTTGCCAAATGGGCAATCATTATCATCTGCTCGTTGAAACGGTCGAGGCAAATCTGTCACAGGGCATGCGTCAACTGAACGGCTTATATACCCAGCATTTCAATCGACGCCACCAGCTTGTCGGACACGTATTGCAAGGCCGCTACAAAGCCATCTTGGTGCAGCAAGAAAATTATCTGTTGGAATTGGCCCGCTACATCGTCTTGAACCCAGTCCAGGCGCACATGGTGGCATCACCCGACGACTGGTACTGGAGCAGCCATCACTACGTTTTGGACGAAGCAGTGTCTCCATGCTGGTTGACACGGGACTGGCTCTTGAGCCAATTTGGCGCCACGCACGACGAGGCGGTCGCCAACTATTCTCGGTTTGTCGCGGCCGGGATGGGTGAAACTAGTCCGCTCATCCATACCTGCCACCAGATGCTACTGGGCGATGACGCCTTCGTTTCGGCACATCAGCAATCGCAGCGGTCCAATGCATTCAAAGATACGCCAAGGCAGCAGCGCCGCGCAGTCACACTGTCACTCGCTCAATATCAGGCCCGCTATAGCGACAGAGACGAGGCAATGGCACGCGCTTATCTGTCTACCGCTTTTACCATGTCCCATATCGCCGCCGCTTTTCACGTCTCGAGCAAGACAGTCAGTCGAGCCGTATCGGCATTTAATAAAGCGCAACTGGCTGTAGATCGAGACGACCAAGGCTGAGATCGTGTACTAATGCTGGACTTGACCTCGACCCTAAAGTGAATGCGTTCCTTTGCTGGCCCTAATCTCTCAAAATAGCTGGCAATCCGGGAAAATTTTTAGCGTGCTATTTTTTCCGAATTCAGTGGGTAACCTTACTACATCCCGATTTTCCTCAGTCCTGTTTACCAGCGATCCGCCGCAAACCTTCACGAGCTTTTTTCATTACATCCGCATCGTCACCATAAATTAGGTAGTGCTTATTATCTACTGGGCAGACTAGCCCCGATATGCGCCCAGTCCCTGGTGCAACACCAGCCGGAATGGAATCAAGCACGACATCGCAAACTGGGCAGCTTAAGTGCTGCCCGCCTTCGAATATTCGAAGTGCTCGCACTGCTGATACTTTATCAGTCATCACATTAATTGGCTTCACAATTATTTCCCTCCAAGTGTTGGCAAGTTCCCGCTTGGCAATTGCGGGTACAAAGGCTTTACTACGTCGTTAATGATCTGTTGGCGCTCCATAAATGTCGGTCGCCTAACGTTCTGGAACAGGAACTCGTTCCTAAATGCCAGATACTCTTCAAATTGCGTTCCCGGGGCCACACCGCTTTGGAAAAATCTATTCTGATGCAGTGCCTCGTGAACAACAGTTGATGCCGCTTCTTCGGCAGATGAATGCCTGAGCATATTTACAGTAACGACGTTCGAATAAGGATCGAACAATCCCATTTCAGGCATATGTGGATCGTTGACGAATTTAACATCAGTCCCTTGCCTTTGAAGTCGTGCATAAGATGCTCTAGCAACAGAATCTTCCGCCAGAATTTCACCCGTTCTAACGCTCCATGCCTTATCGACTGTATTCAATGAAGTATCGAACGACAGTTTTGCGCCTGAACTACTTGCCTCAGCAACCTCAACAACCCGTGCCACAGCACTTGTCTTCGTCGCTAAATTGACAATGGCACCTGCTCCACGAATAGCTGCGCCGCCTAAGCCAAGTACCGACGTAAAAATTTCAACTTCCCTCTCAGTCTTACGCGCAACAGCTTCATTGTAAGCCTTGGTGCCCGCATCCGGTATAGCATTAGCAATAGGGTCACCATTGGTGCAGCTAACCGCTGGGCACGGAGCGACAAGGGGGAAGTATACTGCTCCGTCGACAGTAATGGTCACGCGCTTTGTGCCCTCAGGTGCTGCGGGCGGAGATGAGCCCGTTACATACGTCCGGCCGGGCGTCAAGACATAAGGGCTAGCATTGCCACCAGTGTTGGCAGTAATGTAGGCCATCAGGTCATTACTCGGCCGAGTCGGTGCTTTTTCAAGTAAGGTGACTTGGTCCCCCGGAACCGACACCAAAGGCATGCTATTGTCAGCTTTCAATATCTCTTGTATCGACTTCTTCGTCTGGATATCGACGTTATGGAAACGGGGTCAGGTCCGCCATTCCGACACGGCCTCAGCCATATCTATTTCCAAAGCTCTACGCAATCTCAGTGCCAATGCGCATAGCTCAGGTATCGTCTAACGCATGACGCGACCACTACGACTTGAATTCGCCGGCGCCCTCTACCACGTTACTGCGCGCGGCGACCGGCGCGGCGCCATTTACCGGGACGATACCGATCGCCTAGCCTGGCAAGAAGTGCTTGCCCTGGTTTGTGAGCGGCACCATTTTATCGTGCATAGCTTTTGCCAGATGACCAATCATTATCATCTGCTCGTTGAAACGGTCGAGGCTAATCTGTCGCAGGGCATGCGCCAGCTGAATGGCGTTTATACTCAGTATTTCAACCGGCGCCATAAGCTTGTTGGACACGTATTGCAAGGTCGCTACAAAGCTATTTTGGTGCAGAAAGAAAACTATCTGTTGGAAGTGGCCCGCTACATCGTCCTGAATCCAGTCCGGGCGCACATGGTCGTATCACCCGATGAATGGTACTGGAGCAGCCATCACTACGTTTTGGACGATGCGGCACCTCCATGCTGGTTGGCACGTGTCTGGCTCTTGAGCCAGTTTGGCGCTACGCGCGACGAGGCCATCCCTGCGTACTGCCGGTTTGTCGCCGCCGGGATGGGCGAGAAAAGTCCGCTCGCTCGCACCTGTCACCAGATTATTCTGGGCGATGACGCCTTCGTTTCGGCACATCAGCAATCGCAGCGTTCCGCAGCATTCAGAGATACGCCAAGGCAGCAACGCCGCGCTGTCGCGCTATCACTAGCGCAATATCAAGCCATCTATAGCAACAGAGACGAGGCCATGGCACGCGCTTATCTGTCAACCGCTTTTACCATGTCCCACATCGCCGCCGCTTTTCACGTGTCAAGCAGGACGGTCAGTCGGGCCGTATCGGCATTTAATAAAGCGCAACTTGCCGTAGATCGCGACGGCCAAGGCTGAGATCGTGTACGAATGGCGGACCTGACCCTGGCCCC
>NZ_JAFLJN010000089.1:0-414 GCF_018682595.1 Janthinobacterium sp. JC611
CCATCTTTCGGGTCCCGACAGGCATGCTCACACTCGAACCCTTCTCAGAAGATCAAGGTCGGTCGGCGGTGCACCCGCGAGGGATCCCGCCAATCAGCTTCCTTGCGCCTTACGGGTTTACTCACCCGTTGACTCGCACACATGTCAGACTCCTTGGTCCGTGTTACAAGACGGGTCGAATGGGGAGCCCACAGGCCGACGCCCGGAGCACGCTGATGCCGAGGCACGCCGTTAGGCGCGTGCTGCAGACCACGATCACGGCAGCGACGTCTCCACAAGCGTATCAAAAGCCCGGGCTTAGGCCGCCACCGTAATCCGCGTCGGTCCACGCCCCGAATCGATCGGCGGACCGGATTGCTCCGTTCCGCATCCGACCAGGACGCATCGCCGGCCCCCATCCGCTTCCCTCCCGAC
>NZ_JAFLJN010000020.1:0-357808 GCF_018682595.1 Janthinobacterium sp. JC611
CCTCGGCGGCTTCAGCCTGCAGGGCGCCGACGCGGCCAACTATGAGCTGGTGCAGCCAGGCAACATCACGGCCGATATCGCCAAGGCCAGCGTGGTGGTGACGGGCGTCGGCGCGGCCAACAAAGTCTACGACGCAACGACCCAAGCCACCCTGACGGGCAAGGCCACGGTGCTGGCGCTGGGCGGCGACCGGCTCGGCGTGACGGGCGGCAACGCGGCATTTGCCGACAAGCACGCCGGCAGCGGCAAGACCGTCATCCTCGGCGGCTTCAGCCTGCAGGGCGCCGACGCGGCCAACTATGAGCTCGTGCAGCCAGGCAGCGTCACGGCCGACATCGCCAAGGCCACTTTGCTCTACACGGCCGCCCCCGTGACCTTGACGGGTGGCCGCATGCCCGAGGGCTTGCGCGGCAGTGTCAGCGGCCTGCTCGGCAACGATAGCCTGGCGGACGCCACCAGCGGCAGCCTGGCCTGGACCAGTCCGGCCACGGCCAGCAGCCCGGCCGGCAGCTACGCCATCAACGGTAGCGGCCTGAGCTCGACCGACTATGTCTTCGCGCAAGCCGACGCCAATGCCCACGCGCTGACCTTGCAATCCGCCAGCCTGCCGCCACCGGCCCAGGCAGCCGTGGTGCAGTTGCAGGCGCAAGTGCTGGGCAGCTTTGCCGACACGCGTCCCGGCACGCTGGCCGCCGCGCCGACCATCACCGTCACGCAATCCGATGCGCCAGCCGAGACGGCCGCCGCAGGCAATGCCATGCCAAACACCACCATGCAGATCGGCAGCCGCGGCCCGGCCCTGCAAGTCGTCCTGGGCGGCGTCAAGCTGCCCGCCAACATGCTCAACGTAAATCAATAACACCATGACTTATTCATCGACTCCGCGACACCTGATGCAACAACCATTGCTGACCCTGCTGCTGCTGGCCTTTGCGCCATGCGCCGCCGCCCAAACCACCCCGGTGGTACCCGACGCAGGCGCCATCCTGCGCCAGTTGCAGCCGGCCACGCCCGCCAACGCGCCCTCCAGCGCACCAGCGCTGCGCATCGAACAGAAGGAGGGGGCGCCGCTGCCCGCCAGCGCGCCCTTTCTCGTTACGCAGATCGACATCGCCGGCAACAGCGCATTCGACACGTCCACCTTGCAGGCGCTGGTGGCCGATGCCCGCGGCACCACGCTGACCTTGGAGCAGCTGGGAGAACTGGCCGCCCGCATCACCAGCCATTACCGCGTCAATGGCTATCCGCTGGCGCGCGCCATCGTGCCCGCCCAGACCATCCGCCAGGGCATCGTGCGCATCGACGTACTCGAAGCGCGCTATGGCAAGGTCGGCATCGACAACCGCAGCGATGTCAGCGATGCCTTGCTGAACGCCACCCTGGCGCCGCTGCAAACGGGGCAGACCATCGGCCAGGCGGAACTCGACCGCAGCCTGCTGCTGCTGTCCGACGTTCCCAATGTCGCCATCACGGCCACGCTCAAGCCAGGCGCCGAGGTCGGCAGCTCCGACCTGCTGGTCGATGCCTGGTCCGGTCCTCGCGCGGCCGGCACTGCCTTCCTCGACAACAATGGCAACCGTTACACGGGCCGCGCCCGCCTTGGCGCCACCGTGTACCTGTACAACCCGCTGCACCAGGGCGACGTGGCCAGCGCCAGCGTGCTCACTTCGGGCAAGGGCATGTCGTATGCGCGTCTCGGCTATGACCTGCTGCTGAACGGTTCCGGCACGCGCGCCGGAGCGGCCATGTCCGCCCTGCGCTACCGCCTGGAAGGCGCCATGCGCCCGCTGCAGGCGCATGGCACGGCGCAGGTCGCCAGCGGCTGGCTGCGCCATCCGCTGCTGCGCAGCCGCGATGCGAATATGTCGATCCAGCTGCAATATGACCAGGTGCAGTTGCGCGACCGCATCGACGCGAGCGCCATGCGCAGCGACCGCCGCCTGGACAACTTGAGCGCCACCCTCGGCGGCGACGTGCGCGATACCGCCCTGGCTGGCGCCATCACCAGCTGGAGCGTGGCCGCGACGGCTGGCAAGCTCGACATCAGCGATCCGCTGGCGCGCCTGAACGATGCCTTCAGTGCTCGCAGCCATGGCAATTACGCGAAATGGAACGTCAACCTGTCGCGCCTGCAAAACCTGGACCAGCGCAACGCCGTGTACCTGGCCTTCGCGGGGCAGTGGGCGGACAGCAACCTCGATTCATCCGAAAAGATGAGCGTGGGAGGCCCGTACACGGTGCGCGCCTACGACGTGGGCGCGGCAGCTGGCGACCTCGGCTATTTCGGCAGCGCGGAGTGGCGGCATGACCTCGATAGCGACAGCGCCGGGCAATGGCAAGCCGTGGCCTTCGTCGACAGCGCGCGCGTGACGGTGAACCAGCAGCACTGGACGCCAGGCCCGAACGGCGCGCGCCTGCACGGCGCCGGACTGGGCGTGAACTGGGCAGGCGGGCAGCAGTGGACTGCCCGCGCGTACGTCGCCAAACCCATCGGCGGCACGCCCGTCCTGCTGGCCTCGCGCAGTTCGGCCCGCTTGTGGGTCGAACTCAATCGCCGCTTCTGATGCGGCAACGACAGCCGGAAGCCCGGTTTCCGGCTGTCATCTGATCCAATGCAAAGCTTATCCACCAGCTTTCCACTAGCTATGCAGTGTTTCTCCACAGGTTTACCCACAGCAACACCTGGGGAGGCGGTGGCAAAAAGGTAGTTATCCCCACTTGCACCCACGCTATCCAACGCTTATCCGCAGGCTTACGCACAGACTTATCCACAATTTACGGGAAACCGCGATGGCATCGCTGGCAAGCCGCTGGAATCAGCAAGAAATGCAGCGGCAAGCGCATGGCCGGTCATATTGAAGAACTTGCCAACAGCTTATGCGCAGGCTTGCACACAGGCTTATGCGCCACTTGTGCAGTGGCTTGCCCACAGAGTTATCCACATATGAAAAAGGCAGGCCGTGCGGCCTGCCTGGGTGCAAGGGCTGACTGCGCCGCTTACTTCTTGATTTTCACGGGGCGCGTCCAGCCGTCGATGGTGACCTGGCGCGCGCGCGAGACGGTCAGCTTGCCGGCCGGCGCATCTTTCGACAAGGTCGTGCCGGCGCCCAGGGTGGCGCCCTTGCCGACGGTGACGGGCGCGATCAGCTGGCTGTCGCTGCCAATGAAGGCGTCGTCTTCAATCACCGTGCGGAACTTGTTCACGCCGTCATAGTTGCAGGTAATCGTGCCGGCGCCGATGTTAACCTTCGAGCCGATGGTGGCGTCGCCGATGTAGGCCAGGTGATTGGCCTTGCTGTGCGCGGCGACCTGGCTGTTTTTCACTTCGACGAAGTTGCCGATATGTACGTCTTCGGCCAGGACCGTGCCCGGGCGCAGGCGCGCGTAGGGGCCGATGATGGAGGCGGCGCCGACGATGGCGTCCTCGATATGGCAGAAGGGCTTGATGTGCGCGCCGGCCGCCACCGTGGCATTGATGAAGACGTTGTTGGCGCCCACGCGCACGCCGTCGCCCAGTTCGACTCTGCCTTCGAACACGCAGCCGACGTCGATGGTGACATCGCGGCCGCAAATGAGTTCGCCGCGTACGTCGATGCGGGCCGGATCGAGCAGGGTCACGCCACGTTCCAGCAGCGCTTGCGCGATATTGCTCTGGTGAATGCGTTCGAGCTGGGCCAGTTGCACCTTGCTGTTGACGCCCGCCACTTCCCACACGGCGGCCGGGTGGGCCGAGGTGACGGCCACGCCATCGGCGACGGCCTGGGCGACGATATCGGTCAGATAGTATTCCCCTTGCGCATTGTCATTCGACAAGGCCGACAGCCATTGCTTCAGGGCCACGGTGGGCGCGACCATGATGCCGCTGTTGATTTCCCTGATGGCGCGCTCTTCTGGCGTGGCATCCTTTTCCTCGACGATGCGCACGATGGCGCCGTGCTCGCGCACGATGCGGCCCAGGCCGAAGGGATCGTCCTGTTCCACGGTCAAGATGGCCAGCTTGTCCTTGCCCGCCGCCTGCACCAGTTGTTGCAGGGAAGCGGTACTGGTCAGCGGCACGTCGCCGTACAGGATCAGGGTCGGCACCTTGTCATCGAGCAAGGACACGGCTTGCTGCACCGCATGGCCGGTACCCAGCTGCTGCGTTTGCTCGGCGGCATCGATCGCCAGGGCAGGGTTCACCTTGTAGCCGTCGAGCAACTTCAGCACCGCAGCGCCCCCATGTCCGTAAATCACGCATAATCGGGACGGCGCCAGGCCGAGCGCCGTGTCTATGACGTGCGACAACAGCGGTTTGCCCGCCAACGGGTGCAATACCTTGGGCAGTGCCGACTGCATGCGTTTGCCCATACCGGCGGCGAGAATGACAACGTTCATAGACCGTCTTTTATAAGTTAAGAATATGAAAAATTTTAACACGCAAGCCCCGTCTTCCACGCCTTCCAGCCGCTTTACGTATGCCGTGCTGGCCATCGTGCTCGTTGTCATGGCCGGCTGCAGCGGCTTGCGCCTGGCCTACAACAATGGCGATACCGTGCTGTACTGGTGGCTGAACGCGTATGTCGACCTGGACCGCGACCAGAAGGGCTGGGTACGCGATGATATCGACAAGCTGTTCGACTGGCACCGCAAGACGCAATTGAAGGATTACGTGGAAATCCTGCGCACGGGCCAGAAGCAGTTGCAAGGCAATACCACGCAGGCCGATCTGATGATGGACTACAGCGAGATCAAGCAGCGCACGCAGGCGCTGTTGCTGAAGGCGGCGCCCGAACTGGCCGACCTGGCGCGCTCGCTCAAGCCCGAACAGATCGCGCAGATGGAAAAGAAGTTCAAGTCGAACAATGAGGATTACCGCAAGAAGTACCTGAGCGGCGACCAGGAGAAGCGCCAGAAACTGCGCTACAAGAAAGCCATGGAGCAATTCGAACTGTGGTTCGGCGGCTTCAGCAGCGAGCAGGAATCCATTATCCGCAAGGCGTCCGACGCGCGTCCGCTGAACAATGAGATCTGGCTCGACGAACGCATGCGGCGCCAGCAGAATGTGTTGAACCTGGTCAAGAAAGTCCACCAGGAAAAACTCGGCAAGGATGCCACCGCGGCCTTGATCACGACCCTGATCAAGGACAGTTTCGAGCGCCTGGAACATTCCGAGCGCAAGGCCTTCTTCGATGCCTACCAGGACAGCACGGCGCAGATGGTCTTGACGGCGATCAAGATCGCCACGCCAGCGCAAAAGGCCCACGCCGTCAAGCGCATGCAGGGCTGGATCGACGATTTCAATTCCCTGGCCGCGCACCCCAAATAGCGGGGCGGCGCGGGCAGGGCGGGCGGGGGCCATATGCTATAGTGGCCGCCATCGAATTGAAGAAATGCCCATGCAAAAGAAAATCAAAAAACCCGCCAAAGTCCCCGTCCACCACGCACCGCCACCGAACCAGGTGCGCATCATCGGCGGCCAGTGGAAGCGCTCGGTGCTGCCTGTTTTACAGGCACTGGGCCTGCGCCCGACGCCGGACCGCGTGCGCGAAACCGTGTTCAACTGGATCAACCACTTGCGCGACGGCGACTGGTCCAACGCCCAGGTGCTGGACCTGTTCGCCGGCAGCGGCGCACTGGGCTTCGAAGCGGCCAGCCGCGGCGCTGGCTCCGTCACCATGGTCGATACGCACACGCCCGTGATCCGCCAGCTGGAAGAGAACAAGGCGAAATTGCGCGCTGACAACGTGCAACTGCTGCGCGGCGACGCCTTGCTGACGGCGCAAGGCCTGGCGTCGCGCGGCCAGCGTTTCGACCTGATCTTCCTCGACCCGCCCTACCAGCAGGATTTCCTCGCGAAAGTGTTGCCCTTGTGCGCCAACCTGCTCAGCGAAGGCGGCATCGTGTATGCGGAATCGGGCTTGCCGCTCGTCTTCGATGAGACGAGCGCACTGGAAAAGCCAGAATGGATGGCGCCGTGGGAAGTCATCCGCGCCGACAAGGCGGGCACCGTTTATTATCATTTGCTAACTTACAACAAAGTGCCGGCAATTGCCTGAATCTGCCTATAAATGAGGCAAAAAGGCTGCCTGGCCCAAGGCGCAGCACCAAGGTGGGCACCAATTTCAGGCATAATGCGCGTCTATATTGGTGCATCATCAGGGAGCCGCAATGGTTGTAGCCGTTTATCCAGGAACATTCGATCCGCTCACGCGCGGTCATGAAGATTTGGTGCGCCGCGCATCGGGTCTGTTTGACAAGCTGATCGTCGGTGTGGCCGACAGCAAGAACAAGCAACCGTTTTTCTCGCTCGACGAACGCCTGGAAATCGCCAACGAAGTGCTCGGCCACTACCCGAACGTGCAAGTGGAAAGCTTTTCCGGTCTGCTCAAGGATTTCGTGCGCAAGCACGAAGCGCGGGTCATCGTGCGCGGCTTGCGCGCCGTCTCCGACTTCGAATATGAATTCCAGATGGCGGGCATGAACCGCTATCTGCTGCCCGATGTCGAAACCATGTTCCTGACGCCGTCCGACCAGTACCAGTTTATTTCGGGCACCATCGTGCGCGAAATCGCGGCGCTGGGCGGCGACGTCTCCAAGTTTGTCTTCCCCTCGGTGAACCGCTGGCTGCAAAACAAGATTGCCGCCAACGCTGCCTCATCGCAATAAGTAAGAGTGAAATCATGGCATTACTGATCACCGACGAATGCATCAATTGCGACATTTGCGAGCCCGAGTGCCCGAATGACGCGATCTACATGGGCGCGGAAATCTACGAAATCGATCCCAACAAGTGCACCGAATGCGTGGGCCACTTTGACGAGCCGCAATGCCAGCAAGTGTGCCCCGTCAGCTGCATCCCCTTCAATCCCGCCTGGCGCGAAACGCCGGAGCAATTGATGGCCAAGTACGAACGCCTGCAGGCGGAGCTGCCTGCCGCCAAGGCTTAAGCATTTCTCCTGCGCCACTTCTGCGTGGCGCCAGCTTCTGCCAACTGCTCTACACTGTGTGATCGCCGATCCACAGCACCCAGTTTCCACGGAGGCAGAAGATGCAAATCAGCACATCCCGCTTGGGCCGCTCCCTGGCTGCCGCCTGCCTGTGCGCCGCCGTGGCACAGGCGGCGCTGGCCGTCGAGGTGGGCGGCGTCAGGCTGGACGACACGGTGCAGCTGGCCAGCCGCGAATTGAAACTCAACGGCGCCGGCGTACGCTACAAAGTCATCTTCAAGGTGTACACGATTGCGCTGTACCTGCCGGAAAAGAAAACCCAGCTGGCCGACATCCTGGCGCTGGCCGGGCCGCGCCGCCTGGAAATCGTCATGCTGCGCGACATCACCTCCGACGAGCTGGGCCAGGCATTCATGCAAGGCTTGAAGCGCAGTTCCGACCAGGCCGACCGCACGCGCCTGCTGAGCCAGACGATGCAGTTCGGCGCCATGTTCGCCATGGTGCCCGGCCTGAAAAAGGGCGACATCCTGACTGTGGACTGGCTGCCGGAAGAGGGGACGTTGTGCAAGCTGAACGGCAAGCAGGTGGGCGACACGGTGCCGGACCTGGCTTTCTACAATGCGCTGCTGAAAATCTGGATCGGCGCCCATCCGGCCGACACCCTGTTGCGCGCGCATTTGCTGGGCGACATGGCCTGAAGCAGTCTGCGGGCGTAAAGGGCGTAAAAAAAGCCGGCGCAGGCCGGCTTGTCCTGTGCAACAGGCGATCTCAGGCGCGCGTCGACAGGGCGCGCAATTCGGCGGCGTTGCTTGGCGACACGCCATCCATCTTGCCCAGGGTGCGCTTCAAGGCTTGCGCTTGACGCATCTGCTGGCGCGCCAGGCGCTCTTCGCGGCTCAGCTTCGGGCGCACCACCAGCATCATGGCGCGCGCGATGCCCACCAGCAAAGGCTTGAACAGCAGGGCGAAGGCGCCCGCGGCGACGATCACCAGCACGAGTTGCAGGGCATTCAGCAGCGAAATCTCCAGCACGGGTGCGGATACTGCGTACAGGGCGGAGGCGAAGGTAGACATACTGTTCCAGTGCATTATAGAATTTGCCAGTACTATAGTGCAGTGCAACATATAAATCTAATTCCATTTCCTGATACCAATTATACGAATCGTGAATGGAAAACTGTAATATTTTTTTACGAGTGAAAATATTCGTGCCCGGCGCGGTTTACACTCTTAAGTAATCAATTCAACTTTTATCTTGGGCTTTCCATGAGTTTTCTGACGCTGGATCTGAACTTGCTGCGTGTTTTCGACGCCGTCATGACGGAACAAAACCTGACGCGCGCAGCCGGCCACCTGGCGATGACGCAGCCGGCGGTATCGAACGCCATCAAACGCCTGCGCGAGAGCCTCGGTGACGAATTGCTGATCCGCACGGCATATGGCGTGAAACCCACGCCGCGCGCCGAAGCGCTGTGGCCGTCCGTGCGCTCGGCCCTGGCCAGCCTGGAAGCGGCCGTCACGCCGGAAACCTTCGACGTGTCGAAGACCCACGCCACGTTCCGCATGGCCATGGCCGATGCGACGGCCGCCTTCTGGCTGCCTTCCCTGATGCGCTCGATCGAACGGGAAGCGCCCGGCGTCAACGTGCGCATGATGCCGCTGACCACGCGCGAACCGCGTCCCATGCTGCTGCGCGGCGATATCGACCTGGCCGTGGGCTTCTTTCCCGGCGTGGCGGCGCAATTGTCGAGCGAAACCGGTTCGCCCATCCGCCACGAACGCCTGTATTCCGGCAAGTATGTGTGCGTGATGCGGCGCGGCCATCCGCTGGCCGACAAGGAATTGACCCTGGATAACTACTGCGCGGCGAACCATTTATTGGTGAGCTTTTCCGGCCGCGCGCATGGCTTGATCGACGAAGCGCTGTCGCAGATCCACCGCGAACGGCGCATCTTGCTGACGGTCAACCAGTTCTTCACGGCAGGGCGCGTGGTCGCCAATTCCGACCTGATAACAGTCTTGCCGCGCCACCTGATCGCCTCGACGGGCATGACGGAGTCGCTGCTGTACAAGGATTTGCCCTTGACCCTGCCTGCCGTCCACCTGGACATGCTGTGGCACGAGCGCGACGCCCGCAGCCCCGCCCACAAATGGTTGCGCAACCACCTGGAAAGCATGAACACGCCCACCCTGCGCACGGCCACGGCGGCCGGCGGCGGCGTGGCGCCCAAGCCGCACGTCGAGTAAGACTTGCGATAGGACAAAAAAAACGCCTGATATCTCATCAGGCGTTTTTTTTATGCGTGGTTACTTGAGCGATAACCGATTCTAAAACCGCCCCAGTGCTTGCCCTCGACGTGGATGGGCACGGATAAATCGTGCATGACTTCGCCCGTGTCGCGTTTATACGTCTGCAACAGGAAGGGCTTGGTGTTGCTGCCGCAGCGCTTTCCCGTGCGGTCGCTGAAGATGCGCTTGGTGCGGTTATGCAGCATGTCGGTGGCGTAGTCGCCCGTCAGCGGCTGCGAGAATTTCTTGTTATGCGTTGGAAAATATCCATTGTTGTCGACGGCGCCCGCATACGCCAGGTGCGGCAGGGCGGCCAGCACGCCTTCCTGCAGGTCCGGCAGCACCTTGTCCGTAAACGCGTCGAACTGCGTGTTGTGCTTGGGTGGATCGGTGTTCGGGATGGGACGATAGTGGCGGTCGAACAGGGCTTCGCGCGTGATGCGGCCCGAGGCGATGGCTTGCTCGAACAGTTTGCCCACCTCGCGCGCGGCGCGCTGGGCCGCCTCGCGGATCTCGTCGTGCGGCGTGGCCACGCTCGATTCGCCGAGGGCGCCGGCGATCACTTCGGCCCGCTCGGCCAGGGCCATGGCCGACTGCGTGGCGCGCGGCAATTCGGCATTCGTCGACAGCATGCTGTCGCGGATTTGCAGGATGGCGTCGGCGATCAGCTGCGTCGTGTCGACATGTTCGCGCGAGGCGCGGGCGATTTGCCCGATCTCGTCCTCGGACTCGCCCGACGATTGTTCGATATGGCTGAGGGAGGCGTGCACGCTTTCCACATTGCGCGCCGCCTCCGTGACGCCGGTCGCCAGCGAACGCATGCCACGCGCGGCCTTTTCCGACTGTTCATTGATTTCGCGCACCATCACGCTGATTTCATCGGAGGCTTCCTTGGTGCGCTGCGCCAATTGCCGCACTTCCCCCGCCACCACGGCGAAACCGCGGCCGTGTTCGCCGGCGCGCGCCGCCTCGATGGCGGCGTTCAGCGCCAGCAGGTTGGTGCGCGCGGAAATATCGGAAATGGCTTCCGTGAAGCCCGTGATGCGTTTGGATTTTTCCTGCAGGCTCAGCATGGTGCTGGAGGCGCCTTGCGCTTCCTCGCGGGCGTTATTGATGCGGTGCAAGCCCTGATCCACTTCGGCGCGCGCCGCCACGCTTTCCACGCGCACGCCGGCCGCCACCTGGGCGGCCCGTTCCGCATTGGCGGCGATCTTTTCCGTCATCGCGGCATTTTGTACGGAACTGTCGGCGATGTCGCTGGCCGTGCGGACATCGAGTTCCACCTTCTGTTTGACGGAATCGACAAAATACGAGGTTTCCGCCGCGCCTATCATGATGGCGTCGATGGCGTTGCCCACCGTGTCGGCGAACTGGTGCAAACCCGGCTCGCCGCGCGGACGGCCGGCAAAGGCCAGCAGCGCGGCGCCGATGGCGGCGGCCACGCAGGCGATCAAATAGGGATGCTCGCCGCCCGCGAGCAACAGCAGATAGGCCAGGCAACAGGCGACGGCCATGGCCAGGATCGTGAATACAAAGAAACGCACCAGCTGATGCTGCAACTGCTTCATTTGTCCCCCGCTGCGCAAACCCGTCACGTCCCGCCGGGGGACGTGCTGTCACCGTATGCGGATGGGCACGATTGCCCACCTTGCACCCTGAACTACCGTCTGCGCGGCGTTTCAGGCGGCTACCGGGTAGCAGAATTGTAGTTCTACCCTACAACATTTGTTCCGATAGCTCAATCAGAAAAACGGGCTGGCTACACCAGGGTCACTTAATCGGCAATTTGGTGGTGTTCTTGACCTCTTCCATGACGGCATAAGTGTGGGTTTCCCGCACACCTTTCTGCAACAGCGTCTTGCCCAGGAATTCGCGGTAGGCGGCCATGTCCTTGACGCGCGCCTTGACCAGGTAATCGAAACCGCCGGCGACCATATGACATTCCAGTACCTCTGGAATGATTTGTACGCTATGCTTGAAGGCGTCGAACACTTCCGGTGTCGTGCGATCGAGCACCACTTCGATGAACACCAGCAGCGACACGTCGAGCAGCTGCGGGTTCAATTGGGCCGTATAGCCCATGATGTAACCGGATTCGTGCAACTTGCGCACGCGCTCCAGGCAGGCGGCCGGCGACAGGTTCACGCGCGCGGCCAGCTCCACATTGCTGATGCGTCCATCGCTCTGCAATTCCATCAAGATTTTCTTACTGATCTTGTCCAGCATTACCATCACCCCCAAAATTAATATTATTTGGTTAAATTGTCGCATCAAAAACTATCTATTGCTAGCCCCCTTTATTACCAGAATTAATCCATAAGAATCCCCTTTACAATCGAATCATCTTAACGTCCGACTTTCTGTATTTTTTTGCACCAAAAAAGAGCAAGAATTACGTCAGTTTTCGTCCCCTTTTCCTTGTAAAGAGCACTTATGCACCCTGCAGGCCCCTCGGCTTTTACCCCGATTCCTTTTGCTGCGTTCCAGGCAGAAATCCTGCCCGAAGCGACACCACCACGCGCCGCCATCACCGCCGCCTATAGGCGCGACGAGGTTTCCGCCGTGCAGTGGCTATTGCAACAAGTCCGCCCCAGCAGCACCGAAACGACGGCCGAAGGACAAGCGCTGGCCCACCGCCTGGTCTCGAACGTGCGCCAAAAACGCACACGCGCGTCCGGCGTCGATGCACTGATGCACGAGTTCTCGCTATCGTCGGAAGAGGGTGTAGCGTTGATGTGTCTGGCTGAAGCGCTGTTGCGTATACCCGACAGTCAAACGGCAGACCGCCTGATCGCCGACAAAATCAGCAAGGGCGACTGGAAGAAGCATCTGGGCGAATCGCCGTCGCTGTTCGTCAATGCCGCCACTTGGGGCTTGCTGATCACGGGCAAACTGGTCAGTACCAGCAGCGAATCGGGCCTCGGTTCGGCGATGACCAAGCTCATCGCCAAAGGCGGCGAACCGCTGATACGCAAGGGTGTCGACCTGGCCATGCGCATGCTGGGCAACCAGTTCGTGACGGGCCAGACCATCGAGGAAGCGTTGAAGAACAGCCGCGAGAATGAAACGCGCGGCTACCGCTACTCGTACGACATGCTGGGCGAGGCGGCCCTGACGCAGCAGGATGCGGCCAACTACTACGCCTCGTACGAAACGGCGATCCATGCCATCGGCAAGGCCTCGAACGGCCGCGGCATCCGCAACGGTCCCGGCATTTCCGTGAAACTGTCGGCCCTGCACGCGCGCTACAGCCGCGCCCAGCGCGCCCGCGTCATGGAAGAATTGCTGCCGAAGGTCAAGGCGCTGCTGTTGCTGGCCAAGCAGTACAACATCGGCTTCAACATCGATGCGGAAGAAACGGACCGCCTGGAACTGTCGCTCGACCTGATGGAAGCACTGGCCTTTGATGCGGATTTGGCCGGTTTCGACGGCATCGGCTACGTGGTGCAGGCGTACCAGAAGCGCTGCCCGTTCGCCATCGATTTCCTGATCGACCTGGCGCGCCGCAGCGGCCGCAAGTTCATGGTGCGGCTGGTGAAGGGCGCGTACTGGGATGCGGAAGTCAAACGCGCGCAAGTCGATGGTCAGGAAGGCTATCCCGTCTACACGCGCAAGGTCTACACGGACGTCTCCTACCTCGTGTGCGCGCAAAAACTGCTGGCCGCCAGCAGCCTGATCTATCCACAATTTGCCACGCACAACGCGCAAACCCTGTCGACCATTTATACCTGGGCGAAGCGCGACGGCATTACCGACTACGAATTCCAGTGCCTGCACGGCATGGGCGAAACCTTGTACGACCAGGTCGTCGGGCCCGACAACCTGGACAAGCCGTGCCGCATCTACGCCCCCGTCGGCTCGCATGAAACCCTGCTGGCCTACCTGGTGCGCCGCCTGCTGGAGAACGGCGCCAACTCGTCGTTCGTCAACCAGATCGTCGACGAAAGCGTGGCCATCGATAGCCTGATCCGCGATCCGCTCGAGCAGGCGCGCCTGCAGGGCGGCTTGCCGCACCCGTCGATTCCGCTGCCGCTGGACATGTTTGGCAGCGAACGCAGGAACTCGGCCGGCCTGGACCTGTCGAATGAAGATACCTTGCGCACCCTGGCCACGGGCCTGGCGCAGCAGCAGACATGGCAGGCGGCGCCGCTGATCGATGGCGCCGTCAGCCTGAATGGCCCCACGCACATGCTGCACAATCCGGCCCAGCACGACGACGTCGTGGGCAAGGTCATGGAAGCCGGTCCGGCCGACGTGGAAACGGCGCTGGCCAGCGCCAGCGCGTATGCCATGGATTGGCAAACCACGGAACCGTCGGTCCGCGCGCAAGCGTTACAACGCGCGGCCGACCTGTTCGAGGAACACCATATCGAACTGATGGCCCTGGCCGTGCGCGAAGCGGGCAAGTCCTTGCCGAACGCGATCGCGGAAATCCGCGAAGCCGTCGACTTCCTGCGCTATTACGCGGCGCAGGTGGAACACGCGCCGAACACCCTGGCGCTTGGTCCCGTCACCTGCATCAGCCCGTGGAATTTCCCGTTGGCCATCTTCACGGGCCAGCTGGCCGCCGCCCTGGCGGCAGGCAACGTGGTGCTGGCCAAGCCGGCCGAGCAAACGCCGCTGATCGCCCACCGCGCCGTGCAATTGCTGCATGCGGCAGGCGTGCCGCGTGGCGCGCTGCAATTCTTGCCCGGCAGCGGAGAGATCGTCGGCGCCGGCCTGTGCAATGACACGCGCGTGAAAGGCGTGATTTTCACGGGCTCGACGGAAGTGGCGCAATTGATCAACCGCAACCTGGTCGCGCGCGCCGTGGCCGAAGGCATCGACATCCCCCTGATCGCCGAAACGGGTGGCCAGAATGCCCTGATCGTCGATTCGTCCGCCTTGCCGGAACAAGTGGTGCAAGACGTGATGTCGTCCGCCTTCGACAGCGCCGGCCAGCGCTGCTCGGCCTTGCGCGTGCTGTTCCTGCAAGCGGAAATCGCCGACAAGACCATCCACATGCTGAAAGGCGCGATGCAGGAATTGCGCGTTGGCAATCCTGACCGCCTGGCCACCGATATCGGTCCCGTCATCGATGCGGAAGCGCAAGGCAATCTGCTGGCGCACATCAACAAGATGAAAACCATGGCCATCGACCATTATTCGCTCGATTTACCGACCGTCAAAGGTACGTTCGTCGCCCCGACCGTGCTGGAAATCAAGTCGCTGGAGCAATTGACACAGGAAGTCTTCGGTCCCGTGCTGCACGTGATCCGCTACAAGCGGTCCGAACTGCCGCAACTGGTGCAATCGATCAACGACAGCGGTTACGGCTTGACCCTGGGCATCCATACGCGCATCGATGAAACCATCGATTTCATCACCAGGCGCGCGCACGTGGGCAATATTTATGTGAACCGCAACATCGTCGGCGCCGTCGTCGGCGTGCAGCCGTTCGGCGGCGAAGGCAAATCGGGCACGGGACCGAAAGCCGGCGGCCCCCTGTACCTGAAACGCCTGCAGCGCAATGCGCCGGCCGGCGCGCAGCACCAGCGCCAGGCGCCGCCGGCGCTCGACGCGCTGACCGTGTGGGCGAAGATGCATGGCCACGACCAGGTGCAGCAACTGGCGCAGGAATACGCGCGCACCACCTTGCTCGGCAGCACCATCGTCTTGCCAGGCCCGACAGGCGAGCGCAATACCCTGAGCTTTGCCGAGCGGGGCACGATTTTGTGCGCGGCCGCCACCTCCGGCACCTTGATGAACCAGCTGGCGGCAGTCCTGGCCACCGGTAACCAGGCCCTGGTGCTGGCGCAAGCGCCGGACCTGATCCCGGGCGACCTGCCGGCCGCGCTGAAGGATCGCATCCAGGTCGTCAGCAGCCTGGCGTCGGTCCAGCATGATTTCCAGGTCGCCATGATCGAGCCCTGCCTCGATGGCCAGCTCAAACCGCTGCTGGCGGCACGGGAAGGGGCACTGGTGGCTACCATCGCCACCACGCAGGAGGGTGTCGTGCCCCTGTGGCGCCTGGTCGCCGAGCGGGCGCTGTGCGTGAATACGACGGCGGCCGGCGGTAACGCCAGCCTGATGATGCTGAGTGTTTAGAATTTAAGCAGCTGTTGCATGTAAAAAGGGCAGAACCAGTGGTTCTGCCCTTTTTTTATGCACGCTGGATGAAAAATCAGCCAGCCAGGCGCTGGCACAATTGCTGAATCACCGTCAACGCATACGGCGAAGCGACGGCCTGCACGAAACGCATGAAGTCGACGGCCGCCTCTTCGTTGGCGTTGTCGGAAATGGTGCGCATGACCGTAAACGGCACGCCCAGTTCAAAACACACTTGCGCCACGGCAGCGCCTTCCATTTCGACGGCCAGCAGGTCGGGGATATCGGCTTTCAGCTGCTTGATATGCGCGGCGCTGCTGATGAACTGGTCGCCGCTGGCGATCAGGCCGCGGTGCACTTGTGCGTGCTGCAAGCCAAATGCCTCGATATCGGCCACCTTCAGCACGCTGGACACATCGTCACGCAGGAAATCGCCCGCGGCGCCAGCCAGTTGCGTGCTCAGTTCCAGATCCGTGGCGAAACGCTGCAGTCCCGTCAATGGCACTTCGAAGCGGGGAAATAGCGGTCGGGCATCCATATCGTGCTGCAGCAGCGCTTCGGCCACGACGATATCGCCGACTTTCACGTGTTGATCCCCACTGCCGGCCACGCCGGTGAAGACGATGTGGGTAACTCCGTACTTTTCCACAAGGATAGAAGCTGTCATGGCAGCGGCAACCTTGCCCAGACGCGACAGGACGCACACAGCGTCGATATTCCACAGGGTCCCCAGGGTGTAGTCGCGCATGCCGTGCGAACGCCTCTGGGGGCCTTGCATGGCTTCTACCAGTCCCTGCTGTTCTTCGTGCAAGGCACTGATGATGCCCAAACGCATTTTTTTGTGTGATTGCATGCAGTTTTTTACCGGGTTTTTGAATTGCCAAACGGTTTACAGGGTGAAAACAGCTGTTTCGGCGACTTTTCCACCGTCCGCGTTTGTCTCTGTGTTTTAAATAAAGATGTATACATAAAAATAGTAGTGATAGTAAACGGCCATTTTTTTGTGGATAAGTCGGTATACCGTATAAGAATCATCGACTTGGCGCACAAAAAAGTAGGCGCACAAGCATTGTATCCACGCAGGACTTGTTTGGGATAAAAATTGAGTTGTGGACAAAGATCGACTTTTCCCACATCTCATCCTGTGGATATGCAGGCACTTATCCACAGTGGCCAGCAAAAATCACGCGTTTTCTTGCTGTCGTGGCATGTTTGACGTGCGTTGTCTGCCTTGATGCTTGCCTGGCAATCCAGGTTGAGCAAGCACGAGCGTTGTTCTTTCACGAACCTTGGCATCCAGGTGATTCCTGGAAGACGCTTTGGCAGTGGCTCGCGATGTCGCCGTTGGCTTTTTTTTTGCGGTTTTTTGCCTGCTTTTTGAAAATATCCCCCGACTTCCGCTTTTTTTGTCGGTTTACAATAGATCTATATATAAAAATAGTAGTAATAGTAAACGCGTTTTTTTCTGTGGATAAGTCGCTTTTTTTCAACAGGATCAAGTGTTTACGCGCAAAATAAAGCGTGCATAATCGCTGTATCACGCGAGGAGCAAAATTGTATAAAATGCGGGCCTGTGCAAAAGTTCGTGTTTACGCACAAGTCATCCTGTGGATATCAAGTGACTTATCCACAATCGTCTCAAACTCCCCCTCTTTTTGATGTCGAACAGCTTGCTGGCAGCCTGTCTGCCCAGGCCTGTTGACGTTTGCATTTTGCTCAGCGGTTTGGCAGTGCCGTGCGCATGATGTTGGCCATCCTGGTTTTCGTCGCGCAGTTGTTGGCTCGATTTTTTTTCAGCCAAAGCCGTTCGTCGCTTTTTTTTTGATGACAGGCTGGCGAACCTTCTTGAACGCGAAGGGCAGGCAAACTGCGCGTTGTCGGGTTTACCTTAACAAGTTCGTATACATGAATAGTAATAGTAGTTAACGGCGGCATGTTCTGTGGATAAGTCCCGATTTATCCTTGTAAACAATCGCTTGGCGTGCGGATAAGCGCTGAGTAAGCGTTGTATCTGCTTGGGACGGTTTTGGGATAAAAAAAAGACGTGCAAAAAATTTTTCGTTTACGCACATATCGTACCTGTGGATATCCATATGGTTATCCACAGCTTGAAGACCCTGTTTTTGAGCTTGCCGTGACGCTCTTGCGTATCGCGGACCACGATTAATGTCGCCCTGGCCCGGTACTGGTGGTAATCTCAAGGCGGCTCAGCAGCCATGCATGCATGAAGAAAGACAGACTCTGGTAGCGGGACGCGGCGGGGAGACACGCCGCGCGACAGCTTGATGGCATACCGAAAGGAGCTTCATTGGAATCGGCAGGCGAATACGACTACATCATCGTGGGCGGCGGCACGGCAGGTTGCGTGCTGGCCAACCGGCTCACGCGCGACAAGGATGCCAACGTTCTGCTCGTGGAAGCGGGCGGCAAAGACGATTACGTGTGGATCCACATTCCCGTCGGCTATCTGCATTGCATCGGCAATCCCCGCACGGACTGGCTGTATTCCACGCAGGCGGACGCGGGCCTGGGCGGGCGCAGCCTGATGTATCCCCGCGGAAAAGTGCTCGGCGGCAGCTCTTCCATCAACGGCATGATCTATATGCGGGGCCAGGCCGGCGATTACGACCACTGGGCCGACCTGACGGACGACGCTTCCTGGCGCTGGGACAAGGTCTTGCCGTTATTTAAGCAAAGCGAGGATTACTATGGCGGCGCGTCGGAAAACCACGGCGTCGGTGGTGAATGGCGCGTGGAAAAACAGCGGCTATCCTGGGATATCCTGAACGCGTTCCGCGACGCGGCGCAGCAGGTCGGCATCCCGAAAACCAGCGATTTCAATGGCGGCGACAACGCCGGCAGCGCGTATTTCGACGTCAACCAGCGCCGCGGCATCCGCTGGAATACTTCGAAAGCGTTTTTGAAACCGGCAGCGCACCGCCCGAACCTGACCATCATGACGGGTTGCCACGTGGAACGTCTGTTGCTGGAGACGACGGAAACGGGGCCGCGCTGCGCGGGCATCGTGTTTACGGGCGGCGGCACGCAGTGGCAGGCGACGGCCCGGCGCGAAACCCTGCTGACGGCGGGCGCCATCGGCTCGCCGCAATTGCTGCAATTGTCCGGCATCGGCCCGGCCGCCTTGCTGCGGCAGCATGGCATCGTGCCTGTGGTCGATGCCGCCGGCGTGGGCGGCAATTTGCAAGACCATCTGCAATTGCGCATGGTATTCAAGGTGAGCGGCGTGAAAACCTTGAACGTGATGGCCAGCAGTATGCTGGGCAAGATGCAGATCGGCTTGCAATATGCGCTGTTCCAGAGCGGGCCCATGTCGATGGCGCCGTCGCAGCTGGGCGCGTTCGCCAAGTCCGACCCGCGGCAAGCCACGCCGAACCTGCAATACCACGTGCAACCCTTGTCGCTCGACAAGTTCGGCGAGCCCTTGCACGCGTTTCCCGCGTTTACGGCCAGCGTCTGCAATCTGCGGCCCACTTCGCGCGGCCACGTCCACATCGCCTCGGCCGACAGCTATGCGGCGCCGAAGATCGTCCCTAACTATCTCAGTACCGAGCAGGACCGCGCCGTGGCGGCCGACGCCTTGCGCCTGACGCGGGCGATCGCCGCCGCGCCGGCGTTAAGTAGGTTTGCGCCGCAGGAATACAAGCCTGGCGTGCAATTCCAGAGCCAGGAAGAACTGGCGCAGGCGGCCAGCCAGATCGGCACCACCATCTTCCATCCGGTGGGCACCTGCCGCATGGGGCTGGCCAGCGAGGCGTCGAGCGTGGTCGACAGCCAACTGCGCGTGCTCGGCGTGGCGGGTTTACGCGTCGTCGATGCCTCCATCATGCCGTACATTACTTCTGGTAACACCAACTCGCCCACCGTGATGATCGCGGAAAAAGCGGCGCAAATGATACACGCGGCCTGGAAATAGCCGGGCAAGCGTGCGAGTTTGCGCCATTCGGGCTGGCGAAAAATCCCCGTAGTTATACTGTATTGTGCGTTAAATTTAAGTTGTGTATTATAAAAATGACTAAGTAGTACAAAAAGTACAACTAGGAGACACGATGTCAAACGTAATCTTGGAAACAAGAAATTTGACCAAGGAATTCAAGGGTTTCACCGCCGTGAGCGACGTGAACCTGAAGGTAGAGCGGGGCCACATCCACGCCTTGATCGGTCCGAACGGCGCCGGCAAGACCACGTGTTTCAACTTGCTCACCAAATTCCTGGTCCCCACTTCCGGACAGATCCTGTTCAATGGGAAAGATATCACGGCCGCCAAACCGGCCCAGATCGCGCGCATGGGCGTGATCCGCTCGTTCCAGATTTCCGCCGTCTTCCCCCACCTGTCCGTGCTGCAAAATGTGCGCATCGGCTTGCAGCGCCAGCTCGGCACCTCGTTCCACTTTTGGCAAAGCGAACGGGCATTGAATCAGCTCAACGACCGTGCCATGGCCTTGCTGGCCGAGGTCGACCTGACGGAGTTTGCCGACACCATCACGGTCGACATGCCGTACGGGCGCAAGCGGGCGCTGGAAATTGCCACCACCCTGGCGATGGAGCCGGAAATGATGCTGCTCGACGAACCGACGCAGGGCATGGGCCATGAAGACGTGCACCGCGTGACGGAATTGATTAAAAAAGTGTCGGCCGGCCGCACGATTTTGATGGTGGAACACAATATGAGCGTGGTTTCCGGCATCTGCGACAAGATTTCCGTTCTGCAGCGCGGCGCCATGCTGGCCGAAGGCAGTTACGCGGAAGTGTCGCGCAATCCGCAAGTGATGGAAGCGTACATGGGCACCACCCACGCGGAACTGGAAGGGGCGCATTGATGGCGACACAAGTGAATGGCGGCGCACCCGCGCTGGAAATTGCACAACTGCACACCTGGTATGGCGAATCTCACATCCTGCACGACGTGAACCTGAAAGTGCAGCCGGGTGAAGTGGTGACTTTGCTGGGCCGCAACGGCGCCGGGCGCACCACCACCTTGCGCGCCATCATGGGCTTGACGGGCGCACGCACCGGTTCCATCAAAGTCAATGGCGTCGAAGCGATAGGTTTGGCCACGCACAAAATCGCCCACCTGGGCATCGGGTATTGTCCCGAAGAGCGCGGCATTTTCTCCTCGCTGTCGACCGAGGAAAACCTGCTGCTGCCGCCGACCCTGGCCAGCGGCGAGAAGGGCATGTCGGTGGAGGAAATCTACGCGATGTTCCCGAATCTGCAGGAACGCCGCCACAGCCAGGGCACGCGCCTGTCGGGCGGGGAACAGCAGATGCTGGCCGTGGCGCGCATCCTGCGCACGGGCGCGCGCCTGCTGCTGCTCGATGAAATTTCCGAAGGCCTGGCGCCCGTCATCGTGCAAGGGCTGGCGCGCATGATCACCACCCTGAAGGCGAAGGGCTACACCATCGTCATGGTGGAACAAAATTTCCGGTTTGCCGCGCCGCTGGCGGACCGGTTTTATGTGATGGAGCACGGTCAGATCGTCGAGACTTTTGCTGCATCCGAACTGGAGGCCAAGATGCCGGTATTGACCGAGTTGCTTGGCGTGTAGTCATCATGTAGTACGCGTCCTTGTCCAGCAATCGACTGAATAGCAAACAATAATCCCAACGGAGACACTATGAAACGTAACGCTATCGCCATTGCCACCGCCACTCTTTGCGCCCTGGGCTTGTCCAGCGCCGCGCACGCCCAGGTATCGGGCGACACCATCAAGATCGGTTTTATTTCCGACATGTCGGGCGTGTACTCCGACGTCGACGGCCTCGGCGGCGCGGAAGCCATCAAGATGGCGATCGCCGATGCCGGCGTGGTGCTCGCCGGCAAAAAGGTGGAATTCATTTCCGCCGACCATCAAAACAAGGCCGACATTGCCGCTTCGAAGGCGCGCGAATGGTTCGACCAGCAAGGCGTCGACATGCTGATCGGCGGCACCAATTCCGGCGCCAGCCTGGCCATGGCCAAGGTCGCGGCGGAAAAGAAAAAGATCTTCATCGCCATCGGCGCCGGCTCCTCGCGCCTGACGAATGAGGAATGCACGCCCTACACCGTGCATTACGCCTATGACACGGTGGCGCTGGCGCGCGGCACGGGCGGCACCATCGTCAAACAGGGCGGCAAGAACTGGTATTTCATGACGGCCGATTACGCGTTCGGCCATTCGCTGGAAAAAGACACCGCCGAGGTCGTCAAGACGGCCGGCGGCAAGGTGCTGGGCAGCGTCAAGCATCCGCTGGGCGCTTCCGATTTCTCGTCCTTCCTGCTGCAGGCGCAGGCCGCCAAGCCGCAGATCCTGGGCCTGGCCAATGCGGGCGGCGACGCCATCAACAGCATCAAGGCGGCCAACGAGTTCGGCCTGACGAAATCGATGAAGCTGGCCGGCTTGCTGATCTTCATCAACGACATCCATTCGCTGGGCTTGAACCTGACGCAAGGCATGTACCTGACGGATGGCTGGTACTGGGACTTGAATGCGGACACGCGCGCCTGGTCGAAACGCTATTTCGCCAAGATGAAGAAGGAGCCGTCGATGCTGCAGGCGGCCGACTATTCGGCCGCGGCGAACTACCTGAAAGCCGTCAAGGCGCTGGGAACGGATGACACCGAGAAGGTCATGGCTTATTTGAAAAAGACCAAGATCAACGACATGTTTACCCAGAATGGTGAAGTGCGTCCCGATGGCCGCAT
The DNA here is from genome assembly GCF_018682595.1 of Janthinobacterium sp. JC611. Classification (NCBI taxonomy): domain Bacteria; kingdom Pseudomonadati; phylum Pseudomonadota; class Betaproteobacteria; order Burkholderiales; family Oxalobacteraceae; genus Janthinobacterium; species Janthinobacterium sp. JC611. The sequence continues at coordinate 22,005 of NZ_JAFLJN010000020.1, forward strand.
GGTGCACGATATGTATTTGATGGAAGTGAAGAAGCCATCCGAGTCGAAATATCCATGGGATTACTACAAGGTCGTCGCCACCGTGCCCGGTGCGCAAGCGTATGTGACCAAGGCTGAATCGAAGTGTTCGCTGTGGAAGTAACGCTGTAGCAGTCCGTCAAACGGATCGCCCGCCCGGTGCGGGCCATCCTTCCTGCAGGCGCTTTGCCAGCAGGATTCGCCTTGCGCCGCCGCGCCCGTCTGCGGCGGCGTGTTTCCCTTGATACCACACCGTCGTCCGGCGGTGCTTTTTATACTGTGATGCCATGGAAATTTTCGGCGTTCCATTACCTGCGATGATGAGCCAGCTGCTGCTGGGCCTCGTCAACGGCTCGTTCTATGCCATGTTGTCCCTCGGTCTGGCCGTCATCTTCGGCTTGCTCAACGTTATTAATTTCTCGCACGGCGCCATGTACATGATGGGCGCCTTCCTGGCCTGGATGGGCCTCAGTTATTTCGACATCAATTACTGGGCCATGCTCGTCATCGCCCCGATCCTCGTCGGCCTGGTCGGTATCCTGATCGAAAAGACCATGTTGCGCTGGCTGTATAAACTCGACCACCTGTATGGCCTGCTGCTGACCTTTGGCATCACCCTGATCATGGAAGGCGTGTTCCGCTCCTTCTATGGCGTCTCGGGCCAGCCGTACGCCGTGCCCGAAGCGCTGGCCGGCGCGACCGACCTGGGTTTCATGATCCTGCCGAACTACCGCGCCTGGGTGGTGATCGCCTCGCTCTCCATCTGCCTGGCCACCTGGTTCGTCATCGAAAAAACCAAGCTGGGCGCCTACCTGCGGGCCGGCACGGAAAACCCGAAACTGGTGGAAGCGTTCGGCATCAACGTGCCGCTGATGGTGACGTTGACGTTCGGCTTCGGCGTGGCGCTGGCCGGTTTTGCCGGCGTGCTGGCCGCGCCCATCATCCAGGTCTCGCCGCTGATGGGCTCGAACCTGATCATCGTCGTGTTTGCCGTGGTGGTGATCGGCGGCATGGGTTCCATCATGGGCTCTATCCTGACGGGCCTGGGCCTGGGCGTGATCGAGGGCCTGACCCGCGTGTTCTATCCGGAAGGCTCGGCCACCGTGGTGTTCGTGGTGATGGTCATCGTGCTGCTGCTGCGTCCCGCCGGCCTGTTCGGCAAAGAAAAGTAATCCTCATCAGTCATGTATTGGAGCTACCACGATGAATAAGAATGTAGGCTACGCCATTGCCTTGCTGCTGGCCTTGGCGGCCCCGTTTTACGGCTATCCCGTCTTCCTGATGAAGTTGCTGTGCTTTGCGCTGTTTGCCTGCGCTTTCAATTTGCTGATCGGCTACACCGGCTTGCTGTCGTTCGGCCACGCGGCGTTCTTTGGCGGCGCCGGCTATGTCACCGGCTACGCGCTGCGCACCTGGGGTTGGCCAACGGAATTGGGCTTGCTGGCCGGCGTCGCCACGGGCGCCTTGCTGGGCCTGGTGATCGGCGGCCTGGCGATCCGCCGCCAGGGCATCTACTTCACGATGATCACGCTGGCGCTGGCGCAGATGGTGTACTTCCTGGCCTTGCGCCTGCCGTTCACGGGCGGCGAGGATGGCTTGCAGGGTGTTCCACGTGGAACCTTGCTGGGCACGCTAGACCTGGGCAATGACACCGTCCTGTACTACGTCGTGCTGGCCATTTTTGTCGCCGGCTTCGCCCTGATCGTACGCACCATCCACTCGCCGTTCGGCCAGGTGCTCAAGGCGATCAAGGAAAACGAGCCGCGCGCCATTTCTCTTGGCTATGACGTCAACAAGTACAAGCTGATGGCCATCGTGCTGTCGGCCTCCTTGGCCGCGCTGGCCGGCGCCACCAAGACCCTGGTGCTGGGCTTTGAAACGTTAACCGACGTGTACTGGGGCATGTCGGGCCTGGTCGTGCTGATGACCTTGGTGGGCGGCATGGGCACCTTGTCCGGTCCCATCCTGGGCGCCGTCTTGATCATCGCGCTGGAAAACAAGCTGGGCGATGTCGGCACCTATCTGGCCACCCACACGGGCATCGAGTGGTTCGGCACCCTGGGCGAATCGGTGGGCATGGTGACCGGCGTGATCTTCGTCATCTGCGTGCTGATGTTCCGGCGCGGCATCGTCGGCGAAGCCATCGCGCGCTTCGGCGGCAGGCCAGCCAAAGCCGCTGTCTGATTTTCAAGCAACGCCGGACCGATCGTCCGGCGTTTTTCATTGTGCGTCCACTGTGTCCTTAACGGAGAGAACCACCATGCAAACGACGATCACGCGCGCAGGCACTGGCATGGGCCTGTGCACCCTGCTGGCGTTGGCAGCCTGCGGCAGCAACCATGCGCCGGAAGAACTGAACCAGATGCCCGCCTACCTGGGCAGCATCACGCGGGCCGATTACGACGGCAAGACGAACGACCTGCTGACGGCCGGCCTGGGCAAGACGGGGCTGGCCGGCGCCACGCCCGCCTATGCGAACGTGGAACAGCCGACGCCGCTTGAACTGCGCCGCAATGCGATCTACGCCAACTACCGCGCCGTGCTCGACATTGCCGCCAACAGCGGCTACGGCACCTTGTACGGACCGAATGTCGATGCCTCCGGAAACGTGGGCGCGGGCGAAGGCCTGATCGCGGGCAGTGAATACATCGCGTACGCCGACGATGGCACGGGCAGGAAGAATGTCACCCTGATGGTGCAGGTGCCGGCCAGCTTTGATCCCGATCACGCCTGCATCGTCACGGGCACGTCCAGCGGTTCGCGCGGCATCTACGGCGCCATCGGCAGTTCCGGAGAATGGGGCTTGAAGAAGGGCTGCGCCGTCGCGTATGCCGACAAGGGCTCCGGCACCGGCCTGTATGTGTTCGAGGACGACAGCGTCAACCTGCAGAACGGCGTGCGCGCGGGCAGGGTGGTCGCCGGCAAGAATGCGCACTTCGCGCCGGACTTGAGTGACGCCGAGCGTCTGGCCTGGGCCGGCGCCAACCCGAACCGCATCGCCTTCAAGCATGCGCACTCGCAGCAGAACCCGGAGAAGGATTGGGGCAAGGTCACCTTGCAGGCCGTCGAGATGGCCTATTATGTGTTGAACGAGCGCTATGGCGTACCGGCCCGCGACGGCAGTTCGCGCATCGTGCGCCTGACGCCGAAGAACACCATCACGATCGCGTCCAGCATCTCCAACGGGGCCGGCTCGGCCTTGCTGGCGGCGGAACAGGATAGCAAGGGCTTGATCGGCGGCGTGGCCGTCAGCGAGCCGCAGGTCCAGCCGGCCGCATCGAGCGCCTACAGCGTGCGCCAGGGCGGGGCGCTGGTCGCCAATCCGGGCCGCGCGCTGTTCGACTACGCCACCTATGCGGCCCTGTATCAGCCGTGCATCGCTTCCGTGGCCGGCAATGCGGGCCGCTGCACGGCGCTCGTCAGCAAGGGGTTATTGAACGGCGCCGACCTGGCGGCGCAGCAGGCGGACGCGAAGCAGCGCTTGCGCGCGTATGGCTGGTTGTCGGACTCCGATCCGCTGCAGGCCGCGCACGCGGGCACGAACATCCTCGTGGCCGTCACGTATGCCTATGCCTACGGAAAATTTTCCGTGACGGACAAGGTGTGCGGTTTCACGTTTGCGCAGACCGATGGCGGCGGCAATCCGGTCGCCTTCACCTCGGCGCAAAAGGCGGTCAGCTTTGCCGCGCAGAACGGCATTCTCGGCAATGTCGTGTATGAGAACAGCGTGGGCGGCGCCAAGGTCTACACGGCCGGCGTGTCGCCTTCCAGCGGCCAGGCGGACCAGTCGCTCGACGGCTTCCTGTGCCTGCGCAGTTTGGCGACGGGCAAGGATGCCGTCAGCGGCGCCACCTTGCAGGGTAACCTGGCGACTCAAAGCGTGCGCGTGCGGGCAGGCATGGCCGAGGTACAGGCGACGGGTAAACTCAATGGCAAGCCGGCCATCATCGTGCACGGCCGCAGCGACACCCTGATTCCCGTCAATCACGCTGCGCGCGCGTATGTGGGCTTGAACGCATCGGTGGAGGGGGCGAATAGCCAGCTGCGCTATATCGAGGTGACCCACGCGAACCACTTCGATTCCTTCAGCAGCGCCTTGCCGACCCTGATCGTGCCCCTGCATGTTTACCTGAACCGGGCGCTGGACGCCATGTATGCGCACCTGACTGCCAAGCAGACGTTGCCGCCATCGCAGGTGGTGCGCACGGTGACGCGCGCCGATGCGTCGACCCTGATCACGAACGTCAACGTGCCGGCCATTGCGGCGACGCCGGCACCCGGCAATGTCATCAGCGTGACGGGGACGCAGGTGGATATTCCCAACTAGGCGGGTGATGCGGAACCCAAGGCCACGGTCACGTGGCCTTGGGTTCATCGCGCTTTCGCCGGCGGGGCCGCGCACCAGCGTTTCGTGCGCATGGATGCTGCGCGTGGTCAGATCGGCGATGGGTTGATATGCGTACTCGAAGGCAAAGGAGCGCAGGGCGGGTTGGCCGAGTCCGTCTGCTGGCTCACAGTGCGGCAGCATAGATGGCGCGCGCATCGCCGCGCGTGACGGGCCGGGGATTGTTGGCCAGCAAGCGCGTCTGCAGCATGGCTTCATCGGCCAGGCGGTCCAGGTCGCTGGCGGCGATGCCCACTTCGCGCAGGGTGCGGGCGATGCCGGCGGCGCGGGCGAGTTCCTGCATGGCGTCGATCAGGGCCACGGCCCGCGCTTCCTCGCTGCCCGTGATGCCTGGTTGCAAGATGGTCGCCAGCTGCGCGTACAGGGGTGCAGCGTGGGACAGATTAAAGCGCAGCACGTGCGGCAACACCAGTGCATTCGACAAACCGTGTGGCACGTGGAACAAGCCGCCGATGGGGTAGGCGAGCGCATGCACGGCGGCCACGGGCGCGTTGGCAAATGCCTGGCCGGCCAGCATGGCGCCCAGCAGCATGGCTTGGCGTGCCGGCAAGTTGGCGCCATCGCGGCACGCCGTGACGAGGTGGCCGGAGAGCAGCGACAGCGCCTGGGTCGCCAGCATGTCGGACAGAGGATTTTTCAGCAGGCGGCTGGTGTACGCTTCGATGGCGTGCACCATGGCGTCGATGCCGGTGGCGGCCGTCACCGCAGGCGGCAAGCCCAGGGTCAGGCTGGCGTCGAGGATGGCCAGGTCCGCATACAGTTGCGGGGCCACCACGCCCATCTTCGTGCTGGCGCCCGTGGTGACGATGGCGATGTGCGTGACTTCCGAGCCTGTGCCGGCCGTGGTCGGCAATTGCACCAGCGGCAGGCGCTGTCCATGGACATTGCCGATGCCATACAGTTGCGCCAGTTCCTGGTGGCCCGGCGCCAGCACGGCGATCAGCTTGGCCACGTCCAGCGAGCTGCCGCCACCGAGGCCGATAATCAGTTCCACGTGAAACATCTGCGCCTGGGCCACGCCGGCCAGCACGATGGCTTCGGGGGGATCGGCTTGCACGTCGGAAAAGATATGTGCTTCGATGCCTGCCGTCTGCAGGCTGTGCAGAGGAGCATCGGCCAGGCCCGTACGTAAAAAGCCGGCATCGGTGACGAGCAGGGCCCGGCGCACCCATGGGAAGTGATGGGCGATATGCGCGCCCAGCTGGGCGGCGGCGCCCCCTTCAACGATCAGATGCGGCACGGTGCGGAACTGGAAGGCGGGCATGCAGACTCCTGACAGTGAGGACAGAAGTCCAGCTTACTCCGCTTTCCCGTCCCGTGCCTGTTTCACGTGAAACCAGAAGCGGGGCTATTCCCACGTCAGCGCGCCGCGTTGCCACTCATATGCCAGGCCGATGGCCAGCATGCTCGGGAACGCCATGACGGCCCAAGAGGATGGGGAGCAGATAGAAGCGGCGACAGCTGTCGCCGCATCGGGTTTGTGCGGGCCGAGTGCGCGCCCCAGCGGCATGGGCACGACGCCGACCAGGATGCCGATCAGAATGAAGAGGAGGACGGGAAAATAGGATTCGACGAGCATGAGGGTTCCTCTCAGTGGCTGGACGACAGTTTCATCAGTACGATGCCGCACACGATGAGGATGGCGGCGCCCACACGCATGGCATTGAGCTGCTCGCCCAGAAAGACGACGCCGACGATGAAGGCGCCGACGGCGCCGATGCCGGTCCAGATCGTGTAGGCCGTGCCCAGGGGCAGGGTGCGCATGGCCAGCGACAGCAAGCCGAAGCTGGCCATCATCATGACGACGGTGACAACGGAGGGAGTGAGTTTGGTGAAACCCTCGGAGAGTTTCATCGAGTATGCCCACACGACTTCAAGCGTGCCGGCAATCAGTAAAAGTATCCAGGCCATGGCGGCTCCTTGTACAGAGCGGGCCGTCCCGGTGTGTTCCCATGGTGGGGGAGGCCGTCCTCCTGGATGATCGTCGCTATGGCCACTGGCGTGACCACGAAGGCGGACTATGCGGCCATTGTAGCAAACATTTCACGCGACCGCGGCCCTCTGCCTGGGCACGCTGCGTGTTCCACGTGAAACAGAAATCGCCGTTGACTTGCCCCTGCTGAGTAAAAATTAAGCAAAAATTGGCCCTCGGAAGGTTGCGCTCGCAAAAAGACTCTATAATCGGAGCTCTCTTCCCGCATTTTTACTTGCACTGTTACCTATTTATCATGTTATTTCCTACAGAATTCGACGTCATCGTTGTCGGCGGTGGTCACGCCGGTACCGAGGCGGCCCTCGCTTCGGCCCGCATGGGGCAGAAGACGCTATTGCTCACGCATAATATTGAGACACTGGGCCAGATGTCGTGCAACCCTTCCATCGGTGGCATTGGCAAGGGCCACCTGGTCAAGGAAGTCGATGCCATGGGCGGCGCGATGGCGATTGCCACCGACGAGTCCGGCATTCAGTTCCGCATCCTGAACTCCTCGAAAGGCCCGGCGGTGCGCGCCACGCGCGCCCAGGCCGACCGCATTTTGTACAAGGCCGCCATCCGCACGCGCCTGGAAAACCAGGCTAACCTGTGGCTGTTCCAGCAAGCCGTCGATGATTTGATCGTCGAAGGCGACCGTGTCGTCGGCGCCGTGACGCAGATCGGCTTGAAGTTCCTGGCGCGCGCCGTGGTGCTGACGGCCGGTACCTTCCTCGATGGCAAGATCCACGTGGGCTTGAATAACTACTCGGCCGGCCGCGCCGGCGACCCGCCGGCCATCTCCTTGTCGGCCCGTTTGAAGGAATTGAAGCTGCCGCAAGGGCGTTTGAAAACGGGCACGCCGCCGCGCATCGATGGCCGCACGATCGACTTTTCCGTGATGCAGGAACAGCCGGGCGATCTCGATCCGATGCCCGTGTTTTCCGTGATGGGCAACACGGCCATGCACCCGCGCCAGGTGCCGTGCTGGGTCACGCACACGAATGCGCAGACGCATGACATCATCCGCGCCGGCCTCGACCGCAGCCCCATGTACACGGGCGTCATCGAGGGCGTCGGCCCCCGTTACTGCCCCTCGATCGAAGACAAGATCCACCGTTTCTCGGGCAAGGAATCGCACCAGATCTTCCTCGAGCCGGAAGGCTTGACGACGCATGAGTTCTACCCGAACGGCATCTCCACCAGCCTGCCGTTCGACGTGCAGATCGCCCTGGTGCAGTCGATGAAGGGCATGGAAAACGCCCACATCCTGCGCCCCGGCTATGCCATCGAATACGATTATTTCGACCCGCGCGGCTTGAAGGCCTCGCTGGAAACGAAGGCCGTCGCGGGCCTGTTCTTCGCCGGCCAGATCAACGGCACCACGGGCTACGAGGAAGCGGCCGCGCAAGGCATGCTGGCGGGCCTGAATGCGGCCTTGCTGACGCAGGACAAGGACGCCTGGGTACCGGGCCGCTCCGAAGCCTATCTGGGCGTGCTGGTCGACGACCTGATCACGCAGGGCGTGCAGGAACCGTACCGCATGTTCACCAGCCGCGCCGAGTACCGTTTGAGCCTGCGCGAAGACAATGCCGACATGCGCCTGACGGAAATCGGCCGCGCCCTGGGCTGCGTGGGCGACGCCCAGTGGCAGGCGTTTGAAACCAAGCGCGAAGCGGTGGCGCGCGAGCTCGAGCGCCTGCGTTCCACGTGGGTCAATCCGCGCATCCTGGCGGCTGCCGAATCGGAACGCATCGTCGGCCAGGCCATCGAACGCGAGTATTCGCTGGCGGACTTGCTGCGCCGTCCGAACGTGGCCTACGACACCTTGATGAGCATGACGGGCATCGAAGGGCAGGCCCTGGCCGGTCCCGGTGTGGAAGATGCGGCCGTGCGCGAGCAGGTGGAAATCCAGCTCAAATACGCGGGCTACATCGAGCGCCAGAGCAAGGAAATCGAGCGCCACGAACACTATGAGAACCTGGCTCTGCCCGAGGGTTTTAATTACCTCGATATCGGCGCGCTGTCGGTCGAAGTGCGGCAAAAACTCGACAAGCAGCGCCCGGAAACCCTGGGCCAGGCCTCGCGCATTTCCGGCGTGACGCCGGCGGCGATTTCGCTGCTGCTCGTGCATTTGAAAAAGCGCGGTTTTGGCGCCGCGCAAACCACCACTTTAAAGGACGAGGTTGTTGAATGAAGCAGTTTGACCGGGCCGCATTGGCCCCCATTTTGAATGAAGGCATCGCCGCGCTGGGGCTGGACCTGAGCGCGGATCAGACGGAAAAACTGCTCGATTACCTGGCCTTGCTGGCCAAATGGAATAGCGTCTACAACCTGACGTCGGTGCGCGATCCCCTGCAGATGCTGACCCTGCACGTGCTCGATTCACTGGCCGCCGTGCCGGCCTTCGCGCAGGCGAAAAACGTGCTCGACGTGGGCGCCGGCGGCGGCCTGCCGGGCATGGTGCTGGCCATCGCGCGGCCCGATATGAAGGTGTCGATGATCGACACCGTGCATAAAAAGACGGCCTTTTTGACGCAGGTGAAGGCGGAACTGGGACTTTCCAACGTCACCGTGTACACGAAACGGGTGGAACAACTGGAAGTGGCGCAGAAATTCGACGTGATCACCTCGCGCGCCTTCGCCGACCTGTCCGACTTCGTCAACTGGTCGCATCACGTGCTGGCCGAGGGCGGTCAATTCATCGCCTTGAAAGGGGTGGCGCCGCCAGACGAGCGCGAGAGACTGCCGGCAGACTGGCAAGTGACGCAATTGCGGCCTATCCAGGTGCCAGGGCTAAATGCAGAGCGTCATCTGGTCTTTATAGCAAGAATTTAAGAGTTCTGAATTAAACGGTATAAATCATATAAACAGTTTATGCGGTATAAATAATATAAACTATATAAACGATTTATATCGTATAAATAGAATAAACAGTATAAATTGTTTCGGCGGAATGCCGGGGCACACGATGAGTTGCATCTCTTTATAACTAGAAGATACATGGCCAAAATTTTTTGTGTAGCAAATCAAAAGGGTGGTGTTGGTAAAACCACAACAAGCGTCAACCTCTCCGCCGGTCTGGCCAAGTTGAACCAGCGCGTGCTGCTGGTCGACCTCGACCCGCAGGGCAATGCGACCATGGGCGCCGGCATCAACAAGGCCGGCCTGAAGGCGTCCACCTATGAAGTCATGCTGGGCGAGTCCGATGTCAAAACGGCACGCCAGCGTTCGGAAGCGGGACGCTTCGATGTCTTGCCGTCGAACCGCGAGCTGGCCGGCGCCGAAGTGGAGATGGTCGAGCTGGACAACCGCGAACGCCGCCTGAAGGATGCGCTGGCCGAGGTGGACGGCGAATACGACTTCATCCTGGTAGATTGCCCACCGGCATTATCGATGCTGACCTTGAACGGCCTGTGTGCCGCGCATGGGGTGATCATCCCGATGCAGTGCGAGTACTACGCGCTGGAAGGCTTGTCCGACCTGGTCAACACCATCAAGAAGGTGCACGCCAACCTGAACCCGGACTTGAAGATCATCGGCCTGTTGCGCGTGATGTTCGATCCACGCATGACATTATCGCAACAAGTGTCGGCCCAGCTGGAACAGCACTTCGGCGACAAGGTGTTCAATACCATCATCCCGCGCAACGTGCGCCTGGCCGAAGCGCCATCGTATGGCTTGCCCGGCGTGACCTTCGACCCCAGCTCGAAAGGCGCCCAGGCCTATATCGCCTTCGGCGCCGAGATGGTCGAACGCATCAAACATATGTAAACAAGGGGCGAGCGTGCGCATATTATGATGTGAGCGCTTACTCTGAAAACACGATTAGGACAGCATGGCTACGAAAAAATTAAAAGGACTGGGTCGCGGACTCGACGCCCTGTTGGGCGGCGGCAGCGATTTTGCCAGTCCGGACACGAATCAACCGTCGAACTTGCCCGTGTCGCAAATGCAAGCCGGCAAATACCAGCCGCGCACGCGCATGGACGAGGGTGCCTTGAATGAACTGGCCGCCTCGATCAAGGCGCAGGGACTGATGCAGCCGATCCTGGTGCGCCCGATCGGGCAGGACACCTTGAGCGGCCTTGTTAAATATGAAATCATCGCCGGCGAACGCCGTTTCCGCGCCTCGCAACTGGCGGGCCTGACGGAAGTGCCGGTGCTGGTACGCGACGTCGACGACCTGGCCGCCGCGGCCATGGCGCTGATCGAGAACATCCAGCGCGAAGACCTCAACCCGCTGGAAGAAGCGCAGGGCATCCACCGCCTGATCGCCGATTTCAGTTTTACGCATGAGCAAGCGGCCACTGCGCTGGGACGCTCGCGCAGCGCCGTCTCCAACCTGTTGCGCCTGATGAACCTGGCCAGCCCCGTGCAAACCATGCTGATGGCCGGCGATATCGACATGGGGCATGCGCGCGCGCTGCTGGCCGTCGATGCGGCCAGCCAGATCACCCTGGCCAACCAGGTCGTGGCCAAGCGCCTGTCGGTGCGCGAAACGGAAAAGCTCGTCACCCGCACGCTCGAGGAAGCGGCCAACCCGGTCGAGCCGCGGCAAAAGGAAAAGTCCGGCGACATCGCGCGCCTGGAAGAAGAGCTGTCCGATGCGCTGGCCACGCCCGTGGTGTTCAAGATGGGCAACAAGGGACGTGGCCAATTGGTGATCGATTTTGCCGATCTTGACGTGCTCGATGGTTTGCTGACCCGCCTGCGTGGTTAAATAGCAAGCTGCAAAGGCAGGGGGCATGCGGGTGTGGACGATCTGGCCATGCTTTCCAGATGCACCACGTGATTCCTTGATAACACGGCTGGAAGCGGCCAGACAAGCGACTTTGCCATATAGTGGTGCAAATGGCGGCGAATAGTCGGTAAAGCGTCAGTTTCACGCTGCAATTGCCCTGCTGCGGTGCAGCAACGTTTGACTCTATAGAACAAAGCCAACTATAATCCCGTGTCTTTGCGTGTGTAGATTTTTCTGGGAACTTGGCAATTGAGTGATTCACAACAAAGTATTGCCAAGCCAGTCTACAAAGTAGTTGCCTTGCAGCTAGCAATCGTGATCAGCTTTGCCACTGTGACCCTGTTTTTCGGGGGCAGCGTGAAAGGCTGGTCCGCCGCATGCGGCGGTGCGATCGCCGTCGCCGGCAGTCTGGCGTATGCCTTGCTGGTCGTTCGCGGTTCCAGCGACGCCAAAACGGCTTTTCGCGCGCACTTGCGTGCGGAAATGGTGAAAATATTTATTACAGCGGTGCTGTTTATATTGGCACTGGTGTTGTTTCAGTCGGCCGCCTGGTTATGGCTGATCTTGGGTTTCGCGGTGGCAACCTTAGCATACTGGTTTTCATTGCTCGCTGTTTAATCATTGGTTTTGGGGCCTGTTGTGCTCTGAAACGACAAATCTAAATTCATTATGACCACAGAACACGCTATTGAAGCGGGCCATGCTGCCCCGGCCAACGCCACAGAATACATCAGCCACCATTTGGCCCACTTGAAAAGCGCCGATGGCGCCTTCAACCTGGACACTTTCTGGGTGTCTGCCATCCTGGGCTTTGTTTTCCTGGCTGTTTTCTACATGGCGTCGCGCCGTGCGACGGCCGGTGTTCCTGGCAAACTGCAAAATTTCGTCGAAATGATCATGGAAATGGTCAATGAGACTATTAATGGGGCCTTCCACGCAAAAAGCAAGATCATTGCGCCACTGGCGATCACGATTTTCGTGTGGGTCTGGTTGTTGAACGCGATGGACTTCCTGCCGGTTGACCTGCTGCCGAAAGTGTTGAGCTGGTTTGGCGTGCACAAGCTGCGCGTGGTGCCGACGGCCGACGTGAACCATACTTTTGCGATGTCGTTCTCGGTAGTTCTGTGCATTATCGCGTTTTCCGTCAAGGCCAAGGGCCTGGGCGGCTGGATCAAGGAATTGTTTACCGCGCCATTCCATGCAAGTGGCATCATCGGCACGATCTTGTTGGCACCAGTTAATTTCTTGCTGCAAATGGTTGAGTTGGTTGCAAAACTGATCTCCCTGTCGCTGCGACTGTTCGGCAATATGTATGCCGGCGAGCTGATTTTCATCTTGATCGCGTTGTTGCCTTGGTGGGCACAGTGGGCGTTGGGTGGTCCATGGGCAATTTTCCATATCTTGATTGTAACTTTGCAAGCTTTTGTGTTTATGGCGTTGACGGTTGTGTATCTGAGCCTTGCGGTTGAGAAGCATTAATCAGCAACTTTATATTTTGTTTTTTTTAGTATCTTTCGTTTTTAAATTTAGGAGAATTTTATGCAAGCTCTGATCGCACAAGTACAAAGCATGACCGTTCTGGCAGCAGCAATCATCATCGGCCTGGCCGCAATCGGCACCGCTCTGGGCTTCGCTATCCTGGGTGGCAAATTCCTGGAAGCTTCGGCACGTCAACCAGAACTGATGCCACAACTGCAAACCAAACTGTTCGTTATCGCTGGTCTGCTGGATGCAATCTCGATGATCGGCGTTGGTATCGCTCTGCTGTACACGTTCGCTAACCCGTTCCTGTCGGCTCTGACCGCTGTTGCTCAGTAATTCGCTCCAACCCTAGGAGAAACTTTTAGTTAGGAGCAAAGGTATGGACATCAATATGTCGCTCATCGGCCAGATGATCACCTTCGCGGTGTTGGTCTGGTTCTCGATGAAGTTCGTATTTCCAGCGCTGAACACAGCGCTGGATGAGCGTGCCAAACGAATCGCGGATGGATTGGCTGCGGCCGATCAAGGTCAGGCTTCGATGGCTGTCGCTGAAAAGCGTGCGCAAGAGGCATTGAACAGTGCACGTGAAGAAGCGTCGCAACGCGTTGCGGACGCTGAAAAGCGCGCGCAGCTGGTTGCTGAAGAGATCAAGCAAAATGCACAAGCTGAAGCTGCGCGTATCATTGCGCAAGCCCAGTCGGACGCCGAACAGCAACTGTCGAAAGCACGCGAACAATTGCGCGCTCAGGTGGCTGACCTGGCTGTCAAGGGTGCCGAGCAGATCTTGAAGCGTGAAGTCAACGCTACGGCTCACGCCGAAATGTTGCAGCGTCTTGCTGTCGAGCTGTAATCATGGCAGAACTCGCAACCGTCGCCCGTCCCTACGCGGAAGCTTTGTTCCGCGTAGCCCAAGCTGGTAAGGAGTCAAGCAACCTCGCGGCGTGGTCCGAGCTGGTGTCCGAACTGGCACAGATCGGTAGCCACCCCGAGGTACAGGCGTACGCGCGCAATCCGAAAGTTTCGGAAAGCGACGTCGCCGCCACCATCCTGTCGTTGTTGAAATCGCCGCTCAATGAGGAAGTGAAAAACTTCGTCACCATGTTGATCGAAAATGGCCGCATCAGCCTGCTGCCGGAAATCGGCGCGCAATTCCATGCCTTGAAAAACGGTGTGGAAGGTGCGGCTGACGCCGAGATCACGAGCGCTTTCGATCTGAGCGAAGGCCAAACGGCCGAGCTGGTCGCAACGCTGGAAAAGAAATTCAGTCGTAAGCTCAACCCTGCCGTCACAGTGGATCCATCGCTGCTCGGCGGCGTGCGCGTGGTTGTTGGCGACCAAGTGCTCGACACCTCGGTGCGCGCCAAGCTGCAGCAACTGCACGCTGCACTGGTGTCGTAAGACACGCGCTTCGGCAGGCCAGCTTAGACAGACCCTTACCCCTCGCGCAAGCTGAGAGAAACACTTTTAGGAGTTAGTATGCAACTCAACCCATCTGAAATCAGCGAGTTGATCAAGAGCCGGATCCAAGGTCTTGACGGCGGCGCTGAAGTGCGTAATCAAGGCACGGTTATCTCCGTTGCCGACGGTATCTGCCGCATCCACGGTTTGTCGGACGTGATGCAAGGCGAGATGCTGGAATTCCCAGGCAACACGTTTGGCCTGGCAATGAATCTGGAACGCGACTCCGTCGGTGCCGTGATTCTGGGTGCCTACGAGCACATCTCCGAAGGCGACACGGTGAAATGCACCGGCCGCATTCTGGAAGTGCCAGTCGGTCCTGAGCTGCTCGGCCGCGTTGTCAACGCGCTGGGTCAGCCGATCGACGGCAAAGGCGCCATCGAAACGAAACTGACGGCCGCGATTGAAAAAATCGCTCCGGGCGTGATCGCCCGTGAGTCCGTTTCGCAACCAATGCAAACCGGCCTGAAGTCGATCGATGCGATGGTTCCAGTTGGCCGCGGCCAGCGCGAACTGATCATCGGCGACCGTCAAACCGGCAAGTCGGCCGTGGCGATTGATGCGATCATCAATCAAAAAGGCCAGGGCATGAAATGTATCTACGTCGCGATTGGCCAAAAAGCCTCGTCGATCAAGAACATCGTGCGCTCGCTGGAACAGCACGGCGCGATGGAATACACCATCGTTGTCGCCGCTTCCGCTTCGGAATCGGCCGCCATGCAATACATCTCGCCGTACTCCGGTTGCGCCATGGGCGAATACTTCCGTGACCGCGGTGAAGATGCACTGATCGTCTACGATGATCTGTCCAAACAAGCTGTTGCATACCGTCAAATCTCGCTGCTGCTGCGCCGTCCACCAGGTCGCGAAGCGTACCCAGGCGACGTGTTCTACCTGCACAGCCGCCTGCTGGAACGCGCAGCACGCGTGAACGCCGACTACGTCGAGAAGTTCACCGACGGCGCCGTCAAAGGCAAGACCGGTTCCCTGACGGCATTGCCGATCATTGAAACGCAAGCTGGCGACGTGTCCGCATTCGTTCCAACCAACGTGATTTCGATTACCGACGGTCAGATCTTCCTGGAAACCTCGCTGTTCAACGCCGGTATCCGTCCTGCCATTAACGCCGGTATTTCCGTATCGCGCGTCGGCGGCGCCGCCCAGACCAAGGTCATCAAAAACCTGTCCGGCGGTATCCGTACCGACTTGGCGCAGTACCGTGAACTGGCCGCGTTCGCGCAGTTCGCTTCGGACCTGGATGAATCGACCCGCAAGCAGCTGGACCGTGGTGCCCGCGTGACGGAATTGCTCAAGCAAGCCCAGTACTCGCCACTGTCGATCTCGCTGATGGCCGTATCGCTGTTCTCGGTGAACAAAGGCTTCATGGACGACGTGCCAGTCAAGCAAGTGCTGTCGTTCGAAGCTGGTGTCCACGCTTACATGAAGACCAAGCAAGCTGCTCTGCTGGCCAAGATCGAAGAAACCAAGCAACTCGACAAAGACAGCGAAGCAACTCTGTCGGCGGCCATTGCTGATTTCAAGAAATCCGGCGCATATTAAGCGGCCAGGCGGCGCCCGCCTCGAGCGAGGCGCCGCCCTACGCGCAGAAGGAGTAAGGACTCATGGCATCAAGCAAAGAGATACGAGGCAAGATCAAGAGCGTAGAGAATACGAAGAAGATCACCAAGGCGATGGAAATGGTCGCCGCGTCCAAAATGCGCAAGGCGCAAGACCGGATGCGGGCCGCCCGTCCCTACAGTGACAAGATTCGGAATATCGCCGCCAATCTGGCGACCGCCAATCCGGAATACACGCACCCGTTCCTGGCAGCTGCCCAGGGTACGCAAGCGAAGGCAGTGGGTTTCATCGTTGTCACGACCGACAAGGGTCTGTGCGGCGGCATGAACACCAACATCCTGCGCCAGGTGACGTCGAAGTCGCGCGAGCTGGAAGCAGCTGGCAACCGGGTTGAAGCAGTTGCCATCGGTAACAAGGGTTTGGGTTTTTTGAATCGCATCGGCGTCAAGATCGTCGCTTCTGCCATTCAGACTGGTGATACGCCCCACCTGGACAAACTGATCGGACCTGTGAAGGTCATGCTCGAAGAGTTCCAGGCAGGCAAGCTCGACGCAGTGTACCTGTGCTACACCAAATTCATCAACACGATGAAGCAGGAACCAGTGGTCGAACAGTTGCTGCCATTGACGGCCGACAAGATGGTCGCCGACAAGAGCGCACACTCGTGGGATTACATCTACGAGCCGGATGCGCAAAGCATCATCGACGAATTGCTGGAGCGCTATGTAGAAGCGCTGGTGTACCAGGCAGTCGCGGAGAATCTGGCGTCCGAGCAATCGGCACGGATGGTCGCGATGAAAGCTGCAAGCGACAACGCGGGTAGTGTGATCGGCGAATTGAAGCTGATCTACAACAAGACCCGCCAAGCTGCGATTACCAAAGAACTCTCCGAAATCGTCGCCGGTGCGGCTGCGGTTTAAACGAATTTAACTATATTGAAGGAACGAACATGGCTGATGGCAAAATCGTTCAGTGTATCGGCGCTGTGGTGGACGTTGAGTTTCCCCGCAACGCGATGCCTAAGGTATTTGATGCCTTGAAGATGGCAGGCTCGGAACTGACCCTGGAAGTACAACAGCAGTTGGGCGACGGCATTGTCCGTACCATTGCACTCGGCTCGTCCGATGGCCTGCGTCGCGGCATGATGATCCAGAACACCGGCAAACCTATCATGGTGCCAGTCGGTAAAGCAACCCTGGGTCGCATCATGGACGTGCTGGGCAACCCGATCGACGAATGCGGCCCTGTGTCGCACGAGCAGATCGCGTCGATCCACCGCACCGCTCCTGCATACGACGAACTGTCGCCATCGCAAGAACTGCTGGAAACCGGCATCAAGGTGATCGACCTGGTTTGCCCGTTTGCAAAAGGCGGTAAAGTTGGTCTGTTCGGCGGCGCTGGCGTAGGCAAGACCGTGAACATGATGGAACTGATTAACAACATCGCCAAGGCGCACAGCGGCGTGTCCGTGTTCGCCGGTGTGGGTGAGCGTACCCGTGAAGGTAACGACTTCTACCACGAGATGGCTGACGCGAAAGTGGTCGATCTGGAAAACCCGGAGAACTCCAAAGTGGCGATGGTCTACGGTCAGATGAATGAACCGCCAGGTAACCGTCTGCGCGTCGCGCTGACCGGCCTGACGATCGCTGAATCGTTCCGTGATGAAGGCAAGGACGTTCTGTTCTTCGTCGACAACATCTACCGCTTCACGCTGGCCGGTACCGAAGTGTCGGCACTGCTGGGCCGTATGCCGTCGGCTGTGGGTTACCAGCCGACCCTGGCCGAAGAAATGGGCCGTCTGCAAGAGCGTATCACGTCGACCAAGACCGGTTCGATCACCTCGATCCAGGCCGTCTACGTTCCAGCCGATGATTACACCGATCCGTCGCCTGCTACCACGTTTGCTCACTTGGATTCGACCGTTGCGCTGTCGCGTGACATCGCTTCCCTGGGTATCTACCCAGCCGTGGACCCGCTGGATTCGACCTCGCGTCAGCTCGATCCCTTGATCGTCGGTCAAGAGCACTATGACACCGCGCGTGCCGTGCAAACGACCCTGCAACGCTACAAGGAATTGCGCGACATTATCGCGATTCTGGGTATGGACGAGCTGGCACCGGAAGACAAACTGCTGGTCGCCCGTGCACGTAAGATGCAGCGTTTCCTGTCGCAGCCTTTCCACGTCGCTGAAGTCTTTACCGGCGCGCCTGGTAAATACGTTTCGCTCAAAGACACGATCAAGGGCTTCAAAATGATCGCTTCGGGCGAACTCGATCACCTGCCGGAACAAGCGTTCTACATGGTCGGCACGATCGAAGAAGCAATCGAAAAAGCCAAGAAACTTAACTAAGTTAAGTCTGGGCCTAACCCCGCCCCTTACCAGGCGGGGTTCTTCAACCCGATAGGACACACATGGCACACACAATTCACGTTGACGTGGTTTCCGCTGAAGAACTGATTTTTTCAGGCGAAGCAGAATTCGTCGCGTTGCCGGGTGAACAGGGCGAGCTGGGTATCTACCCACGCCACACGCCTTTGATTACCCGCATCCGTCCGGGCGCGGTCCGCATCAAGGTAGTCGGCCAGGCTGAAGAAGAGTTCGTCTTCGTCGCCGGCGGCCTGCTGGAAGTGCAACCGGATACCGTGACCGTCCTGGCCGATACCGCGATCCGCGGTCACGACCTGGACGAAGCGAAAGCGCTGGAAGCGAAGAAGTTGGCGGAAGAAAATATCCACAACAAGGATTCGGGCATCGACTACGCGCAAGCGCAAGCCGAGCTGGCCAGCGCGATTGCGCAGCTGGCAGCGATCCAGAAGCTGCGCAAGCATTAATTTGCGCGCATGCGGTACGACAAAAGGCAGCCTGCGGGCTGCCTTTTTTTTCAGCAAAACTCACTTCAGCAAAAATTAGCGGCGCTTGTCCTTTCCCCTTTCCAGTCCCGCCTTCAAGATCGTCTTCCACTTGGCGCGCGCGGCAATGCGCTCGAGCGGCGTCTCCTCGCTGCGGCGCGCGTCGCGCAGCAGCTTGTGATAATTGCGCAGGCGGTCCGCATCGACGGCGCCGCGGACCCGGCAACCGGGCTCGCTCGCATGCCGGCAATCGCGGAACTGGCACGTCGCCGCCAGCGCCGCGATATCGTCGAACGTGGCGGCCAGGGTCTGCGCATCGGCGTCGGCGCGCCAGCTGCGCAAGCCCGGCGTGTCGATGATGCAGGCGCCGCTAGAACACAGGTGCAAGGAGCGCGCCGTCGTCGTGTGTCGGCCGCGCGCGTCGCCATGGCGCACGCCGCTGGTCGCCTGCTGCGTGGCGCACAGGGTATTGGTCAGGCTGGATTTGCCGGCGCCCGATGAACCGAGCAGCACCAGGGTCTGGCCCGCGCCCAGCCAGGGTTCCAGGATGGCCACGTCATACGCATGGCGCGTATCGATGGCAAACAGGGGCACGTGTGGCGGCAGGCGCTGTCTGAGCTGCGCCAGCTTGCCGGCCACGTCGTCGGCCACGTCGGCCTTGCTCAGCACCACCACGGGGCTGACCTGGGCCGCCAGCACGATGGCCAGATAGCGTTCCAGCCGGCGCGGGTTGAAGTCCCCGTCCAGTCCCATCACCAGCAGGGCCGTGTCGACATTGCTGGCAAGTGCTTGCCGCCGGCCGTCATTGCCGCGCCGGGCGATCTGCGTGATTGGGGGTAAGTACTCTTTTATCCACAGCGCGCCGTGCGCATCGGGTTCGGCGGCGACCCAGTCACCGACGGCAAGGACGCTGTCCTGCGCCAGCAGTTCGTGCCGCAGGCGCGGCAGGAGCTGCGCCGGGTGTTCCTGGCTGCCGTCGTGCACGCCGATGCTGTCGCGGTGCACGGCGCTGACGCGCAGCAGCTGCGCGGCGGGGGAGGATGCGTCGAGTTGGGTGGCTGCGCCGGCGATGGCCTGCTGCAGCCCGATAAGGCGCAGTTGCGCGAAATCGAATGTGATCATGGTAGCGTGATTCCAGATTCTGTCGTCCGCGTGCGGACGTGAAGCCTGCGCGTGCAGGCACCGCCAGTCGCGAGGACTGGCACGAAAGAAGGGGAACGTCGGCTACGCGATCACGCGTATGGGGAGTTGCGAGCAAAAAGGCTCAGCAGGGGAAAACAGTGATCAGGCAGCCGACAGCACGGCAGTATCCGAATGGCGCATGTTGTCTACTCCTGAGGTGTGATGGAAAACGCCAGTGTGCCAGCGGCGCGCGCCGCCGTCAATCGACGGTGTGGCTCAGCTGCACATGCCGTAAGCGCTGCGCTCGGGGAAATAGCGGTACGTAAACGTGCGCACCGGATAGCGCTTGCCGGCGACGAGCATGTCGGGCATGGATAAATCAAAGCGCTGCGGCAGCTGGCGCGGCAGTTGCAGGCGCAGGCGCCACTGGGTCTCCTTGCTGTTGCCGACGGCGGCAAACATGATGGGCAGTTTTTCGATGACGTCGACGATCTCCGCCTTCTGGTTCATGCCGCGCTGGTAGATGGTCAGCACCTTCGCTTCGGCGAACGGCTGCTTGTGGGGTTCTTCCAGCAGGAAGGACAGGCGCGTAAAACTGGCTTGCGTACCGACCGGCAAGGTGAAAATCAGCGCCAGCTCGGTGCCGCCATCCTTCAGGGTGACGGGCGGCGTGGCATACACGCTGATACCGCGCGGCAGCGCGAAACGCGACCCTTCCGTCCACGTCTTGCACTCGGGCGTGGTGGCCTGGTACAGGCTGGGCGCCGTGTAGTCGTCGCAGGCGGAAACCAGTAGCAGCAGGGGCAGGGCAAGCAGGGCGGAACGGCGCATGGGAGTCACGGTTGGAGGATCAGCCGACAGTGTAAGCGATCGCCACGCGATCCACCAGCGAGCTTACGCCGGTGGCGCGCGCCGCACGGATTGCAGCTGGCAGTGCGCCGCCTGCAGCGCATCCTTGATGAGGTCCAGCGCCAGCTGCGGCCGCGCCGCGCCGCACATGAAGATGTCGACGGCGGCAAAGCCGACCTCGGGCCAGGTATGCAGCGAGATGTGCGACTCGGCCAGCAGCAGCACGCCCGTGACGCCCTGGCCTGGGCCAAAGCTGTGGAAATGGCCGTGCAGCACTTGCGCGCCGGCCGCGACGGCCGCGTCGCGCAGCAGGCGTTCGAGCGCGGCGCAGTCGCGCAGGCGTTCCGGCGCGACGCCCGACAGGTCGGCCAGCAGATGGGTGCCCAGGGGCAGATGCGCAGTGGTCGCCATGCCTATTTGTGGCTGCCGCCGCTGGAGCCGCCGCCATAGCTGCCGCCGCCGCTGCCCGTGCGCGAACTCCAGCTGCTGCCGCCGCTGCCGCTGCCGGCCACCTTGAACATGCGCACCCAGTTGGCGGTCGTGACGGAGAACGTCACCATCAGGGCATAGATCACGTATTTACTCATGGGGGATTCTTTGCATTCTTGTCGAGAAAAACGGCCGGGAGGAACAGCGCCAGGCAGCCCAGCAGACTCCACATCAAGGTGCTGGAGAACGAGACGAACATGGGGATCGCATTCAAGACCAGCACGATGACGATGAAGACCTTGGCGATGCTCTGGTGACTGAGCGCGATATTGTGTACCTTGGCGCCGCCATGGAAGGCGGCGCCGAACCAGGCGGCCATCTGGTCATAGGCGACGGGGACGGAGCGCGACCACGTCATTTCCTCGCCGGTGAGTTCCGCCGCCAGTTTGGTCTGTCCCTGTTCGAATTCAAACACGCGCGTGCTGTCGCCGACGGCCACCTTCCAGTTGAAGGCGCCCGCCGCGTACACCACCTGCGAGCCGTAGTCATACAGCTTGCGATACGTGGCGCCATCGAGCGTGCAGGTATCGGCGTCCAATGACGCCCAGTTGGGCCAGTTCGGCAGCACGTTCGAGCGCGACCAGCCGTCGTCCGTCTCGACCAGCCAGAAGAAGCCGGCGCGCGCGTGGTACAGCAGGTATTCATTCCATTCGCTGCCTTCATCGTCGGCGCGGCGCATCATGCCGATCACCGTGAAATCGACATTGCTGATCTTCGCGCTGGCGCCCAGCTCCAGCGTGATGTCGGCGTTGTCGTGCACCTGCTTGCCGATGGCCAGCACCTGCGCCTCCGGGCCGCTGGCGTCGAGCTGGGCGTGGCAGGCGGGACACACCAGCTGCGCCGCCGCGCCGGGGACATATTGGATGCCGCTGCCGCAGGACGGGCAGTCGAGGGCATCGAGCTTGCCGCGGTACTTGCCGGCGCTCCTGGCGATGGCGTCGTCGTCGCGCAGCAGCTGGCACTGCAAGCCGTCCAGCGTGACGGCCACGCCCTGGTAGACGACGGGTTGCGGGCCGTCCGTGTAGTCGAGCGTGACAAAGCTGGCGTAGTTGCGCAAGTCCGCCACCTGGATGCGCCAGCCGGCGCCCACCTTGAAGGGCAGTTCTCCCTGGCCGGCGATGCACTCGGCGTTGCGGATCTCGGCGGCCGTGTACGGCTCGCCGCAGACCGTGTAGCGCTTGCCCGGCGCCAGTTCGCCAAAGGCGGGCAGGGCGTCCTGCGTCTTGCGCTCGCGCGTCAGCGTGTACAGGCCGGACGAATCGCCCAGCCACGCCGTGCTGGCATCGTCGAACAGCAGATACCATTCGTTCCACGTGCCGGCGCTGTAGCGCTGCTGGATGCGGCCGACGACGGTGAAGTGCACGCCGTCGTGCACGCCGGCCGTGCCGATCTGGATCGGCGAGTAGTCTTCCAGGACGGCCGACATCTTGCCCACGTCCCTGACGGAATCGGCGTCCTTGAGAATGCTGCTGTGGCAGTACTCGCACACGGCGAGCACGGAAGCGTGCGAGCGGAAGCGGACTTCCGCGCCGCAGCTGGGACAGGAAACAGTTTGCATGCAGTCGTATTTCGCTCTAATCAGCCGATCAGTTTTTTCAACAGTTCAGCCTTGGCGCCGTCGTAGTCGGCCGGCGAAATGAGGCCCTTGTCGAGCAAGCCCTTGAGCTTTTCCAGGCGCGCCTCGATCGGTTCTTCCACGGGAGCCGGTGGCGCCGCCGGTGCCGGGGCGGGCTGCTGCAAGGCGCCACCCATGCTTTGCGCC
Organism: Janthinobacterium sp. JC611; assembly: GCF_018682595.1. NCBI lineage: Bacteria > Pseudomonadati > Pseudomonadota > Betaproteobacteria > Burkholderiales > Oxalobacteraceae > Janthinobacterium > Janthinobacterium sp. JC611. The sequence goes on from NZ_JAFLJN010000020.1 coordinate 44,731, forward strand.
ATCACCTGGCCGATCGACAGCCCGGCGCCGAGACCGGCGCCGATGCCGGCCATGCCGCCTTCGTTCTGCGCCGCCAGCGGGATCGCGTTGGCCACCTGGAATTTCGTGTAGCCGCTCATCTTGTCGGCGCCCAGGCCGCCCTTCATGCCGGCGGAAATGCGTTCGTCGAGCGCCGCCTGCAATTCCTCGGGCAGGCTGATGCTGGCCACGTTGAATTCATCGAGGCCCACGCCATAGCGGGCAAACGCCTGCGCCAGGCCATCCTTGACTTCCTGCGCCATCAGCGCCTGGTTGGCCGCCATGTCGAGGAAGGGCACATTCGCGCCGCCCAAGGAGCTGGCCATGCTCGACATCAAAATGCCGCGCAATTGATCTTCCACCTCGTCGCGCGTATACACTTCGCGCGTGCCGCTGATCTCGGTGAAGAAGGTGCGGGCGTCGGCGATGCGGTACGAGTACATGCCGAAGGCGCGCACGCGGATCATGTCGAAATCCTTGTCGCGGATGGTGATCGGCTGCGGCGTGCCCCACTTGCGGCCCGTCTGCACACGGGTGCTGAAGTAATACACGTCCGACTTGAAGGGCGAGTCGAACAGCTTGTCCCAGTTTTTCAGGTTGGTCAGCAACGGTAAGGTTTGCGTCGTCAGCTTGTGCGTGCCGGGACCGAAGACGTCGGCGATCTTGCCTTCATTGACGAAGACGGCGACCTGCGATTCGCGCACGTTCAGGATGGCGCCGTTCTGGATTTCGAAATCCTGCATGGGAAAACGCCAGGCCAGCACGCCCTCCGTCTCTTCGTTCCACTGCAGTACGTCGATAAACTGCTTCTTGATAAAGCTGCCGAGGCTCATGATGGATATCCTTGAATAAGATGAAGCGGTGTCAGGAAATGCAGGCGGCGTTGATGGCGCCGATCGACAGCGAAATGGCGGCCAGCAGGCCGCCGAAAGCGCTGTTGTTCGATTCGATCTGGTCCTTCGACATGCGCAGCAGGCGCGTGGTCACCACGTACGCCAGCAATTGCACCACCATGGCGCCGAAGGCCCAGGCGAAGAATTGCTGGTAGTCGGCCGTGTGCATCAGGGACGAGGCGATGGTGGCGGAAAAACCCAGCAGCGCGCCGCCCAGCGACAGGGCCGCCGCCTGGTTGCCCTGGCGGATCAGCAGTACTTCGTTGTAGGGCGTGACGCGCGTATAGATGATAAAAAATACAATCAGCAGCCCGGCGGCCAGTAAAAGATGGATCAGATAGTTTAGGATGGCGGGCACGGCTTTCCTCGCAATGAGTATTTGATAACGTCAACGCATATTAGAACAAAAAAAGTCCAATGAACAAAAAGATTCTGATTTTGTCCGTCTTCGTGGTCGCCTCCTGCGGCCTCGCGTATGAGCTGATCGCCGGCGCCATGTCCAGCTACCTGCTCGGCGATTCGATCCTGCAGTTTTCCACCATCATCGGCTGCTACTTGTTTGCCATGGGTGTGGGTGCTCACTTTTCAAAGTATGTGCGGGACGACGACGTGCTCTCGCGCTTCGTCGACATCGAACTGGCCGTGGGCCTGATCGGCGGCCTGTTGGCCGCCATCCTGTTCATGACCTTTTCGTGGATGGCCGCGCCGTTTCGCACCTTATTGTATGTGATGGTGTTCCTGATCGGCGCACTGGTCGGCATGGAAGTGCCGCTGGTGATGCGCGCCCTGAACTCGCGCCAGACGGAATTTAGTGAACTGGTCAGCCGCGTGCTGACCTTCGATTACCTGGGCGCGCTGGCCGTCTCGCTGCTGTTCCCGCTGGTGCTGTCGCCGTACCTGGGCCTGGTGCGCACGGGCTTTTTGTTCGGCATGCTCAACGTGGGCGTGGGCCTGTGGACCATCTGGGTGTTCCGCGCGGAGCTGAAGAACCTCACGGGACGCTTCCTGCGCGCCTGCGCCGTGATGCTGGTGCTGGTCGCCGGCTTTGCCATGTCCGACCGCATGGTGGCGTGGGGCGAGCACGGCCTGTTCGGCGACCAGATCGTGTATTCCACCACCACGCCGTATCAGCGCCTGGTGATCACGCGCTGGAAGGACGATACGCGCCTGTACATCAACGGCAACCTGCAGTTTTCCTCGCGCGACGAGTACCGCTACCACGAAGCGCTGGTGCACCCCGTGCTGGAAGCGCTGCCGTGGGCGCGCCGCGTGCTGGTGCTGGGCGGCGGCGATGGTCTGGCGCTGCGCGAAATCCTCCGTTATCCACAGATCGAACACGTCACCGTGGTCGACCTCGACCCCGCCATGACGGCTGCGTTTACCACGCGCCCGGAACTGGCCAAGCTGAATAACGGTTCGTTCTCGGACAAGCGCGTCACCGTCATCAACGCCGATGCCGCCGTCTGGCTGCGCAACAACGGCGACATGTTCGACGCGGTCATCGTCGATTTCCCCGACCCATCGAGCTTCGCGCTCGGCAAACTGTATTCCGTACCGTTCTACGACCTGGTGAAAAAACACCTGGCCGCCAAGGGCTTGATGGTGGTGCAATCGACATCGCCCTTCTTCGCGCCGCACGCCTACTGGACCATCAATTCGACCCTGCGCGAAGTGGGCATGCGCACCTGGCCCTACCACGCCTACGTGCCCTCGTTCGGCGAATGGGGTTTTATCCTGGCCTCGCCCCAGCTCGACTACACACCGCCGACGACATACCGCCTGCCGATGCGCTACCTGAATGCGGACACCACGCGCGAGATGTTCATCTTCCCGCCCGACATGCAGCCGCTGCCGATGGCGCCGAATCGCCTCAACACGCAGTCGCTCGTGCATGAATTCGAGCAGGACTGGAACCGGGTGATCCGCTGATGCAGCGCCGCTCCTTCATGCTGTGGGCCGCGGGCGGCACGGCAGCGGCGGCCGCCGGCATCGGCAGCATCGCCGCGTATCTGCGCTGGCAGGAAATCACGCCCAAGGTGCTGTATCCGGGCCGCAGCGAGGGGCACTATTTGCGCCAGCTGCTGCGCGAGCGCACGGCGCTGCCGGCGCCCTCGGCAACCATCACCACGGATGTCGCCATCCTCGGCTCGGGCATCGCCGGCCTGACGGCCGCCTGGCGCTTGAAGAAGCTGGGGCACAAGGATTTCTTGATGATCGATGGGCCGCAGCCGTATGGCAACGCGGCCGGCGGCCATTTCGGCGACCTGGCTTATCCGACCGGTGGCCATTACCTGCCGCTGCCGTCGCCCGAATCGACCCACGTGCGCGAGATCCTGTTCGACCTGGGCATCATCGAGCGCGATCCGCAGGCGGAAAAGCCCTATTACGACGAGCGCTACATCCTGCACGCGCCGGAAGAGCGATTGCTGTTCAACGGCCAATGGCAGGACGGCTTCATTCCCACCGAAGGCGTCTCTACCGAAGAACTGGCGCAGCATGAGCGCTTCTTTGCCGAGGTGCGGCGCCTGCGCCAGGTACATGGCAACGACGGCAAGCGCGTGTTCGTGTTCCCGACGATTGAATCTTCGCAGGACCCCGCCTGGCAGGCGCTGGACGCCATGACGTTAAAACAGTGGATGGAGCGCGAAGGCTATACCTCGCCCACCCTGCACTGGTATTTGAACTACTGCTGCCGCGACGACTATGGCACGCGCTACGACCAGGTCTCGGCCTGGGCCGGCCTGCATTACTACTGCAGCCGCTGGGGGCAGGCGGCCAACGCCGGCAATGGCGCCTGGCTGACCTGGCCGGGCGGCATGCAACCGGTCGCCACGGCCATGGAGCAGGCCTCGGGTGTCCAGCGTCATGCGGGCACGGTGGTTTCCGTGCGGACGACGGAGCAGGGCGTGGAGGCGCTGTGCCTGGAACTGGTCGACGGCCGGCCGCGCACCTACCTGGTCAAGGCGCGCAAGGCCATCTGCGCCATGCCGCTATATGTCGCCGCGCGCGTGGTCGACAATATCGCCGGGTATGGCTTTGACGCGAAGCGCGATACGCCCGCGTATGCGCCGTGGCTGGTGGCGAATTTTTTACTGAAACGCTTTCCCGACGAATTGCCGCATGCGCCGCTATGCTGGGACAACGTGGTGTACCAGGAACCGGGCCTCGGCTATGTCGTCTCGACCCACCAGGATATCCGCGTGCGCCCGCCCGAGAAAACCGTCTTCAGCGCCTACGTGGCCCTGTCCGACCGCACGCCGCAGGAAGCGCGCAAATGGTTGGATGTGGCCACGCCCGAGCAATTGCTGGCGCTGGCCAGTGTCGATTTAAAGACGGCGTATGGGCGCGATTTTGCGCGCTGCGTCGAGCGCGTCGACATCACCGTGCGTGGCCACGCCATGGCCGCACCGTTGCCGGGATTTCGCAGCAATGCGGGCTTGAAGGCCTTGCGTGAACATGACGGTGCGATCCTGTTCGCGCATGCCGATCTGTCGGGCTTTTCCGTGTTCGAGGAAGCGGCGTGGTGGGGGGATCGGGCGGCCCGGTTGGCGGCTAAATAAAAAGGCCGGCGCGAACGCCGGCCAGAGCCCCCTAAGGCTCGAACCTGTGCTTCCTTGTTCTTCTCATTTATTTTTATTGATCACGTCGATGAACACGGCCGCCAGCAGCACCAGGCCCTTGATCACTTGCTGGTAGTCGATGCCGATGCCCATGATGGACATGCCGTTGTTCATCACGCCCATGATGAAGGCGCCGATGACGGCTCCCATCACCTTGCCCACCCCGCCCGATGCCGAGGCGCCGCCGATGAAGCAGGCGGCGATCACGTCCAGTTCGAATCCCGTGCCGGCCTTCGGCGTGGCCGTGTTCAGGCGCGCCGCGAAGATCAGGCCGGCCAGCGCCGCCAGCATGCCCATGTTGACGAAGGTGTAGAAGCTGACCCGTTCCGTCTTGATGCCGGACAGGCGCGCCGCCTTTTCGTTGCCGCCCACGGCATACACGCGGCGGCCCAGCACGGTGCGGTTGGTGATGAAGGTGTAGGCGACGATGAGCAGGGACATCACGGCCAGCACGTTGGGGAAGCCGCGGTACGACGCCAGCAGGTAGCTGAAATACACCATCACGGCGGCGAAGATGGCGTTTTTCAGCAGGAAGAAGGCGCGCGGCTCGTTTTCCATGCCGTGCTTCAGCTGCTTGGCGCGGCTGCGCAGCGAGGTGACGATCAGCGCCGCGGCGGCGATCACGCCCAGCAGCAGCGACAGGCCGCGCAGGTTTTCGCCGCCGAATGGGTCGGGCAGGAAGCCCGAGCTGAGCATCTGGAAGCCTTCCGGGAAGGGGCCGACCGACTGGCCTGCCAGCAGCGCCAGGGTCAGGCCCTTGAACACCAGCATGCCGGCCAGGGTGACGATGAAGGACGGGATTTTGAAGAAGGCGACGAAATAGCCTTGCGCGCCGCCGATGACGGCGCCGGCCAGCAGGCAGACGATGCTGGCCGCGACAAAGTTCATGTGGTAGTTGACGATCAGGACGGCCGCCAGCGCGCCGACGAAGCCGACCACCGAGCCGACGGACAAATCGATATGGCCGGCCACGATGACCATCAGCATGCCCAGCGCCATGATGACGATGTAGCTGTTCTGCAGCACCAGGTTCGTCAGGTTCAGCGGCTGCATCAGGGTGCCGTCGGTCATGTACTGGAAAAAGCCCATGATGACGATCAGCGAGAGCAGCATGCCGTAGTCGCGCATATTGTTCTTCAAGAAGCCGGCATAGCTTTTCGCTGCCGGCGCGGCCGCTGGCGCTGCTGCCGCTGGCGCGCCCGCTGTCAATTTATTGTCCATTGTTTTCTCCGTGTGTAACGATCGCGCGCATGATGCGCTCCTGCGATGCTTCTGCCGCGCTCAGTTCTGCCGCGAAGCGGCCTTCGTTCATGACATAGATCCGGTCGCACATGCCCAGCAATTCCGGCATTTCCGAGGAAATCATGATGATGCATTTGCCTTCGGCGGCCAGCTCGCTGATGATGCTGTAGATCTCGTATTTGGCGCCCACGTCGATGCCGCGGCTCGGTTCATCGAGGATCAGGATGTCGGGGCGCGAAAACAGCCACTTCGCCAGCACCACTTTCTGCTGGTTGCCGCCGGACAGGTTGACCACTTTCTGCGCCACGCTCGAGCAACGGGTCTTGAGCTTGCGGCGGAACTCCTCGGCCACGCCGAATTCACGCTGCTCGTCGATCACCATGCGCTTCGAAATCGCGTCCAGGTTGGCCAGGCTGGTGTTCTTCTGGATGTCTTCCTCGAGGATCAGGCCCAGGCCCTTGCGGTCTTCCGTGACATACGCGAGGCCATGGGCGATCGCCTTGCCGATGGTGCTGACGTCGATCTCCTGGCCATTCTTGAGCACCGTGCCGCTGATGCGCTGGCCGTAGGCGCGGCCGAAGAGGCTCATCGCCAGTTCCGTGCGCCCTGAGCCCATCAGGCCGGCGATGCCGATGATCTCGCCCTTCCTGGCGTGCAGGTTGATGCCCTTGATGACGGGGCGGTCGGCATGCTCGGGATGGAAGACGCGCCAGTCGCGCACTTCGAAAATGGTCTCGCCGATGGTGGGCGTGCGCGGCGGGTAGCGGTCCGCCATCTCGCGCCCGACCATTTTTTCGATGATGCGGTCTTCGCTGACGGGTTCCACGCGGCAGTCGAAACTGTCGACCGTGTTCCCGTCGCGCAGCACCGTGATGGCATCGGCGACGCGCGAGATTTCATTGAGCTTGTGCGAGATCAGGATCGAGGCGATGCCCTGGGCTTTCAGGCCCAGCAGCAGGTCGAGCAGGGCCGCGCTGTCGCTCTCGTTCAGGCTGGCCGTCGGCTCGTCGAGGATCAGCAGCTTGACGTCCTTGCACAGCGCCTTGGCGATCTCGATCAGCTGCTGCTTGCCCACGCCCAGGTTGGTGATCAGGGTGTCCGGGGACTCTTTCAGGCCGACTTTGTGCAGCAGGTCGCGCGTCTTCGCTTGCGCGTATTCCCAATCGATGACGCCCATGCGGGCCGGCTCGTTGCCGAGGAAGATATTCTCGGCGATCGACAGCTGCGGCACCAGCGCCAGTTCCTGGTGGATGATGATGATGCCGATTTCTTCGCTGTCCTTGATGCCGCGGAAGTGCCGCGTCTGGCCCAGGTAATCGATGTCGCCCGTATAGCTGCCATGGCCGTAGACCCCGCTCAGCACTTTCATCAGGGTCGATTTGCCGGCGCCGTTTTCGCCGACGATGGCGTGGATCTCGCCGCTGCGTACCCGCAGGTTGACATTGTCGAGCGCAACGACGCCCGGGAATGTTTTGCGTATCCCGCGCATTTCCAGGATAGTGTTCGTCATATAACCTCTCTGGCACGGCCGCGCTGGTCGGCGCCGGTCGTGCGGCAGTCTTGTTCTTGATCGTGCATGAAGCGAAAGGCCCGGCAGCGCCGGGCCTTCAGTACCGTCGATGCTTATTTCACTTGCGCTTCCGTGTAGTAGCCGCTGCCGGTGACGAGCACCTGCTTCCAGTTCGCCTTGTCGACGGTGACCGGTTTCAACAGGTAGGACGGCACCACCTTCACGCCGTTGTTATAGGTCTTCGTGTCGTTGACGGTCGGGACTTTGCCCGACATCATGGCGTCGACCATGTTCGCCGTCACCTTGGCCAGTTCGCGCGTGTCCTTGAACACGGTCGATGCCTGTTCGCCGCGGATGATCGATTTCACCGACGGGATTTCCGCATCCTGGCCCGTCACGACGGGGAACGGCTGTTTCGGCGTGCCGTAGCCGACGCCCTTGAGCGAGGACAGGATGCCGATGCTCAAGCCGTCATACGGCGACAGCACCGCGTCGACGCGCGCATTGCCGTAGTAGGCGCTGAGCAGGTTGTCCATGCGGGCCTGCGCCACGGCGCCATCCCAGCGCAGTGTGGCGACCTTTTCCATGCCCATCTGCTTCGAGCGCACCACCAGCTTGCCGCTGTCGATGTATGGTTTCAGCACCGACAGCGCGCCGTTGTAGAAGAAGTGCGCGTTGTTGTCGTCGGCCGAGCCGCCGAACAGTTCGATGTTGAACGGGCCCTTGCCTTCCTTGAGTTTCAGCGCCGATTCGATATAGCCCGCCTGCAGCACGCCGACCTGGAAGTTGTCGAAGGTGGCGTAGTAATCGATGTTTTTCGTGCCGCGGATCAGACGGTCATACGAGATGACCTTGATGCCCTTGTCGGCCGCCTTTTGCAGCACGTTCGACAAGGTGGTGCCGTCGATGGCGGCGATCACCAGCACCTTGGCGCCCTTGGTGATCATGTTTTCCACCTGCGCCAGCTGGTTCGGGATATCGTCGTCGGCGAACTGCAAGTCCGTCTTGTAGCCGCGCTCCTTGAATACCTTGACCATGTTGTCGCCGTCGGCGATCCAGCGCATGGACGATTTGGTCGGCATCGAGATGCCGATCGCGCCCTTGTCGGCGGCGCTTGCCACGGGCATTACCGCCATGCCGGAGATGGCCAGCGCCAGGCTCGCGGTCAGCATTTTCATTGTTGTTTTCATTTCAGGTCTCCACCGTCTTCGATAGTTGAATGTGCCAGGGCCGTCGTCCCAGTGGGCGGGCTCCGTGCGGATGGCCGATTGCAGGCCACGGCTGATACTAGTTTGTCCATCCATCCCTCACCAATCACTTTTTTCGCATAGCCGATATCCAAAACGATATCGATGGGCCAATTGATGCAATGCGCCATGGCGCCCCTGCCCGCCTGCGGACAGGGCGGGAACGGGGGCCGGGCGGCGGCTTTTTTTGGTGCGCCGCAATACCAATAATCATCATTCAATTTGGTGATTTTCGTAATTGCGGCGACACAGGGCGGCGCGCAGAATCGGTCCGGACTTGAAGCCCAGCCATTCCGCCACGACCTTTTGAAAGCTTGCCATGCAGCCGATTTCCCCCGCCTCCCTGTTGCCTGCCGACCTGGCGCAGGCCCTTCTCATCGGCCGCATCTGGCGTGACGGCCCTTGCGTCGTCGCCGTGCGCGGCGGCGAGGTGGTCGACATCACGCAGACGGTGGCGACCGTGGCCGAGCTGTTCGAACGCCGCGATGCGCTCGATATCGCCCGCCATGTGCCCGGCGTGGCCCTCGGTCCCGTGCAGGCGCTGCTGGAGCAGGCGCTGGCCGCGCCAGCCGGCCAGCCGTTGCTGCTGGCGCCGTGCGACCTGCAGGCCGTCAAGGCCTGCGGCGTGACCTTCGCCGTCAGCCTGCTCGAACGGGTGATCGAGGAACAGGCGGGCGGCGACGCGGCGCGCGCGGCGAGCCTGCGCGCCGCGCTGCAAACGACCCTGGGCGGCGATTTGTCGGCCTTAAAACCCGGTTCGGAGGCGGCGCAGCGGCTGAAACAGCAGCTGCAGCAGCGCGGCGCCTGGTCGCAATACATGGAAGTGGGTATCGGCCCCGATGCGGAAGTGTTCACCAAGGCGCAGCCGATGTCGTCGGTGGGCTGCGGCGCGCCGGTGGGCTTGCTGCCATCGTCCGCCTGGAACAACCCGGAGCCGGAGATCGTCCTGGCCGTCAACAGCCGCGGCGAGGTGCTGGGGGCGAGCCTGGGCAACGACGTGAACCTGCGCGACATCGAGGGGCGCAGCGCCCTCTTGCTGGGCAAGGCCAAGGATAACAACGGCTCCTGCGCCATCGGCCCCTTCATCCGCCTGTTCGACGAACACTTCACGCTCGACAGCGTGCGCCAGGCGGAAGTGTCGCTGCTGATCGAAGGCGCGGACGACGGCTTTGTGCTCGAAGGCGCCAGCTTCATGCGCGAGATCAGCCGCGACCCGCTCGACCTGGTGCGCCAGACGGCAGGCCCGTACCACCAGTATCCGGACGGTTTCATGCTGTTCCTGGGGACCATGTTCTCGCCCGTGAAGGAGCGCGGCGCGCAGGGCGGCGGCTTCACGCACCACCTGGGCGACCGCGTGACGATCGCCAGCGCCGCGCTGGGCGCGCTGGTCAACGAGGTGCAGCGCTGCGATGCGATCGCCCCCTGGACCTTCGGCGTGCGCGCGCTGTACCAGAACCTGGGCCAACGCGGTTTGCTTTGATCCGATTATTTTAATAAGAGAGACACCATGCAGCATGCAATCTACCCCAGCCTGGCTGATAAACGCGTCGTCATCACGGGCGGCGGCACCGGCATCGGCGTGGCCATCGTCGAGGCGTTCGCGCGCCAGGGCGCCCGCGTCACCTTTCTCGACATCGCCCGCGAGGCGTCGCTGGCGCTGCAGGAAAAGCTGGCGCACCTGCCGCAGCCGCCCGTGTTCCGCTATTGCGACCTGACGGACCTGGCCGCCCTGGCCGCCACCTTCGCCGAGATCGAGCACAGCGCGGGCGCCACGGATATCCTCGTCAACAACGCGGCCAATGACGACCGCCACCAGCTGCAGGACGTCACGCCCGCCTACTGGGACGAGCGCATCGCCGTCAACCTGCGCCACCAGTATTTCTGCGCCCAGGCCGTGGCGCCGGCCATGCGCGCCAAGGGCGGCGGCGTGATTCTCAACCTGGGGTCGATTTCCTGGCACCTGGCGCAAGCGCGGCTGTCGATCTACATGACGGCCAAAGCCGGCATCGAGGGTTTGACCCGCGGCCTGGCGCGCGACCTGGGTGTCGACGGCATCCGCGTCAACTGCATCATCCCCGGCGCCGTGCGCACGCCGCGCCAGGAGCGGCTGTGGCATACGCCGGAAGCGGAAGCCGTGATCCTGCAGGGACAATGCCTGCAGACGCGCGTGGAGCCGGAAGACGTGGCGGCGCTGGCGCTGTTCCTCGCGTCCGACAACGCGGCCAAGTGCGCCGGCCGCGAATACTACGTCGACGCAGGCTGGTACGGCGCATGAACATTCCTGTCCAACGCCCGTCGCGGCGCTTCCGCTCGCAGGACTGGTTCGACAATCCCGAGCACATCGACATGACGGCGCTATACCTGGAGCGCTTCATGAACTACGGCATCACGGCCGAGGAGCTGCGTTCGGGCCGTCCTATCATCGGCATTGCGCAAAGCGGCAGCGACATCAGTCCCTGCAACCGCATCCACCTGGAACTGGCGCAGCGCGTGCGCGACGGCATCCGCGACGCGGGCGGCATCCCGATGGAATTCCCGCTGCACCCGATCTTCGAGAACTGCCGCCGTCCCACGGCCGCGCTGGACCGCAACCTGGCGTATCTGGGCCTGGTGGAAATCCTGCATGGCTACCCGATCGACGCCGTGGTGCTGACGACGGGCTGCGACAAGACCACGCCGGCCCAATTGATGGCCGCCGCCACGGTGGACATTCCCGCCATCGTGCTGTCGGGCGGCCCCATGCTCGACGGCTGGATGGACGGCGAACTGGTGGGGTCCGGCGCCGCCATCTGGAAGGGGCGCCGCCAGCTGTCCTCCGGCTTGATCGACAACGACAAATTCCTGCAGATCGCCGCCGCCTCGGCGCCGTCGGCCGGCCACTGCAACACCATGGGCACGGCATCGACCATGAATGCGCTGGCCGAGGCGCTGGGCATGTCCCTGACGGGCTGCTCGGCCATCCCCGCGCCGTACCGCGAGCGTGGCCAGATCGCCTATGAAACGGGACGCCGCATCGTCGGCATGGCGTTCGAGGACGTCCGTCCTTCAAGCATCCTCACGCGCGCAGCGTTCCTGGACGCGATCATCGTCAACGCGGCCATCGGCGGCTCCACCAACGCGCAGCCGCACCTGATGGCCATGGCGCGCCATGCGGGCGTGGAACTGCATTCGAGCGACTGGATGGAACACGGCTACGACGTGCCGCTGCTGCTGAACATGCAGCCGGCCGGCAAATACCTGGGCGAGCGCTTCCACCGCGCCGGCGGCGTGCCGGCCGTGATGTGTGAGTTGCTCGAAGCGGGCTTGCTGCATGCCGAGCGGCCCACCGTCACGGGCCAGACGATGGCGGCCAACCTGGCCGGGCGCGAAAGCGCGGACCGCGAGATGATCCGCCCGTTTGCCGCGCCATTGAAGGAAAAGGCCGGTTTCATGGCCTTGCAGGGCAACCTGTTCGACTTCGCCATCATGAAGACCAGCGTGATCTCGCCCGCTTTCCGCGAGCGCTACCTGTCGCGCCCCGGCAGCGAGGGCGTGTTCGAGGCGCGCGCCATCGTCTTCGACGGTTCGTCTGACTACCACGCGCGCATCAACGACCCGGCCCTGGCCATCGACGACAGCTGCATGCTGGTCATGCGCGGCGCCGGCCCTGTCGGCTGGCCCGGTTCGGCCGAAGTGGTCAACATGCAGCCGCCCGACGCCTTGCTCAAGGCCGGCATTTTGAACCTGCCGACCCTGGGCGACGGGCGCCAGTCGGGCACCTCGGACAGTCCCTCGATCCTGAACGCGTCGCCGGAAAGCGCGGTCGGTGGCGGCCTGGCGCTGCTGCGCACGGGCGACATCATCCGCGTGGACTTGAACGCGGGCCGTTGCGACATGCTGGTCGAGGCCATTGAGTTGGCGCGCCGCGCCAAAGAGCTGCCGCCGCCCGTCAACGACAGCGCCACGCCATGGCAGGAGCTCTACCGCGCCAGCGTGGGCCAATTGGAAACGGGCGCCTGCATGGAGCTGGCGCTGAAGTACCGCGCCGTGGGGCAGACCCTGCCGCGCCACAATCACTAGTTTATTTGTTGTTCGTTGTACCCCGCAGTTAAAAAATGTAGCTAAAAAATCCAACAAGGAGACACGTAATGAACAAGATCATCAGTGCAGCCATCATGACCGCCATGCTGGCATTGAGCAGCAGCGCCGCCCTGGCCGATGCGAAAAACCCGAAGATCGGCTTTTCCATCGACGATTTGCGCGTGGAACGCTGGACGCGCGACCGCGACTTCTTCATCGCCGCCGCCGAGAAGCAGGGCGCCAAGGTGTTCGTGCAGTCGGCCGACGCCAGCGAACAGCGCCAGATCTCGCAGATCGAAAACCTGATCTCGCGCGGCGTGGACGTGCTGGTGATCGTGCCGTTCAATGCGACGGTCCTCAACAACACCGTCAAGGAAGCGAAAAAGGCCGGCATCAAGGTGCTGTCGTATGACCGCCTGATCCTGAACGCCGATATCGACGCGTACATCTCGTTCGACAACGAGAAAGTGGGCGAGATGCAGGCCGAAGGCGTGACCAAGCTGCAGCCGAAGGGCAATTACTACCTGCTGGGCGGCTCGCCGACCGACAACAACGCCAAGATGCTGCGCGAAGGCCAGATGAAGGTGCTCAAACCGTTCATCGACAAGGGCGACATCAAGATCGTCGGTCAGCAATGGGTGAAGGACTGGAGCGCCACCGAAGCGCTGTCCATCGTGGAAAACGCGCTGACGGCCAACGGCAACAAGATCGACGCCATCGTCGCCTCGAACGACGGCACGGCCGGCGGCGCCATCCAGGCCCTGGCCGCGCAAAAACTGGCCGGCAAGGTGCCGGTCTCGGGCCAGGACGCCGATCTGGCGGCGGTGAAACGCGTCATCGCCGGCACGCAGTCGATGACCGTCTACAAGCCATTGAAAACCATCGCTTCGGAGGCGGCCAAGCTGGCCGTGCAACTGGCGCGCAATGAAAAGCCGGCCTACAACTCCAGCTATGACAACGGCCTGAAAAAGGTCAGCACGGTGCTGCTGAAACCTACGCCGCTGACCAAGGCGAACGTGAACATTCTCGTCGACGACGGCTTCTATACCAAAGCTCAGTTGGGCAACTAAAAGCTGGGGTCAGACCCGCCGGGACTGACCCCTGATTTCTGTTAATCCGCAACGAGAGTGAGCATGTCCGACTATCTGCTTGAAATGAAAGGCATCGTCAAACAGTTTGGCGCTGTCCGCGCGCTTGACGGCATCGACCTGCAGGTGCGGGCCGGCGAGTGCATCGGCCTATGCGGCGAGAATGGCGCCGGCAAGTCGACCCTGATGAAGGTGCTGTCGGGCGTGTACCCGCACGGCACCTGGGATGGCGACATCCTGTGGGATGGCCAGCCCCTGCGCGCGCAATCGATCCGCGACACGGAAGACGCGGGCATCATCATCATCCACCAGGAACTGATGCTGGTGCCGCAGCTGTCCGTGGCCGAGAATATCTTCATGGGCCGCGAGCTCACCCTGCCGGGCGGGCGCATGCATTACGCGGCCATGTACCAGCGCGCCGACGAGCTGCTGCGCGAACTGAAAATTCCCGAACTGAACGTGGCGCAGCCCGTGATGAATTACGGCGGCGGCCACCAGCAGCTGGTGGAAATCGCCAAGGCGCTCAACAAGAATGCGCGCCTGCTGATCCTCGACGAGCCGTCGTCGTCGCTGACGGCGTCGGAAATCGCCGTGCTGCTCGATATCCTGCGCGCGCTGAAAGCCAAGGGCGTCACCTGCATCTACATTTCGCACAAGCTCGATGAAGTGGCGGCCATTTGCGACACCATCGTCGTCATCCGCGACGGCAAGCACATCGCCACCACGCCGATGGCGCAGATGAACGTCGAGCGCATCATCGCGCAGATGGTGGGCCGCGAAATGAACCAGCTGTATCCGCGGCGCGCGCCGGAGAAAAAGGCGGCGATCGGCGAGGTGCTGTTCGAGGCGCGCCACGTGAGCTGCATCGATGCCGACAACCCGCGGCGCAAGCGCGTCGACGATGTGTCATTCACCCTGCGCAAGGGCGAGATCCTCGGCATCGCCGGCCTGGTGGGGGCGGGGCGCACGGAACTCGTCTCGGCCCTGTTCGGCGCCTACCAGGGGCCGTGCCAGGCCGAAGTGTGGCTCGATGGCCGGCGAATCGATACCCGCTCGCCGCAAAAGGCGATTGCCATGGGCCTAGCCATGGTGCCGGAAGACCGCAAGCACCACGGCATCGTGCCCGACCTCGACGTGGGGCAGAACATCACGCTGGCCGTGCTGGAGCAATTCGCGCGCGCCACGCGCATCGATGGCGAGGCGGAATTGACGGCCGTGCGCGGCGAGATCGCCCAGCTGGAACTGAAGGCGGCCAGCCCGTCGCTGCCCATTACGAGCCTGTCGGGCGGCAACCAGCAAAAGGCCGTGCTGGCCAAGATGCTGCTGACGCGCCCGCGCGTGCTGATCCTCGACGAACCCACGCGCGGCGTCGACGTGGGCGCCAAATATGAAATCTACAAATTGATGCTGGCGCTGGCCGACCAGGGCGTGGCCATCATCATGGTCTCGTCGGAACTGGCCGAAGTGCTGGGCGTGTCCGACCGCGTGCTGGTGATGGGCGAAGGCCGCCTGCGCGGCGACTTTATCAACGATGGCCTGAGCCAGGAAACCGTGCTGGCGGCGGCGCTCGACCAGCGCCCGGCGCCCGCCGCCCACACCGCAAACAAGGAAACCGCAGCATGAAACCGCACAGTATCAAACAGCTGTTCACCCAATACAAGATGCTGGCCCTGCTGATCGCCGTGGCGCTGATCTGGGCCTTCTTTTCGTGGAAGACGCAGGGCAGTTTCCTCACGCCGCGCAACCTGTCGAACCTGCTGCGCCAGATGTCCGTCACCGGCATCCTCGCCTGCGGCATGGTGCTGGTGATTATCGCCGGCGAGATCGACCTGTCGATCGGCTCCCTGCTGGGCTTACTCGGCGGCATCGCCGCCGTGCTGGACGTGACGCAGCACTGGCCGCTGGCGCTGAACCTGGCGGCGGTACTCGGCTGCGGCCTGGTGATCGGCCTGCTCAACGGCTACCTGACGGCATACCGGGGCATCCCGTCCTTCATCGTGGGCCTGGGCGGCATGCTGGCGTATCGCGGCATCCTGCTGGGCATCACGGGCGGCATCACGATCGCGCCCGTCTCCGAGCCGATGGTCTACCTGGGACAGGGCTATCTGCCCGCGGTGCCCGGCATCGTGCTGGGCATCGGCCTGTTCCTGCTGGCCGCCTTCCTGACGTGGCGCGCGCGCGCCAGCCGCGCGCGGCATGGCTTGCCGCAGACGGCGTCCTGGGCCGACGGCTTGCGCCTGGCCGTCATCGGCGCCGTGCTGTACGCCTTCGTGCAAACCCTGAACGGCTATGAAGGCATCCCGCTGCCCGTGCTGTTGCTGCTGGCCTTGCTGGGACTGTTCAGCTATATCACCAGCCAGACCGTGTTCGGCCGGCGCATCTACGCCGTCGGCAGCAATATGGAAGCGACGCGTTTGTCCGGCATTAACGTGAAAGCCGTCAAGCTGTGGATCTTCGGCATCATGGGCCTGATGTGCGCGCTGGCGGGCCTGATCAACACGGGCCGCCTGGCGGCCGGCTCGCCCTCGGCCGGCACCTTCAGCGAACTTGACGCCATCGCCGCCTGCTTCATCGGCGGCACCTCGATGCGCGGCGGCTCGGGCACCGTGTACGGCGCCCTGATCGGCGCGCTGGTGATGGCCAGCCTGGATAACGGCATGTCCATGCTGGACGTGGACACCTACTGGCAGATGATCGTGAAAGGCAGTATCCTCACTTTGGCCGTGTGGGTCGATGTCAGCACGCGTGCCGGACGCAGATAGCCGTGAACACATCTGGCACGCGAGGAGACACCATGAAACTGCCGACCGCGCACCGGATCGCGCTGCTGTTCAACGGGAACAAGATCTACGACCGCGACATCATCGCGGGCATCGCCGCCTACCTGAACACCACGCGCGTGTCGTGGGACCTGTTCCTGGAAGAGGATTTTCGCTGCCGCCTGCCTGGCATCGAGCGCTGGCAGGGCGACGGTATCATCGCCGACTTCGACGATCCCGCCGTCTGCGCGGCGCTGGCGCACAGCCGCCTGCCCGTGGTGGCCGTGGGCGGCTCGTATGCGCGCGCCGAGGATTACCCGGCCGGCATCCCGTATGTGGCGACCGATAATTTCAAGATCGTCAAGCTGGCCTATGAACACCTGGTGGAAGCGGGATTGAGCCGTTTTGCCTGTTTCAGCCTGCCCGAGGCCGATGTCAACCGCTGGGCGCAGGAGCGCGAGACGGCGTTTTGCGCGCTGATGGAGCGCGACCACATGCGCGCCGACGTGTACCGGGGTGTCGCCACCAGCGCGCCCTCATGGGATGAAGCGGTGGAGCAGCAGATCGCCTGGCTCAACAGCCTGGAAAAACCCGTCGGCATCATCGCCGTCAGCGACGCGCGCGCGCGTCAGCTGCTGCAAGCCTGCATGCACGCGGGCATCGCCGTGCCGGAGCAAGTGGCCCTGATCGGCATCGACAACGATCCGCTGGCGCGCATGCTCACGCGTATTCCGCTCAGTTCCGTGATCCAGGGCACCGAGGAAATGGGCCGCACGGCGGCGCATCTGCTGCACCAGATGCTGAACGGCGCGCGCCTGTCCGGCACGCGCATCCTGGTGCCGCCGGCCGGCCTGAACGTGCTGGCCTCCACGCGCCACCAGCCCTTCCAGCACCCGCAGGTGATGCAGGCGCGCCATTTCATCCGCCAGTACGCCTGCCAGGGCATCAAGACGGAGCAGGTGGCCGATTACGTGGGCGTGTCGCGTTCCTCGCTGGAAGCGCACTTCCGTCACGAGCTGGGTCGCAGCGTGCACGACGAGATCCTGCATTTCAAGCTCGATGCGGCCAAGACCCTGCTGGCGCGCGGACCGGGCCAGGTGGCCGACGTGGCCGTGCGTTGCGGCTTTACCACGGCGCAGTACATGCATGCCGTCTTCAAGCGCGAACTCGGTTGCACGCCGCGCGAATTCCAGCAGCGCAGCCGGCCGCCGCCAGCCCCCGGGCAGGCGCCGTGATGCATCTGCTGCGCAATGCGCGCGGCATGCGCGTGGCCATCGACGCGCACGATGCCAGCGTGCGGGCCTGGTGGGCGCCCGACCGTTATGGCCGCCTGGCCGACGTGCTGGGCGCCGCGCCCCCAGCGCCGCGGTCCTGCGCGGGCTGGCGGTGCGCATCGCCCGGCGACGGCCACTTGCTGTTGCAGCTGGCGCAGGACGGCCTGTCGGTGCGCCTGGCCTACCGGTTTGACGACGATGGCAGCCTGCAGCTCGATTGCGTCGCCACGGCCGATACGGTTTCCCGTTTCTCTCTCGCCGCGCCCCGCTTCAACCTGCAGGGCCGCCGTGCCGGCGTGGGCGACCACGTGCTGCGCCTGGCCGCCGACCGCTACCGGCCTTGGCCCGGCGGCGGCGCGGGCGACGCCGCGCTCGATGTGGCGGGCAGCGCATTCGACTTCCGCCAGCCGGCGCCGCTCGCGTCGCGCCTGGCCTGGCCCGCGCTGGTGAACTTGCCGGGATTCCGGCATGACTTTTACTGGACGGGCGGCGGCCAGCTGCGCGAGGCGGCGCAGGTTGCCGACCCCGCTTCCGGCCGGGTCCTGCGTTTTTCCAGCACCCAGGACAGCTGCCATCTGTATTCCGATCTGCGCTGTTTTTCGCTGCTGGCGCAGGGCGTGGAAGTGCAGCCGGGACAGGCGATGCGCTTCACGCTGGCCTACCGTCTGGGCGTGCAGGATATCGACGCGTTTGACATATCCGAACCGGTATCAATGATGTCAAATAAGTGATTGGTCAGATATGCGGGGCAGTTCTACCATGGGGTAGTTTTTCCCTCATTTATTTTTCTCCTGACCGACGCTGCGAACCTGCCCATGAACATACTCACCATCGATGCCGGCACCACCAATACGCGTACCTTGCTGTGGCGCGCAGGCGCCGTCGTCGCCCAGGCGCAGCTGGAAACGGGCGTGCGCAACACCGCCATCGATGGCCATAACGGCGCGCTGAAACAGGCGCTGCGCGACACCATCGCCAGTGTGCTGGCCAGCGCGGGGATCGCGCCGTCCGAGGTGGGCCTGGCGCTGGCGTCGGGCATGATCACTTCGCCCATGGGTGTGCGGGAAGTGCCGCATGTGCCGGCGCCCGCCGGCCTGGCCCAGCTGGCGCAAGGCATGCTGGCGGTGGACTTGCCCGACGTGCTGGCGCAGCCCCTGTGGCTGATTCCCGGCGTGCGCAACCAGCATGGCGCCGTCGGCCTGCATAACGTCGAAGCGATGGACATGATGCGCGGCGAAGAGACGGAAGTCGTCGCGCTGCTCGAGCGCCTGCAATTGCGCGGCGCGGCGACCCTGATCATGCCCGGCTCGCATACCAAGTTGATCAGCGTGGACGAGCAGCGCCGCATCCTCGGCTGCAGCACCACCATCGCGGGCGAGCTGCTGCAGGCGATCACGCAGCACACCCTGATCAAGCAATCGGTCGATGGCGGTTTTGCGCAGACCCTGGTGCCGAAGATGCTGCTGGCCGGCGCGGCCGCGGCGCAAAAAACGGGGCTGGCGCGCGCCTGTTTCAGCGTGCGCACCCTGGGCCAGTTCAGCGCCGTCGAGTGCAATGAGCGGGCCAATTTCCTGATGGGGGCCGTCCTCAGCGGCGACTTGCTGGCGCTGCGCAACAGCACCGCCATCCAGATGCGGCCCGATAGCCCGCTCGTCATTACGGGCAAGCCCATGCTGCGCCAGGCGCTCGGGCTGCTGATCGAAGAACACGGATTTTTTTATGGCAAGCGCATCATCGTCGACGACCGGCAGCAAGCCAATCTGGCCGGTCACGGTGCGCTGCTGATCGCCGCCGCGCGCGGCTTGATTTCCCCGCAGGAGACAGTATGAGTGACAACAAGAACAAGCGTCCCTTGCGTTCGCAAGCGTGGTTTGGCGGCGACGACAAGGACAGTTTCATTCACCGCAGCTGGATGAAGAACCAGGGCTATCCCGGCGACGCCTTCGATGGCCGTCCCGTCATCGGCATCTGCAATACCTGGTCCGAGCTGACCCCCTGCAATGGGCATTTCCGCGACCTGGCCGAGATGGTCAAGCGCGGCGTGCTCGAGGCGGGCGGTTTTCCCGTCGAATTTCCCGTCATGTCGTTGGGCGAGACGAATTTGCGTCCGACGGCCATGCTGTTCCGTAACCTGGCCAGCATGGATGTCGAGGAATCGATCCGCGCCAACCCGATCGATGGCGTGGTGCTGCTGACGGGCTGCGACAAGACCACCCCGGCCCTGCTGATGGGCGCGGCCAGCGTGGACTTGCCCACCATCGTGCTGTCCGGCGGCCCCATGTTGAACGGCAACTACCGCGGCAAACCGATCGGCTCGGGCACGGACGTGTGGAAATTCTCCGAAGACGTGCGGGCCGGGCGCATGACTTCAAACGAATTCAAGCAGGCCGAATCGTGCATGTCGCGCTCCGCCGGCCACTGCATGACCATGGGCACGGCTTCCACCATGGCCAGCATGGTCGAGGCGCTGGGCGTGACCTTGCCCGGCAACGCGGCCATCCCCGCCGTCGATGCGCGCCGCAAGCTGCAGGCGCAGCTGACGGGCCGGCGCATCGTCGACATGGTGCATGAAGACCTGAAACTGTCGCAGATCCTCACGCGCGACGCGTTTGAAAACGCCATCATGGTCAACGGCGCCATCGGCGGCTCGACCAATGCCGTGATCCACCTGCTGGCCATCGCGGGGCGCATCGGCGTGGACATGCGCCTGGGCGACTGGGACCGCCTGGGGCGCGACATTCCCTGCCTGCTGAACCTGATGCCGTCGGGCCAGTACCTGATGGAAGATTTTTACTATGCGGGCGGCCTGCCCGTGATCATCCGCGACCTGCTGGGCAAATTGCATGGCGAGGCGCTCACCGTCACGGGCGCCAGCATGGCCGTCAACGTGGCCGAAGCGGAAAATTTCAATCCCGAGGTGATCACGCCGCTGGCGCAGCCGTTCAAGGACGAGGGCGGCATCGCCGTCCTGCATGGCAACCTGGCCCCGCGCGGCGCCGTCATCAAGCCGTCCGCCGCCTCGCCGGAACTGATGCAGCACCGTGGCCGCGCCGTCGTCTTCAACAGCATCGAGCACTACAAAAAGCGCGTTGACGATCCCGCGCTCGATATCGATGCCAGCTGCGTGATGGTGCTGCAAAATTGCGGCCCGCAGGGCTATCCTGGCATGGCCGAGGTGGGCAATATGGGATTGCCGAAAAAACTGCTGGAGCAGGGCGTGCGCGACATGGTGCGCATCTCGGACGCGCGCATGAGCGGCACGGCCTACGGCACGGTGGTGCTGCACGTGGCGCCGGAAGCGGCCGTGGGCGGGCCGCTGGCAATGGTGCGCGATGGCGACATGATCGAACTCGACGTGGCGGGACGGCGCTTGCACCTGGACGTCGACGAGGCCGAGCTGGCGCGCCGGCGGGCGGAATGGCGCGCTCCCGAGCCGGCCATGAAGGGCGGCTACCAGTCCATGTACATCAAGCACGTGACGCAGGCCGACGAAGGCGCGGACCTCGATTTCCTCGTCGGCTGCCGCGGCTCCGCGGTTCCGCGCGAATCACATTGAAAAACAAGGAAAAAATGATGGGGACACGGGCCCAATTACTGGTCGATGCGCAGAATTTTCTCGGCGAGGGCGTGCGCTGGTGCGAACGCAGCGGCCGCGTTTTCTGGACGAATATCGAAGGCTGCCAGCTGCATGCGCTGGTGCTGGCCTCGGGCGAGCGCCAGAGCTGGGCCATGCCCGAGCGCCTGGCGTGCTTCGCGCTGACGGACGGCGACGACGTGCTGCTGCTGGGACTGGCCTCCGGACTGGCCTGGTTTGACGCGCGCAGCGGGGCCGTCACGCCCTTGCACACGGTGGAGGGCGAGATGCCCATGACGCGCCTGAACGATGGCCGCTGCGACCGCCAGGGGCGCTTCGTCTTCGGCACGCTCGATGAGCGCCCGTGCCGCGATGCCATCGGCAGCTTTTACCGCCTCAACCTGGACTTGACGCTGGAGCGCCTGCCGCTGCCGCGGATCGCCATCTCGAACAGCATCTGCTTCAGCGTCGATGGCGCGGCCATGTATTTCTGCGACTCGATGAAGAAGGCGATCTACCGCTGGGACGATTACCTGGGGGGCGACGCCAGCCGGGTGCGCGTGTTTGCCGTGCTCGATCCGGGGCCCGGCGCCGCCGACGGCGCCACCATCGATGCGGATGACCACCTGTGGAGCGCGCAGTGGGGCGCCGGCAGGGTCTTGCGCTTCGCGCCGGACGGCAGCGTCGAGCGCGCGGTAGCCTTGCCCGTCTCGCAGCCCAGCTGCGTGAGCCTGGGCGGCCCGCACTACGACGAATTGTTCGTCACCACGGCGCAGGAGAGCTTGAGCGCGGCCCAGCTGGCGAGCGAACCGCTGGCCGGGGGATTGTTTCATGCACGCCAGGTGGACGTGCGCGGTTTGCCGGAAGTGCGCTTTGGCGCGCTGCCGGCCTGACAGGAGAGAGCAGATGCAAAAGCACGCGGTTTTCGAGGGCATTATCGAGCGGGGCATGGTCGGCATCGTGCGCGCCTCGTCGGCGCAGGCGGCCGTGCAGATCGCCGAGGCGTGCATCGCCGGCGGCATCACGGCGCTGGAAGTGGCGTTCACCACGCCCGACACCCTGGGCGTGCTGCGCACCCTGCGCGAACGCCATGGCCGTGAGGTGCTGCTGGGCGCGGGCACGGTGCTCGATACGGAGACGGCGCGCGCCGCCATCCTGGCCGGCGCCCAGTTCATCATCTCGCCCGGCGTCAACGTGGAGACGATTGCGCTGTGCCAGCGCTACCAGGTGCTGGCCATGCCGGGGGCGATGACGCCGACGGAGATCGTCACGGCCCTGCAGGCCGGCGCCGACATCGTCAAGGTCTTTCCCGCCGAGATGTTCGGCCCCGCCTACATCAAGGCGCTGCGCGCGCCCTTGCCGCAGGCGCCTTTGATGCCCACGGGCGGCGTGACGGTGGAGAACCTCGACGAATGGTTTGCCAGCGGCGCCGTGGCCGTGGGCATCGGCAGCAGCCTGAGTGGCCCGGGCGCCACGGGAGATTACGCGGCCGTGACGGCGCGCGCGCGCGCGTTCGTGGCGAAGATGGCGGCCGTGCGGAGTTCCCGGTTCTCTGGATAGCTCCCTGCGCCGGATAATTCTGCTACGCTAGGCGGGCAATGTCGCACGCCTGACCATGGAAACCATGTCCAACATCGCCCGCATCCTGCAAGAGAGCCGCATCATCGCCATCGTCGGCATGTCCGACAAGCCCGAACGCGCCAGCCATGAGGTGGCCGACTACCTGCTGCGGCATGGCTACCGCGTGCTGCCCGTCAATCCGGCCCTCGCCGGGCGCGAGGTGCTGGGCCAGCGTGCCTACGCCACCCTGACGCAGGCTGCTGCCGCCGTGGCGCCGGCGCGCATCGACATCGTCGACTGCTTCCGCAAGTCCGAGGATATCCTGCCGATCGCCGAGGAAGCCATCGCCGTCAAGGCCGGCTGCCTGTGGCTGCAGCTCGACGTCGTCAACGAGCAGGCGGCGCAGCTGGCGCGCGCGGCAGGCCTGGACGTGGTGATGGACCATTGCACAAAAATCGAGCACCGCAAGCTGGCTGTGGCGGCATGAAGGCGCGCACGCAATTTCGCGCCGGCCAGGGCTTCGACCTGAACGAGGACTTCGCCGGCAAGCGCCTGCTGGGCGCAGCCACCAAGGCGGCGAACAAGAAGCTGACGGCGCTCCAGTGCAAGGCGCTGGACATCGAGGAAACCGTGGCGCTGACGGCGCAGATCGCCGAGTGCCAGAGCATGCTGTATGCGCAGCACAAGAAAAAAGTGCTGCTGGTGTTGCAGGGCATGGACACGTCGGGCAAGGACGGCACGGTCAAGGCCATCTTCAGCAATATCAACCCGATGGGCATCCGCGCCGTGGCGTTCAAGGGACCCACCGATATCGAACTGGCGCACGATTATCTGTGGCGCGTGCACCAGCACGTGCCCGTGAAGGGCGAGATCGCCATCTTCAACCGCAGCCACTACGAAGACGTGCTGATCACGCGCGTGCAGGACATGATCGACAAGGCCGAATGCCGGCGCCGCTACGCGCAGATCCGCGATTTCGAGCGCATGCTGAGCGAAACGGGCACCGTCATCCTGAAAGTCTTCCTGCATATCTCGAAGGACGAGCAGCGCGGACGGCTGCAGGAGCGGCTCGACGATCCCGACCGCCAGTGGAAGTTCGATCCCAACGATATCGCCCAGCGCAAGAAGTGGGATGGCTACCAGCGCGCCTATGAAACGGCGATCCGCGAGACGGATGCCGATCACGCGCCGTGGTACGTGGTGCCGTCGAACTCCAAGACCCAGCGCAACCTGGTGGTCGCCTCCCTGCTGCTGGAAACGCTGCAGGGCATGAAGCTGGAATACCCGCCGCCGGACCCGAAACTGTCGTCGTTCAAGGTCGAGTAAATACGCGGGCGATTCGGCTGTCCGCCTGCGGAATCGGCCGCGCTGTGGCATAGTATCCCTCGTCGATAATTCAAACCAGACCGGAGATCCATATGCTGCAGTTGAAAGATCCTACCTTGTTGCGTCACCAGGCTTACGTGAATGGAGCCTGGGCGGATGCCGATGGTGGCCAGACGATTAATGTGAGCAATCCCGCCACCGGCGAGCATATCGGCACGGTGCCCCTGATGGGCGCGGCCGAGACGCGCCGCGCCATCGAGGCGGCCAATGCCGCCTGGCCCGCCTGGCGCAAGAAGACGGCCAAGGAGCGCGCGGCCATGCTGCGCCGCTGGCATGACCTGATCCTGGAAAACGCCGACGACCTGGCGCTGATCATGACCACGGAGCAGGGCAAGCCGCTGCCGGAAGCGAAAGGCGAAGTGCAGTTCGGTGCCTCGTTCATCGAATGGTTCGCCGAGGAAGGCAAGCGCGTTGCGGGCGATACCCTGCAGTCGCCATGGCCGGATCGCCGCCTGGTCATCACCAAGGAGCCGATCGGCGTGTGCGCCGCCATCACGCCATGGAATTTCCCCGCCGCCATGATCACCCGCAAAGTCGGCCCGGCCCTGGCCGCCGGCTGCCCGATGGTGTTGAAACCGGCCGAAGCGACGCCGTTTTCCGCGCTGGCGCTGGCCGTGCTGGCCGAGCGCGCGGGCGTGCCTGCGGGCGTGTTCAGCATCGTCACGGGCGCGCCGAAAGACATCGGCGGCGAAATGACGTCGAACCCCATCGTGCGCAAGCTGACGTTTACCGGTTCGACCCAGGTGGGCCGCCTGCTGGCCGAACAGTGCGCGCCGACGATCAAGAAGCTGTCGCTGGAACTGGGCGGCAATGCGCCGTTCATCGTCTTCGACGACGCCGACCTGGACGCCGCCGTGGAAGGCGCCATCGCCTCGAAGTACCGCAATGCGGGCCAGACTTGCGTGTGCGCCAACCGCCTGTACGTGCAGGACAGCGTGTATGACGCGTTTGCCGAGAAGCTGGTGGCCGCCGTGGCCAAGCTGAAGGTCGGCAATGGCATCGAGGCGGGCGTCACGCAAGGTCCGCTGATCGACGCCAAGGCCGTCGCCAAGGTGGAAGAGCACGTGGCCGACGCGCTGGCCAAGGGCGGTCGCCTGCTGGCCGGCGGCAAGCGCCATGCGCTGGGCAACGGCTTCTTCGAGCCGACCATCATCGCCGACGTGAAGAACGACATGCGCGTGGCCACCGAGGAAACCTTCGGCCCGCTGGCGCCCCTGTTCCGCTTCAAGACGGACGAGGAAGTCGTCGCCCTGGCCAACAACACGGAATTCGGCCTGGCCGCCTACTTCTATTCGCGCGACATCGGCCGCATCTGGCGCGTGGCCGAAGGCCTGGAAACGGGCATGGTCGGCGTCAACACGGGACTGATCTCGAACGAGATCGCCCCCTTCGGCGGCGTCAAGCAATCGGGCCTGGGCCGTGAAGGGTCGACCTACGGTATCGAGGATTATCTCGTCATCAAGTACATCTGCATGGGCGGTATCTAAGGCTGCCTAGCGTGAGCCGCGGCGCGCGGCGAGGCGGTCCAGCATGCCCTTGACCGCTTCCATCTGCGTGCCGCTCTTGCGGTAGAAATCCGGGTCGATCGGATTGAGGCTGGTGTAGCCCCAGAAATCCCAGCAGCCTTTCGGGTTGTACGGGTAGACGGCGCTCGGTTCGGCCTGCGGATACAGCACGATGATCTTGTTGGCGTCCGCCACCTGGTTGTAGCCGGTGCTGGTATAGAAGCGGTCGCCGATGGCCTGCGTCGTTTGCAGGCAGCCGTGGAACACCACGTGCACGCGGCAGCTCTCGCTGTCGCAGGCTTTCGGGATGTAGGCGTAGCCCGTATTGTTCATGCTGGAGTAGGCGCTCTGGATGAAGCTGCGCTGGTTGAAGGCGATCAGCTTGCCCGTCAGGGTGGTCGACGAGGGCTGCAGGTCCGGGTACAGGTGCTGCAGGATGTCGCGCGCCTGCACGAAGTCGCAGTCGTTGATGAAGGGCGACGCCGTCACGTCGCAGGCCTTGTCCTGGTTGTTGTCGGTGATGATGGCATGGCCCGCGCCGACCGTGTCGACGAAGCGGATCTGCGCCGTCGGCGTGCCCGCCAATTCGTAGAATTTTCCCACCTGTTCCACCACCGGCCGCGTCACGGTCTGGTCTTTCGTTCCGCTGAACAGATACACGCGCTGGCGTTTCAGGTTGGCCGTGTCGTCGATGAGGCGGGCGCGCGCAAAATCGTTCGCCGCGCGCAGCAATTCGCTGGCGACGGGCGGCGCCACCTGCGCGCTGCCCGGATTCATGCAGGTGGTCAGGGCGTTCGTCAGGTAGGGAATGTAGGGGAAGCGGCCCGGCTGGCCCGAACAGAAATACGGGCCGCCGGCGATGATGCCGGCGCCGGCCACGGTGGCCGAATAAGCGACGGCAAATTGCGCCGCCATGAAGCCGCCCGAGGACAGGCCGGACACGGTGGTCTGGCTCAGGTCCGCCTGGTAGGCGGGCAGGGCGGCGGCGTCCCTGGTCGCGACGGGCTTGGCGGCCTTGACGGTTTTGGCCGTCGTGGCGGCGTGCGCGCCGCCTGGCGCCAGGGTGACGAGGCTGGCGGCCAGCAGGGCGGTGGGTAATGCGGTCAGGTAAGGGAAGGGCATGGCAACTCCACAGGGCTAGGGCAGGAAGGCCGAGCATAGGTAAAAAAACTATGCGCTGGGCAAGTACTGCACCGTTCTTGATGCCGGTCAAGCAATCGCTGTTGTTGTGGCCCGCATGCGCGTGCGCGGCGTTTGACATAGAATGGTTTTTTTCCGTTCAACCATGGTGCCCCTCATGTCCAAGACCCTTGCCCAGCTGTTTGCGCTCACCACCCTTGCCGCCGGCGCCAGCCTGGCCATGCCGGCCCATGCCGCCGAAACCGCCGCCGCGGCGCCGGCCGCCTGTCCCGCCATCCTCAAGCAGACCTTCAACCGCCTGCAGGATGAAGCGCCGCAAAACCTGTGCCAGTACGCGGGCAAGGTCGTGCTGGTGGTCAATACCGCCAGTTATTGCGGTTTTACCAATCAATATGAAGGGCTCGAGGCGCTGTACGCCAAGTACGGCAGCAAGGGCCTGGTGGTGCTGGGCTTCCCGTCGAACGACTTCGGCAAGCAGGAACCGGGCAACAGCAAGGAAATCGCCGATTTCTGCTACAACACCTATGGCGTGAAGTTTCCCATGTTCGCCAAATCGGTGGTGTCCGGCCCCGCGCCGAATCCGCTGTACGTGGACCTGATCAAGCAGACAGGCAAGACGCCGGCCTGGAATTTCCATAAATACCTGATCGACCGCCACGGCAAGGTGGTGGAAAGCTTCCCCAGCAAGGTGACGCCGGACGACAAGAAACTCGTTGGCGCGGTGGAAAAAGCGCTGGCGATGTAAGTTGCCGACACCCAAGCAGGCTGGAACGCCTGCTTTTTTTTAATGCCGCGCTTGTCGTCTTGCCATCATTGTCCTAAGCTGGTTGTTCGCGTTTGTCACAACAAAGGAGAACATCATGGCGTATGTCGATGGATTTGTGGTGCCCGTACCGAAAGCCAAGCTCGATGCCTACCTGGCCATGTCGCGCACCTGCGGCGCCATCTGGCGCGAATATGGCGCGCAGGAATTTCGCGAATGCGTGGGCGACGATGTCAAGCCAGGCAAGCTGACTTCGTTCCCGCAGGCGGTGGACTTGCAGGATGGCGAAGTGGTGGTGTTTTCCTGGATCGTATATGCGTCGCGCGCCAGGCGCGATGAAATCAACGACAAGGTCATGAAAGACCCGCGCCTGGCCGAGATGATGGACCCGGAAAAATTACCGTTCGATGGCAAGCGGATGATTTATGGTGGTTACGAGATGCAGGTAGATATCAAGTAACCAGCTGCGCTAGTATTGCCCCGCGCAGCGCATTGCACACGACGATGGCCTCGGCCCGCGCCAGCATGGCGCGCGTGATGATGGTTTCCTGCGCATCCCAGGCGGGATCGGCCAGCATGGCCGCGCGCTGCACGCCGGGCAGCAGACCGCAGGACAGGGGCGGCGTATGCCAGCGGCCATCGAGGCGGACGAAGACGTTGCTGCGTCCGCCCTCCGTCAGTTCGCCCCGTTCGTTAAAGAACAGCATGTCGAAACCGCCCTGCGCCTCGGCCGCGCGCCAGGCCGCGTCGTAGCGCGCGCGCACGCTGCTCTTGTGGCGCAGGAACAGGTCGCCGGCCACGGTGGCGTCGGGCGCCAGCAGGATGGTGACCGTGTCCGGCAAGGCGGTGAGCGCAGCGCTTTGCGTCGTGACGCGGCCATCCTGGCGCAGCGCCAGGCGCAGGCGGAAGGGGGCGTCGTCGGTGCGTGCCACGCAGGCCGCCTGCAGCGCGGCGCGCGCGGCGTCCGCATCCCAGGCAAAACCGAAGTAGGCGCAGGAAGCGGCCAGGCGCGCCAGGTGGCGCTCTTGCTGGCGGCAGCCGCCGGCACGGCTGGCGTGCAGGGTCTCGAACAGTTCGAAGTCATTCGTCAGCCCCGTCAGGAAGCGGGCCTTGAGCTGGCATTCCGCAAATTCCTCGTGCGGGTCGCTGTCCAGGACGATGCCGGCGCCCACGCCCATTTCGCCGCGCCGGATGCCGTTCGTCCCTGGTGGCTGCAGCGCCAGGGTGCGGATCGGCACGGACATGCAGAAGTCGCCCACCGCGTGGACAGCGCCGGCGTTTGGCGGATCGAACCAGCCGATGGCGCCCGTGTAGATGCCGCGCGGCGCTGGTTCCAGTTCGGCGATGATTTCCATGGTGCGCCGTTTCGGCGCGCCCGTGATCGAGCCGCACGGGTACAAGGCCTGGAAGAGATCGGCCAGGCTGGCATCCTCGCGCAACTGCGCCTGCACGGTGGAGGTCATTTGCAGCACGCTGCTGTAGCGCGTCACCTCGAACAGGGCCGGCACCTTGACGGAGCCCGTGACGGCGATGCGGCCGATGTCGTTGCGCAGCAGGTCGACGATCATCAGGTTTTCCGCGCGGTTTTTCGGATCATGGGCCAGGGCGGCGGCGCGGCGCGCGTTTTCTTCCATTTGCTCAGGCGGTGCGGCCGGCGCCGTGCCTTTCATGGGACGCGCCATCAACTCGCCTTGCGCATGGCGCACGAACAGCTCCGGCGACAGCGACAGCAGGGCGCCCCCATCGGGCAACATCACCAGCGCGCCATAGGGCACGGGCTGGCGCGCGCGCAGCCGCACATACAGGGCCAGGGGCGAACCGAAGGCGTCGAAGCGCAAACGATAGGTGTAATTGACCTGGTAGGTGTCGCCGGCCACGATGTAGTCGTGGATGCGCTGCAGCGCCTGCGTAAATTGCGCCTGGTCGACGTTCGCGCGGATGGCGGCCACGCCGGCCGGCGCGGCGTCGGCGCGGACGCGCGCGTCCAGCCAGCGCGCCACGTCGTCCTGCGACAGCTGCGCGCAATGGTTGAAGACGAGCACCTGCGCCAGCGGCGGCGCGTCGGGGCCTGGCGCGCGCGGCGGCATGGCCAGCAAATGCGCCCCCAGCTCGTAGCTGCACACGCTGACGGCATGCTGGCCGCGCTGCAAGGCCGCTTGCAGGCCTTCCAGCAAGGCGGGCCAGGCCTGCCCCTCGGTACATTGCAAGACCGCCGCCAGGCCCGTATACAGGCGCGAACCGGCGCCCGGGGTGCTGGCGTCGTCGAGCAGGGCGAAACAGTCGGTATGCATGGGGACAGCCGCGGCGGTGACTTACCCCAGCAGCATGGCGATTTGCAGCGCCGCTTCCTGGGACGGATTGATCTTGAAGCCGCTCTTGGCGTAGCGGTGCCAGCGTCCGATGACGAAGCCGACGATCAGCGTGGCGCGCGCCGCCACTTCGCTTTCCTTGCCATGGCCTTCGGCGGCGGCCACGCGCAAGGCCTGCTTGAGCGCCAGTTCCACGCGGTCGTAGAACTGGTTCATGCGCACTTGCAGGCGCTCGTCCTCATTGACCAGCACGTCGCCGATCAGCACGCGCGTCATGCCCGGATTGCTGATGGCGAAATTGAGCAGCATGCCGACGATGTCGCGCGTCTGCGTCATGCCGTCGCTGTGCTTTTCCGCGATCTGGTTGATCAGGCCGAAGACGCTCGACTCGATGAATTCGATCAGCCCTTCGAACATTTGCGCCTTGCTGGCGAAATGGCGGTACAGGGCCGCTTCCGACACGGTCAGTCTGGCCGCCAGTGCGGCAGTGGTGATCTTTTCGCCTTTCGGCTGCTCCAGCATTGCGGCGAGGGCCTGAAGAATTTGTAGCCTGCGTTGGCCCGGCGGTGTGCTTGCCATATTTTCTCTTGTCGTTAAAAAAAATGCTGCCTTGATGGGAAGTTCCGTCACCGCCGCTAGCGGTGCGGCCTCCGGCGTCAACCGGAAGCTCAGGAGTCCCCTTCAACGCAGGCGGTGAAGGCGGCGTGCCAAATGCCGGACAGATTTTACTTTGACATCGACGTAAGCGGGGCGATTTAACGCCTTGGGCAATTTCGCCACGCCGATCGGATCGGCCATTTTCAGGTATTGCGTGACCCAGGCCGTGCGCAGGCCCAGTTTTTTCGCCCCCTTCAGGTTGGCCAGGGTGTCTTCCACCAGGATGCAGCGGCCAGGGCGGATCTGGTGCTTGCGCATCAGTTTGCGCAGCATCAGGGTCGATGGCTTGGGCCGCAGCTGGCGGTGCACATGCATCGCCTCGATGGCGATATGCTGCGAAAAATGCCGGCGCAAGCCCAGGTGGCGCATCACGTCGCTCGAATAGCGCAGCGGCGCGTTGGTGAGTAAAATTTTACGGCCAGGCAGGCGTTTGAGTAAAGCCCCCAGTCCCCGTTCGGCGCGTATCATGGCGCGCAAATCGTCGAACGCGTGCGTCTCGTGGAGGAAGTGCGCGGCCTGCACCTGGTGGTGCTTGACCATGCCCAGCAAGGTGGCGCCATAGCGGCGCCAGTAGGCCGCGCGCGCCGCGTTGACGACGGCGTCGTCGGCCGGCGTCACGCCGTCGCCCAGCACGCGCGCAATATACGTGTTCATATTGGCCGTGATGGTGGGGAAGATGGCGTGCGAGGCATTGTGCAGCGTGTTGTCGAGGTCAAACAGCCAGACCGGCGACGAGCGGTTAAGATGGGACACAGGCACAGGAGTCTTTGCTAGCGAGAGAAGATGAGAAATTCAACAATCAGGAAAACCATGCGACGCCAGATTATAGTGATGTTTTGCGGATTATTCTTGCTGCCGTTGCAGGCGGCCTTCGCCGACGCGCCGCCCGTGGCGCAAAACCGGGGCGCCCTGTTCAAGGTGCAGGACGCCAGCCACACCCTGTATTTGTTCGGCACCATCCACGTCGGCGCGCCCGATTTTTATCCGCTCGAGCCGACGGTGACGCAGGCCTTGGAAGGCGCCGGGGCGCTGGCGCTGGAGATCGATCCGGGCGCCGACCCGCGCGCCGCCCTGGGCGCCGTGCTGAAATACGGCATGGAGGCGCCGGGTGGCAAAGTGCCGCTTGATTGCCGCCAGACCCTGGCCCCGCGCCTGGCGCCGCTGTTGCAAAAATACGGTATAGCGCCCGAAGCGGTGGCGCAGATGAAGCCGTGGATGCTGGCCAGCATGCTGGCCATCGGCGAATTTTCCACCCTCGGCTACCGCTCCGACCTGGCGGTGGACAATTATCTGTCGCAGCAGGCCAAGGCGCGCAAGATCCCCGTGCTGGAACTCGAGTCGATGGAAGGCCAGATGGCGCTGTTCGGCGCGATGTCGCCGGCCGACCAATGCCGCTTCCTGGAGGACGGCGTGGCGTCGATCGAAGACCAGGAGCAAAGCCAGGAAGCGCGCGAGATCGCCAACGCCTGGCGCACGGCCGACGCTGCGGCCTTCGACAAGCTGGCGGCCAAGGCGGCGACCGACCCGTCGTTCGCCGCGCAGTTCGTGCAAAAAGTGCTGCTCGACGGCCGCAACCCGGCCCTGGCCGACGGCATCGCCAAATTGCTGGCGCGCGAAAAGCACAGCCTGGCCGCCATCGGCGTGCTGCATCTGGTGGGAGCAAAGAGCGTACCGGATCTGCTGCGCAAGAAAGGTTTGAAGGTAGAGCGGGTGTATTAAGTTTGGAAAGCAGGCAGCAAGGGTGCCGTAGCTTAGCCGCGTACAGCACGCGGCAGAGCAGATGGAAAAGTGTTCAGGGCAAGGCGTACTGACGAAGACAGTACGCATGTACGGCGAGGCAGTACAACGCCGCCATGGACATTTTTACAGCTGCGGGGAAAGGATACTGGTGCCCTTGACGTGGATCGAACACGTGGCCTCTCCCTTACCAAGGGAGTGCTCTACCACTGAGCTACAAGGGCATAAAAAATCGGCGCTGGGTGAATTGCGCCGAATTATTTTTTAGTGCGAACGGATCATAGTACCAAAAGCCTGCTCGGTCAACACTTCCAGCAATAATGAGTGTTCGATGCGGCCATCGATGATGTGTACCGTGTTCACGCCGGACTTGGCCGCGTCGAGCGCGGACGAGATCTTCGGCAGCATGCCGCCCGAGATCGTGCCATCGGCGAACATCTCGTCGATTTCACGCGCCGACAGGTCGGTCACCAGCTTGCCCTGCTTGTCCTGGACGCCGGCGATGTTGGTCATCATGATCAGCTTTTCCGCCTTCAGGATTTCCGCGATCTTGCCGGCTACCACGTCGGCGTTGATGTTGTAGGCCTGGCCATCCTGGCCGAAACCGATCGGCGAGATGATGGGAATGAAGGCGTCGTCCTGCAGCGCCTTGACGACGGCCGGGTTGATCGCGTCGATCTCGCCGACAAAGCCGATGTCGAGGAATTCGCCCGGATGTTCGCGGTCCGGCATCTGCATCTTGCGCGCGCGGATCAAGCCGCCGTCCTTGCCCGTCAGGCCCACGGCCTGGCCGCCGTAATGGTTGATCAGCATGACGATATCCTGCTGCACTTCGCCGCCCAGCACCCACTCCACCACTTCCATGGTTTCTTCGTCGGTGATGCGCATGCCTTGCACGAAGGTGCCTTGCTTGCCGATTTTTTTCAGCGCATTGTCGATCTGCGGTCCGCCGCCGTGCACCACGACAGGGTTCATGCCGACCAGCTTGAGCAGGATGACGTCGCGCGCGAAGCCGTGCTTCAGGCGTTCGTCCGTCATGGCGTTGCCACCGTACTTGATGACGATGGTCTTGCCATGGAAATTGCGGATGTAGGGCAGGGCCTCGGCCAGAATCTGCGCCTTGATTTGCGGCGACACCGCCGTCAAGTCGTCATTCATGTCCAGGTTCAAGTTAGCTAGTTGATTCATGGCGAGTCCGGAAAATAGATTGGTGGGATTTTACAGGGAAGAAGAAAATCTTGGAGGCATTATAGGGCGATCTTGTTGTATTTTCCCTGATGATCCTATAGTCTGGCCCGATATGTCCCCCAGCCAGCCCATTTACTGCCCGTTACATCTGCGTCGCCTCCCGGCGCGGCAGGACACACACTTGCCAATTCAAACACAGCCATGAGCGTATGCAGCCTGTGCGGCGCCACCTTCCAGTGTGGCCAGCTCGATCCTGACGCCAAGGAACCCTGCTGGTGCATCGCCCTGCCGCCGGCCCTTCCCGTGCCCGGCGCCGCGGCCGCGGGCTGCTGGTGCCCCGCCTGCCTGCAGGCGCGCATCGCCGCCTTGCCCCCTGCGGCGGCAACGCCAGCCAAATAAGCGCATCGGCGCGCTTTTCCCTTTGCAAAAGACCTTGCATTTTGTAGGGGAATACGTTCAGACTTCGGCTTTCAAGAATTTCTTATAGGAAAGTTATGCGTTTCAGGGATATCCGCATCGGCGTGCGCATCAATGCCGGTTACGCCATGTTGATCGTGCTGATGCTGGTCGTCATCGTCCTGTCTGGCAGCCGCATCTATGCCATCCGCGCCGAGACCGACGATATCCTGCAGCGCGACTGGGTCGCCGCCAAGGCCACCAGCAAGATCCACGGGCTGGCGCGCGAGGCGGCCACGCGCATCGGCAGTTTGCCGAACCAGCACAAGCTGGCGCTGCGCCAGGCGAACCAGGCGCGCCTGGAGGCGATCAAGCAGGGCATCGACGAGCAGGTGCGCATCCTCGACGGCCTCGATGCGCGGCCCGAGGAACGGCGCCTGCTGGAACAGATGCACCTGGCGCGCGCCGATTACTATGTCTCGCTCAAGACGATGTTCGAGCTGGTCGAGCGCGGCGAGGATGCGCGCGCCGAGCAGGCCATGCAGACGCAGACCTTGCCGGTGCTGGAAAAAGTGCTGCTGTATGTCGGTCAGCTCGACGACTTGCAGCAGCAGCTGATCCGCGACAGCGCGGCCAGGATACGCAACGACATCGACACCTCGCTGCTGCTGATGGGCGGCATCGGCCTGGCGGCCCTGCTGACGGGCCTCGCCTTTGCCTGGTCGGCGCGTTCGATCACGCGGCCGCTGGGCGAGGCGGTGGCGATCGCCACGCGCGTGGCCAATGGCGACCTCAGTTCCGTCATCGAAGTGACGTCGCGCGACGAGACGGGCGAATTGCTGCAGGCGCTCAAGGACATGAGCACCAGCCTGGCCGTCGAGCAGGACCTGCGCCACGCCGTCGAAGTGGCCGAGGATGCGACCAAGATGAAGTCGGACTTCCTGGCCAATATGTCGCACGAAATCCGCACGCCGATGAACGGCATCATCGGCATGACCCACCTGGCGCTGCAGACGGAACTCACGCCGACCCAGCGCAACTACCTGGAAAAGGTGGAATCGGCTTCGAAGAACCTGCTGGCCATCATCGACGACATCCTCGATTTCTCGAAGATCGAGGCGGGCAAGATGGCCTTTGAAAAAGTCGATTTCTTCCTCGAGGACGTGCTGGCGCAGATCGCCGACCTGTCCGTGATGCGGGCGCAGGACAAGGGGCTCGAACTGCTGTTCGACATCGCGCCCGACGTGCCGAACGCGCTGCAGGGCGATCCGCTGCGCCTGGGCCAGGTGCTGATCAACCTGACCAACAACGCGATCAAGTTCACGGAAAAGGGCGAGATCGTCGTCACCATCCGCCTGCAGCGGCTGGAAGAACATGCGGCGGTGCTGCGCGTGGACGTGCGCGACACGGGCATCGGCCTCACGCCGTCCCAGCGCAGCAAATTGTTCCAGGCATTCACCCAGGCCGACACCTCCACCACGCGGCACCATGGCGGCACGGGCCTGGGACTGACCATCAGCAAGCGCCTGGTGGAAATGATGGAAGGCGAGATCGACCTGGTCAGCGAAGCGGGCGTGGGCAGCACTTTTTTCTTCACGGCCCGCTTCGGCCTGGCCGCCGTGCCGCGCGATAGCCTGCCGCAACTGCGGCATCAGCAGCAGTTCCAGGGCCTGCGCGTGCTGGTGGTCGACGACAACCCCAGCGCGCGTGAAATCTTCGTCGGCATGCTGACGGCGCTCGGTTTCGAGGCGCGCGCCGTGTTTGGCGGCGTGCTGGCCATCGGCGCCGTGGCGCAGGCGCGCGCCGAGGGGCGTCCGTACGGGCTGGTGCTGATGGACTGGAAAATGCCGGGCATGAACGGCCTCGATGCCCTGGCCGGCATCCGCGCCGACGCCGCGGGCACCGAGGCGGCGCCGGCCTGCATCATGGTCACGGCCTTCCACCGCGAAGCGCTGCTGGAGGCGGCGCGCCAGCGCGACCTGCCGCTCGACGGCGTATTGAACAAGCCGGTCAGCGCCTCGACCCTGCTCGACCAGATAGCGTTCGTGTTTGGCGGCGTGACGGGGCAGAGCCGCAAGACACAGCGCCAGAGCAGCTACCGCGACGACGAGCGCGCCCTGCGCGGCGCCTGGCTGCTGCTGGTGGAGGATAATGAGGTGAACCAGGAAGTGGCGCAGCATATTCTCAACGACGCCGGCATCCGCGTCGACATCGCCAGCAATGGCGCCATCGCGCTGGCGAAGATCGAGGAAAACGCCTATGACGGCGTGCTGATGGATTGCCAGATGCCGGTGATGGATGGCTACCAGGCGACGCGCAAACTGCGCCAGGATCCCCGTTATTCGAATTTGCCCGTGATCGCCATGACGGCCAATGCCATGGTGGGCGACAAGGAAAAATGCCTGGACGCCGGCATGAACGATTTCATCGCCAAGCCGATCGACGTGGCGCAGCTGTTCGGTACCCTGGCGCGCTGGATCGCGCCGGCCACGCCGCAGGCAATGACGGCGGCGGTGGCGCAGCCGGAGGCGGAGCTGCCCGTGATCGCCGGCCTGAAAATGGCCGAAGCCATGCGCCGCGTGGGCGGCAATGCCGCTTTGATGCGAAAATTGCTG
Organism: Janthinobacterium sp. JC611; assembly: GCF_018682595.1. Classification (NCBI taxonomy): domain Bacteria; kingdom Pseudomonadati; phylum Pseudomonadota; class Betaproteobacteria; order Burkholderiales; family Oxalobacteraceae; genus Janthinobacterium; species Janthinobacterium sp. JC611. Next base: position 81,271 of record NZ_JAFLJN010000020.1, read on the forward strand.
GATCGCTTCGTGGAAACCCAGTTCGACGCCATGCAGCGCATCGCCGCCGCCATCGAGAACAACCAGCTCGAGACGGCGATCCGCGAAGCGCATACGCTGAAGGGCCTGGCCGGCAATATCGGCGCCGGCGGCCTGGCCGACAGCGCCGCGCGGGTCGAGCACTTGCTCAGCCTGGGTTCGCACGACGGCTTGCCGCAGGCATTGGCAGCCTGCACGCTGGCGCTCGACGAGCTGGTGCCGAAGATCGTGCTGGCCATGCAGTCGCGCGGCCATGTGACCGAGGCGGGCGGCGCGGCGCTGGCGCACGTGGCGCCGGTGGACCGGGCGCGCCTGGAAGCGGGCTTGCGCGAATTGTCGCAGCTGCTGCAGCAGGACGATGCGCAGGCCGTCAAGCACCTGGAAGGCATCGGCCCCGTGCTGGTCGCGGCGGGGCAGGCGGAACACGCGCGCCAGTTGAAGCGCATGCTGGGACAATACGATTTCGAAGGGGCGCTGGCGCAGCTGGGCGAGGTGGCCGATGCGCTGGAGCTGACACTGTGACAAGGATAACTATGCAGAGCGAAGGACGGGCATGAGAGCGCCCGCAAGCAAGCCAACCATCCTGGTGGTCGATGACACGCCAGACAATATCGACCTGCTGCGCGCGGTGCTGGAAGACGACTACCGCACCAAGATCGCCGTCAATGGCGAACGCGCCCTGAAGATCGCCGCCGGCAGCGACCAGCCCGACCTGATCCTGCTCGACATCATGATGCCGGGCATGAGCGGCTACGATGTGTGCCGCGCGCTGAAGGGCGATCCCGCCACGGCCGGCATCCCCGTGATTTTCGTCACCGCCATGAGCGAAGTGGCCGACGAGCAGCTGGGCCTGGCCCTGGGCGCCGTCGATTACATCACCAAGCCGATTTCGGCGCCCATCGTGCTGGCGCGCATCAAGACCCAGCTGGCGATGAAGCAGATGCAGGATTTCTTGCGCGACCAGAATCATTACCTGGAAACGGAAGTGGAGCGCCGCGTGCAGGAAGTGGCGGCGCTGCAGGACGTCACCATCCACGCCATGGCCTCGCTGGCCGAGACGCGCGACAGCGAGACGGGCAACCATATCCGCCGCACCTCGCACTACCTGAAGGCGCTGGCGGAGAAGGTGCGCGGCCTGCCGCGTTTCCGCGACTTTTTGACGGACAAGAATATCGAACTGCTGTTCAAGACGGCGCCGCTGCACGATATCGGCAAGGTGGGCATCCCCGACCATATCCTGCTCAAGCCGGGACGTTTCGAACCGCACGAAATGGCCATCATGAAGACGCACACGACCCTGGGACGCGACGCCATCCTGGCGGCCGAGCACGAGCTGGGCATCGAAGTCGACTTCCTCAAGTACGCCAAGGAGATCGCCTACAGCCACCATGAAAAATGGGATGGCAGCGGCTACCCGCAAGGCCTGGCCGGCGAAGCCATCCCGATTTCGGCGCGCCTGATGGCGCTGGCCGACGTGTACGATGCCCTGATCAGCCGGCGCATCTACAAGCAGGGCATGGGCCATGCGCAGGCCGTGCAGATCATCGTCGAAGGGCGCGGTTCGCACTTCGACGCCGAGATCGTCGACGCCTTCCTGGAAATCCAGGAGCAGTTCATCGCCATCTCCAACCGCTACGCCGACGGCGTGTGCGAGATCGCCGACAAGCAGCGGCAGATCGCGCCCTTCGCCGACAACATCAGCTGACGGTCTTGAAAAAGCGCAGCATCTCCCGGCTGGCGTCCGGCCCCTTGCCATCCGTGTAGCTGCCGCTGTCGCTGCCGCCTGACCAGGCATGGCCGGCGCCGTGGATGACCCAGTGTTCGCCCAGTGGCGAGCCGTCGGCCTGGCTGTGCGTGGTGCGCGTGTAGCGGTGGCCATTCGGCACGCTGCCGTCGATGGAAGCGGCCCTGGCCGCCTTGCCGCCAGCCTGGCTGCGCACGCCCTGGGCGATCAGTTCATCGCCGTTGCGCGGGTTGACGGTGGTGTCGCGGTCGCCGTGGAAAACGATGATGGGCACGCCGCCCGCCGGCGCCTTGCGCAGGGCATTGGGCATGGCGCCGCCTCTCATGGCGGCCAGCGCCGACGGCAGGTCCTGCGCCGAGGCGAAGGGCAGGCCCGAATGCACGCCGACGGCGGCGAACAGGTCGGGATACAGGGTGCCGACGATGACGGCCATGGCGCCGCCCGCCGACAGGCCGGCGACGAACACTTCACGTTCGTTGACCGGGTAGTCGTCGATGACTTGCCGGGCGATGCCGGCGATCAGCGACGGTTCGCCCTGGTCGCGCTGCTGGTCGATGGCGTTGAACCAGTTCCAGCAGCGCGAACTGTTGGCGCCCTGCGTCTGCGCCGGGTAGACGACAAAACACTGCTTTTCTTCGGCCAGCGCATTCATTTGCGTGCCGGCGGCGAAATCGTCGGGATTTTGCGTGCAGCCGTGCAGCATCACGATCAGCGGCATGGCCTGGCCATGATAGCTGCTGGGGATATACAGTTTGTAGGAGCGCGTGCCCGCATGGTTGCGGTACACGCCGTCGATGAACTGCGCGCCGGCGGGGATGTCCGCCGGCGTGGCGGCCGGCGCGTTGAAGCCGGGCGGGTGGAAATTCGGCAGCTCGAAGCTGGGCATGTCGAAGCTGTGCTGGCCCAGGCCGGCGGGCACGCCCAGGCGCGCCATGAAATCCTGCGCGAAGTCCTGCGCCGCTTGCGCGGGCGTCGGTGGCGCGGCAGGCGTTTCTGGCGCGGCGGCAGCGTGCGGCTGCTCGGCGCGTGCCTGCGCCGGTGCCGGCGGGGGATTGATATCGCGCAGGGGCTGCGGTGGCGGCGCTTGCGGGGCTGCTGCCGGCGGCGTCAGGCCGGCGGCGGACAGCGCCTGCTGGATCGCTTCGGTGGCGGCGGCGGGGCCATTGCCCAGCAGATTGCGGGTCGCGGCGCGCATGTGCGCCAGCATGTTGAGAGGTAGTTTCATGACCATCCTTAACGGTGCCGCGCATCGGCCGGGTCATCGCCGCAAACCAATACGCTAGTGAATTCGCCCTGCGAGCGCCGTCTTGACGACGGTGCTGGCGTGCAGGGCACCTAATACGAAGATCGACTCGATGGTGGCCAGTGCTAGTTCCACGGAGACGTCGCTGGCGATGCTGGCCAGTCCCAGCACCTGTATCTGCAGGCGCTGGCCGGCTGCCTGGATCGCTTCCAGGTCGGCGCGCGAATAATGCTGCATGCCCAATACCAGGCTTTTGCGGGCGACGGTTTGTTTCACCACGTCGGCGTGGGCACCCAGTTGGTTGCGTATGGCCGTACGGATCAGATCCGTGCGGTTGGAATAAAATCCCTCCTGGACCAGCAGATCGATCTGCCCCAGGTCGATCAAGCCCAGGTTGATCGTGATCTTTTCGGATTCCCCAATTTTGGGCTTGTTGTCTTGCTTGGCCATATCTCTCCAAAAACTCCACGTGGCATCCAATTGCCATCTGTATGGATGGTAGTATAGTTGTGAAATATCTCAAGTCAAGCAGGATTTGGCCTGATCCGGGTGTAGGACGGGTGCCCGCAGAGTGAGCATGGGTTGCAAAATAAATTTCCAGAAGATGGGATCTTGATCATGCTTTTGCTGTGAAAATATATTCACAGAAACATTGCATGCCGACGCCATCGCCTCTCCGGCGTCGTTTCGCGGCATAATGCAAGCCTGTACAAACACCGATGCCGCTCCATGATGGTCGATACTCCGCCCGCCGTTCCGCTCCCCTTGCCTTCACCGGTGCCGTCGCCCTGTGTCAGCCTGTGCAAGATGAACCGCAACAGCGGCTTGTGCGAAGGTTGCCTGCGCACGCTCGACGAGATCATCGCCTGGAGCAAGGCCGACGACGACTTCAAGCGCGCCGTGTGGGCCGAATTGCCAGGACGCGAATCGCTGCTCGATTTCGAGCCCGACTACTGAGGAAGCCCATGCCGCGAGCGCCAGCGCTGTTCCCCGATGCCATGCAGGTGTTCGAACGCGGCTGGCTCTCGTCGAACAACATCCTGTTCCAGGGCAGGGATGACACGGCCCTGATCGACAGCGGCTATGTCACGCATGCGCCGCAAACCCTGGCCTTGCTGCGCCACAGCCTGGCGGGCCGTCCCCTGGACCGCCTGTTCAATACGCACCTGCACTCCGACCATTGCGGCGGCAACGCGCTGCTGCAAGCCGAATACGGCTGCCATACGGCCATTCCCGTGTCGGAGGCGGACAAGGTGCGAACGTGGGACGTGGACGCCCTGAGTTTCCAGGCCACGGGCCAACAATGCCCGCGCTTCGGCTTTGACGCCACCGTCTCGCCCGGCGACACGTTGACCTTGGCCGACATGCGCTGGCAAGCGCTGGGCGCACCCGGCCACGACCCGCACTCGCTGATTTTCTACTGCGCCGACGAGGGTATCCTGATCTCCGCCGACGCCTTGTGGGAAAACGGCTTCGGCGTGATCTTCCCGGAACTCGATGGCCGCTCCGGCTTTCTGGAAGCGCGCGCCACCTTGGACCTGATCGCCGGCCTGGACGTGCGGGTCGTCATTCCCGGCCACGGGCGACCGTTCACGGATGCCGCCGGTGCCCTGCGGCGCGCGTATTCGCGTCTCGACTACCTGGCGTCCGACCCCGTGCGCAACGCGCAGAACGCGGTGAAAGTGCTGCTGAAATTTTTGCTGCTGGAACGCCAGCGCATCGCCCTGGCCGAGATCCCGGCCCTGCTGCGCGGCATGCCCGTCTTCGAAGAGGCCAACCGGCGCTTCCTGCGCCAGGAGTCAGCCGCGCTGGCCGAGTGGGCCGTGTCGCAGCTGGTGAGGGCCACGGCGGCAAGCGTCGAGGGTGAGTACCTGCTTAACGACGGCTGAAACACGCCCGCGATAAATTCAGCACGATCGTACTTTTTCTGAACTATAATCAACCTCAGTGTGTTTCTCATCCCGATCAACTTTCCAGCGAGTCCGCCATGGCATTGCCTGTTGCGTTGCAAAACCTCTCCCTACCCGTTATCGCCTCGCCGATGTTCATCGCCAGCGGCCCGGCCCTCGTCGCGGCGCAGTGCAAGGCCGGCATCGTCGGGTCCTTCCCGGCCCTGAATGCGCGTCCGGCCGAATTGCTCGACACATGGCTGACGGATTTGCAGGCCGAACTGGCCGCCTTCCAGGCCGCCCATCCCGACAAAAAAGTGGGGCCGATCGCCGTCAACCAGATCGTGCACCAGTCGAACGACCGCCTCGCGCATGACGTGGCAGTGTGCGTGAAGCACCAGATCCCCATCATCATTTCCTCGCTGCGCGCGCCGCCCAAGGAAATGCTCGACGCCATCCACAGCTATGGCGGCATCGTGCTGCATGACGTGATTTCGATCCGTCACGCGAAAAAGGCGCTGGAGGCGGGCGTCGATGGCCTGATCCTGGTGGCCAGCGGCGCCGGCGGCCACGCTGGCACCCTGTCGCCGTTCGCGCTGGTGGGCGAAGTACGCAAATTCTTCGACGGCCCGCTGGCGCTGTCGGGCTCCATCGCCACGGGCGACGCCGTGCTGGCCGCGCAAGCGATGGGCGCCGACTTCGCCTACATCGGCTCGCGCTGGCTGGCGACCAAGGAATCGAACGTCAGCGACAGCTACCGCGACGCCATCGTCGATTCCAGCGCGGCGGACATCGTCTACACGAATTTGTTTACTGGCGTGCACGGCAATTACCTGAAAAAATCGATCGTCGCGGCCGGGCTCGATCCGGAAGCCTTGCCCGAAGCGGACAAGAGCGCGATGAATTTCGGCTCCGGCAGCGCCAAGGCCTGGCGCGACATCTGGGGCGCGGGCCAGGGCGTGGGCTTGATGGACGACGTGCCGAGCGTGGAAGAGATGGTGGCGCGCCTGAAGGCCGAATACGCCGCGGCGCGCGCGCGGTTGAAGCTGTAACCCTGCTGCTGCCGGATGACGCGGCATGCCGCGTCATCCAGGCCATCCTTACTCCTGCTTCAAATCCTCGGGCTTGATGGCCCACAGGCCCGGCAGGTTGCGCCAGTAGCCATACGCATCCATGCCGAAGCCGACGACGAAGCGGTTCGGGATCACCAGGCCGACGATATCGGCTTGCACGGGTTTCTTCTTGCCGATGGCCTTGTCCGCGAACACGGCCAGGATCACTTCCGCGGCGCCCATGTCCAGCAGGCGCTGTTTCACGTGCGCCAGGGTTTCGCCTTCGTCCAGAATATCGTCGAGCACGATGACGGTGCGGCCCGCCACGTTCGAGCGGGGGATGACTTTCCACACCACTTCGCCACCCCTGTCGTCATCGCCGTAGCGGCTGACGTGGATGTAGTCGAATTCGAGCGGAAAGCTCAGTTGCGGCAGCAGGCTGCCCGTAAATACGACGGCGCCGCCCATCACGCCCAGCACCAGCGGGAACTCCTTCGAGTCCTCGGCGTTGAAGCGCGTGTTGAGCACATCGGCCATGCGCGTGATCGACGCCTGCACGGTATCTTGGTCGAACAGCAGTTCCGCGTTCTTGATCAGGTCACGGGCACGGTTGTGATGAAATTCTTGCATGGACTCTTGCATGGCGATGAATGGGGCTGATGGTCAATGCCGGTATTATCCCGCAAATCGGCCTTATTTGTAATCGCGCATGTCGTCGATGACCTTGCCGTCCTGCGCCAGGCTACCCACGGCCACCAGCACCACTTCTCCCCGCAGCTTGGTCAATTCGCGGATCGAACCGATGATGGCTTCCACGCCGCTGGCGTCACGCGGATCGTCGACTTCGCAATGCAAGGTCATCTCGTCGTTGGCCATGCGCCCGGACACCACCAGCCGCGCCTTCCTGATGTGCGGGTGGCGGCGCGCGATCTCGTGCACCTGCGACGGATGCACGAACATGGCGCGCACTTTGGTGGTCTGGTCGGCGCGCCCCATCCAGCCCTTGATGCGCGTATTCGTGCGCCCGCAAGGCGAATCCGGCGCGTCCGTCAGCACGGCCGACAGGTCGCCCGTGGCGAAGCGGATCAGCGGATAGTCGGCATTGAAGACGGTGACGACGACTTCGCCCACTTCGCCCGGCGCGACGGGAATGCCGCTGCCAGGATGGACGATTTCGAGCAGCACGTTTTCATCGACGACCATGCCCGGATTGCGCTTGCCATCGCTGGCCGTTTCATAGGCGATGCTGCCGATATCGGCCGAGGCGTAGGTCTGGAACACGTGCGGCACGCCATTCTCGGCAAACCAGCCGCGCAAGGATTCGGGCAAGGCTTCCGCGCCCATCACGGCCCTGGTGACGCTGCTGATGTCGGCGCCCATTTCGCGCGCCTTCTCGATGATCAGTTTTAAAAATGACGGCGTGCCGATATACGTGTCGGGCTTCAGATCCATCATCGCCTGCACCTGCATTTCCGTCTGGCCGATGCCGGCCGGGATGACGGTGCAGCCGATGCGCGCGGCGCCGCCTTCGACCATGAAGGCGGCCGGCGTGAAGTGATACGAAAAGCAGTTCTGCAGCAAGCCGCCGGCGCGCACGCCGGCCGCGTACATGGGCCGCGCGAAGCGCCACCAGTCGGGGCCGCGTCCTTCCGGATCGAAGATGGGGCCGGGCGAGACGAACACGCGCGACAGGGCGTTTTTCGGCGTCGTGTTCAAGCCGCCGAACGGCAGCTGCGCGTGCTGCAATTGCTTGAGGTCGGACTTGCGCGTCACGGGCAGCTGCGCCAGCGCGGCGCGGCTGGTGACGTCGGCCGCGTTGACGCCATCGAGGATGCGGGCCCAGCCCGGCGCCTGTTGCGCGCGCGCGATCAGCTGCGGCAGGCCGGCCATCAATTCGCGTTCGCGCGCTTCGGGGGCGCGTGCTTCCAGACTGTCGAGCGTATCGGTCATGTTGCGGATTCTCCAATGTGACGTTGCATTTTTTTCGTCAGCCCCGCAAAAATCAGGCTGTATGAGCGGTGCAGCAGGGCGGCCATTTCGTCGTCGTCAAGGGCGTCGGGACTGGCGACCAGCACCCATCTGGCCCGCGCCAGGTAGGGCGCCGGGCGAAAGCCGGGGCGGTCCGTCAATTCCAGGAAGCGTTCCGCATCGACCTTGAAGCTCATGCCGCGCGTGCTGTGCGCTTCCGCGCCGCACAGGGCGAACAGCTTGCCGCCGACGCAAAACGCCAGCACGTCGCCCCACTTGATGTCTTCGGTCGCGCCGGGAAAACCGCGGCACACTTGCTTCGCCCGTTCCAGGTCCATGACTTGCCTCCCGCGTCAGGCCAGCCAGCGCTTGCGGCGGCGGTAGAACTTCATGTCGCGGAAGCTCTTGCGCCCGGCGCTGGAGACGCCCAGATAAAACTCTTTGACGTCTTCGTTGCTGGCCAGTTCCTGGGCCTGCCCTTCCATCACGACCCTTCCGTTTTCCAGGATGTAGCCGAAGTCGGCGTAGCGCAGCGCCACGTTGGTGTTCTGCTCGGCCAGCAGGAAGGACACGTTTTCCTTGTGGTTCAGGTCCTTGACGATGCCGAAGATCTCTTCGACGATCTGCGGCGCGATGCCCATCGAGGGCTCGTCCAGCAGAATCATCGACGGCTTGGCCATCAGCGCGCGGCCGATGGCGCACATCTGCTGCTCGCCGCCCGAGGTATAGCCGGCCTGGCTGGCGCGCCGGGTTTTCAGGCGCGGGAAATAGTGGTAGACCTTGTCCAGCGCGTCTTTCAGCTCGCCGCGCGACAGGCTGCGCGTGTAGGCGCCCGTCAGGAGGTTTTCCTCGATGGTGAGGTGGCCGAAACAGTGACGGCCTTCCATCACTTGCGACAGGCCCCGCCTGACCAGCTCATTCGGCGTCAATTGATCCACGCGCTCGCCCTTGAACTGGACTTCGCCCTTGGTGACGTCGCCCCGTTCGCCGCGCAGCAGGGTCGAGATGGTTTTCAGGGTGGTCGACTTGCCGGCGCCGTTGGCGCCGAGAAGCGCCACGATCTTGCCTTGCGGCACTTGCAGCGACACGCCCTTCAAGACCAGGATCACGTGGTCGTAGATGACTTCGATATTGTTCACCGACAGGTAGGGCGGCGGTGCGTCCGCCTGGAGCGGGGCTTGCGTGGCAGTGTGGGTCATGGCTGCTTCTTTAAAAATGTTCAACACGGGACCGGCGCTGGCCGGTCCGGTTCTTCGCGCCTACTGCATTACTTCATGCATGCCGGTGTGATTTTTTTCTCCTCGGCGTACTTGCCAGACGATTCCTCGACCAGTTTGCGCACCAGGGCCTTGTCGCCGACGATCCATTTCGGCGTGATGGCGGTCCACTTCTTGCCATCCCACTGCTGTACTTTCACGGCGCCCGAGCCTTCATGGTCGTCGCAGCTGGTTTTCACGGTGGGGAACATGCCCAGCGCGCCGACGGCCTTCTGGCGCGCATCGTCGACGTTCAGGTTTTCCAGGCCCCAGCGCATCTGCTCGCCCGTGATCGGTTTGCCCTTGCCGAATTTTTCCTGCGCCGTGCGGATCGCTTCCACCCACAGGATGCCGGCTGTCACGCCGCGCATGTGGTAGACGGAACCGATGCGCGACTGGTCGGCCAGGTTGCCCTTGCCGGTGGCGTAGAGCTTCTTGCGGATGTCGTCGAGCACGGGGTAGTTGCCCGGCGTATTGAACGTCATCGCCGTGTAACCCTTGGCCGCGTCGCCTGATGGAATCGTGTCTTCCTCGGAGCCGGCCCACCAGACGCCCAGCATTTTGTCGCGCGGGAAGCCGTTGCGCTGCGCCGTCTTGATGGCGACGGAGTTCATCACGCCCCAGCCCCACAGGATCACGTGGTCCGGCTTGGCCTGGCGGATTTGCAGCCATTGCGATTGCTGTTCGCTGCCTGGCGGCGCGACGGGAATTTTCACCAGCTCGAAACCGTACTGTTTCGACAGCGCTTCAAGCACGGGCAGCGGTTCCTTGCCGAAGGCCGAATCGTGGTACAGGTGGACGATTTTTTTCCCTTTCAGCTTGTCCATGCCGCCATCCTTGTCGCCCAGGTACTTGATCATGGCGGCGGCCTGGCTCCAGTAGCTGGAGATCAGCGGATACACGTACGGGAAGACCTTGCCGTTGGCGGCGTCCGAGCGGCCGTAGCCGATCATCGTCATGGGGATCTTGTCCTGCGCCACGCGGTCCAGGATGCCGTAGGCGACGCCGGTGGACAGGGTTTCGACCAGCGTCGCGCCGCCCTGCTTGGTTTTCAGGCGTTCATAGCACTCGACGCCGCGTGACGGGTTGTATTCGGTTTCGCATTCTTCCCAGCTGATCTTCACGCCATTGACGCCGCCGGCCTGGTTGACCAGGTTGAAGTAATCGATGATGCCGCCGTAGAAACCGGAGCCGCCGGCCGCGTAAGGGCCCACGCGGTAGGACGGCAGGGCGATGTACTGTTCCTTGTCCTGGGCTTGCGCGCTGCCGGCCATGGTGAGTGCGGCACTGGCGATGGCGGCTGCCAGCATGAGCGATTTGATGTGCTTCATTGTGTGTCTCCTCTTGTTTTATTTGGTATTCAAGTGAACCGACATCGACTGCAAAAACTTAATGGGGGAAGGGCCAGAGCCTCAACTTTTCTTTGGCGATCTGCCACAGCCTGGCCAGGCCGTGCGGCTCGACGATCAGGAAGAAGATGATCAGCGCGCCGAACACCATCAGCTCCAGGTTCGAGGCCACGCTGGTCGGCAATGCCAGGCCATGCGCGATGGTGTTCAGGAAGACGGGCAGCAGCACGATGAAGGCCGCGCCGAGGAAGGAGCCGAGGATCGAACCGACGCCGCCGATGATGATCATGAACAGGATGCGGAAGGACAGGTCCAGGTTGTACGCTTCCGGCTCCACCGTGCCCAGGTAGGCATACGCATACAGGGCGCCGGCCACGCCGCAGTAGAACGAGCTGACGGCGAAGGCCAGCAGCTTGGTGCGCATCAGCCTGAAACCGATCACTTCGGCCGCCATGTCCATGTCGCGCACGGCCATCCACGAGCGGCCCACGTTCGAGCGGATCATGTTCTTGGCCAGCAGGGCCATGCCGGCGACGATCGCCAGCACCAGCAGGTATTTGCTTTGCGGCGTGTCGAACTGGTAGCCGAGGATGGTCATCTTTTGCACCGTGATCACGCCCGAGGCGCTGTAGTTGGTGAGATACGGGATCTTGGTCAGGCACCAGACGACGAAAAACTGCGTCGCCAGGGTGGAGGCGGCCAGGTAAAAGCCGCGGATGCGCAGGGAGGGCAGGCCGAAGGCGATGCCCACCATGGCCGCGCACAGGCCGCCCAGGATGAACGACACGAGCAGCGGCAGGCCGGGCAGGCGCGCCATGAAGTTGTACGAGGCAAAGGCGCCGACGGCCATGAAGGCGGCCGTGCCCAGCGACAGCTGGCCCGCGTAACCGGTCAGGATGTTCAGGCCCAGCGCCGCCAGCGCGAAGATCAGGAAGGGAATCAGGATCGCCGACAGCATGTAGGGCGAGGCGACATACGGTAAAAGAAAGACGGCGACGAGCAGCGTGGCCGTCAGCGCCAGGCGGTCTTGCCGGATCGGGAAAATCTGGTTGTCAGCCTGGTAGCTGGTCTTGAATTGTCCTGCTTCACGGTAAATCATGGCGTGTCCTTTGCGGTGGAGCGATTGCGTTGTGCGTGGTGTGCATGGTGCGGCGTCAGATGCGCCGGATGATGCGTTCGCCGAACAGGCCTTCCGGGCGCACCAGCAGGAACAGCAGGGCCAGCACGTACGGGAACCAGCCTTCGATGCCGCCGCCCACCATGGGGCCCAGATAGACTTCGGCCAGCTTTTCCGACGCGCCGATGATCAGGCCGCCGACGATGGCGCCCGGCACCGAGGTAAAGCCGCCGAGGATCAGCACCGGCAGCGCTTTCAGGGCGATGAAGGTGAGGGCGAACTGCACGCCGTTGCGCGCCCCCCACAGCAGGCCGGCCACCATGGCCACCAGGCCCGCCACGCCCCACACCACGGCCCAGATGCGCTGCAGCGGGATGCCGACCGCCAGCGCCGCCTGGTGGTCATCGGCGACGGCGCGCAGGGCGCGGCCCACCTTGGTTTTCGAGAACAGCAAGGCCAGGCAGATCACCAGCAGCGCGCAGATGCCGGCCGCCACCACGTCGAACTGCGAGACGATGATGTTGAAATGCTCCATCAGGAAGGGCATCGGCACGTCTTCGATGGGCAGGTCCAGCTTGTGCACCTGCGAGCCCCACATCAGCTGCGCCAGGCCTTCGATGAAAAAGGTCAGGCCGATGGTGGCCATGAACAGTGTGATTTCCGGCTGGTTGACGAGCGGGCGCAACACCACCCGTTCGATGGCCATGCCCAGAGCTACCATCGTCACCATCGTCAGCGGGATGGCCAGCCACAGCGACAGGCCGAACTTGTCCATGATGCCGACGCAGGTGAGGGCGGCGAAAAACACCATCGCGCCCTGCGCAAAATTGAACACGCCCGATGCCTTGTAGATCAGGACAAAACCGATCGCCACCAGCGCGTACATGACGCCCGACAGCAGGCCGCCGATCAGCACTTCAAAGAAAAAATTGATATTCATACGGGTCCCGGGAATTAATGGCTCGTGCCAAGGTAGGCGTTGATGACATCCTGGTTGCTGCGCACCTCGTCGGGCGTGCCGTCGCCGATCTTCTTGCCGTAGTCGAGCACCACCACCCGGTCGGAGATATCCATCACCACGCCCATGTCATGCTCGATCAGCACGATGGTCGTGCCCAGCTGGTCGTTGACGTCGAGGATGAAGCGGCACATGTCCTGCTTTTCTTCCACGTTCATGCCGGCCATCGGTTCGTCCAGCAGCAGGATCTCCGGTTCGGCCACCAGCGCGCGGCCCAGTTCCACGCGCTTTTGCAAGCCGTAGGGCAGGCGCCCGACGGGCGTCTTGCGGATGGCCTGGATTTCCAGGAAGTCGATGATTTCCTCGGCTTTCTTGCGGTGCTCGATTTCCTCGCGCCGCGCCGGGCCCCAGTACAGGGCTTGCAGCAGGAAATTCGACTTCATTTTGAGGTTGCGCCCCGTCATGATGTTATCTAACACCGTCATGCCCTTGAACAGGGCGATGTTCTGGAAGGTGCGCGCGATGCCGGATTTGGCAGCCTGGTAGCAGTCCATGCCGCGCCGGTGCTCGCCCCGGTAGATGATCTCGCCCTGCTGCGGGCGGTACACGCCGTTGATCACGTTGAGCATCGAGCTTTTGCCGGCGCCGTTGGGGCCGATGATGGCGCGGATTTCATGCTGTTTGACGTCGAACGAGATGTCGGTCAGGGCCTTGACGCCGCCGAACGACAGCGAGATGTTTTTCAAGTCGAGGATCACGGGACCCGTCTTGCGGGCCGCGCCGAAATGGGCGTCGGGTTCGTTCATTTGCATCGTGCTGTGCTCCATCATGCGGCCAGGCCCTGGGGCCGGTACGTTTTGCTGTCCCAGATCTGCAGGTCGGCGCTGGTCGAACCGGTGCGGCCATCCTCGAATTTCACCTGGGTCTCGATGTATTGCCTTGCCTTGCCCTCATACAGGGCGGAAATGAGCACCGCGTATTTTTCGGCGATGAATTTGCGGCGCACCTTGCGCGTGCGCGTCAGCTCGTCGTCGTCCGGGTCGAGTTCCTTGTGCAGCACGAGGAAGCGGTGCACCTGCGTGCGGTCCATCAAGGGGTCGGCCGCCAGTTCCGCGTTGACCTGCTCGATGCAGTCGCGGACCAGGCCATAGGTCTCGGCGCGCGCCGCCAGGTCGGTGTAGCCGGCATACGCGATGCCGCGCCGCTCGGACCAGTTGCCCACCGCTTCGATATCGATGTTGATGAAGGCGCACACCTGGTCGCGCGCATGGCCGAAGGCCACCACTTCCTTGATGAAGGGGAAGAACTTGAGCTTGTTTTCGATGTAGTTGGGCGCGAAGATGGCGCCGCACGTCAGCTTGCCCACGTCGGCCGCGCGGTCGATGATTTTCAGGTGGCCTTCGCCGTCGAATACGCCCGCGTCGCCCGTATGAAAGTAGCCGTCGGCGTCGATCACTTCGGCGGTGGCGTCGGGGCGCTTGAAGTAGCCGCTCATGGTGGCGGGCGACTTGACCAGCACTTCGCCATTGGCCGCCAGCCTGACTTCCACGCCCGGCGCCGGCAAGCCGACGCTGTCGAACTTGATATTGCCGTCCGGTTGCAGGCAGACGTAGGCGCAGGTTTCGGTGGAACCGTACAACTGCTTGAGGTTGACGCCGATGGAGCGGTAGAAGCGGAACAGGTCGGGGCCGATGGCGGCGCCGGCCGTGTAGGCGACGCGCACGCGCGACAGGCCCAGCACGTTTTTCAGGGGGCCGTAGACGAGCAGCTCGCCCAGCTTGTAGCTGAGGCGGTCCGCCAGCGAGACTGGCTTGCCATCCAGGATCTGCGCGCCGCAGCGCTTGGCCACGTCCATGAAATGGCTGAACATGCGGCGCTTGATGCTGCTGGCGTCTTCCATGCGTATCATCACGCTGGTGAGCATGTTCTCGAACACGCGCGGCGGCGCGAAGTAGCACGTCGGGCCGATTTCGCGCATGTCGATCATCACCGTGTCGCCCGATTCCGGGCAGTTGACGGTAAAGCCGGCGACCATGGCCTGCGCCAGCGAGAACAGGCAGTCGCCGACCCACGCCATGGGCAGGTAGGACAGGATGTCTTCCGCGTCCGTGAGCTTGTCGAAGGCGACGCCGCCAACGCCTGCGGCCAGCAGCGCCGCGTGGCTCTGGCACACGCCCTTCGGCTTGCCCGTGGTGCCCGAGGTGTACAGGATCACGGCCGAATCGCTGCCACTGCCCGCCGCCACGGCGGCGTCGAAGAAGCCCGGATGTTCGCGGTCGTAGGCCCGGCCCAGCACCTGCAGGGCGGCAAAGGACATCAGTTCCGGCTGGCGGTAATGGCGCATGCCCCGTTCGTCGTCATAGGCGATGTGGGCGATGTGCGGATACAGGGCCTTGAGTTCGAGCAGCTTGTCGACCTGCTCCTGGTCTTCGACGATGGCGTAGCGGATTTCCGCATCCTGCAGCACATAGGCCATGTCGGCGGCCGGCGCGTCCTGGTACAGTGGCACGGGCACGCCGCCCAGGCTTTGCGCCGCCAGCATGGCCCAGTACAGGCGGGGACGGTTGTCGCCGATGATGGCCAGGTTCATGCCGCGCTGGAAGCCGATGGCGGCCAGGCCGCAAGCCAGCGCGCGCACCTCGTCGTTGACGTCAAGCCAGGTCCAGGTTTGCCAGATGCCCAGGTGTTTTTCGCGAAAGGCGGGCTTGTCGGATCGTACTGTTCCGTGTTGCAATAAGCGCCGCGGAAAAGTCGGCATCGCTGCTGTGGTATTCGTTTGCACCAGTGTCTCCCTGTTGCTTGTCTCAGGCGCCACCTCGTTGGATGGCGCTCTGTGTTTTTTATGTGTCAGGCGTTTGTGCAATGATAGTAGCTTGCGTTAGTTTGCCGAGTTGTCTTTTCGGGGACATTTACCCACTTTTCGATGGTGCATCGCACAATGACCTACCCTGATATCAGCCTCAAGGATGCCGTGCGCGCGGCCAACTGGGCGCAGCTGCTCGATCCCGCGCAAATGGCCCGGGTCGAGGCGGATGTGTTCGAGACCTTCGTGCCGAAAGGCGGCTTTGTCTGCCGCAAGGGCGAGCCGGTGGACAACTGGATCGGCGTCATCAGCGGCATGGTCAAGATGAATAATTTTTCCGCCTCCGGCAAGGCCATGACGTTTACGGGCATGCCGCCGGGCAGCTGGTTTGGCGAAGGTTCGCTGCTCAAGCGCGAGATGCGCAAATACGACACCATCGCCGTGCGCGACACGCGCGTGGCGCGCCTGCCCGCCGCCACCTTCCACTGGCTGCTGGAAACGAGCTTGCCATTCACGCGCTTTCTGCTGATGCAGCTCAATGAACGGCTGGGCCAGTTCATCGGCATGGTGGAAAACGAGCGCCTGCTGGACCTGAACACGCGCGTGGCGCGCTGCCTGGCCTCGATGTTCCACTCGCACCTGTACCCGAGCGTCGATACGCTGGTGCAGCTGTCGCAGGAGGAAATAGGCCTGCTGTCCGGTTCCTCGCGCCAGCGCGCCAACCAGGCCTTGCAGGTGCTGGAAAAGAAAGGTTTGCTGCGCCTCGATTACGGCGGCATCCGCGTGCTGGACCTGGAAGGCTTGCGCCGCTACGAGGCCGATGATGGCGAATGACGTGTCGATGGACGACGTGCGGCACCTGACGGAGCAGCACTATCAGTCGTTCCTGCAGGCGCGCCTGGCCGGCGCGAAGGCGCTGGCGCGGCTGGACGCGGCCATGCAGGCACGCCACGCCCTGCTGCCCATGCCGCTTACCCTGCGCGAACTGGCCTTGCTGCCGCAGCTGCGCGACGCCTCCTTGCTGGCGCTGGCCCGCTCGCCGCATGGCGCTCACTGGAGCCGCGACGACATCGGCGACACGGATCCCGCGCAAGTGCTGGCCGGCGACGCGGCGTATGCGGATTTTTCGCGCACCATCCTGGAAGAAGCGGCTGCGCACATCGCGGCCATCCATGCCGGCCAGCTGCCGTATGTGGCCGATGCGGCCTTCGCCACGGCCGATTCCGGCGTGCTGGCGCGCGCCGCGCGGGTGGCGTCCTACCGCGATGACGCATGGTTCGCGCCCGTCATCACCGTCTTGCTGCCTTTGGCATGCGTGGCGCCGGGCACGGCGAAAAGCGCGCCGTCGCAGTCGCTGGCCATGGCCCTGGGCCATGGCGTGGAAACCATCCCCACCCAGGCCGGCCTGCAAGCCCTGCGCATGGCGCTGGACCAGGTGCGCCACGCGGGTATCAGGAAAAAACTCGAACGCAACCTGAAACCGGCGGAAAAGGCCTTACGGGCGCGCAGTGCCTTACCCTGGATAATCGGGGTATCATAGGGGCTTCCCAGCACCGCTCTTTTCGTCCCCATGCAGACACCTGACCAAGCCACTCCCGCCTCCCGTTTGTCGCAACTGCGCAGCGCCATGCGCGCCCAGCATATCGACGCCTGCATCGTGCCCTCGGCCGATCCGCATTTGTCCGAGTACCTGCCGGCCCGCTGGCAGGGCCGCGAGTGGCTGTCGGGCTTTACGGGTTCGGTCGGCACCCTGGTCGTGACGCAGGATTTCGCCGGCGTGTGGACCGATGGCCGCTACTGGGAGCAGGCGGAAGAGGAACTGGCCGGCAGCGGCATCGTCCTGAAGAAAATCCCGTCCGGCGCCAGCGTGCTGTATATCGACTGGCTGGGCGAGACCATGCGGCCGGGGCAGACGGTGGCCGTCGATGGCGCCGTGCTGGGCCTGGCCAATGCGCGCCTGCTGCAGCAGGCGCTGGGCGCGCACGTGACCCTGCGCACGGACACCGACGTGCTGCAAGCCGTCTGGCCGGATCGTCCGGCCATGCCCGCCGCCCCCGTGGTTGAACATGCGGCCGCGTATCCCTCGCTGTCGCGCATGGAAAAACTGGCGGCCCTGCGCGCCGGCATGACGGCGCACGGCGCCAGCCACCATGTGATTTCCACCCTCGACGACATCGCCTGGCTGTTCAACCTGCGCGGCGCCGACGTCAACTACAACCCCGTCTTCCTCGCGCATGCGCTGGTGGGCCCCGAGCGCGCCACCCTGTTCGTCGCCGACGGCAAGGTGCCCGCCGCGCTGCGCGCCACCCTGGAGAGCGAAGGCGTGGACGTGGCCGCGTATGACCGCGCGGCAGCCGCGCTGGCCGCCCTGCCGACCGGCGCGACCCTGCTGCTGGACCCGCGCCGCATGACCTTCGGCACGCGCCAGGCCGTGGCCGAAGGCGTGCAGGTGGTCGAAGCCATCAACCCGACCACCCTGGCCAAGTCGCGCAAGACGGATGCCGAAGCGGCGCACGTGCGCGCCGCCATGGAGCAGGATGGCGCCGCCCTGTGCGAGTTTTTCAGCTGGCTGGACGCCACCCTGGCCGACCCGCAACGCGCGCCGTTGACGGAAATCGGCGTCGACGAACACCTGACGGCCGCGCGCGCCCGCCGCGCGCATTTTGTCAGCCCCAGTTTCGGCACCATCGCCGGCTTCAATGCGCATGGCGCCATCATGCATTACCACGCGCATGCTGATTCGGCAGCGACGATCGCCGGCGACGGCTTGCTGCTGATCGACTCGGGCGGCCAGTACTGGGGCGGCACCACGGACATCACGCGCGTGGTCCCCGTCGGCACGATCACGGCCGAACACAAGCGCGATTTCACGCTGGTCTTGCGCAGCATGATCGCCCTGTCGCGCGCGCAGTTCCCGCGCGGCGTGAAGTCGCCCATGCTCGACGCCATCGCCCGCGCCCCGCTGTGGGCCGAAGGCATCGACTTTGGCCACGGCACGGGCCACGGCGTGGGCTTTTTCCTCAACGTCCACGAAGGGCCGCAATCGATTTCCCAGTCCGCCATGCCGGAGCCGCAGACGGCCATGGAGATCGGCATGATCACCTCCATCGAGCCAGGCATCTACCGCCCCGGCCAGTGGGGCATCCGCATCGAGAACCTGGTGCTGAATGTGCCGGCCGAAACGACGCCCTTCGGCGAATTCCTGCGCTTCGAAACCTTGACCCTGTGCCCGATCGACACGCGCTGCGTGGAACGCTCGCTGTTGCGCGACGACGAGGCGGCCTGGCTCAACGACTATCACGCCACCGTGCGCGCGCGCCTGGCGCCGCACTTGAGCGGCGACACGCTGGCGTGGCTGGAACAGCGCACGGGAGCCATCTGATGCGCTCGACCCGCGCCACGTCCGCCATCGAGCGGCTCAAGGACCGCACCGGCCATCGCCTCTACACGATGGCGCGCACGGGCGATGAATTGTTCTTTCTCACGGAAGGCCCCGGCTTGCCGCCTTTGTGCCCGCCGCTGGAACTGGACGCCTTCGTCGCCTTCGTCAATGGTCTGGGACCGCAAAAGGCGCGCCGCGTCAGCAAGCTCGATGTGGCGTTTGAGAAGCAGCTGACGAAAAAGCCGCAGGATTAAATGCCGACCATCGACTTCCTGCGCGCCTACTGGTCGCCGGCCGAGCTGGCGACGAACGGCGTGATCCTGCTGAACCTGCTGGGCGCGCTGCTGCTGGGCTTGCTGGTGGGCTACGAGCGTTCGTATCACGGGCGCGCGGCGGGCATGCGCACCTACAGCCTGGTGTGCATGGCGTCGGCCGCGCTGACGGTGCTGGGCGGCTATCCCGAGTTCTGGTACGGCGGCCATGGCGCCATCGTCGGCAGCGACCCCACGCGCGTGATCCAGGGCATCGTCACGGGCGTCGGTTTCCTCGGCGCCGGCGTGATCATGCGCGAAGGCTTCAACATCAGCGGCCTGACGACGGCCGCCTCGATCTGGGCCTCGTCCGTGATCGGCATCATGGTCGGCATCGGCTTTTATCTGTCGGCCATGGGCCTGGCCTTCCTGTGCGCGATGGCGATGATTTTTCTGTCAAAATTGGAGAACTGGCTGCCGTCGCGCCACGCGGTGGCCATCACCATGCGCTTCAAGCAGGGTTTTGTTCCGCGCGAAGATGCGCTGCGGCGCATGGCGGCCAAGCGCGGCTATGACATCGCCGGCGGCTCGCTGACCATCGGCAGCAGCGACGGCATGCAGGAGTGGCGTTTTGTCGCCATCGCGCATGGCAAGAACACGGGCGCCAGCCTGTCGGCCATGTCGGCCGAGCTGGCCGCCTTCGAAGGCATCGCCGGCTTCCAGCTGTCGCACGCACGCAACTGAAAAGGATGGACATGGACGCACGGGCGCAAGAGGTACTCGATTTCTGGTTCCTGCCGCCGGATCACCCTGGCCATGGCCAGTCGCGCGTGGAATGGTTCCGCAAGGATGACGGCTTCGACGCGCAGATACGCGCGCGTTTCGGCGCGCTGATCGATGCCGCCATCGAGGGCGGCTTGCGCGACTGGGACAGCACGCCGCACGGCGCGCTGGCGCGCCTCATTGTGCTCGATCAATTCACGCGCAATGTGTATCGCGGCACGCCGCGCGCGTTTGCCGGCGACGGCCAGGCGCTGGCGCTGGCCGTCGCCTTGACGCAGGCGGGGCAGGACCGGCAGTTGCCACCCATGCTGCGCGCCTTCGCCTACCTGCCGTTCGAACACGCGGAAGACCTGGCCATGCAGGCGCGCGCCGTCGAGCTGTTCCAGCTGCTGTCGCAGGCGCAGCCCGGTTTTGACGGCATGCTCGATTATGCCGAGCGGCACCAGGAAGTGATCGCCCGCTTTGGCCGCTTCCCGCATCGCAACGCCATCCTCGGACGCGCCGCCACGCCGCAAGAGCTGGAATTCCTGCGCCAGCCTGGATCGAGTTTCTAGAGCATGAGCATGAACGTGACCATGAATATCATCGGCGCCGGCCATGTTGGCCGTGTACTGGGCCGTCTGTTCGCCGGCGTGGACGGCATCGCGGTGCAGGATGTGCTGACGCGCTCGATGGCGTCGGCGCAGGCGGCCGTCGATTTCATCGGCGCCGGCACGCCCGTCGCCAGCTATGCGGCCTTGCGGCGCGCCGACGTGACGATGCTGGCCGTCTCGGACGACCAGATCGGCCCGGCCTGCGCGGCGCTGGTGGCCGAGGGACGCCAGGCGGGCGCCATCGTGTTTCACTGCAGCGGCGCGCTGGCCTCGAACGTGCTGCTGGCGGCCACGCAGGCCGGAGCCTCTGTCGCCAGCGCCCATCCGATCCGCAGCTTTGCCGATCCGCGGCAGGTGGCCGCCACCTTCGACGGCACGTTTTGCGGCGTCGAGGGCGACCCGCTGGCGCTGGCCTTCCTCACGCCGGCCTTGAACGCCATCGGCGCGCGTCCCGTGCCCATCGATCCGGCCGCCAAGACCCTGTATCACGCGGCCGCCGTCTTCGCCAGCAATTACCTGGTGACGGTGCTCGATGCCGCCTTGCGCGCCTACCAGGCGGCCGGCATCCCCGAACCCGTGGCGCGCGAACTGGCGCAGCCGCTGGTGACGGAAGCGGTGGCGAATGTGTTCCGCCTGGGCGCCGCGCCCGCGCTGTCCGGCCCCATCGCACGGGGCGATTCGGCCACCGTGCAACGCCAGCAGCTGGCCGTGCAAAGCTGGGATGCCGCCACGGGTGAGTTGTACCGCGCGCTGGTGGCGCCCACGCAGGATCTGGCCAGGCGCAAGCGCGGGCAGTAAATCAGTCGGCGGCGTGCACGCCGTTGCGTCCGTGCTGCTTGGCCTGATACAGCGCGCTGTCGGCGCGCGAGAAGAAGGCCGATTCGCTTTCGTCCGGCCGGTACTCGGCCACGCCCAGGCTGATCGTCACGGGCACTTGCGGCGCCGGCAGGCCGAAATCGTGGCCTTCGATGGCGGCGCGCAGGTTTTCCGCCACGACCGCCGCTTTGGCCAGGTTGCAGTTGTTCAGCAATACCAGGTATTCCTCGCCGCCCCAGCGCGTGATGACGTCGCTTTCGCGCACGGTGGCGCGCGCCACGTCGGCCACGCCACGGATGACCTTGTCGCCCCACAGGTGGCCATGGGTATCGTTGACGCGCTTGAAGAAATCGATGTCGAACAGGATGGCGGACATCGGCTGCTCGTTGCGCTTGGACAAGAGCATGGCGCGCTGGAACAGCAATTCCAGCGATTGGCGGTTCAATAGCCCCGTCAGCGCATCGGTCGAGGCGATGCGCTCGATGCGGCGCTGGTAGCGGTTCACCGTCAGCAGGGTCAAGACCAGCACCAGCAGGGTGACGCCAAAGCTGATGGCCAGGTTGAGGATGAAGACGCGCTGCAGCGACTGGACTTCGTCGCTGACGTTCTGCTCGACCACCAGGTACCAGCCCAGCTCGGGAATGAAGCGCGAGTTGACGAGGATTTGCGCGCTGCCCAGCTGGTACGACAGATGCGTCGGTTCGCTCTGGTGGTTGATGATCTGCCCGGCAATGGCGCTCACGCCCGGCAGGCTGCGGATGTTGCCGTGCCCGTTGCGCATGGTCTTGCCCGCCAGCACCAGGGTGCCGGCGGCGTCGACAAAATAGATGTTGCGGTGGAAGCGCGCCTGGTAGCGGTCGATGATGTGGCTCATGGTGGCCAGGGTCAGGCCGATGCCGGTGGCGCCGATGAAGCGGCCGTCGTAGTCGACCACGCGGTGGTTGATGAAGATGGTCATGCTGTCGCGGTTGGCCATGTCCACGTCGACATTCGTTTCATAGTCGCTCTTGTCCATGGCGCGCACGCGGTAGTACCAGATGTCGCGCGTCGCCTGCGGGCTGACGGATTTCAGCGTGCCTTCCGCGTAATAATATTTGCTGCTCTTGTCGGAGACGAGAAAGCTGGTGATGGCGCCGTATTTCTTCTTGACCTCGGCCAGGTAGCGCACGATCTGTTCCGGCTTGTTTTCACCGGCCAGTATCCAGTCGCGCACGAAGGTGTCGTGCGCCATCAGCGAGGAAATGAAGACGGGGCGCAGCATGTCCTTCTGGATTTCGGAATAGATATTGTCGCCCGTCAGCGGCAAGGTCTGGTCGGCGATGCCATGCTCGATGGCCTGGCGCGAGGCCAGGTAGCTGGCCAGGCTGGTCGCCATGAAGCCCGCCCCCAGTATCAGGGTCAGGAGAATGAGCAGGCGGTACTTGATCGACAGAAGACGCATGGGGACGAGGAGTGGCAGGCGGGAGGAGGGCCATCGTGACGCAGCCAAAAGTATGCAGCAGGCCAGGTATTGGCGCAATGATAACTGGCTTTATTGATAATTTAGGCAGGCGAACGCGACAAGATAACCACGACTTACCAAATAAAAGTGCCGCATTGTCGACAAAGATGCAAATTAGCAATAAGATTTGATGAGGGGAATCATCGCGCACCGCCCCTGTCTTGCCGCCCGTTTCAGGCGCGGGACATTACGCGCAGGGAGTGTTGCATGTTATTTTTAAAGAGTACGTCCGTCAGCAAGGCCCCCGGCATCTACGAGGTCGACATCGCCGCCAAGCCGCCCGGCAAGACCTTCGGCATTTTCCTCGCCACCGATCCCGATCATCCACCGCATGCCTTGCTGGGGCAATTGAAGGCGCTCGGTTTCGAGAACACCTATAGTTCGCCCTACCTGCACAAGGATGCGGGCAAGGTGCTGGACCTGCATTTCCAGAAGGATGGCACGGATATCTTCAAGGGCTGGAAAACCGAGGAGTGCGCGCACAACCTGGCGGCCATCACGGCCCTGTTCGAGGAACACGGCATCACCATCGCCCCGCGCGTGATGTCGATGGCGGAAGCCTACGCCTAAACGCCTATCAAAACCTGCTGCGCGTCGGTATAGGCGGCCTGCGATGCTCACCGTACTATAGTACGGTTGCGCTTCTTAGCTACCTCTCCCTTCCGCTCGCTACGGTTTTGTTTGGCGTTTTAAGTAGCTTCAACCCGCCTCCACGCCGATGTGATACAGCGCCCACGGGCAGCTGGCGAACCGTTCGGCCAGGGGCAGGGCCGCGACGGCCGCGATGCGGTCCGCATCGTGGATCGCCCATAGCGGCCCCAGGCCGCCCAGCGCCATCGCCTGCCCGTCCAGGTGGGTGGCGACGATAAACCGCTGTGCGCGCGCCTGCGCCATGGTCAGCGCCGCCGCATAGCCGTCCACGGCCCGCAGCAGCAGCCGCACGGCATCTTCCTCGGGCGCGCCCGCCGCCTTCAATACATCGACCAGCAGCGGCCCGCGCAGGGCGTGCGCCTTGCCATCGTATTCGAGGGTGGGGTGGATGGTGCGTGCCGGCAAGTTCGCCAGCGCCGCGAAGTCGAAGGCCCGCGCCCGCTCAAAACTGATCTTTTGCTTGTGCATCATCTGGTCGCGCATGGCGTCGAACGGGCCCCGGTTGGGCTTGTCTATGCTGCCCGTGATGGTCAGCAGGGCAGGACCGCGCGGGCCGGCGGGCGCCGCCCGGGCGATGGCGGGCAGGGCCGCGGCGGCCATGCCGGCGGCGAGAAACTGGCGCTTGTGCATGCATTTCTCCTCTGGACTGAAAATCGCTAATGTTCTTAAGTCTATCTTAAGTTCGCTCAACAGTGCGCATTTTACGCTTATTGTTAGTTTGGAATGTTGGCTTACATCTTGTCACAGTTCTTACGGAATCGAGAAAGACGTGGCTTTTTTCGGCTGTTATTGTGTAGTCATCGCACTTCGCTGAACTGCGAATCCAGGCACCATTCACTAATTGAGAGAGAGAACATGATGAAGAAGAAAATCCTGTTTGCAATGATCGCTTCCGTTACCGCACTGACCGGCATGAGCGCCGCGCACGCCGAAGGCGCCTATGTGGGTGCCGGCGTCACGGGCAACCGCTATAACTTCGATATTCCTGGCGCCACCAGCGCCGACAATCACAGCGGCTACAAGGCCGGCGCCAAGATCTTCGCCGGTTACGATTTCGATAAGACCTGGGCGATCGAGGGCGGCTATGCCGATTTCGGCAGCAAGGATTACAGCTATGTCACCGGCGCCGGCAACGGTTCCGTGAAAAGCGATTCGCACGGCTACTACCTGGCCGGCAAGGCCACCATGCCGGTGAGCGACAAGGTTGGCGTGTTCGGCAAGCTCGGCGTGGCCAAGGTCAAGAACAGCTTGAGCGGCACGGGCCTGTCGAGCGGCATCAGCGGCAACGACAAGACGGGCGTGTACGCTTCCGTCGGCGCCCAGTACGCCATCAACGAGAAAGTCTCGCTGACGGCGGAAGTGGAACACTTCGGCAAGAGCGCCGACCAGGGCCGCAAGGCGACGGGCCTCGCTTTGGGCGCGCGCTACAATTTCTAATCACTTGGAAATGTGCTGAAAAAAAAGGCAGTCACCGCGAGGTGACTGCCTTTTTGCATTGCCTTGCGTAAATTACGTCGTCAATGGCTTGTAGCGGATACGCTTCGGCTTCGCGCCTTCTTCGCCCAGGCGTTTCTTCTTGTCGGCTTCGTACTCTTGATAGTTGCCGTCAAAGAAGGTGACTTGCGAATTGCCTTCGAAAGCCAGGATGTGCGTGGCGATACGGTCGAGGAACCAGCGGTCATGGGAAATGACCATGACGCTGCCGGCAAATTCCAGCAGGGCGTCTTCCAGCGCGCGCAGGGTTTCCACGTCCAGATCGTTCGACGGTTCATCGAGCAGCAGGACGTTGCCGCCCATTAACAACGTTTTCGCCAGGTGCAGACGGCCGCGTTCACCGCCGGACAGGTTGCCCACTTGTTTTTGCTGGTCCGAACCCTTGAAATTGAAGCGGCCCAGGTAGGCGCGCGACGGCATTTCGAAGCGGCCGACCGTCAGCATGTCGGCGCCGCCGGACACGTCCTCGAACACGGACTTGTTGTCGGCCAGGCTATCGCGGTTCTGGTCGACGATGGACACACGCGCCGTCTGGCCGATGGCCACTTCGCCGCTGTCCGGCGTTTCCTTGCCGGTGATCATCTTGAACAGGGTCGATTTACCGGCGCCGTTGGGGCCGATGATGCCGACGATGGCGCCGGGCGGCACGGTGAAGCTCAGGTTATCGATCAGCAGACGGTCGCCGAACGCTTTCGACACGTTCTTGAACTCGATGACTTCATTGCCCAGGCGTTCGGCCACGGGAATGAAGATCTCCTGCGTCTCGTTGCGCTTCTGGTATTCGTGCTCGGACAGCTCGTTGAAGCGGGCCAGGCGGGCTTTCGACTTGGCCTGGCGCGCTTTCGGATTCTGGCGCGACCATTCCAGTTCCTTCTGCAGCGCCTTCTGGCGCGCCGATTCCGTCGCCTCTTCCTGTTTCAGGCGGGCTTGCTTCTGGTCCAGCCAGGTCGAGTAGTTACCCTTCCATGGAATGCCGTGGCCGCGGTCCAGTTCCAGGATCCACTCGGCCGCGTTGTCGAGGAAGTAGCGGTCATGGGTGATGGCGACGACGGTGCCGGGGAAGCGCAGCAGGAACTGTTCCAGCCAGTCGACCGATTCCGCATCCAGATGGTTGGTCGGCTCGTCGAGCAGCAGCATGTCCGGTTTCGACAGCAGCAGCTTGCACAGCGCCACGCGGCGCTTTTCACCGCCGGACAGCACGCCGATGGTGGCGTCCCAAGGCGGCAGGCGCAGCGCGTCGGCGGCCATTTCCAGCTGCAGGTTCAGATTGCCGCCGTCGGAGGTTGAAATGATCGCTTCCAGGCGTGCCTGTTCCGTGGCCAGGGCGTCGAAGTCGGCGTCTTCCTCGGCATACGCGGCGTACACGGCTTCCAGCTTGGCTTGCGCTTCAAACACTTCGCCCAGGCCCGACTCGACTTCCTGGCGCACGGTTTTTGCCGGGTCCAGCTGCGGTTCCTGCGGCAGGTAGCCGATGTTCAGGCCCGGCATCGGCACGGCTTCGCCCTGGATGTCGGTGTCGATGCCTGCCATGATTTTGAGCAGGGTCGATTTGCCGGAGCCGTTCAGGCCCAGCACGCCGATCTTCGCGCCTGGGAAGAAGGACAGGGAAATATCTTTCAGAATCTGGCGCTTGGGCGGGACGATTTTGCCCACGCGATTCATGGTGTAGACGTAATTTGCCATTAGAAATCTCGGGTGATATACAAAGACGGACAGGATACGGTAAACGCCCGCTTCCGGCCAGCGCTGTGCGCTGCGGAAACGGGCGCTAGGCGGCGGCGCGCGCGCGGCGCGCCGTCCACAGGCCTTCGGCCGCATACAGGCCCAGCGCCGTCCAGATGACGAGGAAGCCCAGCATGCGCTCGGGCGTGAACGATTCGTGGAAGACCCACACGCCGATCAAGAGCTGGCCCGTGGGAGCGATGTATTGCAATAGCCCCAGCACGGCCAGCGGCAGGCGGCGCGCGCCGGCCGCGAACAGCAGCAGGGGAATGGCCGTGATGGGGCCGGACGCCAGCAGCAGCGCGCGCGTGGCGGTGGAATCCGTATTGACGAAGCCGCTCTGCCCATGCCATGCCAGCCACAGCATGTAGGCCAGCGCCAGGGGGAACAGAATCAAGGTTTCAAACGACAGTCCTTCCAGCGCGCCCAGCGCGGCCGTCTTGCGCAGCAAGCCATAGCCGCCGAAGGTGGCCGCCAGCAGCAGGGCGATCCACGGCACCTGCCCCGCCTGCCAAGTGAGCCAGGCCACGCCGCAGGCGGCCAGGCCGATGGCCAGCCACTGCAGGCGGCGCAGGCGCTCGTGCAGCAGCAGGAAGCCCAGCATGACATTGATCAGGGGCGTAATAAAATAGCCGAGGCTGGCGTCGACGACGTGGCCGTTGTTGACGGCCCAGATGTAGATGAACCAGTTGGCGGAGAGCAAAAACGCACTGGCGATGAAGCTGGCCACGACCCTGGGCTGCG
Source organism: Janthinobacterium sp. JC611 (assembly GCF_018682595.1). Lineage (NCBI taxonomy): Bacteria > Pseudomonadati > Pseudomonadota > Betaproteobacteria > Burkholderiales > Oxalobacteraceae > Janthinobacterium > Janthinobacterium sp. JC611. The sequence goes on from NZ_JAFLJN010000020.1 coordinate 108,605, forward strand.
CCTTCAGGCTGCCCAGCCAGCTCCACTGGCGGCGCACGGTCAGCACGATTCCCAGGAACAACAGCGACCAGACCATGCGGTGCGCCAGGATTTCCTGCGGCGCGATCTCGCCGATGGCGTGGAAATACAGCGGGAACAGGCCCCAGCACAGGAAGGCGAGGGAGGCGTACAACATGCCTGGATTCATGGTGGGCTTCGCTGGAGAGTAGACAGCCTGTCATTATGGCTGAAAACACCGGGGGCTGCCCGGCGCCGCTGGCGAGGCGTAGAATGGCAACAAATCAATGGCCGCATGTCCGCGCAGCAAGGCGGAGCGGCACAAAACCACGACCTTGGGGCACCCCGGAACCATGCAAAAATACTCTTGCTATTTGCTAATACCTATCATATTGTGCGATGCAACAAAACAAAAATGGGTGCAATCTTGACGTCGGAACATAAAAAAAGCGGCCTTGCCGGCTTGACGCTGGCGGCCGTCGGCATCGTTTACGGCGATATCGGCACCAGTCCGCTGTACACCCTGAAGACCGTCTTCGACCCGGCCCACGGCCTGCTGCTCTCGCACGAGAACCTGCTGGGCATCGTTTCGCTGATTTTCTGGGGCCTGACCCTGATCGTCTCGCTCAAATACGTGACCTTGGTGTTGCGCGCCGACAACCGCGGCGAGGGCGGCATCATGGCCCTGATGGCGCTGGTGCTGTCGTCCGTCAGCCGCCTGTCGCGCTGGCATTTTCCGCTGATGGTGATCGGCGTCTTCGGCGCCACCCTGTTCTATGGCGACAGCGTGATCACGCCGGCCATTTCCGTGCTGTCGGCGATCGAAGGCCTGGAAGTGGCCACGCCCGCCTTCAGTCCCTACGTGGTGCCGCTGACGATCGCCGTGCTGGTGGGCCTGTATTCCGTGCAGTCGCACGGCACGGCCGGCATCGGCCGCTATTTCGCCCCCGTCATGCTGCTGTGGTTTGCCGCGCTGGCCGGCATGGGCGTGGTCAACGTGATCAAGTCGCCGGCCATCCTGGCCGCGCTCAATCCCCTGCACGCGGCCACTTTCCTGATGAATAACGGCTTCGTCGCCTTCGTTGCCTTGGGCGCCGTGGTGCTGGCGCTGACGGGCGCCGAGGCGCTGTACGCCGACATGGGCCACTTCGGCAAGAAGCCGATCCGCCTGGCCTGGTTCCTGATCGCCTTTCCCGCGCTGGCGCTGAACTACCTGGGCCAGGGCGGCTTGCTGCTGGCGCATCCGGAGGCCGTCTCGAATCCGTTTTACCAGCAGCTGGGCGCCTGGAGCGTGTATCCGCTGGTGATCCTGTCGACCATGGCCACCGTGATCGCCTCCCAGGCAACCATTTCGGGCACCTTCTCGATGACCAAGCAAGCCATCGCCCTGGGCTTCCTGCCGCGCATGCGCGTGCGCCACACGTCGGAAAGCGAAATCGGCCAGATCTACATCCCCGCCGTGAACTGGCTGCAGCTGGCCGTGGTGCTGCTGGCCGTCATCGGCTTCGGCTCGTCGGAAAACCTGGCCGCCGCCTACGGCATCGCCGTCACGGCCACCATGCTGTCGACCACGATCCTGACCTTCTTCGTCATCCGCTACCGCTGGAAGATGAACCTGGCCCTGTGCTGGGCCGCCACGGGCTTTTTCCTGATCATCGACGTCAACCTGGTGTCGGCGACCGCGCTCAAGCTGTTCCATGGCGGCTGGTTCCCGCTGCTGCTGGGTTCGATCTTGTTCATCGTCATGCTGACCTGGAAGCGGGGCCGCCAGCTGGTGTTCCAGAACCTGGAAAAGCATGCGATTCCGCTCGACGATTTCCTCTCGTCGCTGTTCATCGCGCCGCCGCAGCGCGTGCCCGGCACGGCCATCTTCCTGCGCGGCGAAACGGATGGCGTGCCGCATGCGCTGCTGCATAACTTGCTGCACAACAAAGTGCTGCACGAACGGGTGATCTTCCTGACCGTCTTCATGCATGAAGAGCCATGGGTGGCGCCTTCCGAGCGCGTGCGCGTGGTGGAGCTGGGCCACCAGTGCTACCAGGTCAATGTGCATTACGGCTTCAAGGACGAACCGGACATCCCGGCGGCGCTGGCGCAGTGCGCCGAGCAGGGACTGGACTTCGAGATGATGGAAACGTCGTTCTTCATCGCCCGCCAGACCATCATCTCGACCCCGGGCGCCGGCATGATGCCGTGGCGCGAGCACCTGTTCGTCACCATGTCGCGCAATGCGCGCACGGCGGCCGATTACTATCAGATTCCGAGCAACCGGGTGATCGAACTGGGCACGCAGGTGGAAATCTAGATAATGTGGCTATTGTGCCAATGTTGTATCGGCACACAATTTAGCCCCGTGCTTACGTCTGCTTACAAATGGGCTACGCGAGTCCTGTTAAACTCCAGCCCGTACCGGTCCGCACCGTACGGGCCTTAGTCATACACCAATACTTAAAGGGAAACCATGAAATCGGTATTTCAAAAGATCGCCATGCTCGTCTGCGCCGTGGCCCTGACCGCTTGCGGCGCCGCTGCCAACACCGAGAAGCCGGTCGTGCTCGACCCGAATACGCAAGTGAAAGAACTGACCATTACCGATACGGTGACCGGTACCGGCACGGCGGCGGCAGCGGGCGACACCCTGCTGGTGACCTACACGGGCTGGCTGTATGACGCAAGCAAGCCGGGCAACAAGGGCGTGCAATTCGATGCGAGCCCGGCGGGCAGCGGTTTCACTTTCCCTCTGGGTATCGGCCGCGTCATCCTGGGCTGGGACCGTGGCCTGGTCGGCATGCAGGTCGGCGGCACGCGCACCTTGGCCATTCCCTATGACCTGGGCTATGGCAAGGCGGGCAGCGCGCCGAAAATTCCTGGCTATGCCGGCTTGCTGTTCGAGATCAAGCTGGTGAGCGTGACGAAAAAGTAAGCACGCGCAAGGCGCACGCAAAAAGGGCGACTCCACGGAGTCGCCCTTTTTACTTGAGCGGCGGACTCAGGCGGGCGCCAGTTCCTGGAAGTAGTAGGTGGCGCCGCCCAGATTGGCCGGCGCGTCATATTGCAGCACCTGCGCGCGGCGCAGCGCCACCGGCGCGCTGAAGGCGGGGCCGTCGTAGACGAAGGTGTGGAATTCGCCGTTTTCGCCGCAGGCGTCGACGCCGGGCGGCAGGTCGGCCAGGAAGGCGGCGTCGAACTCGCGCCCGCAAAATTCGCGCGGCAGGTGCTGGCCATTGATGCACACGACGATGGCCTTGAAGCCGGCGGCGAGGAATTCATCGACCAGCGCGCGCCGCGCTTCGCCCCACAGGGGCAGGTGGGCCGTCAGGCCGGCGACGGCGCAGACTTTTTCTTCCCAGTCGCGGTGCGGCTGCAAGTCGATGTCGCCGAAGATGGCGTGATCGATGCCATCGGCCTTCGCCGCGCGCAGCATGGCGATGAATTGCTCCTCGTAGCTGGCCCAGCTGGCGTGATAGCGCTGCAGGCGCGCGCCCAGGCTGGCCGCCTGCGCTGCGAGCAGTTCGGGCGACACGCCGTGCGAGCGCGACTTGCGGCCATCTTCATCCATGGCCGTGATCAACAGCGGCACGCTGATACCGGCGTTGCGCGCGCGCCACAGGGCCAGGCAGGAATCCTTGCCGCCGCTCCAGGAAATCAGGGCCGTCGTCATGCGGGTTGCTCCACCGCGCGCAGCATGTCGACGTGCTGTATGCCGTCTTCATCGTAGGGTGCGCTGACGGTGACGAAGCCGAAGGACTGGTAGAAGCGCTCCAGGTAGTGCTGCGCGCCGATGCGGATGGCGTGGCCAGGGTGCCGGCGTTCGGCGCGCGCGATGCCCTCAAGCAGAAGCTGCTTGCCGGCGCCCGTGCTGCGCGCCTCGGGCGCCGTCAGCACGCGGCCCAACGACATTTCGACGTATTTGGCGCCGGGCGCCAGCACGCGCAGGTAGGCGGCCAGCCGGCGCTGGCCGTCGACCGTTTGCCAGCCCAGCAGATGCATGGCTTGCTGGTCATGGCCGTCCAGATCCGGGTAAATGCACTGCTGTTCGATGACGAACACGCGCTGGCGCAAGGCCAGCACCTGGTACAAATCGTGGGGGCCGAGTTCGTCGAACGTGTTCCATTGCCAGCTGATCATGGGGCATCCTTGATTGAGAGTGGCCGTGATTTTACCGGCTTCACGCCGCTGGCGTGGGATGGCGCTGCGCATACCACTGCTTCAAGTGCTCGATGCAGCGCGTCACGCGGGGCGCCACCAGCTGGCGCGACGGGTAGATGGCGAACAGCGCCAGGCTGGGGCGCTCGATTTCCGGAAACAGCTCGACCAGGGCGCCGCTGGCCAGCTCTTCGCGGCAGACAAAGGCAGGCAGGATGCCGATGCCCAGGCCGCGCAGGATCAGGCTGCGCATGAACAGGGTGTTGTTGGTGCGTACCCAGTTCGGCACTTCGATGTCGCTGTGCGGTCCCGCATGGCGCAGCGGCCAGCGGCTGCCGAACAGGGCGTGACTGTAGATGAAGCAGCGCTGGCGCGTCAGCTCCGTCGCTTCGCGCAGGGGGCCGTGGCGCGCCAGGTAGGCGGGCGCGCAGCAGATGTGCAGGCGGTAGTCGTGGATGTGGCGCGCCACGTAGCTCGAATCGGTGAGCGCCGTGGTGACGCGAAAGCCGAGGTCGTAATTGGCCGCCGCCAGGTCCACGTATTCATCCTTCAGGTCGACGTCCAGGCGCAGCGCGGGCCACTCGGCCATGAAATCGGCCAGGCCCTCGGCCAGCTCGCCCACGCCCAGCGATAGCGGCGCGTTGATGCGCAGGCGGCCCGTCACGTGGGCCGTCGAATGCGCCACCATGTCCTCGGCCTGCGCCAGTTCGTCGAGCAGCTTGCGGCAGTGCTCGAGGTAGGCGGCGCCCGTTTCCGTCAGGGCCAGCTGGCGCGTGGTGCGCGTCATCAGGCGCCCGCCCAGTTCCTGCTCCAGCTGGCCGATGCGCCGGCTCACATACGAGGCCGACAGGTCCAGTTCATCGGCCGCGCGGCGAAAACTGCCCAGCTCGGCCACGCGGCGGAACAGCTGCATCGCTTGCAATTTATCCATCGCCTTCCCATTCGGTCGTATTCAGCATTAGTCAGCTGCATTATTCATCATTTTTCTGTATTTTGATTCGGAATATGCTGGTGACCTCTCTACAGAAAGGCCACACCATGAAAAAATTACTGATCGGCAGCCTGTTGCTGGCGGCCTTTTCCACCGCCCAGGCGGCCGACGTCCTCGTCGTGCTGTCGGACGCGAATCACCTCGACCTGCGCGACGGCAAGGTCTTCCCGACGGGCTTTTACCTGAATGAATTGATGCAACCCGTGAAAAAGCTGCTCGACGCGGGCCACACGGTGACGTTCGCCACGCCGCAGGGCCAGGCGCCCACCCTGGACGCCAGCTCGGATACGGATGCCTATTTTGGCGGCGACGCCACCGCGCACGCGGCGCACAAGGCCTTGCTGGACCGGCTGGCGCTGACGGTGCCGGGCCGCTCGCCTGTGATCAGCCTGAAACGGGTGGAGCAAATCGGCTATGGCCGCTACGCAGCCGTGCTGGTGCCGGGCGGTCACGCGCCCATGCAGGACCTGCTGAAGGATGCCAGCCTGGGCGCCTTGCTGCGCCAGTTCCATGCGGACGGCAAGCCGACGGCGCTGCTGTGCCATGGCCCCATCGCCCTGCTGTCGGCCTTGCCGCAGGCGGCAGCGTTTGCGGCCACGCTGGAAGCGGGCCAGACGCCGTCCGCGCCGGCCGGCTGGATTTACAGCGGCTACCGCATGACGGTGATCAGCAACGAGGAAGAGCTGGCGGCGCAGGGCGCGCTCGGCGGCGGCACGATGAAGTTTTATCCGCAGTCGGGCTTGCAGGCGGCAGGCGCGCGGTATGTGCAGAACCAGGCGCCGTGGACCAGCAACGTGGTGGTCGACCGCGAACTGATCACGGGGCAGAATCCCGCCTCGGCGCCGGCGCTGGCGGACAAGCTGCTGCAGGCGCTGCGCTAAAAGCAAATATCCCCGGCGGCGCCAGGGCGCGGCCGGGGATAGGCAGTGCGTGCGGCGGGGATTACACGATCGTCAGGGTGACGTCGATGTTGCCGCGCGTGGCGTTCGAGTAGGGGCAGACGATGTGGGCGGCGGCGACCAGCGCTTCGGCGGCGGCGCGCTCCATGCCTGGCAGCGAGATTTTCAGTTCCACTTCGATGCCGAAGCCCGTCTCGATGGCGCCGATGCCGACGTTGCCTTCGATGGACAGGTCCGCCGGCAGGGCGATCTTGTCGCGGCCGCCGACGAATTTCATGGCGCCGATGAAGCAGGCCGAGTAGCCGGCGGCGAACAGTTGTTCCGGATTGGTGCCGACGGCGCCATTGCCGCCCAGCTCTTTTGGCGTGGTCAGCTTGACGTCCAGCACATTGTCGGACGACACGGCGTGGCCTTCGCGGCCTCCGGTGGCGGTAGCTTGAGCGCGGTACAGGACTTGTTTGATCGACATGATGGTTTTCCTTGAGTTGATTAAATAGTTTACTACTAAATAGTGTGCTACTTGTTTCGTGGGCTGGCGCCCCAGGATGCCCGTCTGCAGAAGCGATGTGCGGCGTCCATGTACGCAATATATATCGTGCGCTATTTAATTGCAAGCGATTTTATTTCGAGGTGGCGCGAATTGATGCTTTATTTTGATGCCTTTGTCGCCACCACGGGGCTTCCATCGCATAATGGCCCCCGTCGCCGGGGCCGATGGGTATGCTGGCCCCACTTCAATACCCCAAGGACAAATCATGACTAGCCTCTTCTTTATCCTGCGCATCACCCTGGCCACGATGGTCACCTACGTCATCGCCACGGCGATCCTGGTCGAGAATTTCCTGCGCTATATCTTTGGGCAGACGGAAGGCTTCTTTGTCATCGTCGGCGCGCTGCTGGCCAGCGCCGTCATCACGAATGCGTTTTCGCACGTGCGGCGCGTGCGCCTGATCGCCGGCGCCGTTAATGCCGGTACCTTGTCGAGCCGCCAGCGGCGCCAGATCGAGGTCCCGTTCGAGGCGGGCGAGGCGTTCGACATGATCGACGCGGCCATCCGCGAGTTGCCGGGCAGCGAAGTGGTCGAGAGCGCGCGCGACAGCCTGCAGGTGCAGGCCCGCGTGCGCCGCGCCGCGCCCTACACGCACACGGGCTTGCCCCGCATGCGCGTGCTCGGTTTCCTCGAGCCGCGGCCGAACCAGATCCTCGCCACCGTCACGCCGAACGGCGAGGCGGGCAGCGTGACCCTGATCTGCGAGCCGGCGCGCAATGCCTGGACCGACTGGTTCCTCGTCGACCATGGCAGCAACCTGGAAAACGCGGAAGCGGTGACGCGGGCGATGACGCGCCGGGTGGCGCAGCGCCGGCGCGGCGAGCAGGCCGAGGCGCGCCAGACGGTGACGGAAAAGGAACTCACGGTGGCCAAGCTGAGCCTGCTGCATGCGCAGGTCGAGCCGCACTTCCTGTACAACACCCTGGCCAGCGCGCAGCTGCTCACGCGCAGCGATCCCGTGCGCGCCGATGCCATGCTGGGCAACCTGATCCTGTATCTGCGCCACTCGCTGCCGCGCACGGAGCAAGCCATGTCGACCCTGGGCACGGAACTGGAACGGGCGCGCGCCTACCTCGATATCCTGAAAATCCGCATGGGCGAGCGCCTGAACCTGCAGATCGAGGTACCGCAATACCTGCGCCAGGTGGAGCTGCCGCCGATGATGCTGCAAACCCTGGTGGAAAACGCCATCAAGCATGGACTGGAGCCGAAAAGCGGCGGCGGCACCATCTGGATCATGGCGCGCAGCGGCAACGGCACGGTGATCGTCACGGTGGCCGACGACGGCAAGGGGTTCAGCGACGATGGCGCCGGCACGGGCATTGGCCTGCGCAATGTGCGCGAACGCCTGCGCCTGATCTACGGCAATGCCGCCGCGTTTGCCATTGTCGCCAATTTCCCCGATGGCGTGACGGCCACCATCACGGTGCCCGACAGCACGGCGCAAGGAGTGTCGTATGCATCCGCCTGAGATGACCTGCGTCATCGCCGAAGACGAAACCCTGTTGCGCGACGCGCTCGTGGCCCTGCTGGCCGACGAGTGGCCCAACTTGCGCATCGTCGCCGCCTGCGACGACGGCGGCGCGGCGCTCGACGCCATCGCCACCCTGCGACCCGACGTCGCCTTCCTCGATATCCGCATGCCGGGCTTGACCGGGCTGGAAGTGGCGGCCGGCGCGCTCGACGCCAGTCCCGCCACGCAGGTGGTGTTCGTCACGGCCTACGACCAGTACGCGATCGATGCCTTCGACAAGGGCGCCGTCGACTATTTATTGAAACCCGTCGGGCGCGAGCGCCTGCAAGCGACCTTGCAGCGCGTGCGGGCGCGGGCCGGCAAGACCCCGGCGGGCGACGGCGCGCTGGCCGGCTTGCTGCAGCAATTGACGAGCGCCTTGCCGGCGGCGGCCAAGTCGCCGCCGCTGGTGTGGCTGACGGCCAGCAGCGGCAAGGATACGCGGCTGATCATGGTGGAAGACATCGCCTATTTTCAATCCGACACCAAGTACACGGCCGTCATGACGGCGGAGGGCGAGGCGCTGCTGCGCAAGCCGATCCGCGAACTGCTCGACGTGCTCGACCCGGCCATCTTCAAGCAGATCCACCGCTCCACCATCGTCAACATGAAGATGGTGGCGTCGGTGACGCGCGACGAGGTGGGACGCGGTATCCTGCGCCTGAAGACGCGGCCGGAAACCCTGGCCGTGAGCCAGCCGTTCATGAGTTTGTTTCGGAATATGTAGGTCGGCTCAATCCGCCGTCTCGAAACCTTCGAGCACGTTCACCACATTGATGCCGATTTCCTGCACCGCATAGCCGCCTTCGAGGATGAAGGCGGTGGGCAGGTTCAGGTGCGCGAGGCGCTCGCCGACGCGCAGGTAGTCGCCGCTTTGCAGGGCGAAGTGCGAGAGGGGATCGCCAGCGAAGGTGTCCACGCCGAGCGACACCACCAGCGCGTCGGGCGCATACATATTGATGCGCAGGCAGGCCGTTTCCAGCGCGGCGAACCAGCTGGCGGTGGACGTGCCGGCCGGCAGCGGCAGGTTGACGTTGTAGCCGAGTCCCGCGCCGCTGCCCGTTTCGTCGGCGTGGCCGAGATAAAACGGGTATTCGCCGCGCGGGTCGGCGTGCACGGAGGCGAACAGCACGTCGTCGCGCTGGTAAAAGATGCTTTGCGTGCCGTTGCCGTGGTGGTAATCGATATCGAGGATGGCGACCTTGCGGGCGCCGTCGTCGAGCAGGTGCTGCGCGGCCAGGGCCGCGTTGTTGAGAAAACAGTAGCCGCCAAAGAAATCGCTGCCCGCGTGGTGGCCCGGCGGGCGCGTCAGGGCAAACGTGACCCGTTCTCCCAGGCGCAGCGCGTGGGCCGCGTTGACGGCGCAGTCGGCGCCCGTCTTGGCCGCCGTCCAGGTGCCGGCCGTCAGTGGCGTGCCGTTGTCCATCGAATACAGGCCCAGCTTGGCCGTGAAGTCGTCCGGTTCTATGTCGCTGCGCAAGGTGCGCACGGGCCAGACGGAGGGCAAGGCATCCTTGTTGGCATTGTCCGGGTCGAGCGCCAGCCAGTCTTGCCAGGCGTGGCGCAAGAAATGCAGGTAACGGGGCGTGTGGATGCGTTCCAGTGACGTCAGCGGCACGCCGTGCGGCGTGACGATGCGGCCCAGGTTGCGCCGTCCCAGTTCGGCCACCACCATGTCGGCCCGCTCCGGCGTCTCGAAGCAGGGCACCATGGTGCCGCGAAACAGCTCGAAGCGGCCCCGGTGCTGGCCGTGCAATTCATTGTAGAAGGTCAGCATGGGGCGCCAGGTGGAAAGTCAGGCAGGATCAGGTGTGCGAACACAGGGTGCTGGCGCGGTAGGCGGCGACGAAATCGTCGAAGCTGCCGGCCGGCGCCGCTTCCATGGCGCGCTGCTCGGCCAGCGAGCTGGCGGCCAATTCGTCGAAATACGCGCTTTGCTCCGGCGTGGCTGGATGCGCGCGGAACCAGGCGGCGTGGCGTTCGCTCTGGCGCAGGCCGAAGGCGGCAAACGAGCCGCCGTTGGCGCGCAGCTCGGCCAATACCTTGGCCGATGGCGTCGCATCGGGGTCGGCCAGTTTCCGGGCTTGCGCGGCCAGGCTGGCCGCGTGCTGCGTGCCGCCCTGGCGCGCATCGAGCAAGGCCGCCACGGGCGCGATGCGCGCCAGCAATTCCTCGCCCCACGCCCGCAGGGTGATGTCCTCGCCATCGCGGCGCAGGGTCAGGCCCGGCTTGCGGCCTTCCTTGACGGTGCGGGCGAAATTGTTCGTGTAGCAGGCACTTTGCTCGGCCGAGATGGGGGCGCTGTCGTCGAGCGCGCAGAACAGCAGGAAGGCGTCGAGGAAGCGGCCCGTTTCCAGGCTGATGCCGACCGGTTCGAACGGGTCGACATCCATGCAGCGCACTTCGATGTATTGCACGCCGCGCAGGCACAGGGCCTGGATGGGGCGCTCGCCCGTGCGGATCACGCGTTTCGGGCGGATGGTCGAATAGTATTCATTTTCGATCTGCAGCACGTTGGTGGACAGCTGAATCCACTCGCCATCTTTCTTTGTGCCCAGCGCCGCGTACGGCGGGTACGGGTCGTTGACGGCGTGCGTGAGCGCGTTGACGTAGTCGTCCAGGCTGTTTTCGTGCGGGCGCAGGCCGGACTGGGCGTCGTTCTGGTAGCCGAGGTCGCTCATGCGCAGGCTGGTGGCGTACGGCAGGAACAGGGTGTCGTCGGACAAGGTGTCGAGCTTGTGCGCGCGGCCGCGCAGGAAACCGCTGGATAAGGCCGGCGAAGCGCCGAACAAATACATCAAGAGCCAGCTGTAGCGGCGGAAATTGCGGATCGTCGCCAGGTAGCTTTCCGACTGCACGTCTTTCGGCGTGGCGGCCGCGTGGTGCGGGCTGGCGCTGGTGTCCGGGTTGCTGGCCAGTACTTGCCACAGCTGCTCGTCGAGCGAGTAGTTGTAATGGATGCCGGCGATGCATTGCATGGCCTTGCCGTAGCGCAAGGCCAGGCCGCGCCGGTACACGTGCTTGAGCATGCCCATGTTCGACGTGCCGTAGTTGGCGATTGCGATCTCCGCTTCGGGCGGCAGCTGGCACGGCATCGACTGACTCCACAGCAACTCGTCGCCGAGGCGGCTGTAGGCATGGCGGTGCACGGTACCGAGCTTGTCGAGCGTGACGGCGATGTCCTGTTCTGCGGGGGTGATGAATTCGAGCAGCGCTTCGGCGTAGTCGGTGGTGATTTCAGGGTGCGTCAGCGCCGAGCCCAGGGCGGCGGGGTGGGGCGTGGAAGCCAGATGGCCGGCGGCGTCGACGCGCAGGGTTTCACGCTCGATGCCGCGCAAGCCGCCCAGCAGCGCGCGGTTGGCATCTTCGGTCAGCAATGCCAGGCGGCGAGTCAACAGGTTGGGCAATTTGAGCTTCCTTTCTTGTGCAGCATATAAATAATTTGTGCTGAGATTAACCGAATTTTGGCAAATGCGTCGGCGCCGGCCCAAAAAACGCCGCGTCGCCAGCGTCCGCCCCGGGGAACGGGGACGGCGCTTCGGTCAGGAATTCGCTTGATATTTTAACAAACTGCGGGGGGATCTGGCGCGCCGCCGGGTCAAGCTTTGCGCAGGTGGCTATGCTTAGCCGAGGCGGGCGCCGCTGACTCTTTCGATGCCGGCCAGGTCGCGCCAGCTTTGCACTTTGTTGTAGCCGGCCTCGGTCAGCAAGCCGCGCACGCAGGCCGCCTGGTCGTAGCCGTGTTCCATCAGCAGCCAGGCACCGGACGCCAGGTGGCGCGCGGCGCCGGCCACGATGGTGCGCAGGGCCGACAGGCCATCCGCGTGGTCGGTCAGCGCGCCCGTGGGCTCGAAGCGCAAATCGCCCTCGGCCAGGTGGCGGTCGCCGCTGGCGATGTAGGGGGGATTGGAGACGATCAGGTCGAACTTTTCCGTGCCCAGCGCTTCGAACCAGTCGCTGGCCATGAAGGTGATGTTGACGCCGTTGGCGCTGGCGTTGCGGCGCGCCACGGCCAGCGCCGCGCTGCTGACGTCCAGCGCCGTGACGACGGCGTCGGGCCGCGTGTGCGCCAGCGCGACGGCGATGGCGCCGCTGCCCGTGCCCATGTCGAGCACCCGTCCGCCGGGCGGCAGGCGCTCGAGCGCCAGTTCCACCAGCACTTCCGTGTCGGGGCGGGGGATCAGCACGGCGTCATTGACTTCGAATGGCAGGCCGAAAAATTCGCGCTGGCCGACGATGTAGGCGATCGGCTCGCCTTGCAGGCGGCGCGCCAGCAAGGCTGACAAACGGTCGGCTTCGTCGGCAGTGAGCACACGCTCCGATTGCGTGATCAAACTCACGCGCGACAGGCCCAGCGCGTGGCCCAGCAGGATGCGGTTGTCGAGCGGGTCGAGCAGCGGACGGATTTGCAGGGCGCCGACGGTGCTGCCGGCGGGAATCAAGGTGTCTGGCATGGTGCTTTCAATTATTTCTGACGGCGCAGCAAGGTCCACAGCAGGCCGACGCTAAAGATGGCGAACCAGATGAACGCCCATTGCGGGATCGACAGGCCGAAAAACGGCTCGCCGGCGTTTTCGCAGGCGCCATACGATTCAAACATGAAGGGCATGAGTTCGGCCGTGAAGATCTTGTTCAGCGCCGTTTCCACCGGGTCGATGCCGCACGAAAAGCCGGGGTTGGCCAGCACGTACAAATGCTTGGCGCCCACGCCCAGGCCGCCCAGGGCCGCCAGCACCCCGACGCCGGCGCCGATCTTCGGGCGGTTCGCGGCCGCGCCAGCCAGACAGGCGATGCCGATGGCGAGGAACAGGTAGCGCTGGATCACGCACAGCGGGCACGGCGCCATGTGCATGGCGTGCTGCAAATACATGGCCACGCCCAGCATCAGGAAACACAGGGCGGCGATCGACAGGAGGACGGTACGTGAATTTTTCATGGGCGACACGGTGAGGTGGATGGAATCGAGCTGCTCATTCTCGCACAAGGGCAGATTTTTATTGCTTAGCCGCTACTTAAACCCCGGGGTCAGACCCCCGCTTGCGCCGACGCCTGATCCGCCGTCAGCGGTGGAGAGGGTCTGACCCCAGCCTTTAGTCACCTAGCGCGGCCAACAATTCAGCCTGGTGTTCGGCGGCTAAAGCATTCGTCAACTCCGTCAAATCCCCATCCATGATGAAGTCGAGTTTATACAAGGTCAGGTTGATGCGGTGGTCCGTCAGGCGTCCCTGGGGGAAGTTATAGGTGCGGATGCGCTCGCTGCGGTCGCCCGAGCCGATCAGGCTCTTGCGGGTGGCCGCTTCCTTCGACTGCTGTTCGCGCAATTGTACGTCCTTGATGCGCGCGGCCAGCACTTTCATCGCCTGCGCCTTGTTCTTGTGCTGGCTGCGGTCATCCTGGCATTCGACCACGATGCCGGTCGGCAAGTGGGTGATGCGCACGGCCGAATCCGTCTTGTTGATGTGCTGCCCGCCCGCGCCCGAGGCGCGGTAGGTGTCGATGCGCAGGTCGGCCGGGTTGATGTTGACGTCTTCCACTTCATCCGCTTCCGGCATCACGGCCACCGTGCAGGCGGACGTGTGGATGCGGCCTTGCGTTTCCGTGGCCGGCACGCGTTGCACGCGGTGGCCGCCCGATTCGAACTTCAGCTTGGAATACGCGCCATTGCCGACGATACGCACGATCACTTCGCGGTAGCCGCCCAGGTCGGAGTCGGACGACGACACCAGTTCCACCTGCCAGCGGTTGCGCTCGGCGAAGCGCGTGTACATGCGCAGCAGGTCGCCGGCGAACAGGGCCGATTCGTCGCCGCCCGTGCCGGCACGAATTTCGAGGAAGATATTGCGCTCGTCGTTGACATCCTTCGGCAGCAGCATGGTCTGCAATTCGCGCTCGAGCTGCGCCATGGTGGCTTTCGCCGCCTCGATCTCTTCCTGGGCGAATTCCTTCATGTCGGGGTCCGCCAGCATTTCCTGCGCCGTGGCGATGTCGTTGCCCGCTTCCTGGTAGGAACGGTACAGGGCCACCAGCGGGCCCAGTTCGGCGTGTTCGCGCGTCATCTTGCGGTAGCTGTCCATGTTCGACGTGGCGTCCGGATGCATCAGCAGTTCGTCGAGTTCGACCAGGCGGTTCGCCAGTTGATCGAGTTTGGCCAGCATGGATGGTTTCATAGCGATTCGCGGTAAAAGTGTGTAGGGATGGTGCGGGCCCGGCAGGCGGGCAGGGGCGGCCGCGCGGGCGGCCAGCGCGGCTGCGCTAACGGCGGGGGCGGAACAGTTTCGGCAGCAGGGTGACCAGCTGCTTGCGCTCGTCGCCTTGCGCATGGTGCAGCGCCTGCTGCGGACCGTGCAGGAACTTGGCCGTCAAGCCTTTCGACAGCGCTTCCAGGACGGCGTCGATGTCGGCGCCCTTGGCCAGCATCTTGCGCGCCCGCTCCACTTCCATCAGGCGCAAGGATTCGCTGTTTTCATGCAAATGCTGGATGACGGGCACCATGGCGCGGTCGTCGACCCAGCTCATGAAGGATTGCACGCGCGTCTCGATGATGGTTTCGGCTTGCGCCACGGCCGCTTGCCGGCTTTCCAGGCCCGTCTGCACGACCTTGCCCAGGTCGTCGACCGTGTACAGGAAGACGTCGTTCAGGCGACCCACTTCCGCTTCGATGTCGCGCGGCACGGCCAGGTCGACCATGAACATGGGCTTGTGGCGGCGTGCCTTGATGGCGCGCTCGACCAGGCCCAGGCCCAGCAGCGGCAAGGATGACGCCGTGCACGAGATGACGATGTCGAACTGGTGCAGCTGCTCCGGCAAGTCGGCCAGGCGGATGGCCTTGCCGTTGAAGCGGTGCGCCAGTTCCTCGCCCCGTTCCATGGTACGGTTGGCAATGGTGATGCTTTTCGGGTTTTGCGCCGCAAAGTGCGTGGCGCACAATTCGATCATTTCGCCGGCGCCGATGAACAGCACGTTCTGCTCGGCGATCTTGTCGAAGATGCGCTGCGACAGGCGCACGGCGGCGGCCGCCATGGACACGCTGTGGGCGCCGATTTCCGTGCTGCTGCGCACTTCCTTGGCCACGGAAAAGCTGCGCTGGAACAACTGGTGCAGATACGTGCCCAGGCCGCCGGCCTCGTCGGCCGTGCGGATGGCGTCCTTGATCTGGCCCAGGATCTGCGTTTCGCCCAGCACCATCGAGTCGAGCCCGGAGGCGACGCGGAAGGTGTGGCGCACGGCATCGTGCTGCGGCAACATATACAAGTGGGGGCGCAGCTCGCTGTAGTTGAGCTTGTGATAATCGGCCAGGAAATGCGCGCCCGCGTCGAGCGGATTGGGCACGTGGCTGGCCGCATACAGCTCGGTGCGGTTGCACGTCGAGAGGATGGCCGCTTCGTCGTTGTCGCGCAAGTCGATGCGCTGGAACCAGGTGCGCGCCGCCATCACCGCCGAACCCAATTGCTCAGGCGCAAACGCCAGCTGTTCGCGGAGCGACACTGGTGCGGTGGTATGGTTGAGGCCGACGGCGAGCAGTTGCATTTCAGGGCTGTTGGGATGACTTATGGCGACATTATAACGCTTTGTGCCCGCGCTTTGAGCAGGTCAGCCGTTTGCCGCCCTTCAGCCGCCCAGTTTTTCCAGCCGATAACCATAACTGTAGACAGGCACGAGGCGGTAGCCGTGTTCCGGTTTCAGCTGCAGCTTGTTGCGCACGCGCGAAACGTGGGTATCCATGGTGCGCGAAGGCAGCGCCGTGTCGCGCTGCCACACGGCTTCGTGGATGTAGGCGCGCGACAGGGGACGGCCCAGGTTGCGGAAAAACAGCAGCGCCAGGGCGAATTCCTTGTGCGTCACGTCCAGTACTTCGCCGTCGCGCAGCAGGCGGCCGGGGCGGGTTTCAAACGTGTAATGACCGAATTGCAAGGTCTCAGCGCCATTCTGGGCCGGATACGCCACGCGCAGCAGCGCCTGGGTGCGCAAGGTCAGCTCGCTGCGCCGCAGGGGCTTGATCATGTAGTCGTCGGCGCCCGCCGTCATGCCCGCCACCACGTCGTCTTCGCCGGAACTGTTGGTCATAAACAACACGGGCGCCTTGGGCGCCAGTTTTTCCCGGGCACGGCGCAAGACTTCCGCACCGTCCAGATCGCTCACATGCCAGTCGAGGATGAGCATGTCGCAACTGTCTTTGCGCAGTTGCCCCAGCATTTCCTTGCCACTCTGAAACTCGTGGCAAGCGTGGCCGGCGGCGGTGAGCACCTGGCAGATCAGTTCTGCCTGGCTATGGTCGCTATCGAGTACGGCAATTCGCATAATGGGCTGGAGTGTGTAGCAACAAACAGACGGTCCGCTCTGCTTATCGTAATGTTAAGGAATGCTCAAATGAAATATAACAGAGATTGCAACTGTGTCCAGTGAAATCGGAGGGCAGACCTTTTACGTTACACTTGTTCATCTACCCCCTACCAGCGGAGAAACGGCCATGCCAGACAAGAGCACCACCGATTGGACCCTGATACCGGCCAGCCGTTCCGACATCGAGCAAGTGCGCGAGCGCTGCCGGCGCCTGGTGCAGCGGCGCGCCATGATGTCGGCGGGCGCCTCGGCCATTCCCATTCCCGGCATCGACCTGATGTCCGACGTGGGCCTGTTTTCCATGCTGATCAACGATATCAACCACGAATTCGGCCTCACGCCCGAGCAGATCGAGCGCCTCAACCCGCAGTTCAAGATGATGGCCTACCGCGCGGCGGTGGGCATGGGTGGCATGCTGGTGGGAAAGCTGGTGTCGCGCGAACTGATCCTCCAGCTGCTCAAGCGCAGTGGCGTCAAGATAGCCACCAGGCAGGTGGCGCGCTTCGTGCCGTTCGCCGGCCAGGCGGTGGCGGCAGCCATCGGCTACGCCGTGTTCCGCCAGATCGGCAACCAGCACGTGAACGCCTGCGCCGCAGTGGCGCAGGAATTGCTCGCGGTGCGGCCGGATTAGCGCTTACGCGTCCGGCAGCACCACGTTAACGTCGAGTACTTCCAGGTTGCCCTGGCGGTCCAGCGAGATCTTGATGTCGTCGGCATTGACCTTGGTGTACTTGGAAATGACGGCGATCAATTCCTTGTGCAGGGCGGGCAGGAAGTCCGGACCATCGCGTCCGCTGCGCTCGCGGGCGATGATGATCTGCAGGCGTTCCTTGGCCGCGGTGGCCGTCTTCGGCTTGGGGGGGAACAGGAAAGAAAGCAAGGCCATATCACTTCGCCCCAAAAATGCGCTGGAGTAATCCAGGCTTTTCATAGTTGGTAAAGCGCAGCTCGACATCTTCGCCGAGGAAACGCGAGACCACGTCTTCGTAGGCTTGCGCCACGTCCGTCCCCTTGAAATGGATGGCGGGATTGCCCTGGTTCGAGGCGGCCAGCACTTGCTCCGATTCCGGAATGATGCCCACCAGCGGGATGCGCAGGATTTCCTGCACGTCCTGGTAGGACAGCATTTCATCCGATTCCACGCGTTTCGGCGAGTAGCGGGTGATCAGCAAATGTTCCTTGACCGGCTCGCCGCCCGTCTGCGCGCGGCGCGACTTGGCTTGCAGGATGCCGAGGATGCGGTCCGAATCGCGCACCGACGACACTTCCGGGTTGGTGACGATGATCGCTTCGTCGGCGAACGTCAGCGCCATCAGCGCGCCATGCTCGATGCCGGCCGGCGAATCGCAGATGATGAACTCGAAACCCATGTTGATCAGGTCGTTCAACACGCGTTCCACGCCTTCTTCCGACAAGGCATCCTTGTCGCGCGTCTGCGACGCGGGCAGGATGAACAGGTTGTCGCAGTGCTTGTCCTTGATCAAGGCCTGGTTCAGCGTGGCTTCCTTGTTGATCACATTGATCAGGTCGTAGACGACGCGGCGCTCGCAACCCATGATCAGGTCGAGGTTACGCAGGCCCACGTCGAAGTCGAGCACGGCTGTCTTGTGGCCGCGCATGGCCAGGCCAGTGGAAAAACTGGCGCTAGAGGTCGTCTTGCCGACACCGCCCTTGCCGGACGTCACAACAATAATTCTTGCCACAAATAATCCTTTTCAGATATCTCTTGAATTGTGCAGCTTAAGAGCGGTTCACGGGAGTGACCGGATGCACAGAGTGTATATCGATTCTGTCTCCAGCCAAACGAATTTGCGCGGGTCCGCGCGCCATTTCTGCGGGGAAACCATCCTCGAACGTGCGGTACACGCCGGCGATCGAGACCAGTTCCGGTTCCATGGCCAGCGCGAAGATGCGCGCCTGGGGGTTGCCCGAGGCGCCGGCCAGCGCGCGGCCGTACAGCGAGGAATACACGTGGATGCTGCCGTCGGCGATGATTTCGGCGCCATTGTTGACGACGGCGGTGATGATCAGGTCGCAGCCGCGCGCGTAAATGCGCTGGCCAGCCCGCACGGGCGTGTCGATCACCATCACCTGGGCGTCGGCGCCCGCCTGGGCGGCGGCCGTGGGGGTATCCCTGGGGCCATCCTTGGGCGGCGCATCGTCGCGCGTCTTGCCGCTGTCGAGGCTCAAGCCTTGCGCCAGGATGGCGTCATGCATGTCGGCCGGCGCATTGCGCACGGCCACGGCATTCAAGCGGTATTTTTTCAGCAGGGCCACGAGGGCGGCCCAGTCGATGGGGACGCTGCCAGGCGGCAAGGCCGCCACGTCCAGCACGGCCAGGTCGTCCTCGAAAAAGTCCGCCACGCCTCCCGTCATGTCGCGCAAGGCGGCATCGAGTGCCTGCGTATCGGCGCTGTGCAGGATGGCGGAGACGGCGACGACGGTGGAAATCTTGATTTCGATAGGCTTCTGCGACGGGCTTTTGGACATAAACATTTATCAAAGTGAAACTGCGGCAGGCCAGATGTTCCGTACAGCAACAATAGGGAGCAGTAAATTTCTTGCATTCTACTGCAAAAAAATCGGCGTCAGGGGCCTGGCGCGTGCTATTCCGCAGGGCAACACCTACTTCATGTCAAAAAAAACGGGCGGCGCCCCGGAAAACCGGTGCGCCGCCCCGAAAGCAGCCGAGAATGCGGCTTGAGTACGCCTATGTCATCACGCCGCGCGCATCCGCTGCGCCGCCGTCGCCATGTTTTTCAAGGCCGCCTCCGTTTCCGCCTGGCCCCGCATCTTCAGGCCGCAGTCCGGGTTGACCAACAGCTTGGCCGGGGTGTCGCCGCGTTCCGCTTCGCCATGCACGAGTACGTCAAGGCCCAGCGCTTCCTGGCGGATGGCCGTCGTTTGCGGGAAGGAGCCGATGGTCGTTGTCGGGAAGTCGTGCAGTTGCAGGCGCTGCGTCACTTGCGGGCGGTGGACGCGGGGGCTGGCGCGCCGCCCGGCGATGGCCAGGCGGGACATGGCCAGCGCGCCGTCATCGGGATGGCCCGCCAGCGCATCCTTCAGCAGCGCCAGTTCCGTCAATTTTTCCGTGGCGAACGCCAGCCAGCTCCGGATTTCACCGTCGAGCGCCGTTTCCGCTTCCAGGCTGAACGGCACGTGCAGCAGCGAGCAGGACGGCGCCAGCCACAAATGGCCGTTGCGCCTGGCCGCCAGCGGCGCCAGCACGGCCAGGGCCGCGTCGAGGTCGGTGCGCCAGATGTTGCGCCCGTCGACGATGCCGATCGACAAGACTTTATGCACGGGCAGCCAGTCCGTCACGCTGATCAGTTCATGCGGCGCGCGGACGCCGTCCACATGCAGGCCGGCCACGGGCAGGCGGCACGTCAGGCTGAGGTTTTCTTCCAGCGGCGAAAAATACGTGGCCAGCAGGATATCCACGCCTACCTGGTTCAGCTGCCAATACGTGCTTTCAAAAGCGTTGCGCCAAGCGCCGGGCAAGTCCAGGCCCAGGATCGGCTCGTCGAGCTGCACCCAGGCCACGCCTTGCCGCTTCAGGCGGTCGAGCAGGGCGCCGTAGACGGGCAGCAATTGTTCCAGCAGGGCCAGGCGCTCGAAGCCCGCTGTCTTTTCCTTGCCCAGCCACAGGAAGGTGAGGGGGCCGATCAGGGCCGCCTTGACCGGGTGGCCCAGCGCCTGCGCCTCGGCCACTTCCGCCAGCAGGCGCTCGCAGGCCAGCGAAAACCGGGTTTGCGGCGACAATTCGGGCACCAGGTAATGGTAATGGGTGTCAAACCATTTGCGCATTTCCAGCGCATGCTGGCCGGACTCGCGCGCCAGCGTGAAATAGCGCGACAAAGGCGTTTGCTCTGGCGCGAAGTGGAAGCGCGTCGGTTCGCAGCCCAGCAGCTGGATGTGGTTGGCCACCTGGTCGTACAAGGCGAAGTCGCCCACGGTGACGTAATCGAGTCCGGCGTCCCGTTGCAGCGCCCAGTGGCGCGCGCGCAATTGCCGGCCCGTCGCTTCCAGGGCCGCCTCGGACAGCTCCCCGCGCCAGTGGCCTTCCAGTGCCGATTGCAGTTCACGCGCGGCGCCGATACGGGGAAAGCCAAGGATGTGGGTACGAATGGTCATGATGTCATCGAGATTTAATGTGAATGCGCTAGAGTGTGCGGCAACTTAATCTATAATCAAAACGAAACATTTTGCCGAATAACATGAAAATATTTCACGTACAGAATCTATTTCCCCGATGCTAGAAATCCGTCACCTGCGCACCTTGAGTGCCTTGCGTTCGTCCGGCAGCCTGGTGCGCGCCGCGCAGCTGCTCAACCTGACCCAGTCGGCCCTGTCGCACCAGATCCGTTTGCTGGAAGAGCGCTACAAGGCGCCTTTGTTCGAGCGCAAGTCGATGCCGATCGCCTTCACGGCCACGGGCAGCCGGCTGCTGGAGCTGGCCGACAAGCTGCTGCCCGAGATCGAACTGGCCGAGCGCGACGTGGCGCGCCTGTCGCAGGGCGACAAGGGGCAGTTGCGCGTGGCGCTCGAATGCCATACCTGTTTCGACTGGCTCATGCCCGTGATGGATGCGTTCCGCCAGCGCTGGCCGGAAGTGGAGATCGACCTGGTGTCCGGCTTTCACAGCGAACCGGCGGACTTGCTGCGCTCGGGCGAGGCGGACCTCGTGATCGGCTCGCCGTATGGCCCCGATTTCACCGTGTTTCCCCTGTTCCGCTTTGAAATGCTGGTGGTGATGGCGCAGAAGCACCGCTTGCAGGCGCAGCGCCGCCTCGCCGCGGCCGACTTCACGGGCGAAACATTAATCACCTATCCGGTGCCGGAACAGCGTATCGACCTGATCCGAGAAGTGCTGAAGCCGGCCGGCATCGTCTTCGAGCGCCGCACGGCCGAATTGACGGTGGCCGTGCTGCAGCTGGTGGCGAGCCGGCGCGGCATCGCCGCCTTGCCGAACTGGGCCATCAAGAATTACGTCGATTACGATTATGTGGTGGCGCGCCCGGTGGGCGAGCACGGCCTGTGGAGCGACCTGTATGTGTCCGTGCCAGATCACCTGCAGGACAAGGCGTATGTGCGCGATTTCGTCAGCGTGATACGCGAGCAGTGCGCGGCCTCGCTGGACGGTATCAAGTTGTTGTCCTGATCCACGTTGGCTTGGAAACAAACCAACAGGAAAGTTTGATAAATATCAAGGTTCAGCAATGAACCACCGCTTACAGTTGAGCACTGTGCGGCGCAACATGGCGCCGCCTACTCTTTGGGGAGGAACGACATGTTTTCATTTTCCGAACAATGGGCACTGGCCGGCAAGGCCGTGGTGGAAGCGCAATTGATCAGCGCGCAAGCGTACGCCCAGGCCGCCGTCGATAGCGGCGCCAGCGTGCTGGACTTGCAGCTCGATGCGGCCCGCGCGGCGCTGGCCGCCGCTACGGTGGCGGGCAATCAGCTGCTGTCCGTGAAGGACCCGCAAGCGCTGCTGCAACTGTCGCGCACGCAGTCGCAACTGGCCATCGAACGCATCGGTGCCTATGGCCGCCAGGCAAAGGAAGTTGCTCAAGAAACTCAGGAGAAATTCGACACTGTGACAAAGGGTGAGTTTGCTGCATCGCGTCAAAAATTTGGCGAGCTGTTGCAAGTGGTAAAGCAAACCCCCGTGCCCCTGATTATTCCCTTTAATAATTTTCTAAAAACCACTTTCGGCGGCGCCGATGAAGGGTATGATAAAAATAAAAACACGCGTCCTGCTCGCCAGGCGTAAGCGTGTTGCGGCCCGGCAGCGGCTATCCGCCGCGCCAGTCCGCCCGCCAGTACCGCAAGCAGGCTGTCATCGCCGCCGCCTGCGGTGCGGCGCTGGAACTGCGGCGCATGCCGCGCTAGAATGAAACACAGCTTGCTGTGTCTTCCCGAATTCGGATTGTATTACTACCTTGACCTTGGCCCTCGTGGCCTGCATATCGGAGAAATAAATGGATGATGTCGTAATCGTGGCCGCCGGCCGTACCGCAGTCGGCAAATTCGGTGGCAGCCTGGCCAAGATTCCTGCGTCCGAACTGGGCGCGCATGTAATCAAGGGCTTGCTGGCGCAAACCGGCATCGACCCGAACCTGATCGGCGAAGCGATCCTGGGCCAGGTGCTGACGGCCGCCGTCGGCCAGAACGCCGCGCGCCAGGCCGTCATCAAGGCCGGCTTGCCCAGCTCGATTCCGGCATTCACCATCAACAAGGTCTGCGGCAGCGGCCTGAAGGCCACGCACCTGGCGGCGCAAGCGATCAAGTGCGGCGACGCCAACATCATCATCGCCGGCGGCCAGGAAAACATGAGCGCTTCGCCGCACGCGATGAACGGCTCGCGCGACGGTTTCCGCATGGGCGACTTCAAGATGATCGACACCATGATCGTCGACGGCCTGTGGGACGTGTACAACCAGTACCACATGGGCATCACGGCGGAAAACGTCGCCAAGAAATATGAAGTGACGCGCGCCGAGCAGGATGAATTCGCGCTGCAGTCGCAACTGAAGGCGGAAGCGGCGCACAAGGCGGGCAAGTTCAAGGATGAAATCCTGCCGCTGGAAATCGCCAACAAGAAAGGCACCGTGGTCTTCGACAGCGACGAATACATCAAGCCTGGTTCGACCCTGGAATCGCTGGCCGGCCTGCGCCCCGCGTTCGCCAAGGACGGCACCGTCACGGCTGGCAACGCCTCGGGCCTGAACGACGGCGCCGCCGCCGTCATCATGATGTCCGCCTCGCAAGCGAAGGAACTGGGCTTGAAGCCGCTGGCGCGCATCAAGGCCTACGCCTCGTCGGGCCTGGACCCGGCCGTCATGGGCATGGGCCCCGTCTCCGCATCGCGCCTGTGCCTGAAAAAAGCCGGCTGGACGCATGAGGAGCTGGACCTGATGGAAATCAACGAAGCGTTTGCCGCGCAAGCGATCGCCGTCAACAAGGAAATGGGCTGGGATACCAGCAAGATCAACGTGAACGGCGGCGCGATTGCCATCGGCCACCCGATCGGCGCGTCCGGCGCGCGCATCCTGGTCACCCTGATCCACGAAATGATCCGCCGCGACGCCAAGAAAGGCCTGGCCGCGCTGTGCATCGGCGGCGGCATGGGTGTTGCCCTTGCGATTGAGCGCGATTAAGTAGCTGGCACCAACCCAGGCTGTTGCGCATACCGCGCGGCGGCCTGGCGCGATGCGGTTGGCCGCCGTCATGCGGCGGAGTTGGATAGCTTTCACTAAATGATTAACTTTTTAGCAACAGAACGACACTGAGGGGATGAAAATGGCAAGAGTTGCATTGGTAACTGGTGGCATGGGTGGTCTGGGCGAAGCGGTCTGTTTCAAGCTGGCGGCGCTCGGCTATCGCGTGGTGACCACCTATTCCCCGGGTAATCCGAAGGTCGCGGAATGGCTGGCGACGACCAAGGACATGGGCTATGACTTCAAGGCGTATCCGTGCGACGTGGCCGACTACGATTCGGCGGCTGCCTGCGTGGCGGCCGTGGAAGCGGAAATCGGTCCGGTCGACGTGCTGGTGAATAACGCCGGCATCACGCGCGACATGACGTTCAAGAAGATGGACAAGACCAATTGGGACGCCGTGATGAGCACCAACCTCGATTCCGTCTTCAACATGACCAAGCCCGTCTGCGACGGCATGGTGGAGCGCGGCTGGGGCCGCATCATCAATATCTCGTCCGTGAACGGCCAGAAGGGCGCCTTCGGCCAGACCAACTATGCGGCCGCGAAAGCCGGCATGCACGGTTTCACCAAGTCGCTGGCGCTGGAAGTGGCGCGCAAGAACGTCACCGTCAACACCATCTCGCCCGGCTACATCGGCACCAAGATGGTCATGGCGATTCCGCAGGAAGTGCTCGACAGCAAAATCATCCCGCAAATTCCGATGGCGCGCCTGGGCAAGCCGGAAGAAGTGGCCGGCCTGGTGGCTTACCTGGCTTCCGATGAGGCGGCCTTCGTCACGGGCGCCAACATCTCCATCAACGGCGGCCAGCACATGTCGTAATCGTTGTTGCGGTAAAACAGAAAAGACAGCTGCGGCTGTCTTTTTTTATGCTGGCGAGCAAGACAGGGCTGGCGTGCGCTTTGCCGTAGAATCAGCATTTCTCCACTGCATCATCTCCATGACCCTCTTACCCGCCTTGCGCCGCGCCAGCGTGGCCGCCATCCTTTTCCTGGGCGCCAGCGCGGCCCAGGCCGGCGTCGCGTTGCACGTCACGGTGACGACCGAGCGCATCAACCAACCCGGCGTGAACACCGGCCTGCCCGCGCGCACGACGCAGGAAAGCGATGTCGTGCTGGGCCCGCATTACCTCAGCGTGCGTGAAGGCAAGAGCTTGTCCGTGCTCGACTTTGCCACGCGCCGCCGCTACGTCATCGATACGGCGGCGTCCACCTATGACAGTTATTCGCTGTTCGACGTGGCGGGCTCTCGCCGTCTCGCGATGGAACGCCGCAAGGGCACGGCCGGCACGCTGGCGCCGCAGGTGCTTGACGGCGCCGTGCTGTGGTCGTTCGAGGGGCAGCCGCTGCTGCGCCTGGGGATAGCCGGCAGCCCCGTCAGCGGCGCCGAGGCCACGGCGTTTGCCCAGGTTCTGCGCTACACCTGGGGCGGCCACCCGCTGGCGCTGAAGATGCTGGCCGACGGCAAGCGCATCCCCGCCGACTTCACCCTGCATTACCAGGAAGTGGGTGACAAGCTCACGCGCCATTTCCGCATCAGCCGGCTTGTCATGGACGCGCCTGCCACGTATTCGCTGGCCGCCTACCGACCCCGCCCGCTGGCGGCCGATGCACCGGTGCTCGAAAGAGTGCTGGCGCAGGCGGCGCGGTTGCCGCCGCCGGGAGCGCAGTCGCATCCGGCGCTGCGCGCCGAGGCGGAAAAGCTGTTTGCCGCAGAAAAGCCTTTCGAGGCGTTCTTGACCATGCTGGAAGACCATTTTTCCACGGGCGCGCTGGTCGACAAGCTGTCGCGTGAGCAACAGATGGCCATGCAGGAGTGCGAGCCCATCCACGACTTGACGCGGGGGCTGCTGGCCAAGGACCAGGACGGCATCGCGGCCGCGCTGGCCACCGTGCAGGAATTGAGAAAGCAAGCGGGGCCGGATCAGCCCGTATTGGCCCTGTTCGAGGGGAATTTGCGCGCCAAGCTGGGGCAATGGCCGGCAGCGACCGCGCTGTATCTGCAAGTGCTGCAGGCCAAACCGCAGATGGCGGCCGTGTACCAGGACCTGGGCGACGCCTTGCTGGCGCAATTCGATGCGCAAAACGCCTGGCGCAGCTGGGATGCGGGCCGGGCCATGGCGCCGTCGCTGCGGCAATTTCGCAAGGTCAACGATCTGGAGCGCAGCCTGCTGGCCGATTACCCTGCCTTCTTTGCCGATGGCATGGCAGCTCAGCTGAAAATTCAGTCCAGCACGAGCCGCCCGGCCAGCAAGACGAACACGGTGGGCAGCACGAACTTGCCGTAAGGCGAGGGTTTACCGCGCAGGCGGCGCGCCAGGCGCGCGGCCAGCACGGCGTACAGGGCATCGAACAGCAGGCCCACCAGCACCAGGATGGCGCCCAGGCGCAGGTATTGCATGCCGACGCTGTCGCCGCCGCTGACGAATTGCGGTAAAAACATGCTGCAAAACAGCAGTGCCTTCGGATTGAGTAGATTCGTCAGGAAGCCGCGCACCAGGCTGGCGCGCGCGCCCTGCGCCGTGGTGGGGGCGGCGGCGTCCTGCGCCGTCTTGCTCGACAGGGCCGACTGCAGCAGGCGCAGCGCCAGGTACAGCAGATAGGCAGCGCCCGCCCATTTGACCCACTGCAAGGCTTGCGGATGCGTGACCATCAACGCCGCCAGGCCCGCGCCCGACAATGCCACGTGCACGGCGCGCGCGCCGGCGATGCCCACGGCCGTCACCAGCGCCGTGGCCACGCCGCGCGCCGCGCCCGTCGCCAGCACCAGCGCCATGTCGGGGCCCGGTAATAAAAAGGCGCCGGCCAGTGCCAGCAGGTACATCAGGAAGGTAGAATCGGACATGGCTCGGTCGAAAAGAAAAGCGGGAGCATGCGCACGGTGCGGCCTGCTCGCCGGGCCCCATTATGTTCTTGCTGCGATGAAATGTGCTTGCTTTTCCTGCCCTGCATGCCCTAGTATTCGGGTAGATTCCACTCGTATAAAAACAAAAAATAGATGAAAATTCCAGAAGTTAGCCTCGACGCCACTGATTTGCAGATACTCAGGCTGTTGCAGGATGAAGGACGGCTGTCGAATGCGCGCCTGGCCGAGCGCTTGAAACTGAGCGAAACCCCCGTCTGGCGCCGCCTGCGCCGCCTGGAAGAAGAGGGGTTTATTACCGGCTACCAGGCTTTGCTCAACCGCAAGAAGCTGGGCATCGGCCTGGTCGCGTTCGTCCGCGTGGTGTTTGCCAACCATGGCGGCGAGCAGCCCTCGCAGTTCGAGCAGGCGATCGCGACGATTCCCGAGATTCTGTCGTGCCACAACGTGGCGGGCGAAGCCGATTATTTCCTGCAAGTGGTGGCGCGCGACCTGGAAGCGTATGGCGAATTCGTCTCGACCGTGCTGCGCCGCCTGCCGGGCGTGGCGGAAATCCAGTCCAGCCTGTCGATGCGCGAAATCAAGTCGTCGAACCGCCTGCCCTTGCTGCTGGCCTGAGGCGCCGGCGGCGCACTATAATTGGAACAGTTGCCAGGACTCTTGTCTGGCGCCCTGACTGCCATTTTGAGGACCGCCATGCCCGATTCTTTGACTCCCCTGTTTCCCGCCCTGACGCCGAACCGGCACGGCATGCTGGCGGTCGACGATATCCACACCATTTACTGGGAAGAGTGCGGCAATCCCGACGGCATTCCCGTGCTGTTCCTGCATGGCGGCCCCGGCGCGGGCCTGTCGCCGCAGCACCGTCGCTTCTTCGATCCGCAGCGCTACCGCGTGATCCTGTTCGACCAGCGCGGCGCGGGCAAGTCCACGCCGCTGGGCGAGTGGCGCAACAACACGACGCAGCTGCTGATCGCCGACATCGAACGCTTGCGCGCCCAGTTCGGCATCGCCCAATGGCTGGTGTTTGGCGGCTCCTGGGGCTCGACCCTGGCGCTGGCGTATGGCCAGGCGCATCCGGAGGCTTGCCTCGGTTTTGTGCTGCGCGGCATTTTCCTGTGCACGCAGGCGGAGATCGACTGGTTCATCGAGGGCGTGCGCTGGTTTTATCCGGAGCTGTACGCGGAATTCGCCGCGCCTATTCCCGCAGAGGAGCGGGGCGACTTGCTGGCCGCCTATGTGAAACGCATCCTCAGCAGCGACCCCGCCGTGTACTGGCCGGCCGCGCGCGCCTGGAGCCGCTTTGAGGGCCGCCGCGTGTACCTGATGCCGCAGCCGGAAGATGCGCCGAACGATGCGCTCGACCTGGGCGTGGGCCGGCTCGAATCGCATTACATGGCCAATCTCGGTTTCTTCGAGGAAGACCAGCTGATCCGCAACATCGGGCGCATCGCGCATTTGCCGGCCGTCATCGTGCAGGGCCGCTACGACGCCATCTGCCCGCCGCTGTCGGCCTACCGTTTGCAGCAAGCCTGGCCCGGCGCGCAGCTGGAAATGATCCCGGACGCGGGCCATGGCGCGCTGGAACACGGCATCGCTTCGGCGCTGGTGCGCGCCACCGAGCGCTTCGTGCCGGGGCGCGGCTTCGCATGACGTTCCGGCACGCCGGTCGGCAAGGCGGCCAGCCGGCGTGCGCCACCTGCTACACTATGGCCTGTGCTGGCGCCAAGGTCGGGCGCCGGTGTGAACCCACGACTTTTTATCCATGAACATACAGATCGGCGACATCGGCCATATCATCCAGCTGGCGATTGCGCCGGTTTTCCTGTTGACCGGTATCGGCACCATGCTGGTCGTGCTGACCAACCGCCTGGGCCGCATCATCGACCGCACGCGCGTGCTGGAAGACCGGCTCGACATCGGCTACAACGATTTCTATATGGATGAGCTAGATACCCTGTATCGGCGTACCCATCTGATCAACTATTCGATTTCGCTCAGCACGGCGTGCGGTTTCTTCGTCTGCGTCATCATCGCCATGCTGTTTTTGGGCGATATTCTGAACCTGACCCTGGACAAATACATCGCGGCCTTCTTTGTGCTGGCCGTGATTTGCCTGATCGGCTGTTTTATTTATTTACTGCGCGAAATTTACCTGGCCGCGACGGCCCAGCGCATCCGGCGCCATATCCGCCCGCCCCGTTGAGCGGCCGCGCCGGTTTACCCTACTATTGAAGAACGAGTCCAGCATGCACGATTACAAACGTCCCCCCACCCTGCACCGCTACGGCCAGCGCAGCGAACTCGAGCTGGCGCTGAGCCAGGGCCAGTTCCGCCTGGCGCCGGCGGGCAATTGCCTGACCCTGAGCTTTTCGCAAGTGTGGGACAAGCAACTGTTCGACCTGTTCGCCCCGGCCGACGCGTGCCTGATCATCCACAATACGGAAGAGTTCGGCGAACGCCTGCACCGCGCCGTGCAGCGCACCTTGCCCAGCTGGGCCGGTATCGATGGCCTGGTCGAATACGGCCAGCGTGCCGCTCTGGGCGCCGCCTTCACCAAGACGCGCGCCGAGGCGCCCGAGCAGGAATGGCTGTTCGCCTGGCGCTCGATGCAGCCGCAGGCCAGCCTGAACCCTGTCACGGTGAAACTGGGCAGCCTGGAAAACTTCGCGGAAATCCGCGACCGCGATACCTATTTGGCGTAATTCGCCTGAATTATCCGGATTTATCGGCGTGCTGGCTGTCGATGCGGATGAGCACGGCCCCCATCATGCGCTCGATATCGCCGCGTATCATGGTCGTGCCCAGCATGCCGGGCACATAGAAGCCCGGCATCAGCCGGCTGGAAAAGACGATGCGCGTGCCGCCCGTCTCGGGCACGGGATACAGATTCCAGCGCGACTCGTAATGCCGCATGTCGCCGGAGATCAAGGCGATGTCGATGGACGTGAACGGCGTTTCCGTGGCCCGCACCACCAGGTGGATGGGGTGGTTCATGAACAGGAAGCGCGCCATGCCCTGCTGTTCGATGATGACTTCATTGCCGTTGCGCGACAGCACGCGGCAGGAGCTGAGGTCGGGCACGAATTCATGCATGCGCTCGTACGTCGTCAAGGTTTTCCACACGGACGCCAGCGGCGCCTGCACGCTGCCGCTGGCGTCGACTTCATACATGCGCTGCCCGTCGACCTCGATGCGCTTGACCTCGACCTTGAGCTTGTCCAGTCGCAGTGCCTGCGCCTGCGCCAACGCGGTAGCGGGGAGGGCGCACAGCATCAGCAGGCAGAGGAAGAGTCGCTTCATGCCACCTAGCCTACGGGAAACTTGCGCCCGGCACAAGCCGTACCCATCGCCGGCGGGAGCTTCGGGCGATTTAGAACTCCCGGTCTAGAGAAAGTCGCTGCGGCGATCGGCAATGCTTGCTACCGTACGGCCTGCAACCACCTTACCGGACCGATCACCATGACTGCCTATCCCCATCTGCTGGCCCCGCTCGACCTGGGTTTTACCACCTTGCGCAACCGCGTCATCATGGGGTCCATGCACACGGGCCTGGAAGACCGGTTTTATCATTATGGCAAGCTGGCCGCGTTTTACCGCGAGCGGGCGCGCGGCGGCGTGGGACTGATCGTCACGGGCGGCATCTCGCCGAACCGCCAGGGCTGGCTGCTGCCGTTCGGCGGCACCCTCAATTTCCTCGGCGACGTGCCGAACCACCGCAAGGTGACGCGCGCCGTGCACGAGGAGGGCGGCAAGATCGTCATGCAGATCCTGCATGCGGGCCGCTATGGCTATCAACCGTTCGTCGTCTCGGCGTCGGCGAAGAAATCGCCGATCTCGCCCTTCCGCCCCCGCCCTTTGAGCGAGCGGGGCATAGAGCGCACCATCTGCGACTACGTGCGCTGCGCGCGCCTGGCGCAAAAGGCAGGCTACGACGGCATCGAAGTGATGGCCAGCGAAGGCTATCTGTTGAACCAGTTCCTGTGCGCGCGCACGAACCTGCGCCAGGACCGCTGGGGCGGCAGCATCGAGAACCGCATGCGCCTGCCCGTGGAGATCGTGCGCCGCATCCGCGCCGCCGTCGGCCCCAACTTCATCATCATGTACCGCCACTCGCTGCTCGACCTGGTCGAGGGCGGCAATACCTGGGACGACGTGGTGACGGTGGCCAAGGCCCTGGAACAGGCCGGCGTGAGCATTCTCAATACGGGCTTCGGCTGGCATGAGGCGAGGGTTCCCACCATCGTCACGTCCGTGCCGCGCGCCGCCTTCGCTTCCGTGGCGGGCCGCCTGCGCCGCGAAGTGAGCATTCCCGTGGTGGCGTCGAACCGCATCAACATGCCGCACGAGGCCAACGCCATCCTGGAGCGGGGCGACTGCGACCTGGTGTCGATGGCGCGCCCTTTCCTGGCGGACCCTGACTTCGTCGCCAAGGCGGCCTCGGGCCGCGCCGACGAGATCAACACCTGCATCGGCTGCAACCAGGCGTGCCTGGACCACACCTTCGCCAACCAGCGCGCCAGCTGCCTCGTCAATCCGCGCGCCTGCCATGAAACGGAACTCGTGTACGCGAAAAAGGCCGTGGCGCGCCGGGTCGCCGTCGTCGGCGCCGGTCCGGCCGGCCTGTCGGCCGCCTGCGTGGCCGCCGAATGCGGGCACCAGGTGACCCTGTTCGACAGCAGCGACAGCGTGGGAGGACAGTTCAAGGTGGCGATGCAAATTCCCGGCAAGGAAGAATTTACGGAAACCATACGCTACTTCAGCCGCCGGCTGGCGCTGCTGAAGGTCGACGTGCGCCTGGGCCAGCGCGTGACGCGCGAGCAATTGCTGGCCGGCGGCCATGACGACGTCATCGTCGCCACCGGCATCAAGGTGCGCCTGCCGGCCATCCCCGGCATCGACCACCCGAAGGTGCTGTCGTATCTCGACGTGCTGCAAAGCAAGAAGCCCGTGGGCGCGCGCGTGGCCATCATCGGCGCGGGCGGCATCGGTTTCGACGTGGGCGAGTATCTGTTGCACGACCCGGCGCACCCGCTGCCGCAACCGGTGGCGGCGTGGGCGGGCGAGTGGGGCGTGGACTTGAATGCGGCGACGGGCGGCGGCCTGGTGCCGCCTGTGGCGGCGCATCCCGTGCGGCAAATCTTCCTGTTGCAGCGCAAGACCTCGAAAGTGGGTGCGGGACTGGGCAAGACTTCGGGCTGGGTGCACCGCGCGGCGCTGGCGAGAAACGGCGTGGCCATGCTGGCCGGCGTGACGTACGACAAGATCGACGAGCAGGGCTTGCACATCACCGTGGGCGGCGAACAGCGCCTGCTGGCGGTGGACAACGTGGTCATCTGCGCGGGCCAGGACAGCTTGACCGAACTCATGCCTCCCGTCGACAAGGACGGCAAGCCTTTGGCCACGGGCGGCCCGCGCTTCCATAAAATCGGCGGCGCCGCGCTGGCGGCGGAACTCGATGCCAAGCGGGCGATACGGGAAGGGGCGGAGCTGGCCGCCAGTTTGTAACCCGGAAAAAACTGGGGTCGGACCCTGAGGGGCCGACCCCGGCATTTGCATGGACTAGAGGTTCGGCATCAAAGAACCTTAATGGCCATGCCCCTTCTTCGCCGTCTCAAAACTCTGCAGCACGTGCTCGGCCATGCCATTGGCCAGCTCGTGCTCGCCAATGAACACCTTGCCCGCGTTTTCCGCGCGCAGCAATTCCGCCTCTTCCTCGCTGTGCGTGCGCACCACGGTCAGGATGTTCGGGTTCAGCGCGCGCGCCGTCTCGATCATGGCGCGCACGTGGAAGGTGTCGGGCGTGGCGATGACGAGCATGGTGGCGTGCGTGATGTGCGCCTGGATCAGCACGGCCGGTTCGCCCGCATTGCCGGCCACGGCGGGAATACCCTGCTTGCGCAGCTGGTCGACGATGTCGCGGTTTTCCTCGGCCACGACGAAGTGGATGCCCCGTTGCATCAGGGCGGCGGCGATGCGCCGGCCCACGCGGCCGTAGCCGACCAGGACGACCTGGCCCGACAGCTTTTCCTGCGGCACCGTCATCGGCAGCTCGGCCAGCGGGTCCGTGGTGCGCTCGAACTTGCGCGCGAAATCGCTGTTGCCGATCACGCGCAGCAGCGGCTTGGCCATGCTGAACACGAGGGGATTCAATGCGATCGACAGGATGGCACCGGCCAGGATCAGGCTTTGCCCTTCCTGCGGCATCAGGCCCAGCGACAGGCCCAGGGCGGCCAAAATAAACGAGAATTCGCCGATCTGCGCCAGGCTGGCCGAGACGATGATGGCCGTCTTCGGCGGATAGCGCAGCGCCATCACCAGCAAAAACGCGGCGATCGACTTGCCGAAGATGATGATGGCGCACACGGCCAGCACTTGCAGGGGCTTGTCGATGAGGATATTCGGCTCGAACAGCATGCCGACGGACACGAAGAACAGCACGGCGAACGCGTCGCGCAGTGGCAGCGACTCTTCCGCGGCGCGGTGACTGAGTTCCGATTCGCGCAGCACCATGCCGGCGAAGAAGGCGCCCAGCGCGAACGACACGCCGAACAGCTTGGTCGAGGCGTAGGCGATGCCGACGGCGGCGGCGATCACGCACAGGGTGAACAGTTCGCGCGAGCCGGTGCGCGCCACTTGCCACAGAATCCACGGGAACAGCTTGCGGCCGACCACCAGCATGAAGACGATGAAGCCGGCCACTTGGCCCAGGGTGATGGCCAGGGTTTGCCACAGGCTGACGGCCTCGGCATCCGGTGCGACCTTGCCGCCCAGCACGCTGGCAAACGCCGGCAGCAGCACCAGCACCAGCACGGTGACGAGGTCTTCCACCACCAGCCAGCCGACGGCGATGCGGCCATTCAGGGAATCGAGGATGCCCCGTTCTTCCAGCGCGCGCAGCAGCACCACGGTACTGGCAACGGACAGGGCCAGGCCAAAGATCAGTCCGCCACCGAGCGTCCAGCCCCACCAGTGGGCCAGGCCCATGCCCATCGCCGTGGCGACGCCGATCTGCAGGATGGCGCCGGGCAGCGCGATCTTGCGCACGTCCCATAAATCCTCGATGGAAAAGTGCAGGCCGACACCGAACATCATCAGCATCACCCCGATTTCCGCCAATTGTCCCGCTATTTCCGCATCCGCCACAAAACCGGGCGTGGCCGGTCCGATGATGATGCCGGCGGCCAGATAGCCGACCAGGGCCGGCAGTTTCAGGCGCGCGGCGATGAAGCCGAAGATGAGGCCGAACCCGAGGGCGGCGGCGATGGTGGTGATCAGACTGATGTCATGGGGCATGCGGGGTGGGTTCCTTATGGCGTCGTGCGGATGGAAAAAGATGTTGCTCAGGGGCTAAGTATAAACGCAACAAAGCTGCGGCTGGAACTATCCTGCCGCTTTTTTTGTAAAAAACTTGTGCCACATCTTCGTCCAGGTAGCCGCGAATTGATGCCAATCCACCATGAACTGCGCCTAATTCAATGAATCAGGCGATTCTACGCCGAAGCGCTCAGACCTTGCACACGATCACGCAGCCGATGGAATAACCGGCGCCGAATGAGCAGATGACGCCGGTGCTGCCTGCCGCCATGTCATCCTGATAGGTATGGAAGGCGATGATGGAGCCGGCCGACGAGGTGTTGGCGTAGGTATCGAGGATCACGGGCGCTTCGTTCGCTTCCGCGTCGCGGCCCAGGATCAGGCGCGCGATCAGCAGGTTCATGTTGAGGTTGGCCTGGTGCAGCCAGTAGCGGGAGACTTGCGCCACTTCCACGCCGGCCTTGGCCAGAGTCGTTTTGATCATCTCGGCGGCCATCGGACACACCTCCTTGAAGACCTTGCGGCCTTGCTGGCGGAACAATTTATCCGCCTTGCCCACGCCGGATTCGTCGAAACGGTTGAGGAAGCCGAAATTGTTGCGGATGGCGTTAGAGAAGCGCGTTTTCAGTTCCGTGCCGATGATCTCGAACTGGTGCCGGGACACGGCCGTGTCTTTCGCTTCGACGACGATGGCGGTGCAGGCGTCGCCGAAAATGAAATGGCTGTCGCGGTCGCGCCAGTTCAGGTGGCCGCTGGTGATTTCGGGATTGAGGACCAGCACGGCGCGCGCCTGGCCGCTTTGCACGGCGGCCACGGCTTGCTGGATGCCGAAGGTGGCGGACGAGCACGCCACGTTCATGTCAAAACCATAACCGTCGATGCCCAGCGCATCCTGCACTTCCACGGCCATGGCCGGGTAGGCGCGCTGCATATTGCTGCAAGCCACCAGCACCATGTCGATATCGGCCGGCGTGCGGCCGGCGCGGGCCAGCGCATCGCGCGCGGCGGCGACGGCCATTTCCGCCTGCAGGGACAGTTCGTCATCGCCCCGTTCCGGGATGCGCGAGACCATGCGCGCCGGATCGAGGATGCCTTCCTTTTCCATCACGTAGCGCGACTTGATGCCGGACGCCTTTTCGATGAAGGCCACGCTCGACAGGTCCAGCGCCGTCACCGTGCCTGCGGCGATCGCGTCGGCGTTGTCGGCATTGAACTTTTCCGCGTAGGCATTGAAGCAGGTGACCAGCTCTTCGTTGGAGATCGAAAATGGCGGCGTGTACAGTCCGGTACCGCTGATGACGACTTGTTTCATGGTTAAACTTTCAAATTTGGCAATCGGCGTGGCGCCGATAAGTGAAGCAAATTTTACACAAACGAGCTCGACATTAGAGAGTTTCGTGTCGCGGGGCAGGGGGAAGTGTGGCGGAAGATTGATTTTTGTCGCGGGGACGGGGTAACGGGGGGCATTACGCCCCCCTTAGCTACTTACTTCTTCTGTTCTTTCTGGACGTCGGCTTGCACCACCACCGGTTCGGCCTTGGCCAGTTGCACCGGCAAGCCCTTCAGGTGGTTCAGCGCCTGATGCAATTGGAAATCATCCTTGCTGCCAAATTCCAGCGGCTTGCGGGTCTTTTCCAGGGCGATGATGCGCAGCTGCTCTTCCATCTCGTCGTTGACGGGCGCCGCCTTGGCGCCGTTGTTGGCAATCCCCTGGTCGCGGTCGTTGCTCAGGTGCTTGGTCAGGTCCGCTTCGCGGATGCGCAAGCCGTTCAAGCCGTCGCCGTCCGCATTCTCGTCGACCAGCAGGTCGGGTACGATGCCCTTGGCCTGGATCGAGCGGCCGTTCGGCGTGTAGTAGCGGGCCGTCGTCAGCTTGACGGCCGTGTCGGCCGTCAACTGGCGGATGGTTTGCACGGAACCCTTGCCGAAGGTTTGCGTGCCGATGATGGTGGCGCGCTTGTAGTCCTGCAGGGCGCCGGCGACGATTTCCGAGGCCGAGGCCGAACCCGTGTTGACGAGCACCACCAGCGGCACCTTCTTGATGGCGGCCGGCAATTTCGCCAGGGCGTCGCCTTCCGAGCGGAAGGTATAGTACTCGGCGCGGCCGTAGAACACCTGTTTCGAGTCCGGCAACTGGCCGTTGGTCGAGACGATGGCCGCGTCCTTCGGCAAGAAGGCGGCCGAGACGCCGAT
Organism: Janthinobacterium sp. JC611; assembly: GCF_018682595.1. NCBI lineage: Bacteria > Pseudomonadati > Pseudomonadota > Betaproteobacteria > Burkholderiales > Oxalobacteraceae > Janthinobacterium > Janthinobacterium sp. JC611. The sequence continues at coordinate 144,637 of NZ_JAFLJN010000020.1, forward strand.
GGCGCCCTGCAGCACGCCGCCCGGATCGTTGCGCAGGTCCAGCACCATGCCCTTGAGATTCGGGTCTTGCTTGTACAGCGCCGTGATCTGCGCGGCCATGTCGTCGACGGTCGGTTCCTGGAATTGCGCCACGCGCAGCCAGGCGTAGCCCGGCTCGACCATCTTCGCCTTCACGCTCTTCTGGTGGATTTCCTCGCGCGTGATGGTGAAGGCCAGCGGCTGCGGTTCATCCTTGCGGGCAATCGTCAGCGACACCTTGGTGCCCGGTTCGCCGCGCATGCGCTTGACGTTGTCGTCCAGGCTGACGCCTTTCACGGGCTGGCCGTCGAGGCGGGTGATCAGATCGCCGGACTTGATGCCGGCGCGGTAGGCGGGCGAATCCTCGATGGGCGAGACGATCTTGATATAGCCGTCTTCGCTCAGGCCAATTTCAATGCCCAGGCCGACGAACTTGCCTTCGGAGCCTTCGCGCAGTTCCGCGTAGGCTTTCTTGTCCAGGTAGGCGGAATGCGGGTCGAGCGAGGCGACCATGCCGGCAATGGCGTCTTCCAGCAGTTTCTTGTCTTCCACCGGTTCGACGTAATCGGACTTGATCAGGCCAAACACATCGGCCAGCTGGCGCAGCTCTTCCAGCGGCAGCGGCGGTTCGACGGTTTTTTGCGCCATGGCGGAAAATTGCAGCGACACGGCGACGCCGGCCACCACGCCCAGGCCGATCAAGCCGGTATTTTTGAGTTTGCCCATCATTGCACCTTTGCAGCTAGCGTGTCTTGCACAAGCGCCAGTCCCCGTGGAGCGGCGCTTTCCTGAAAGTATAGACCTGAATCTCTGCCGGCGTGGGCCGGCCGTGGAAAAAGCGTGCCTGGACCCAGTCTACGCGCGAAAACGGGCTCTCCAGCTTGCCATATGTTGCGGTTTTGTATGCGATGTATGGTTGTTCTTGAGGGGAGTAAGCATTTGTAAGAGTCGAAAAAAAGCGTGTGCGGCGGCCCTATAGTGGACTCGCATTCTCGACCCGAAGTGGTTTTGCCTGCGTCTTCGGACGCAGGCTTTTTTTATCCGTGGGCGCAGTCGCATTTACACTGGCGCTTCTTCCTTGGCAGCAGATAAAAAATGTTAACTGATGTGCAGGCACGTGCCGCGCTCACAGCGCTGATTGAAAAGTATCTGCGGGGGCGGGATCCTGATGCCGGCCTGCTGATCGACATCGTTCAAGATCCGTCACGGCAAGTGCCGATTAGGGGCGTGCTCGAAGATATCGGGCGGTTCAACAACACGCAGTTCACGCAACGGGAGCTGGCGCTGATCGACGACCTGCTCTATTTGTATGGATAAACGCTCCATGCGCTGTTTCTGCCCGCGCCATGCTCACCGGACCCCTTGAGCCTGGCCGAACTGAGCGGCGATTCACGGGCGGTCCGGGGGCAAGGATGGTCAAATGGCATGGTCGCGTGCTACATTCCTGCAGCGCCTGGCGCGGCAGGCTATCCGCCCGCAGCTATCCGCCCGGTCTTTTTGACATGCCCCATAAGGACAATCCGTGAATCGCTATCTCTTGAGCAGTCTGACCCTGACCCTGTTGGCTGCGTTTGCCCATGCCGCCGAACCCGTATCCGCAGCTGCCGCCCCGACCGTGGCGCCCGGTGTCGCACCTTCCGCGCCTGCCGCCGCCGGCGTCGTTTCCGGCATCGACGTGCAGTACATCGACCCCGCCGTGCGCGTGCAGGACGACTTCTTCACCCATTTGAACGGCAAGTGGCTGGCCACGGCCGAGATTCCGGCCGACAAGTCGAGCTGGGGTTCGTTCGCCAAGCTGCGCGATGACACGACGCCACAATTGCGCGGCATCATCGAAGCCACGCAACAAGATAAAAACAAGAAGGCCGGTTCCGAAGCGCAGAAAATCGCCGACCTGTACGCCAGCTACATGGATGAAGCCAGGCTCGAGTCGCTGGGCACGAAGCCGCTGGCCGGCGAATTGAACCGCATCCGCTCGCTGCGCGACAAGAAGGGCGTGCCGGCCCTGATCGCCCACCTGAGCCAGACGGGCGTATCGACCCCGTATGCCGTCTACGTGGGGCAGGATGCGCGTGCCTCGACCAAATATGCCGCGTACGTGAGCCAAAGCGGCCTGGGCATGCCGGACCGCGACTATTACCTGGAAGCCAAGCAGGCGGGCGTGAAAGAAAAATACCAGGCGCACGTGGAAAAAATGCTGGCCATGGCGGGCGACAAGAACGCCGCCGCCCGCGCCAAGGCCGTGGTCGCCCTGGAAACGGCCCTGGCCGAAGTGCAATGGACCAAGGTCGAGAACCGCGACCCGGTGAAACGCTACAACAAGACCGATCTCGCCAAACTGAACGACCTGACTCCCGGCTACGACCTGAAGTCCGGCCTGGCCGCGCTGGGCATCGCCAACAAGGTCGATTACGTCATCGTCAACCAGCCGAGCTACCTGGCCGGCTACAACAAGGTGCTGGCGTCAAGCGACCTGGACACCCTGAAAGCGTATTTCGAATGGCAGTTGCTGCGTAGCTATGCCAGCTATCTGTCGAAAAACTTCGTCGATGAAAGCTTTGCCTTCTACGGCACGGTGCTGAGCGGCGTGACGGAAAACCAGCCGCGCTGGAAGCGTGGCGTGGGCGCCGTCGAAGGCGTGCTGGGCGAAGCCGTCGGCAAACTGTATGTCGCGCAATATTTCCCCGCGGAGCGCAAGGCGCACATGCAGGAACTGGTGAAAAACGTGCTGGCCGCCTACAAGGACAGCATCGACACCCTGGACTGGATGAGCCCGGAAACCAAGAAGGAAGCGCAAGCCAAGCTGGCCAAGTTCACGCCGAAGATCGCGTATCCGAACGTCTGGCGCGATTACACGAAGCTGCAGATCGTCCAGGGCGACCTGGTGGGTAACATGATGCGTGCGGCCAATTTCGCTTCCGCGCGCCAGGTGGCCAAGCTGGGCAAGCCGATCGACCGCGAAGAGTGGGGCATGACGCCGCAGACGGTGAACGCCTATTACAGCTCGACGATGAATGAAATCGTCTTCCCCGCGTCCATCCTGCAGCCACCGTTCTTCGACGCCAACGCGGACGACGCCGTCAACTATGGCGCCATCGGCGCCGTCATCGGCCATGAAATCAGCCATGGCTTTGACGACAAAGGCAGCCAGTCCGATGGCGACGGCAACCTGCGCGACTGGTGGACGCCGGCCGACCGCAAGAACTTCGCCGCCAAGGCCGACGCGCTGACCAAGCAATACGACGGCTACAGCCCCTTGCCTGGCTACCACGTCAATGGCGCCCTGACCCTGGGCGAGAACATCGCCGACAACTCGGGCGTGGCGATCGCCTATAAAGCCTATAAAATCTCGCTGGGCGGCAAGCCGGCCCCGGTGCTCGACGGCTTGACCGGCGACCAGCGCTTCTACATGGGCTTTGGCCAGGTGTGGCGCAGCAAGATGCGCGAAGCGCAGCAGATCGTGCAGATAAAGACCGACCCGCATTCGCCGGGCCAGTACCGCGCCAACGGCACCATGGTCAACCAGCCTGGCTTCTATGAAGCGTTTGGCGTGAAACCGGGCGACAAGATGTATGTCGCCCCGGAAAACCGTGTGATCATCTGGTAAACCCTGCCTGGATGAAAACGTAATCCTGTAACAACAAAAGAGGCCACCTTGCGTGGTCTTTTTTGCATTCCGGCCAAAGTTCTTTCTGTCATTTCGGCCGGTATGCTACAGTCAAAAACCGGGCCAGAAGCCCTGGGCCTTCTGACCCTTATATTTCCACACCATACAATATAGAGGACAACCGTGAATCGTTATTTGTTAAGTGCATTGACCCTGAGTTTGCTGGCCGGCGTGTCCGGCATGGCTGGCGCCGCTGACACGGCCAAGAAAGCCGCCGCCGCTCCCGCCACGGCCGCCGTCGCCGGCGCGGCGCTGACCTCCGGCATCGCCATCGAATACGTCGATCCTGCCGTGCGCGCGCAGGACGATCTGTTCCAGCACCTGAATGGCAAATGGCTGGCGGAAACGGTGATTCCTGCCGACAAGTCGAGCTGGGGCAGCTTCGCCAAGCTGGCCGACGATACGCAAACGCAGCTGCGCGGCATCGTCGAAGGCGCGGCGGCCGACAAGGCCCGCGCGGCCGGTTCGAATGCGCAGAAGATCGGTGATTTTTATAACAGCTTCATGGATGAGGCCAAGCTGGAAAGCCTGGGCCTGACACCCTTGAACGCGGAACTGGCGAAGATCGCCGCGCTGCAGGACAAGGCGGAATTGCCGGCCGTGATCGCCCACTTCAGCAAGCTGGGCGTGACTTCGCCTTACGACTTCGGCATCCACCAGGACGCCAAGGATTCCACCAAATACGTGGCCGACATCGTGCAAAGCGGCCTGGGCTTGCCTGACCGCGATTACTACCTGGAAGCGGGCAAGGCCGACACGCGCGCCAAATACCTGGCCCACGTGGAAAAAATGCTCAGCCTGGCCGGCGACGCGAACGCTGCTGCCAACGCCAAGGCTATCCTCGCGCTGGAAACGGAGCTGGCCAAGGCGCAATGGAGCAATGTGCAGAACCGCGACCCCGTCAAGACCTACAACAAGGTGGAGCTGGCGAAACTGGCCGCCGTGGCGCCCGGTTACGACTGGGCCCGCTACCTGAAGGACACGGGCATCGCCGGCAAGGTCAATTACGTGATCGTCAGCCAGCCCAGCTACCTGAAAGGCTTCGCCGAGATCGCCAACAAGACGTCGCTGGAGACGTGGAAAGCGTATTTCCAGTGGCACTTGCTGCACGCTAACGCCGGCTACCTGCCGAAAGCGTATGTCGATGAAAACTTTGCCTTTTATGGCACCACCCTGACGGGCGTGACGGAAATGCGTCCGCGCTGGAAACGCGGCGTGGGCGCCGTCGAAGGCGCGCTGGGCGAAGCCGTGGGCCAGCTGTACGTCGAGCAATACTTCCCGGCCGAGCGCAAGGTGCGCATGGAAGCGCTGGTGAAAAACCTGATGACGGCCTACAAGCAAAGCATCGACAAGCTCGACTGGATGAGCCCCGTCACCAAGAAACAGGCGCAGATCAAGCTGGCCAAGTTCACCACCAAGATCGGCTATCCGAACAAATGGCGCGATTACTCGGGCCTGACGGTGGCGCCGGACGACTTGATCGGCAACATCCAGCGTTCGCACTTGCTCAACTACAACCGCGAATTGAACAAGCTGGGCCAGCCTATCGACCGCGACGAGTGGGGCATGACGCCGCAGACCGTGAACGCCTATTACAACCCGGAACTGAACGAAATCGTCTTCCCGGCCGCCATCCTGCAAGCGCCGTTCTTTGACGCCAAGGCGGACGACGCCGTCAACTATGGCGCCATCGGTGGCGTGATCGGCCATGAAATCAGCCACGGCTTCGACGACCAGGGCGCCCAGTACGACGGCGACGGCAACCTGCGCGACTGGTGGACCAAGGCCGACCATAAAAACTTCGCCAAGAAAACCAAGCAATTGGTGGCGCAGTACAACAGCTTCAGCCCCGTTCCTGGCCACTTCGTCAACGGCGAACTGACCCTGGGCGAGAACATCGCCGACAATTCCGGCGTGGCGATCGCGTATAAGGCGTATAAATTGTCGCTCAATGGCAAGAAAGCCCCCGTCATCGACGGTTTCACGGGCGAGCAGCGCTTCTACGCGGGCTTTGCCCAGGTCTGGCGCATGAAGATGCGCGAAGCGCAGCAACTCGTGCTGCTGAAGACGGACCCGCACTCGCCAGGCCAGTTCCGCGCCAACGGCACCATGCGCAACCAGCCCGGCTTCTATCAAGCCTTCGACGTGAAACCGGGCGACAAGATGTACCTGCCACCGAAAGACCGCGTCATCATGTGGTAAGACGGTTGTTGGCAGCGTAAGTTGCCGCCGCCCCGCGCAAGCCGGGCGGCTTTTTTGCGTCGTGTGATCCGGCACAAACTGCGGGTAAAAAAAAAACCGCCCTGGCGGGCGGTTCCTGGAGACGGGGGGGCTGCGCTGCTTACTTGGCCGGTTCCGCCGCTGGTGCGCTAGCGCCGTCAGCGGCTGCGGCCGGCGCCGGCACTTCCGGTTCCTTGAACTTGCCGCCCGACGCGTTGGCGATGTAGACGACGGCGCGCGCCACTTCCACATCGTCGAGGTCGGGATTGCCGCCCTTGGCCGGCATGGCGCGCAAGCCTTCGATCGCGTGTTTCAGGACCGTATCGTAGCCCTGGGCCAGGCGGGCCGACCAGCTGCCCGCGTCGCCAAATTTCGGCGCGCCGGCCACGCCGGCACCATGGCAAGCCACGCAGGTGGCCGTGTAGACGGCTTCGCCGCTTTGCAGCACTTTCGGACCGCTGGCATCCTTGAAGGTAAAGCCGGCGTTGGCGACGGGACTCAGGCGCTCGGCGATGGCTTCCGGCGACTGGCTGTCCGTACCGGCGCCCGTCAGTTTCTGCGCCGTGACGAACTGCACCAGCAAGATGATGCCGATGACGGTGACGAGGAAGAAGCCCGCTACGGCGGCAAGCAATTGCTTAGGCGTTTTGATCGCTGATTGTTGTTCGTTATGTGCGTCGCTCATGATGTCCTTAGTCCAGATTTGAAACTGATGGCCGTGTAAGGTAGCATTTTTACATGCTTGTATGTAAACCTTTATGAAACCCACAATTATAGGCACAAAAATTGAGCAGTGACATGCAATTGCCAGCGATACGACAGTTTCCGTAGACGTAGGTAAAGAAAAACGGTATCCTTCGCATCACTTCAGAAATTCCCCCTACGCGGCTGTAGCTCAGTGGATAGAGTATTGGCCTCCGAAGCCAAGGGTCGTGGGTTCGATCCCCGCCAGCCGCACCATCACATCAAGCACTGACAAAAACACTCAACATTTCGTGATGACCCGAACCCGGTCAACGACTGGTCGGCCTGACTGAAACCGGGTGTCGGCTAGCGCCGCAGCCTGGCTTGCCATCATCGCGCGGGCCTCGGCAAAGGTGATGGCGATCGGCTGCTTTTGACCTATGCCTCTCGGACCTCACAAGAACCGTTGGCCGCACTTCGGTAAGTGTTGATGCTTATCAACAGCGTACAGGAGCCGCCATGATAGTAAGGTGTTCTCAGCCCTGTTCGCGCGCGCCATGAAAATACCGCATCGCGAGACGGGCCGCATTTGTTCTCCCTGCGGTGGCAAGTATGGCCTTCAGGCATTTTTCCAGCCGGGGTCGAAGCAAGGACCGATGGATCCTGGAACAAGCATCGCCTGGCCGACGGGGGACTTGAATATGCATCAAGAGTGCCATATTGACAAGTTGATGACGGGCGAGGCATCCTGCATGTCGCCGGCACCTGATGTTACCCGTGTTGTAACAATACGGCCGGACAACTATGAATGCTGATATGGAAACAACTCCGTCGTCTCCAGCTTCGGTCAGCGCATCGGATATTTGCTTCGAATGGCTGCAACTGCCGCGCGATCTCGGGCGCGTGCGTGGGCTCGACGATCACCTCGCCGTGGTGCTGCGCGCCTTGCTAGGCGAGGCGGCCGCCGCTGCGGATGGGCTGGTGCCGGTCATTGCTGGCATGTACGCCGGCAAAACCGTGGTGCTGGCGCATTGTTTTGAGCAACTGGCCAGCCTGCCGCTCCGGCTGGGCGAGAAAATCTTGTGGGAACCGACGTTGCCGGCACTGCGTTTGTCGCCGATTGCCCAAGATGGCATTCGCAGCGATGCCGACGCGCGCGCGCTCCTTGCTTTTCTGCACGCCAGTGCGCCGAAGCGTGCGCTGGTATTGACGGAAGCGGACACCGAAGGTCACCTGTTTCGGGCGGTGATGCAAATGGATGAAAAAGCCTTTTTGCTGGCTCGCAACGAACCTGACACCCATCTGTTTCACCGCTTTGGCGACAGTTATGAGGCGTTTTTCAAGCAGCGTAGCAGCAAGTACCGTAACCAGTTACGCAAGAATGACAAGGTGTTTGCAGCGTATTTTCTCGGCGAAACACAGGTTCGCGAATACCGTAAGCCGGGCGAGGTGGCTGAGTTCCTCACGGCGGCGAAAGCCATCAATCGCAAGACCTATCAATTCCGCATGTTCGGCGAAACGGTCGACGATGATGCCGCCAGCGTCGCGGCTGCGTGTCTGGATGCCGAGGCGGGCAACTTCCGTTCATTCATCCTGTGGCATGACGGCCAGCCTGTCTGCTTCGTGCTTGGCCGACAGCGCGCCAATGGGATGTTCGAGTATCGCAAGACCGGTTTCGATCCGGCTCGGCGCGATGGCGAGCCTGGCATTCAGACGACCAAGCTGATGTTGCACATGCTGTATGCAGACGACAAGCCCTGTTTGATCGATTTCGGCAGCGGCGATTCCTTCTTCAAGCGATTGTTTTCGAATGAAGCCAAAACCACGGTCAGCCCGATGGTATTGCCGCGCATCGCGCGTTTCCGCCTGGCGGCGGGATTGTATGAGACGAGCACCGCGTTGAACACCGGTGCGATCCGCGTGCTGGAACGCACCGGCGCCAAGAGCGCGCTCAAGCGCATGCTGCGCCGTGGCGGGTCGTCCCCATGAAAGGAGCACTCTGATGAAGGCGCTTGTCCACCGTCTTGCCGTGGAATGCCGCCATCGCGGACCCGTCGGCTTTATCCAGTTCATTGCCCTGCGCCTGGTGCAATGGCGCGGCGACGTGCTGTATGAATGCGATCTGCGCGCTGCGCGAGCGGGCGGCGCGGAACAAGGCAGGACGATCGTGACAGTCGACCGGAATAATGTCGGCAGCGAAGCAAGCCGCCACGTCGAAGACCGTATCCTCGCCGGCGGGAATCATGTGTATGCCGATGCGCTGAGGGCTGACGCCGTCATGCTGGCAGCCCTTGATGAAGGACAGGTGGCCGGTTATGCCTTCATCATCCACGCATCCTTCTACAAGCGTATCCTTGGTGAAACCGACGCCACGCCCATGATTTGCAATTGCCACACCTTTCCAGAATACCGTGGGCAGGGCGTGTATCCGATGCTGTTAGCCGCCGCCTGTCGTCATCTTGCGGCCAGCGGATACACGCGCGTGATCATCACCTGCGCGCCCGACAACCTGTCGTCGGTGCGCGGTATCGAGAAAGCCGGGTTTCGAAAAGTGAAGACTCTTCGCAGTCTGATTTTGTTCGCCCGCTGGATCGCCAGCCAGCGCGAAACGCTGCCAGTGCCGACCCGATAAAAATCAAGCCATCCGACGCTCACCGAAACCGGATGCGCGCAGCCTGCTGCAGCATGCGCAGGCCGGTACGGTACAGCGGCGACACCAGCGGCGACGGCTGGCGCGGCGGGGCGTTCGGCACCAGGCCATGGAAGCCGGCCGAACGGAAACTGTCGCGGTTCTTGTCGAGGAACGCGCACACTTTGCGAAAACGGTCCAGTACCACGGGGTCGACCCGATCCTTGGCAGGATTGAGCAATTCGAAACTGTGCGCCAGCAGCACGAACGCGCTGCGTCCCGCTGCGAGCGCCTGCCACATCAGCGCTTCGATTTCGCCGAACGAGCACGACGTCAGCTGCACATGGCGCAGCGCCTTGGTGCCGTCGTCGTACACCGTCATCGGGTATTCATGCACGCCCTCACAAGCGGCAGGCTCGGTCATGAGGATACCGGGCATCACGCCGCTGTCGGGGCCGAACATCGACGCATTGTAGCTGCTGTCGAAGGCGATCGCATTTTCCGCCAGTGCCAGCAAGGTATCGCGATTGAAGCCAAAACTGCCGGCGCGGAAGGCATTCACGGGGCGCGCACCGGCAGCGTACAGCATGGCGGCGCCTTGCGCGATCAATTGGGACTGTTCGTCGCGCGAAAAATAGCGCAGATGCTGGCGCTTGGCGCCCACGTCGGGCAGCAGTGGCCGGGTTGCCTCGTCCACCCACTCGGTATGCAGGTGCAGCTGGACTTCCTGGCCGGCGCCCTCGATCAGGCCGACGATATCGGCCAAGGCCTGGGCGCCGAAGCGCGCCGAGAACAAGGGCTCGACAAAAAATACGCCGGTCAGGCCGTGATCGTTCAACACCTTCAGTTGATAGGGCAAGCCAAAATCGCCGCGGGGCGTGGGACCGTGAATGTATTTGCGGTAAGCGGCCGGAAATTCTTCGTCGATATTTTGCCACCCGTCGCACCAGATCTCGACATCAACCGTAAGAAAAACATCCAGCATTCTTACTCCTTGTTGACTGCAATATTGACAATATACCATCGTACTTGAAGTCAATCTGAGTCACAAGGAAATAACTTTTCATCAAATCAGTCCGCAAGGCATGCTGCATGGACCGGTGGCAAATTTGTCGATTAGGCCTGCCTTTGTCGGTTTACAAGCGCCCAAGTGCTCCAGCCGCCGATATCAAAATTGATATCGAAACAGGGGAAAATTTGATTGGATAGATTATCGCCCAGCCCCTAAGATAAACGCCGAACATGCGAACGACATGCAAGCGGTATAAAAATATCAATATAATATCTGGAGATTCATGATGCGCCACGCCACCGGCCCGCTCGCGGCCACTTTCCCTCGTCCATTCACCTTGAAGGCAGCCGTTGCGGCATTGGCCGGTATCGGCCTGCTGAGCACGGCTTCGGTCTGGGCGCAAGAGGCGGTGGCGGCCGACGCCGTTGCCGAGCCTGCCTCGGAAGTGTCGGTCGTGACCGTCAGCGGCGTGCGCCGCTCGGCGCAGAATTCGCAGCAGATCAAGATGCGCTCGGATCAGGTCATCGATTCCATCGTCGCCGACGACATCGGCAAATTTCCGGACAATAACGTGGCCGAAACCCTGGCGCGCATTTCCGGCATCCAGATCCGCCGCGATTCGGGCGAGGCCAGCGCCGTCATGATCCGCGGCTTGCGCGATGTCACGACCCTGCTCAACGGCCGCGAACTGTTCACCACCACGGGCCGCTACGTCAACCTGGCCGACATTCCCGCCACCATGCTGCAGCGCGTGGACGTCTACAAGTCGCAGGGCGCGGACCAGGTCGAAGGCGGCGTGGCCGGCATCATCGACGTGCGCACGAATCGCCCGTTCGATTTCAAGGAGTTGACGGCCAGCGTGAACGCGCGCGCCGTCTACAGCGACAAATCGAAAGCCACCGACCCGAACCTCAGCGGCATGCTGGCGAACCGCTGGAAGACGGGCATCGGCGAAGTGGGCGCGCTGCTGGGCCTGTCGCAGCAGCAGCACCGCTACCACGAAGAACGCGCGTTCAATACGGCGCCGGTGGACAAGAGCTACTTTTCGCCGGGCTTGACGGCGCCGGATCAGGTGGGCTTGCTGCCGATCAAGGGCGACCGCCGCCGCAGCACCGCCAATGCCGTGCTGCAATGGCGTCCGAACGCCGACGTCGAGCTGTACGCGGAAGGCATGGCCACGCGCTTCCTCCTCGATGCCGAGTCCGATTACTTTGTCGGCTTGCCGTGGTGGGGCACGCCCGTGTCGGCAACAAGAATTCCCGGCACCGACCAGCTGCAAACGCTCACCTCGACCAACGTCAACACCATCATGTCGACGCAGGCGAACAAGAACGAGACGAAGACGCACCAGTTTGCCGTCGGCGGCTTGTGGGACATCAACCCGGAATGGCGTTTCACGTCGGAAGTGGCCAGCACCAAAAGCAGCTATACCTGGCGCAACCCGATTCTCGACGCCATCACGCAAGTGCCGAACGCCACCATCAATACCAACCAGAACGGCACCCTGCACGTCGATTACACGGGCATCGATTTGCAAGACCCGTCGAATTACTACTTGAAGGGCTTCTTCGACCGCTACGGCCGGGACCAGGGCAGCTCGAACGATGTGCGCGCCGACCTGGCGTACACGCCGGGTGCGGGCGGCATCTTCAAGGAAATCAGCGTCGGGGTGCGCGGCGTCAAACGCGAAGCCGAATCGATCAAGAGCTTCGAGGGCAATGCGGAAGCACCGGACGTGTCCGGCGCCGCGTTTCCGTTCAGCCGCCAGAGCGTGACGTCGATTCCCGGCTTGAATTGCCTGTCGGAACCGATGTCCAGCGGCGGCCCCGACTATGGCTTGAAGCAGTGGTACACGCCGTGCGCCAGCTTCCTGCTCAATAACACGGGCACCGTGCGCCAGGCCGTCACGGGCAGCAGCGCGGCGCGCGCCATGGACCCGGGCTCCTTCTTCAAGGACACGGAAAAGACGTATTCCATCTACACGAAGGCAAAGGTCGCCTTCAAGCTGGCTGACTATCCCGTTGACGGTACTCTGGGCGTGCGCGTCGTGCGCACCGAGCAAAGCCTGCAAGGCAACAGTTCGCAGGATGGCGTCTACACGCCCGTCATCAGCGACACGGCCAGCACCGACGTGTTGCCGAGCGTGGCGCTGAAAATCAAGCTGCGCGCCGACCTGGTCGGCCGCTTCGCGGCGGGCCGCACCATCAGCCGCCCCGGCTTTGCCCAGCTGAATCCGGGCGTGGCCCTGGTCAACTCGACGGAAACGGTGAAGGCGACGGGCGCGGGCGGCAATCCGAATTTGAAACCGGTGACGGGCGACAATGTCGACGCCGCGCTGGAATGGTATTTCGCGCCGGCCGGTTCCGTGACGGCCACCGTGTTCCACCACAAGTTCGACGGCTATATCCAGCAACGCATTGCCAGCGAAACCATCGCCGGCAAGAGCTATGACGTGGACCGCCCGTACAACACGGCCGCCGGCAAGCTGCAAGGCCTGGAAATCGGCTACCAGCAGTTCTATGACGGCTTGCCGGGTATCTTGAGCGGCCTGGGCCTGCAGGCGAACGGCACCTACATGAGCGGCACCACCGACGACGAGACGGGCAGCCATGCCATCACGGGCGTGTCGCGCTATGCCTACAACCTGGTCGTGCTGTATGAAAAAGACGCCTGGTCTGGCCGCCTGGCCTACAACTGGCGCTCGACATTCATCGACAGCTACAACCAGGGCGGCCCCGGCTTCGACTTGAAAGTGGCGCCGACGGCCCAGCTCGACGGTTCGCTGTCGTACAAGCTCAACGACCAGTTCACCGTGACCCTCGATGGGAATAACTTGCTCGATACCAAGTTCAAGGATTACTGGAATACGCCGGGCGTGTATGCGCGCGATACGCGCCGCTATGACAGGACAGTTGGCGTATCACTGCGCTGGAAAATGTAAGTCGAGCATCTCGTAGCAATCAGAGTAAGGGCGTTGTCATGGTTTCGGCCGGCAACGCCCCTGTCAGTTGGGCAGTCACGCACGATTCATCATCAAAAGAATGGACGGAAAGCATGGAGACGCAAAAATTATCCACCGTTGAAAAGGTCGGCTTCGGCGCCGGCGACATGGCGCTCAATGTCGTCATCTCGTCGATGATGTTGATCATCACCTTTTTCTATACCGATATCTATGGCTTGAAAACCACCGACCTGGCCCTGCTGTTCGTGGCCGTGAAAGTCATCGGCGCCATCGCCGACCTGGTCATGGGCCAGATCACCGACCGCTACAGTTTTGCCTCGGGCCGCTACCGTCCGTATTTGCTGTGGCTGGCCGTGCCGTATGGTGTCAGCGTCTTCTTCGTCTTCAGCACGCCCGAGTGGCAGTATGACGCCAAGCTGGTCTGGGCATATTCCACATATATCCTGATGACGATCATGACGGCCGGCGTGGGCATCCCCTACATTTCCCTGATCAGCGGCCTGACCAGCGACCCGCAGGAGCGCCTGTCGGCCAACGGCTATCGCCTGTTCTTCGCCAAGATCGGCGCCTTCATGGTGACCATCGTCGTGCCCATCCTGTCGCAGCGCTGGGGCGGCGGCAACCCGGCCGCCGGCTACCAGGCGGCGATGGCCGTGATGGCCGTCATGGGCGTGGCCCTGTTCCTGTTCTGCTATTTCTCCACCACCGAGCGCGTCGTGCACGTGGTGGAAAAGCAATCGTTGCTGGCACAGTTGAAAGTGCTGCTGCGGAACGACCAGTGGCTGGTGCTGTGCGGCGTGTGCGTCACGGGCACCATCGGTTACGTGGTGCGCGGCTCCGTCGCCATTTATTACGCGAAATATTATCTGGGCGGCGGCACGGAAACGGTGGCCGCCTTCCTGACCACGGGCGTGGTGGCCGCCATCCTGGCCATGATCGCCTCGACCTGGATCACCAAGTTCTATTGCAAGGTAAAACTGTTCCGCTACACGCAGATCGGCGTCGCGCTGATCAGCGCGGCCATCTATTTCCTTGTGAAGCCGAGCGACACCGTGCTGGCCTTCGCCCTGTATTTCCTGCTGTCCTTCGTGGTGGACTTGCACGCGCCCGTGTTCTGGTCGGCCATCGCGGAAACCATCGATTATGGTCAAGTCAAGACGGGCAAGCGCGTCTCCGGTTTCGCCTTCGGCGGCATTTCCGTCTGCCAGAAGGCGGGCATGGCGGTGGCCGGTGGCCTGGTGGGCGTGCTGCTCGCGTATTTCGACTACCAGCCCAACCATGAGCAAACGCAATTCGCCCTGAACGGCATCGCCCTGATGCTGTCGATCATCCCCGGCTTCTTTCACTTGCTGATGGGCTTGCTGATGTTCAAGTACCGCATCAGCGATGAATACTACAGCGGCGTGAAGGTCGAGATGCACAAGCGCGGCTACGTGGCCGCGTAAGAATCATTGAATGGAGTAAACAACATGGCAGACATCTTGAAACCGCTGATCGAACAGCGTGCCGACCCGCACATTTACCGCCACAGCGATGGCTATTATTACTTTACGGCCTCCGTGCCGCAGTACGACCGCATCGAGCTGCGCCGCGCGGACAGCATCGCCGGCCTGGCCGACGCGCCTGCCGTCGACGTGTGGCACAAGCCGGACACGGGCCCGTACAGCGAGCTGGTGTGGGCACCCGAACTGCACTTCAACCAGGGCGCCTGGTATGTGTATTTCGCCGCCGCGCCCAGCCGCCAGATCAAGGACAAATTGTTCCAGCACCGCATGTATGCGATCCGCAATACGAACGCCAACCCGCTGGAAGGCGAGTGGGAATTCATGGGACAGATCGACACGGGCATCGACACCTTTTGCCTGGACGCCACCACGTTCGAGCACGACGGCGTGCTGTACTACCTGTGGGCGCAGAAAGATGTGGCCATCGAAGGCAATTCGAACCTGTATATCGCGCCGATGGCCACGCCATGGCAGCTGGCCGGTCCGCCCGTGATGCTGAGCAAGCCGGAATTCGACTGGGAAATCCGCGGCTTCTGGGTCAACGAGGGCCCGTCCGTGTTGAAACGCAATGGCAAGATATTCATCAGCTATTCGGCCAGCGCCACCGATGAAAACTATGCGATGGGCTTGCTGTGGGCCGACGCGTCCGCCGATTTGCTCGACCCGTTCTCGTGGAGCAAGTCGCCCGAGCCCGTGTTTGCCACCTGCTACGAGCACGGCATCTACGGCCCCGGCCACAACAGCTTCACGACGGCCGGCGAAGACGTATTGCTGGTGTACCATGCCCGCACCTACACGGAAATCGTCGGCGACCCGCTGTGGAATCCGGATCGCCACACCTTCGTCAAACCGCTGCGCTGGGATGCGCAGGGCATGCCCGTGTTTGGCCGTTCATCGACCCTGTAAAACCTGGACCCGACGCCATGACCCCAGTTGATTCTGTTTCAGTGACGCCAGCGCCGTTCGGCATCCTGCCCGACGGCCGGCAAGTGACCGTGTTTACCCTGACGAACCGTCAGGGCATGCAAGTCAAGGTGCTCGACTTTGGCGCCATCATCAGCGCAATCCACGCGCCGGACCGCGATGGCGTGTTGGCCGACGTGGTGCTCGGTTTCGAGCGCATCGAGCCCTACCTGGCCAACAGCGCTTTCCTGGGCGCCGTCATCGGCCGCTTCGGCAACCGCATCGCCGAGGGACGTTTCCACCTCGACGGCAAGGATTACCAGCTTGCCGTCAACAATGCGCCGAATCACTTGCATGGTGGAAACCAGGGCTTTCACCAGGTGATGTGGCGGGCCGAGCCGTTCACCACGGACGATGCCGTGGGCGTGACGTTCAGCCGCAGCAGCCCGCACGGCGAAGACGGCTATCCGGGCCAGCTGGACGTGACCGTCGTGTACGAACTGGACAACGACAACGCCCTGAGCCTGCGCTACCACGCCGTGACGGACCAGGCCACGCCCGTCAACTTGACCAACCACAGCTATTTCAACCTGGCGGGGCAGGGCACCATCCTTGGCCACGAGGTGGCGATCAACGCGGACCGCTACCTGCCCGTCGATGCGGGCTCGATTCCCACGGGCGAGCTGGCGGACGTGGCCGGCACACCGTTCGACCTGCGCCAACCCACCGTCATCGGCGACAGCATCGATCTGCCGCATGAACAGCTCCGCATCGGCCGCGGCTATGACCACAACTTCGTGCTGAATCAACAGGCGGAGCAAGGACTGACGCTGGCCGCGACCGTGCGCGAGCCGCAATCGGGACGGGTGATGCAGGTGTACACGCAGGAGCCGGGCATCCAGTTCTACTCGGGTAACTTCCTCGACGGCAGCCAGCATGGCAAGCAGGGCCCCATTCCTTATCGCGGCGCGCTATGCCTGGAAACCCAGCATTTCCCGGATTCGCCGAACCAGGCGCATTTTCCTGACACCATCCTGCGCCCGGGCGAGGAATACCGGACGGTCACCGTGTACCGCTTTTCCGCCGGATAAGCGCGCCGGTCAAAACAGCCCACGCCCTGCCGCCACGTGCCCGCAGGGCGTTTTCATTGGCACATGCTGATATCGTTTTCGATATCGGAACGCATTAAAAATTGATTGGAAAGGCATGGCAGGATTCTTTAGTATCCCAACATCGCTGCCCGGGCCGACGACCTTAGATCCGGCATGGCACAACCAGGAGAATGGCATGTCTGAGACAAAAAAGAAGGTGGCCCTGCGCTCGGCCGAGTGGTTCGGCTCGCAGGACAAGAACGGCTTCATGTACCGCAGCTGGATGAAAAACCAGGGCATCCCTGACCACGAATTTCATGGCAAGCCCATCATCGGCATCTGCAATACCTGGTCCGAACTGACCCCCTGCAATGCGCATTTCCGCCAGCTGGCCGAGCACGTCAAGCGCGGCATCCTGGAGGCGGGCGGTTTCCCCGTGGAATTCCCAGTCTTCTCGAACGGCGAATCGAATCTGCGCCCGACGGCCATGCTGACGCGCAACCTGGCCTCGATGGACGTGGAAGAATCGATCCGCGGCAATCCGATGGACGCCGTCGTGCTGCTGGTCGGCTGCGACAAGACGACACCGGCGCTGCTGATGGGCGCTGCCAGCGTCGACATTCCCACCATCGTCGTCAGCGGCGGCCCCATGCTGAACGGCAAGCTGAACGGCAAGGACATCGGTTCCGGCACCGCCGTGTGGCAGTTGCACGAACAGATGAAGGCGGGATCGATCACCCTGCACCAGTTCATGTCGGCCGAATCGGGCATGTCGCGCTCGGCCGGTACCTGCAACACCATGGGCACGGCCTCGACGATGGCCAGCATGGCCGAAGCGCTGGGCACGTCGCTGCCGCACAACGCCGCCATCCCCGCCGTCGATTCGCGCCGCTACGTGCTGGCGCACATGTCGGGCATACGCATCGTCGAAATGGTGCACGAAGACCTGCGCCTGTCGAAAGTGCTGACGCGCGAAGCGTTCGAGAACGCCATCAAGGTCAACGCGGCCATCGGCGGCTCCACCAATGCCGTGATCCATTTGAAAGCGATTGCCGGGCGCATCGGCGTGCCCCTGGAACTGGAAGACTGGACCAAGGTCGGCCGCGGCACGCCGACCATCGTCGATTTGCTGCCGTCGGGCCGTTTCCTGATGGAAGAGTTCTACTATGCGGGCGGCTTGCCGGCCGTGATACGCCGCCTGGGCGAGGGCGACTTGCTGCCGCACAAGAATGCGCTGACCGTCAACGGCAAGTCGCTGTGGGACAACTGCGTCGAAGCGCCGATCTACAACGATGACGTGGTGCGCACGCTGGACAACCCGCTGCTGGCCGATGGCGGTATCTGCGTGCTGCGCGGCAACCTGGCGCCGCGCGGCGCCGTGCTCAAACCCTCGGCCGCCTCGCCGCATCTGATGCAGCACCGGGGCAAGGCCGTCGTGTTCGAAGATTTCGAACACTATAAATCGCGCATCGTTGATCCCGATCTCGATGTCGATGCCAATTCCGTGCTGGTCATGAAGAACTGCGGCCCGAAAGGCTATCCGGGCATGGCCGAAGTGGGCAACATGGGCTTGCCGCCCAAGCTGCTGGCGCAAGGCATCACCGACATGGTGCGCATCTCGGATGCGCGCATGAGCGGCACGGCCTACGGCACCGTCGTGCTGCACGTGGCGCCGGAAGCGATGGCCGGCGGCCCGCTGGGCATCGTCAGGGATGGCGACATGATCGCCCTCGATTGCCACAACGGCAGCCTGAACATCGACATCAGCGACGCGGAAATCGCCGAGCGCCTGGCGGCCCGCGAACTGGGCAGCGCGCCCGGACCGAAGAGCGGCTACCAGCAGTTGTATATCGAACACGTGTTGCAGGCCGATGAAGGCTGCGATTTCGACTTCCTGGTCGGCAATCGCGGTTCCGCCGTGCCGCGCCACTCACATTAAGCGGAGAATTCCATGCTGTTGCTGCAATTTACGAATGAACACGGCGGCCGCCACGTCGGCCTGCTGCAAGACGACCAGATCCGCGTCATCGAAGGCTACAACACGACGTATGCGCTGGCGCAAGACGCCATCCGCAAGAAGGTCAGCCTGGCGGAACTGGTGGACGCCAGCGTCGGCAACGCCACGCATTCCTATGCGGACGTGGCCGCCGCCGGACGCCTGCTGGCGCCGCTCGATCACGCCGATGAAGCGCACTGCTACGTGACGGGCACGGGCCTGACCCACCTGGGCAGCGCCGGCGCGCGCGACGCCATGCACAAGAAGATCGGCGGCGACGCGGAATCCTTGAGCGATTCCATGAAAATGTTCCGCCTGGGCGTGGAAGGCGGCAAGCCGGCTGACGGCACGGCCGGCGCCCAGCCCGAATGGTTCTACAAGGGCGACGGCTCCATCGTGCGCGCCAGCGGCCAGCCGCTGCGCATGCCGGACTTCGCCCTCGATGGCGGCGAAGAGCCGGAAATCGCCGGCCTGTACGTGATCGGCGACGACGGCCAGCCCTACCGGGTCGGCTACGCCATCGGCAATGAATTCTCGGACCACGTGACGGAGCGCCAGAATTACCTGTACCTGGCCCACTCGAAGCTGCGCGTGTGCAGCGTGGGCCCGGCCCTGCTGGTAGGCGAATTGCCCGCGCACATAGCCGGCGCCTCGCGCGTGCTGGACGCGGCCGGCAAGGTGCGCTGGGAAAAGGCCTTCGTCAGCGGCGAAGAAAATATGTCGCACACGATCGCCAACCTCGAACACCATCACTTCAAGTATCCGTTGTTCAAGCGCCCTGGCGACGTGCACGTGCACTTCTTCGGCACGGCTACCCTGAGCTTTGCCGATGGCGTCAGCGTGGCGCCGGGCGAAACCTTTGAAATCGAAGCGCCGGCCTTTGGCCCTGCCTTGCGCAACCGCCTCGACGTCTTCCCAACCGAATTTGCGAAAGTGAGCACATTATGAATTTCCATATCACCGGTGAAGCATTGATCGGCGGCGTCGCCGTCAAGGGCCATGGCGGTTCCTTCGAAGCGTGGGACCCGGCCGCGCGCGCCCACGTCGCGCCCGCCTTCCACATGGTGGACGCCGAGCAAATCGACGCAGCCTGCCGTCTGGCGCAAGCCGCGTTCGACTCCTTCCGCGCCACCAGCGACGCGCAGCGCGCCGACTTCCTGGACACCATCGCCGCGCAAATTCTCGAACTGGGCGACGACTTGATCGTGCGCGCCATGACGGAAAGCGGCTTGCCGCGCGCGCGCCTGGAAGGCGAGCGTGGCCGCACGGTCGGTCAATTGAAATTGTTTGCCGGCCTGCTGCGCGAGGGTTCCTGGACCGATGCGCGCATCGACAGCCCGCTGCCGGACCGCGTGCCGCCCCGTCCTGATTTGCGCTTGCGCATGATCGGCCTGGGGCCCGTCGCCGTGTTTGCGGCCAGCAACTTCCCGCTGGCCTTCTCCGTGGCCGGCGGCGATACGGCCTCGGCGCTGGCGGCCGGCTGCCCCGTCGTGCTGAAAGCCCACTCGGCCCACCCGGGCACATCGGAGTTGGTGGCGCGCGCCATCGTGAAAGCGATTGCCCTCTGCAAGCTGCCGGCTGGCGTATTCTCCCTGTTGACGGGCACGGGCAATGGCATCGGCCAGACGCTGGTCGCACATCCGGCCATCCAGGCCGTCGGCTTTACGGGTTCGCGTTCGGGCGGCATCGCCCTGATGAAGGTGGCGGCCGAGCGCCCGCAGCCGATCCCCGTGTATGCGGAAATGAGCAGCATCAACCCCGTGTTCGTGCTGCCGCAAGCCTTGGCCGCCCGTGGCGCGGCGATCGCCAGCGGTTTTGCCGCTTCGCTGACGATGGGCGTGGGCCAGTTCTGCACCAATCCCGGCCTCGTGCTGGGCTTGGAAGGCCCTGATTTCACGGCCTTTGCCGCCGCCGCCGCCGAAGCGCTGGCGCCGGCACCTGCCGCCACCATGTTGACGGCGGGCATCGCCAGCGGCTATGCGAAAGGCGTGGCCGCCCTGGCGCAGCATGCCGACGTGACGCCGCTGGTGCAAAACACGGGAGAAGAGGGCAAGGGCGCCGCCGCCCTGTTCGTCACCTCGGGCGAGGCCTTCCTGGGCAAGCACGATTTGCGCGACGAAGTCTTTGGTCCCGCTTCCCTGCTGGTGGCTTGCCGCGACATGGAACAATTGCTGGCGATCGCGGAAAGCCTGGAAGGCCAGCTGACGGCCACCCTGCAGATGGATGCGGGCGACCTGGAAGACGCGCGCCGCTTGCTGCCCGTGCTGGAACGCCGCGTGGGCCGCATCCTGGCCAACGGTTTCCCGACCGGTGTGGAAGTGGCGACGGCCATGGTGCACGGCGGCCCGTTCCCGGCCACCTCGGACGGCCGCAGCACCTCGGTCGGCACGGCCGCCATCAACCGCTTCCTGCGTCCCGTGTCGTATCAGAACCTGCCGCAGGACTTGCTGCCGGAGTCGCTGCGCGACGATAATCCGCTGGGGATATGGCGCCGTCACGATGGCGTGCTGGGTAAAGACTAAAACCTACTGCGCGGCGCGATTTGCGGCCTGTGATGCTCACTGTACATTCGCACAGTTCCGCGTCTCGGCCACAACTCGTTGCCGCTCGCTACGGTTTTATTGGTAAGAATAAAAATACACAGATGGAGACAAGATGAAGCAATTGGCGAAATATGGCAGCTTGCAGGGCAAGCGCGTGTTCATCACGGGTGGCGGCAGCGGCATCGGCGCATCCCTGGTGGCGGAGTTTGCCGCCCAGGGCGCGCTGGTGGCGTTTGTCGATATTGCCGTGGAAGCGAGCGAGGCCCTGTGCCGCAGCCTGGCTGAAGCGGGGTCGATTGCACCCCTGTTCCGCCATTGCGACATCACGGATATCGCCTCCTTGCAAGCCGTCATGGCTGAACTGGCGGACAAGCTGGGCGACTTCGATATCCTCGTCAACAATGCGGCCAACGACCAGCGCCACCAGGCGCAGGACGTGACCCTGGAATACTGGAACGAGCGCATTGCGATCAATCAACGTCCTATGTTCTTCACGTGCCAGGCCGTCTTCGAGGGCATGAAGCGCAAGGGCGGCGGCTCCATCATCAACGTCAGCTCGATCTCGTGGCACATGAAGTCGGGCGGCTACCCCGTGTATGCCACCACCAAGGCGGCCGTCGTCGGCCTCACGCGGGGCCTGGCGCGCGATTATGGCGCCCACAATATCCGCGTCAACACCGTCACGCCCGGCTGGGTCATGACGCAGCGCCAGATCGACCTGTGGGTCGACGAGGCGGCGGAAGTGGAAATCAAGAAAAGCCAATGCTTGCCCAGCAAGTTGATGCCACAGGACATCGCCGCCATGGTGCTGTTCCTCGCCTCCGATGATGGAGCGATGTGTTCCTCCCAGGAATTCATCGTCGATGCCGGCTGGATATAAGCCTTAGCGCGTCGTTTAATTCGCGCCGGCACTGACCGGCAATTCCGATCTTGAAACACCGCTCTTGCCGCCCCAACCACGCGGCAGGAGAGGCATCGCCATTCCAGATTGCGCCGGGGTTGACCCCGGCCCTTGCTTTTCACTCAAAAACAGGAGACAGCATGAAATGTATCCATACCAGCATCGTGGCCTTGAGCCTCGTCGCCGGCAGCGCCTTTGCCGCGCCCGTCAATGTCACGATCGACGTGGCCAGGCCTGGTTCCGTGATCAATAAAAACATCTACGGCCAGTTCGCCGAACACCTGGGCACGGGCATTTACGAAGGCATGTGGGTGGGGCCGGATTCGCCGATTCCGAACACCAAGGGCTGGCGCAATGACGTGCTGGGCGCGTTGAAACAGTTGCACGTGCCCCTGGTGCGCTGGCCGGGCGGCTGCTTTGCCGATGAATACCACTGGAAAGACGGCATCGGCGCGCGCGCCCAGCGCCCGACCAAGGTCAACACCAACTGGGGCGGCGTGGAAGAGTCGAATGCCGTCGGCACGCACGAATTCTTCGACCTGGCCGAGCTGCTGGGCGCACAGACCTACATCAATGGCAACCTCGGTTCCGGCACGCCGCAGGAAATGTCCGAGTGGCTCGAATACATGACCTCGGACAGCAAGTCGACGCTGGCCGAGCTGCGCCGCAAGAATGGCCGCGCGCAGCCGTATAAAGTCGATTACTTTGGCATCGGAAATGAAGCCTGGGGATGCGGCGGCAATATGCGCCCGCAGTACTATGCCGACCTGTACAAGCACTATCACACCTTCATGAAGACGCCGGAAAGCGCGCGGCCGAAATTCATCGCCAGCGGCGGCAATGACGACGACACCAGCTGGTCCAGCACCCTGAGCCGCGAAATCAAGCCGAACATGATGGACGCCATCAGTTTCCACTACTACACGGTGCCGACCGGCGTGTGGGAAAAGAAGGGCGCCGCCACGGGCTTTGGCGAAAATGAGTGGATTTCCACCCTGAGCCGCACCCTGCGCATCGATAGCTTGATCAAGAACAATATCGCCGCCATCGACAAGAACGATCCCTCGAAAAAGACGGGCTTGTACGTCGATGAATGGGGCACCTGGTACGACGTGGAACCGGGCACCAACACGGGTTTCCTGTTCCAGCAAAACAGCTTGCGCGATGCGCTCGTCGCCGCCTTGAACTTCAATATCTTCCACGCCCATGCGGACAGGGTGCGCATGACGAATATCGCGCAAATGGTCAACGTGCTGCAGGCGATGATCATCACGGACAAGGACAAGTATTTCCTCACGCCCACGTATCACGCGTTTGAAATGTACGTGCCGTTCCAGGATGCCACGGCCCTGCCGGTCGCCATCGCTGGCAATGGCAAGTACAGCCTGGGCAAGGTCAGCATTCCTGAGGTGAGCGCCTCGGCCGCGCGCGCCAAGGATGGCAAGGTGTATCTGTCGCTGGTCAACACGAACCCGCACAAGGCCGTCGACGTGAGCGTGGCGCTGGCGGGTCAACAAGTGACGGCCGTGCATGGCCGCGTGCTGACCGCCGGCAAGATGGATGCCGTCAACAGCTTTGCGCAGCCGCAAGCCGTGCAGCCGGTGGCGTTCAATGCCAAGGCCCAAGGCGGCAAGCTGACCGTCTCGGTGCCCGCCAAGGCCGTCGTGGTGGTGGCGGTCGAATAAACCTGCCGATGTTGATGTATCCAGCCAGCCCGCATGACGGGCCGGCTGGCCATGTGGAGAACACGATGCAATTTGCGACAATGATGGCCTTGGTGGCCATGCTTGCTTTCAGCCCCGTCCAGGCGGCCCAGGTCAGCGTGCACGATCCCGTGATGGCCAAGGAAGGCGACACGTATTATCTGTACAGCACGGGTCCCGGCATCACCTTCTACAGCTCGAAAAACATGGTCGACTGGCAGCCGGAAGGGCGCGTCTTCGCGGGCCAGCCCACGTGGGCCAAGACGGCCGCGCCATCGTTCGACGACCATATCTGGGCGCCCGACGTGCAATTCCATGATGGAAAATATTATCTGTACTACTCGGTGTCCGGCTTCGGCAAGAACACCTCGGGCATCGGCGTGACCGTGAACACCACCTTGAATCCCCGCTCGCCGGACTACCGCTGGGTGGACCAGGGCATGCTGCTGCAATCGGTGCCCGAGCGCGACGAATGGAACGCCATCGATTCGAACATCGTCACCGATGCCAAGGGCACGCCGTGGATGGCCTTCGGCTCGTTCTGGAATGGCATCAAGCTGGTGAAACTGACGCCCGACTGGACCCGCATCGCGGAACCGCAAGAGTGGCACTCGCTGGCGCGCCGCGCGCCGCTGCCGCCACGGGCGGGCGAATTCAAGCCGGCACCGGAAGAAATCGAAGCGCCGTTCATCTTCCAGCGCGGCAAGGAGTATTTCCTTTTCGTTTCCTGGGGCTTGTGCTGCCAGAAGGAAAAAAGCACGTATCACCTGGCCGTGGGCCGCTCGACCAGCGTGACGGGCCCCTACCTGGACAAGAACGGGCGCGACATGGCGCAGGGCGGCGGCACGCTGCTGCTGCAGGGCGACAAGGACTGGCAAGGCCTGGGCCACAACAGCGCCTACACCTTCGACGGCAAGGATTACCTGGTGCTGCACGCCTATGAAACGGCGGACAACTACTTGCAGAAGCTCAAGATCCTGCCCATGACGTGGGACCAGGATGGCTGGCCGCAGGTCGATGCGCGCGACTTGAACCGCTATCACAGCCGCCAGCTGCCGGCCGCCACACCCTGAGGCGGCTGGGGATGTGCGCCAGGTGATACGCAAATCGGTATCGCAAGCGAAAAAGAATTGATTGGATGGCTATATTGCTTTCTCCTACCATGGGTGCATAAAAAACCGCCCATCCGGCATCCGGCTGTGATGGTATTCCAAAAAAAACTGGAGACAAGAATGACATTGACACGCCGCACCCTCCTCGCCAGCGCTATGCTGTTGGCCGCTTCTGCCACCACCTTGACTACTTCTTCCGCCTTCGCCGCCAAGCCGCTCGTCATGGGCTTTTCGCAGGTGGGCGCCGAAAGCGAATGGCGCACCGCCAATACCGTCTCCATCAAGGAGGCGGCCAAGAAAGACGGCGTCACCTTGAAATTTGCCGATGCCCAGCAAAAGCAGGAAAACCAGGTCAAGGCCCTGCGCTCGTTCATCGCGCAAAAAGTCGACGTGATCGCCTTCTCGCCCGTCGTCGAATCGGGCTGGGATACCGTCTTGCGCGAAGCCAAGGCTGCCAAGATTCCCGTCATCTTGACGGACCGCGCCGTCAACGTGGCCGATAAATCGCTGTACGTCACCTTCATCGGCTCCGACTTCGTGGAAGAGGGCCGCCGCGCGGGCCAATGGCTGCTCGAGCACGCCAAGAAAACCCCGGATGCGACCCTCAACATCGTCGAACTGCAAGGCACGGTAGGTTCCGCGCCGGCCATCGACCGCAAGGAAGGCTTCCAGGAAGTCATCGGCAAGAATCCCAAGCTGAAGATCATCCGTTCGCAAACGGGCGACTTTACGCGCGCCAAGGGCAAGGAAGTGATGGAAGCCTTCCTGAAGGCCGAAGGCAAGAAGATCAACGTGCTGTACGCGCACAATGACGACATGGCCATCGGCGCCATCCAGGCCATCGAAGAAGCGGGCATGAAGCCGGGCAAGGACATCATCATCATCTCGATCGATGGCGTTAAAGGCGCGTTCGAGGCCATGATCGCCGGCAAGCTGAACGTCACCGTCGAGTGCAGCCCGCTGCTGGGTCCGCAACTGATGTCCATCGCCCGCGACGTGGTGGCCGGCAAACCCGTGCCAGCGCGCATCACGACGGTGGAAGGCGTGTTCCCTGCCGAGGTGGCCGCCAAGGAATTCCCGAACCGTAAGTACTAAGCTTGCCGCATGATGAAGACGCAAGCGCATCACGACGCCGCGCCGGCTCCCTTGCTGGAGTTGCGCGGCATCAGTAAATCGTTTCCCGGCGTTAAAGCCCTCAGCGACGTTGCCCTGCGCCTGTATCCGGGCGAAGTGCATACCCTGATGGGACAGAATGGCGCCGGGAAATCGACGCTGATCAAGGTGCTGACGGGCGTCTACACGCCCGACAGCGGCCAGATTTTGCTCGACGGCCGGCCCATCGCCCCCGCGTCCACGTCGGATGCGCAGGCGCTCGGCATCAGCACCGTGTACCAGGAAGTCAATCTGTGCCCGAACCTGTCGGTGGCGGAAAACATCTTTATCGGCCGCTATCCGCGCCGCTTTGGAGGCCGCTTCGGTCCGATAGACTGGCGTGCCATGCAGCAGCAGGCGCGTGCCTTGCTGCAGCAATTGCAGATCGATATCGATGTCACGGCGCAACTGTCCAGTTTTCCGCTGGCCATCCAGCAAATGGTGGCCATTTCGCGCGCGCTGAACATTTCGGCCCGCGTGCTGATCCTCGACGAACCCACGTCCAGCCTGGACGAGGCGGAAGTCAATCTGCTGTTTTCCGTGCTGCGCCGTTTGCGGGAGCAAGGCATGGCGATCCTGTTCGTCACCCACTTCCTCGATCAGACCTACGCCATTTCCGATCGCATCACCGTCATGCGCAACGGCGAGCGCGAGGGAGAATATGCGTGCAGCGAACTGTCGCGCCTGGCGCTGGTGAATAAAATGATCGGCGTGGCGGCCGACACGCAGGAACAGGCGCTGGACCTGGCGCAGGAAGCGGGTGCCGCCAGCTTCGGTCCGGCCGTGCTCGAAGCGCAGGGACTGGGCCGCAAGGGCGCCCTGCTGCCCATGGATTTCCACATCCGCCAGGGAGAATTGCTGGGCCTGGCAGGCTTGCTCGGTTCGGGCCGCACGGAACTGGCGCGCCTGCTGTTCGGCGCCGACAAGGCCGACTCGGGCAGCATCACCATGCAGGGCCAGCCGCGCCACTTTGGCGTGCCGCGCGACGCGATTGCCCGGGACATCGGTTTTTGCTCGGAAGACCGCAAGCACGAGGGGGCGATTTTGTCGCTGTCCGTGCGCGAAAACATCATTTTGGCCTTGCAAGCCCGCACGGGCTTGCTGCGCGCCATCCCGTTCAAGCGCCAGCAGGCGCTGGCCGACGAATATGTGCAAGCGCTGGGCATCAAGACGGCCAGCATCGAGACGCCGATCGGCAGCCTGTCGGGCGGCAATCAACAGAAAGCCTTGCTGGCGCGCTGGCTGGTGACGTCGCCGGCCATGCTGATTCTCGATGAACCGACGCGCGGCATCGACGTGCGCGCCAAGCAGGAAATCATGAGCTATGTGAGCAAGCTGTGCCGCAAGGGCATGGCCATCCTGTTCATCTCGTCCGAATTGCCGGAAGTGCTGCGCTGCAGCGACCGCATTCTGGTCATGCGCGACCGCAAGGCCTGCGGCGACTATGCGCGTGGCGAGCTCGACGACAGTTCCGTGCTGCAAGTGATCGCCGGAGACGCCACATGAGTTTATCCACGCCATCGAGCGCGCCACTGGCGCGTCCGGCTTCCACTATGGGTGCGTCCACCTTGCATACCGTTTTACACCATCCTTTGAGCCGGCCCCTGGCCGCGCTGTTGCTGCTGTTGCTGGTCGATTTCTTCGCCATCCCCGGCTTTTTCCACCTGGAAGTGCGCGACGGCCATCTGTATGGCAGCGTGATCGACATCGTCAACCGCGCCGCGCCGCTGATGCTGGCCGCGCTGGGCATGACCCTGGTGATCGCCACGCGCGGCATCGACATTTCCGTGGGCGCCGTCGTGGCCCTGTCCGGCACCGTGGCCGCCATGCTGATCGGCGGCACCATGGTGATGGACCATGGCGTGCCGACCTATGTGAGCAATATCCCCATGGGCTGGGCCCTGGCGGCGGCCTTGGGCGCGGCCCTGCTGTGCGGCGCCTGGAACGGCGTGCTGGTGGCGGGCCTGGGTTTGCAGCCCATCGTCGCCACCCTGATCCTGATGGTGGCCGGGCGCGGCCTGGCGCAATTGCTGACGGATGGGCAGATCGTCACCGTCTACTACCAGCCCTTCTTCTTCATCGGCAGCGGCTATCTGTTCGGCTTGCCGTTCTCGCTGTTCCTCGTGGCGTTGGTGTTCCTCGTCACGGCCTTGCTGATGCGGAAAACCGCCTTGGGCCTGTTCATCCAGGCCGTCGGCATCAACCCCGTCGCCGCGCGCCTGGCCGGCATCAAGACGGCGACATTGATCTTTTTTGTCTACGTGTTTTGCGCCGCCTGCGCGGGCCTGTCGGGGCTGATGATCAGCTCGAACATCAAGAGCGCGGACGCGAACAATGCGGGTCTGATGCTGGAACTGGACGCCATCCTGGCCGTGACCCTGGGCGGCACCTCGCTGGCCGGCGGCAAGTTCAGCCTGGTCGGCAGCATGATAGGCGCGCTCATCATCCAGACTTTGACCTACACGATCTATTCGCTGGGCGTGCCGCCGGAAGTGAACATGGTCGTCAAGTCGGTCGTCGTCTTCCTCGTCTGCCTGTCGCAATCGTCGGAATTCAAGCAATTGCTGCATCGGAGAAAAGCATGAAGGGTTTGCTGCACACCCCGTATTTCACCTCGCTCGTCACGGTCCTGCTGCTGGTGGTGATGCTGGGCCTGGGCGGCACCGCCTATCCGGGCCTGCTGTCGACGCAAGTACTCTTCAACCTGTTGATCGATAACGCCTTTTTGCTGGTCATCGCCGTCGGCATGACCTTCGTCATCGTGTCCGGCGGCATCGATCTGTCCGTCGGCTCCGTGCTGGCCCTGTCGACCATGATCGCCGCCTGGCTGCTGAACGTGGCGCACTGGCCCCCGGCCCTGGTGATCGCCACCGTGTTGGCGCTGGGCGCCGTGTTTGGCGCCGGCATGGGCGCGCTGATCCATTATTTCAAGTTGCAGCCCTTCATCGTCACCCTGGCCGGCATGTTTCTGGCGCGCGGACTGTGCTATTTGATCAGCATCAATTCCATCACCATCGATGACCCGCTGTTCGTCGCCATGTCGCAGACTCAGCTGGGCTTCCTCGGCGGCTTCGTGTCGCCCGGCGTGGTGATCGCCGTGATCACTTTGCTCTTGGCCATCTGGCTGGCGCACGCCACGCCATTCGGCCGCGCCGTGTATGCGATCGGCGGCAATGAACAGTCGGCCCTGATGATGGGGCTGCCGGTGGGGCGCACCAAGGTGCTGATCTATGCTTTCAGCGGCTTTTGCGCTTCGCTCGGCGGCGTGCTGTTTTCGTTTTACATGTTGTCCGGCTATGGCTTGCATGCGCAAGGCACGGAACTGGACGCGATCGCCGCCGTCGTCATCGGCGGCACCTTGCTCAGCGGCGGCTACGGCTACGTGGCGGGCGCGCTGTCCGGCGTGCTGGTGCTGGGCACCATCCAGACCCTGATCGCCTTTGACGGCACGCTCAGCTCGTGGTGGACCAAGATCGTCATCGGCGGCTTGCTGTTCGTCTTTTGCGTCGTGCAAAGACTGATGGCCATGGGCCAGAAAACCACCCACGGGAGTTAATCGATGTTGAAGCAACACACACTTGCCGCAGCCATCGGCATGGCGCTAGCGCTCGCCTGCGTGGCCTTGGGGCGGGCGGCCAACCCCATCGTGAAAACCATCCACCAGGCCATCATCGCATTCAATGGCAAGTCCTGCATCTTCCATCACAACGACAAGTTGTCCGGCGGCGCATACCAGACACACCGATATCAGTAGTATCGATATTGAATTAAAACTGATATCGATCATGATATGATTTATTGATGGATACCCTCAACCCCAACTGGTTCTTGCGAGCCCGCCTGAAGACGCGGCAATTGCTGCTGTTGATCGCCCTTGACGAGCAGCGCAACATCCACCGCGCGGCGGAAGAATTGCACATGACGCAGCCGGCCGCGTCCAAGCAAATCAAGGACCTGGAAGAGATGCTCGACGTGCGCCTGTTCGACCGCTTGCCACGCGGCATGGAGCCGACCATCTACGGCGAGACGATGATACGCCACGCGCGCATGGCATTAACCAGCCTGTCGCTGGCGCATGACGACATCGTCGCCCTGAAGTCGGGCCTGACGGGCCAGGTGGAAGTGGGCGTCATCATGACGCCGGCCATGGCCTTGCTGCCGCGCGCGATTGCCCGCATCAAGCAGCAGGCGCCGCTGATGCGCATCGGCGTGCACCTGGAGCACAGCAATACATTGATGGACATGCTGCAGCACGGCACCCTCGACTTCATGATCGGGCGCATCCTGGAAAAGGAAAGCAGCGCCGGCCTCATCTACGAGGAATTGACGGAAGAGCCGGCCAGCGCCGTGGCGCGCAATGGCCATCCGCTGCTGTCGCGCAAGAATTTGCAACTGAAAGACCTGGCGGCCCAGCCGTGGATCTTGCCGCCGCAGGGCAGCATCCTGCGCCACCGCTTCGACATGATGTTCCGCCGCGCCAGCCTGGAGCCGCCCGTCGACGTGGTTGACACCACCGCCTTGCTCTTGATCACGTCCCTGCTGCAGCAAACGGATTCGCTGCACGTGATGCCGACGGAAGTGGCGCACTACTACGAATCGCTGAACGTGCTGAGCATTTTGCCCATCGAACTGCCGTGCAAGATGGATGCGTTCGGCATCATCCGCCAGCAGGATCATTTGCTGTCGCCGGGGGCGGATATGCTGCTCAAAGCTGTGCGGGCGACCGCCGCGGACATGTATTAAACCCAACGGCGAATGCCGGGGTCGTACCCTCAGGGTACGACCCCGGATCTTGCTTTTCGGGTTCAATCCGGCACTTCAAAAAAGAACAGTTGCACCAGCCGGCCATTCTCCGGCGTGTCGCCAAACACATTGCTGATCGAGTGGAAATAATGGCCCTTGTAGACGATCAGGCGGTTGTGGCGCATCGGCACTTCCAGCAGCGCTTGCCAACTGTCGCGCTGTTCCTGCAAGTCATTGAATTTCTGCACTTTGCTGTTCGGCAGCCAGCGTTTCTGGAAATCCTTGAAGCTGGCGTAGCCGCCCGCCTTCACGTCCGCTTCGGGCAGTCTCCGGTACCAGCCGCTGGGCTGGTGGCGCCAGAACGTGGTGCCGCCCTGGCACTGCTCGGGCGGGTTCAGATACAGCACGCCCGCATAGAAATTGAAATTGTTGCCCGTCTCGTTATCCACGTGGATATCCGTGCGCGCCGTCGCGTCCGCATAGCTGAGGCGATACGAGCCATTGTCGGGTGAAATGAAGCGGATGGGGCGGCCCAGCGCCGTGGCGATGCGCTCCATGATGGCTTGACTGGGCTGGCCCGCCGTCTGGCTGCCCGGATAATTCTGTCCCGCATAGCGCTGCTGCTCGAACGGCAAGGCCAGCGCCTGGGCGCGCCAGGCGGCCGCGTCGGGCAGGAAATCGTCGACGATGTGCAGGTCCGTTTCGCCGATAAAATCGTGCAGGCTGTCCGCGACATTGAGCGGCGTCAACGTTTCAGGGTGTTCCGCTTGCGGATTGGCAAAGCCGATGCGGCACGTCTGTTCCAGCGCAGGGTGCAGCGCCAGGGCCTGCGCATAGCGTGCCAGCGCCAGATCCTGCTGTCCCGTGCGGTAATACAGCTCGGCCAGTCCCTGCAGGGTTTGCCAACGCTGCGGGCGCAGGGCGTGGGCCCGTTCCAGTTCGGCGATGGTCTCCACCAGCCGCTGTTTCCCCAGCAGCAATTCCGCGTGGCTGATGGCGAAATCGTGCTCGTGCGGCGCCAGCCGTGCCGCCGTGGCGTAGCTGGCCAGGGCCGCTTCGCTGTCCGTGCCGCGCAGCACGTTACCCAGGTTGTAGTGGAACAGAGGGTTCTCCGGCTGCTGCTTGAGCGACAGTTTCAGCAAACCGAGGCCGATGGCGCCCTGGCCCAGCTCCAGCATGGCCAGACCCTGGAAATGCTGCGCTTCGGCCAGGGCCGGGTCCTGTTTGTAGGCCGCCTGGTAGGCGTTGATCGCCTCGATCAGCTTGCCTTGCCGCTGCAGTTGCTGGCCCTGCGCCAGATGTTGTTCCGCCCGTGTTGGTTCGCCCATGTCGCTATCCCGATGCAATGTGGCGAACAGTGTAACCGAGCCCGTTCTACTGCGCCTGGTTGACGGGAATTTCTTCCCCGTTCAGCTTGATCGCCACCTTGACGATCTGCGCCTTGACCTGGTTGCTGGCCATGTCCGCTTCCTGGGCGTAGGCATACACGACGATGGCGAAGTCCTTGTAGCCGCTGCGCGCCGCCTCGATCTTGCGCGCCGCGTCCTGATTCACCTTCAGCAAGGAGTAACCGTCACCATTCGTGAACGCCAGCTTGTAGTCGCCGTTGTCGTACATGTAGTAATACGTGCCCGCTTCGGCGAACTTGGCGGGGAAGCCGGCCTTGTCCATGGCGTACGGCGCCAGCGCGCCCTGGCCATTGATCTGGTAGCGCAGGTAGCGTTTGGTTTTCGCTTCGCTGACCTTGGCATCGATCTGCGGTTTCAGCGCGTCCAGCACTTCCTGCTTGCGGAAGGCGTCGTTGCTGCCCGCATACTCGCGCGAGATGCGCTGCGCCACGGCCGCGTAGTCGGGTGGCACGCCGGACAGGGCGATGTAGCTGTACATCAACTGGTTGCCGCTGGTAATGTCGACATAGCTGGACGCTGGCGTGGCGGCGTCCGCTTGCGGCAGGCTGGCGGCGGCCGCTTTTACCTGCGCCTTGGCGGCCAGCTCGGCGACATTCGCGGCGACGGGGGCGGAGGCGGCTGGTGTGGCGTTATCCGTCTTGCCGCAGGCGGACAGGAGCACGGTGATGGCGAGCAGGGCGGGCAGGGTACGTTGCATGATATTTCCTTTAATGAATGTGTGAGGTGACTTAGCCGATGGTTTTACGTTGGTATTCGCCGACGCCGTAAGCGGCCAGGACGATGGATGACGCCAGCACCAAATAAAAGCCGATGCCGAACGAGAGTCCCTGCCAGACCTGCCCCAGCATTTCGCTGGCCATCTGTTCGGCCATGCGGGCCGCGCGGTTGCCCATGATGCCGCCCATGGCGTTGCCCGCGTCGCTGACGGCGGCCTTGATCTTGATGAACAGCAAGCTGCTGTGGATGACGATGAACAGCAGGGGCGCGCACTTGCCCAGCGCCGCTTTCGGGTGGCGGCTAACCATGGTGGCGCAGCATCCGGCAATGGCCAGCAGGAAGAAGCATTGTGCGGAGGTAAAACCGCCGCCGCCAGCGCCGGCAAAGCTTTCCAGGCTGTCCGCGGACAGGCCCAGCAACTGCCAATACGTGCGCGACACGGAGGCGAACAGGCGGATGCCGATGGTGTTGAAGATAAAGGCGCCGGCGATCAAGACGCCCAGGCTGGCCAGCACCTTGACGCCCAGGGCCGAGACGGCCTTGCCCCACAGTTGCTGGCCCTTGTCGCGCGCCAGTTTCGCCGCGCCGGCCATCTCTTCCTGCGCCAGTTGCTGCGTCGCCACGGCGCTGACGGTGGCGAGCTTGCCCGCGTCATCGAAGCGCACGTCGACGACGGCGTTGATGGCGGGCGCCACGTCCGAGCGCCAATGGGTAGCGACGTCGAAGGCGTGCTGAATGCCGGCCACGCTGACGGAACCTTGTCCGCTCGGCTGGTAGGCGAGGATGCGGCCCCGTTGGCCGGTGGTGATTGCTGCTGGGCTGGATGCTTGCATGGAATTTCCCTGGTCACTGTCATGCTGTATTGCATGTACCCCCGGATAACGGGGGCAGTTCAGGGAAATCCAAAATTATTTTGAATTATTTTTTCGGCGGCTGCATCAGGTCTTTGGCGGCGCCCTGGTAATCCTTCATCAAGCCCATGAAGGCGTCCTGCAAATGCCGTGCCGCATCCTGCGGCGGTGCACCCGTGCGCCGGGCCAGGTCGAATTTGTAGGCATGGGCGGGGCTGTAGCCCGCCTGCGAGGCGGCGTCCAGCAGCACGCCCGCGCGTTTCAGTGAAGTGGGGTCACCCTTGACCATCAGCAATTCGGCCAGATAAGTCTGGGCAATCGGAAAATCCTTGGCTGCCGCCTTTTCCAGCCACCGCATGCCGATCTTCGGCTGTTTGACACCCGCGTCGCCGCCGCCGATGCCGTAGCCGAGGGCCGTCAGCGCCACGAGGTCTCCGCCCCGTGCGCGCTTTTCCAGTTGCTGGCGGGGAAACGGGCGGGCCGCGATCTGCATGCGGATTTCATAATTGATGTCTTGCAGCACATTGCCTGGCCACACCTTGGCGCCGGGTGCGGCCGGCTTTTCCAGCGCTGGGGCTGGCGCGCGCATGCCGTTGTTGCCCGATGCCAGTACGCCTGGCGTTGCCTGGCTGACGCCCTTGCCGCTGCCCATGTTCAGCACCAGGCGCGCCGACGTTTCGCCGAACGACACGCGCGGCTTTTGCACGTCGTGCGTCATGGCGGCGACTCTGGCCGCCACTTGCGAAAACACTTCGCTCATCGGCAAGCCCGGCGCGTCGAGCGCGTCGAGCAGGGCGCTCGTGTAGGGGCTGTTGCGCGAATCGGGCGACCAGAAATCGCGCGCCAGGGCGCCCGGTCCCGCCGAATAGGCGATCACCACGCCGCGTGGCGCTTGCGTATCGGCAAAGCCATGGCTGGCCGCATTGCCGCCGCCGGGCACCGCCACCGCGCCGCCGCGCGTGTATTCCTGGCGGCAAGCGTCGAGGATCAGCACGGCGCCGCGCGCGCCCGTGCGCTGCAAGTCGCCGGCCAGGCTGGAAACGGAGACGCCCTGCGCGGCGATGGCGGACGCGCTGAGCGCGTTCATGTTGGCGCCCAGCGGCAGCACATAATTGGCTTCGCCCGCCTGCGCGCCGTGGCCCGCGTAAAACACGAGGGCGATATCGGCGCCCCGCGCCTGCGTGGAAAACTCGGCCGACGCCTTTTGCAGCTGCGCCGCATTGATATCCGTGCGCAACAGCACCTCAAAGCCCAGGCGGCGCAGGTGCTCGGCCATGGCACGCGCATCGTTGACGGGATTCAATAAAGGCTGCGGATAGGCCGCGTTGCCGATCACCAGCGCGATGCGCTTGCCGGGGCCGCTGGCGGTATTCCCCGTGGCCGCTTGCACGACGTTACCGCAGAGTAAAAAGATGAGGCTGAAAAGCAGGGAAATCAGGCGATGCATCGGCGTCTCGGGAATTGTCGTGAAAGTAACAAAAGTTAGCGATTTTTACTGTGATATGAGAAAATTGCTTAAATGCATTTTACCTTACTGACAAGTTTCTCTTGTCTGGCCAGCGCACGGAGCGCGTCGCTGCCGGCCAGTGGCGCGTGCCGCCCAACACACGATCGGACCGGCTGTGCAATCGGAACAATTTGAACGGATTCATGCTTTCTGGACCCGCCGCCATCAACTGACACAAGGCGAACTGGGCGAGTTTTACCAGCGTGTCATCGCCGCGCTGACCCCATGCCGCCCGCGCGAGGCGGCGTCGCTGGGCGACTCGCTGGCCGACCTGCGCCACCAGTTTTTCATCGAAAAAGTCTTGCACGGCGACAGCGAGGCCGCGCCCCACCACGTCGGTGCCTTGTTCCTCTACTTCAAGCGCTTCATCATCGACCAGCTGCGCAAGCAGCGTGATGACGACGATGCCGATGCGCAGGACGGCTGCGAGCTGCGCGCGCCCGACTCGTATGCCGAACCGCTGCGCGACTACCGGCTCACGCCGCAGCAGGTGCGCGAGGCGGCCGACGTGTTCATCGCCACCTTGCCCCGTGACTTGATCTTGCTGCTGCGCCATTGCGGCTGCGGCGGCATGCCCGTCAAGGCACTGGCCGAGCAGATCGCTTCCGCGCATTATCACGGCGGCAAGCTGGGCCTCGTGCACCGGCAGAAGGGCGATCCCGACAGCGCCGGGCGCCAGGTGGTCGAGCCGGCCCACCGCGCCACCTTGCTGGGCAGCTGGGTCTTGACCCTGCTCAAGCTGCGCGTCGGTGATGCGCTGTCTGCGCGCGACATGCAGGCGGCGCAAATAGTTTTGGATATCTTGTGCGTGGCCGCGTTATCCCTGCACATGGACCCCGCGTCCACCGACCCGAACACTGATGAAAGGCCACCGGCATGACTGCATTGACGCCCACCTTGGCCATCGTTGCCGCCCGCTTGCCGGCGCCGCCGTCTGCCGCCGAACTGCTGGACGGCGAGGTGGCGGGCGAGACCCCCGACTGGCGCGGCATCGCCGTGCCGGAGCACGTGATGCAAGGCTTTGCGCGCCGCAGCGATGCCGCGCCCCTGGCCGCGCGGCCCATCGCGGGCGGACAGATTCATGTGCTGGCGCGCCGCCCCGGCTTTGGCGCCGTGCTGCTCGACGCCTGGGACAGCACGCTGCAGCGCTGGCGCGGCTGGCTCGTCACGCCCGACACATCGTATGCGGACGCCTGCGGCCTCGTGGTCGAGGAGCGCGACGCGCCTGCCGATCCGCGCGCGGGCCTGGTGCTGTGCGACATGCCCGTGACCGTGGCCGTGACGGACCTGGGCGCCTGCCTGGGCGTGTTCAGCCAGGAGCGCCTGCAGGCGGCGCGCTGGCTGGAGCAGCATGGTCGCGCCAATGAGGCCGCCGCGGCGCCGGGCATGATCGCCCGCGTGGCCTTGCCTGGCGATGATTACGCCTTGACGGGCACGCCATTGTCGAGCGAGCTGGGCACGGATGGCCGCGTGGCGTATCGGCAATTGCTGCGCCAGGGGCTGCAGCAGTTGCAGATCGCTTCGGCCGATGCGGCGGCGCCGATAGCCAAGCCGGTGCAGGCGGCCAATGCGAACCGCTGGCTCAAACTTGTCACGGCCGTGGCCGCCAGCGTGATGCTGGTGCAATCGGCGTGGTTGTTCCTGCCGAGAGACGGCGCCGTGGTCGGCAATGCGGAGTTCCGCAACGGTGCTCCACAGCGCAGCGGCGTCGAGACGGGCGTGCGCATGCGCGTGCTGTTCCGCGCCGAGGCCACGGAGGCGGAAATCCGCACGTGGCTGCAGCGCGAGCAGCTGGAAATCGTCGCCGGCCCGGACACCCTGGGCGCCTTCACCTTGCTGTCGCGCGACCGCGGGAAAGTCTTGCCGCCGCCAGGCCCGGGCAATCCGCTGGCCGTGATCCATCCCTGACCCAGAAATAAGAGAAAGTTATCCAGCATGACAATGTATAAGAATTTTGCATCCGCGCACTGGCGCAAGCTGATGGCTGGCGTGGCCGCCGGCGTCCTGTTGACGGGTTGCGCCATGACGCCGAATGGCCGTGGCGGCGTGTTGATGGGCCTCGATACGGCCGAGCTGTTCGGCACGCCGCTGTCCACCTTCCGCCTGCGCGACGGCACGGAAGGCACCTTGCGCAAGGACCCGCAGGGCAAGTACTCGATCAAGCTGTCGCAGGCCTTCCGCGTCGTGCCGCTGGCCAACGCCATCACGGCCCGCGTGGCGCGCGTGGAAAACGTGGGCGAGCGCACCGTGGTGATCGTGGAAACCCAGGAGCGCGGCTGCGCCTACCGCTATGCAGTGCTGGCCTTCCAGGGCACGGACGTGCTGCAGTGGACGGTCGGCAATTGCAAGGACCGTCCCCGCGTGGAATTGGCGGCGGACGCGAAATCGCTGAATATCGATTTCCCCAACTACAACCGTCTGTCGCGCATGATCTACACGGACAACCGCCTGCTCAACGCCAGCGTGGCCGTGCCGCCCGGCGTCGATACGCGCGCCCAGCCGTTCGCCGACGACAGCTTGCGCGGCACGGCCCCCGTCATGACGACTTTGCCGGCTGGTGACGGCAGCGGACGCGTGATTCCCGCGCCGCCGGCCGCCGCCCCGGCGCCTGCCGCCGCGCCGAAAGCGGGCAGCCGCGCCAGCGCCAAGCCGCGCCGCCAGGAGAGCCAGGCCAAGGCGCCCGCCGCCGTCAGCCTGCCCGCGCCGCGTGCCGCAGCGGCGGCCCCGGCCGCGCCGATGATCTTCCAGGCCGAAGAGATCAAGCCCGTCGTCATCGATTTGAGGAAATAAGATGGCCGCGAGTTTGCGCAGTCTGCAAATCCGGCAGACCTTGATCCTGATCGTCCTGACGATCATATACCTGTGCTTCGAACTGGGCTTCAATGCCCGCCTGCTCGACGTGGTGGGCGGCGACGTCAAGCCGCACGACGTGGAAGGCGTGGAATTCTATGGCCGCAGCCTGTCGGGCATCGCCGCCGCGCTGGTGGTGCTGCAACTGATGTGGCGCCGCCGCCTGAAGAACAATGGCAGCGGCCCCGGCTGGAAAAAAATCATCTTCTGCTGCGTCGCCACGGCGGCGGTCGTGTTCGGCATTTTGAAGACCACGGTCACGGTGCTGGTCGAAACGCGCGATGCGCAATTTCGCCGCCTGGCCTTCAACACCACCCTGATGCAGCGCTCGCTGGTGGGCGGCAGCCTGCAATTGCAGGGCCTGGTCGACGATCCCACCCTGTTCGCCAAGCCCGAAGGCAAGGCCTTTCTCGCGCTGTTCCCCTTCCTGGCCGTCTCGGTGGGCCACCTCGACGAGCGCATGGAGCCGGCCAAGGAACAGTTGATCAATTTCAACGTGCGCAAGATCGCCGGCGGCGCCGCCGGTTACTATGAGAAGTACCAGCAGGCGATGCAAGAGGTGCACGGTAAGTGGAAATTGTATTCGGGTATCATTCCCGACGATGACGCGGGCTTGCGCCAGCAGCAGGAATCGGCCTGGAACGATTACCGGCAAAGCCTGTCGCGCCATGGCTGGCAGCCACATTCCGTGCCGGCGCGGCGCAAGGCGGCCGTGGTCAGCAATGTGCGCAAGAAAGTGCCCGTGGCGGCCAACTGGCATCCGGCCGATCAATTGAGCTTCCGCGCCGCCGTCAAGCGCCGCTATGCGTCGGAAGCGGCCAGCAAGGGCTTGCACATCAAGGGCGAGCGCATTCCGCCTGGCTTGTCCTTCCCCGCCTTCGTGGCGCGTCCCGGCATCCAGGCCGTCCTGCGCGACGGACCGGACGGTGGCGACGGCAGCGAAGCGAGCAAGGGCTTGCGTTTGCCCAAGGGCGCCGTGGTGCAGGAGGCGTATGCGAGCCCGGCCGATTTCAGCCGCTTGTTCGACCAGTTCGCCGCGCGCCAGACGGCGGAAAAGCTGGTGGAATACCGCGCCAGCCGCAACGACTTCGAGGTGGGCGGCAAGTACTATGCAGAGGGCAAGGAAGCGGCGCGCGCGGCCATCGTGCCACCCGTGGCGCTGTTCTTTTCGCTCTTGGGCGCCATCGGCCACTTCTCGAAGCTGCTGTACCTGATCGCCACGGTGGGCTTGCTGGTGCTGGCGGCGCGCCGGGGCGAGCAGGCGGGCGCCGATGGCCAGCTGAGCCGCCGTTCCGCGTGGATCGCCACGGGCGTGCTGGCCGGCGCCTTCCTGGGTACCTGGGGTATGTTTACCCTGTCGGACAACAATGTCACGAAGAGCGAGCTGTTCCGCCAGATGCTGGACTGGAACCGCCAGGCGGCCGACGACAGCACGCGCTGGCAAATCGCCGGCAAGGGCTTGCTGGCCAATATCACGCACGTCGTGGCGGTGGGGCAAGGCTACAGCTACCCCGTCAACGAAGCGATCCGCATCCACGTTTTGCAGGGAATTCATTATGGCTATCACCCGCAACAAAAATAAGGCGGCCGCGCTGGCCTTGCTGCTCAGCATGGCCAGCACGGCGGTGCAGGCCGATTGCCTGGGCATGCAGGTGCATGCCCACCGCGGCGCCGGCAATGCGCCGGAAAACTCGCTGAGCGCGCTGCGCAACACATATTTCGGCACCTGGGACGGCGTCGAGACGGATTTGCAGTTGCTGGGCGACGGCAGCTGGGTGGTGCACCACGACCTGCTGACGGGCAGGGTCGTCGACACGGGCTCGCCCCGCACCGTGAAACAATTGACGGCCGACGACTGGCGCGCCGCCAGCATGAAGAACCGCGGCGTGGCCACGCCGGAAACGCCGCCGTTTGTTTCCGACGTCGCCGACCTGGCGACGGCGTTCCCGGCCAAGACCCTGAACGCGGAGATCAAGGATGTCGTTTCGTCGTGCGCGCCGATCGCCACCCTGGTGGGGCAATTGCGCGCGAACATCAAGCACGGCAACTGGTTTTTGACCTCGGGCGTGCCGAACAACCTCGCTTGCGCGCGCCGCGCCGATCCGCAGGGCTACCTGGGTTTGCTCGTGTTTGACGCGCGCAACGCGCAGGCGGCAGGGGCCAACCGGGTCAGCCGCTATATCGCGAAAAATGCCCGCCCGCCCAAGCTGGACAAGCCGTGGCTGCAGCGCGTGCGGCAACAGATCGGCATGCCCGCCGGCGTGCACGTCGATGCGCGCAGCCTGGACGCCAATCCGACTCTGCTGATGGACGCGGCCAGCCTGAGCATGCCCGTCTTCGTCTACGCCGTCGATGGCGACTCGGCCCTGGCCGCGTCCCTGCTGCGCGCCCGGCAGCGCAGCCACCGCTGGCCCAGCGGCGTCATTCTTGACGGCAATCCCGAGACGTTTTGCGCGATGATGCAGAATTAAAGCTGGGCGGCGGCGATAGGTATCCATGCCGTCTGCTAAAAAATGATCCGCGATTCGCCGATATATTTTCGGCGAAATCACGGAACGTGGGGATTTATCAACAAACCTGATAAATCCGCAAAAGACATGGTTGCCTGATTAAAAATAAGTTACAATTTATAATATTTCCATGAGGTAATAGAGGCTGGTCCGTGTGGTCAAAATCCAAGATATTCGCAGTTCTGTCATTCCAACTGATTCTTTCCCTGTTCACGATCCCAGCCTGTGCCGCCGAGATGGCGGTAGCCGGATTTTCATTTTCCGGTGATTCCGCCACAGCCAGCGTTCGTTTCCCGTACACCCATCAATTATATACGCGACTGCGTGCCGATAATTCGGGCCAGACCCTGTCGCGCATCATTCACGACCGCAGTGGCAAGGTAGTCAATCCGGACCTCAGCCTGTTACCACCTGCCTCCCTCGTGAATCTGAGGAACAGCGATCAGGCATTGATCACGGTGTTGGTACTCACCGGCGAAACGGTATTGACGGAAAATTTCGGCAATTATTACAAGACATTCGTCAATTTGCGTGGCGATGCCCTGATATTCGATTACAAGAGCAAGACCGTGGTGCGCAGCTATCCCGTGAATGCAGCCTTGTTTGACGCCACGCCGGACGTGCCCGATGCGGCGCGTATTAGCGGATTCATCGAACAGTTATTGTTGAAGGAAGAAGGCAAGGGCCTGGTGACGCAATATTTGGAGCGCCTGTCGCACGCGACCTTGCCGACGCCGGGCCAACGCACGATCCAGATCCGGCGTGCCAAGGTGGCGCCCGAAGCGCTGGCGGCCATGCCCGACGCGCTGCGTAGCCAGCCGCAGCTTATGGAAAGCATGGTCGTCGACGCCTTTGCCTCGGTGCTGTCCGCCAAGGCCGGTGTGCCCTTGCTGCCGACCAAGGCTGGCGATGCCTTGGGACGCATGTCGCTGCGGTTGGAGAATGGTGACGATGTCGATTTGAGTATCGGCGAGGGTGATTATGTTTTTGATATTTCCCTGAGCAAGTTTGCCAAGATTAAAACGGCGGAAACCGCAGTCGCCGTATCGTATGTATATGGCGCTTATGCGCATGTACAGTTTTCGGAACCGTTGCTCAATTCGGATTTCCTGAATACCGACTTGAAAAATGGTGAAATGGCGATTGTTCCTGCCGGCCGCATAGGTGCTGACGATTTTGCCGCCTATCAAGATGCATTGCGAGGTCTGTTTTTAAAACTGACTGCCGCATTTGAAGGCGGAGATATGAAATGGATACAGACCGCGGCAAGTGCCAAGGATATTGGGAAACAACTTGAGGCAACTCGGGTGATATTAAAGGCGAGTAAATAGATGAAAAAATTGATATTGTTTTGCCTAGGCCTGCTTTTGGCTGGCCCGGGATTTTCCCAAGTGATCCAGGTAAAAGGCACGGCGACCGTGAAATATGCGGCCATGTTGACGGATGCCGATAAGGAAATGGCTTATCAGAAGGCGCAAATGGCGGCGATCGAACGCTATTTCGCCGAAAGCGGCGAAGCGGAATCGGAAAACTTTGAAGCGATCCAGGGAAAAATTGAAGCCAATCTGGATAAATTCCTGCTCAGTACCGTGGTCCTGAACGAGCAGGATCAGGCCAGCCTGCGTAAATATTCGGTGGCGGTGCGTGCCGAATTGAATGTGGCGAAACTCAGAAATACCCTGAAAGGCGCCAGTGCCACCGGTCGGGTATCGAACGGGGAGAAATCGCAGATGGTGTATGTGTTCGTTGGCCGCGAAGTGGCCAGCGTCAAGGCATTCGACGAGCGTGTCGTCAAGCGTGCCGAGCTGACTTTCGACGGCAGCGCGAAAACGACGGGCAGCGTGAATGGCCGCGAAGGCGAATCGCTGAGCGGCGGCGCCATTGCCACGAGCGCCACGGTGCGCCGCAACGAAAATGTTGCACTCAAGCAAACCGTCAAGGTCGAAATGGGTGGCAGCACCGTGCGCAAGGCCGATGAAACCGACTACCGCGTGTTTTCGCTGGCGAACCAGAAGACGGCCGTGACGAGCGTGTTTTCTCAGGCGGGGTATCTGGTCGCCGATCCTGAGTACGTACTCGGAGACAAGGATATTCCATCCGTGAATAAAGATTTCTCCAAAGGCAATGATCTGGCGCCAGCGACCATGCGCTCCATCGTTGCCGCCTTGCGCAAGGCGAATGTACCGCTGCTGGCATTGGCTACCTTTGACGTCAATCCTGCCGCGACCGATGAAGCGACCGGTTTGCAGCGTGTCGTCGTATCGGTCACCGGCCGCGTGCTCGATTTGCGTGGCGCGTTGCCGCGTGAAGTGGCGGCCGTGCCGCCGGTGCAGTATTTTGGCCTCGGCGGGGACAACGCGACGGCGCAGACCAAGGCATTGAAGGACGCTTCCGCGCTGGCGGCCAAGGAAATCATCAGCCGCATGAGTGCTGCCGGCGTGTATTGAGATACCGGGGCGGGCGGCAGGTCGAACGCCCGCATCCTCCCACCCTTCGACTGATTCCCATTCTTATTATAAAAAAGGCAAATTATGAAGCATATCCGTATTTCCGCACTGTTGGGCGCGACCCTGTTGGCAGTTTCGGGCCTGGCATCGGCGCAATTTGGTGGCCTGTCTGGCGCATTGGGCGGCGGCAAGGGTGTTACAGCCGAGCAAATCGTCAAAAAATATGTCGGCGGCACGCAAAGCGTCATGAAGGCCGATGCCACCATGCTGGCCGCGTTTGGTCTGAAGGAACAGTCGGACAAGGCCGCACTGGAAGCGCAGAACCTGACCGAAGGCGCCACCAAGGATAGCCTGCAGGGCGCGAGCAAGATGCAGAGCGACAACAGCAAACTGTTGGAAGAGCAAATGAAGGGCAAGAAAGTGGCCATGGACGATGCCAGCAAGCAGCGCTTTACGGAAGGCCTGGTCGATCTGTCGAAAGGCGTGATTCAGTACGTCGGCATGAGCAAGGACGTGGGCAGCTTCAAGCCATCGGTCAGCTCGCTGGGTGCATCGGCCAATTCGGCCCTGTTCAT
Organism: Janthinobacterium sp. JC611; assembly: GCF_018682595.1. Classification (NCBI taxonomy): domain Bacteria; kingdom Pseudomonadati; phylum Pseudomonadota; class Betaproteobacteria; order Burkholderiales; family Oxalobacteraceae; genus Janthinobacterium; species Janthinobacterium sp. JC611. The sequence continues at coordinate 188,344 of NZ_JAFLJN010000020.1, forward strand.
CGCACAGAACTTGCCATCGTCGATCAAGGCCGTCGGCAGCACCTTGAAAGTGGCGATTGACTTTGCCAAGAACAATAACATTCCGCTGCCGAAAGAAGCCAACGACGCTACGGCATTGCTGTAATTCAAAAGCTTGGCAGGTAGGACAGCAGGGCGACTGGTTCGCCCTTTTTTTTTGCAACAATGGAATTGCCTATGAAGATCACAATGAAATCCGGCATGCCGGCCATGCTGCTGAGTATTGCGCTGGGCCTGGCTGCTTGCGGCGAAAAAGCGGCGCAGGCGCCTGTGGCGTCGAGCGCGCCCAAGCTGACGCAGACACCCGACGTTGGCCAGGTTGAACAAGTCACCACGACGGCAAGCGGCAGCGGCATTTCGCCCGGTGCCGCGCTCAACGACGCACTCAAGCTGGCCATCATGCAAGTCAATGGCACCGCCGTGCAAGCCACGTCGAGCAATGCGTCCATGTTTGAACAAGTAACGGCAACGCTCGATGTCGATTCGACGGCCGGCTCGGGGAGCGCCAGCATGAAGGCGACCATGCAGGGCCAGGCTTTTGCCGAACAGATCATCAGTCAATCGAAGGGCGTGGTGTCTTCGTTCAAGGTGGTCGATGTGTCATCGCCGTTTTCAAAGGGTGGACTTTACAAGGTCGAGATCGAGGCGCGCATTGCCAAGTTCAAGGCACCCGCCGACAGCGGCAAGATCAAGATCGTCGTGGCGCCGCTGCGTAGCGAGCAAGCCAGCTTCAACATTGGCGGGCGCGCGGTGCCGGCGCAGGAAGTGCTGGCGCCGATACGCCAGCAGATCATTGACGTCCTCTCGCAGACAGGCCGCTTCAGTGTGCTGGATCGCCAGTTTGAGGGCGAGTTGCAGGATGAATTGAATATGATTACCTCAGGTAACGCCCCGAGTAGCGACCTTGCCAAGCTGGGACAGGCGCTGAGCGCGGATCTGGTATGGGTCGGCGTGGTCAATGAATTCGCTTACCAGCGTCATGCGCGCAAGTTGCAGACCTCGGACCGCGAACTGGTGTCGTACGCCGGTGCCTGGTCGGTCTCGCAACGCATGATCAATCTGGCCACGCGGCAAATCCTGCAATCGACCACCCTGCGTGGCGAGCCGCCAGCCATTGCCGCCACGACCCTGGGCAGTAACTTCAACGAGAGCCAGACGCTGAAGAATATGCAGGCAGAGATCGTTAAACAGGCCACCGAGGCTATCCTGCTGCGCACCTTCCCCATTTCCATCGTCGAACGCGATGGCGATAACGTCGTGTTGAGCCAGGGGGGCAACGCCGTGGCGGAAAATGGCCGCTATCGTGTGTATCAGCAAGGCAAGGAAATCAAGGATCCGCAGACCGGCCAGTCGCTGGGCAATATGGAAAAACTATGTTGCGAGGTGCGCATCGAGCGCGTGACGCCGAACTTGTCGTATGGGGTGCTGGAAAACGTCAAGATCAAGCTCGACGGTATCGCTGCTGGCGCGTTGCAGGTGCGGGAAGCGGCGCCGGTAGAAAAGTCCGTCGTCAAGGCCGAGCCTGCGGCGGCGGCGGTGAAAACCGAAGCCAAGCGCAGCGCGCCTGGCGCGGCAGCCAAAAATGCCGCCGCAGAGGCGGGCGACAAGGACTGGTGAGAGCTGCATGGCCCAGCGGATCCTGGCACCTCGCCACGGATCCAGGCTGCCGGGCCGTTGCCGGGCCACCGGCGCGCTGTGGCTGGCGCCAGTCTTTTCCTGAAATATCATTTTGCTACGCAACACACGCCCGCCCTGCCCCGCAACGCTGTACTGCGGCGGCATCTGCGGGCCATTTTTTTTTGCGCATCGCAGCATCGATAATGTTTGCATCGCTCGCGCGGCTGGCTTATAAATGTAATCGATTACATTTTATTCAAAAGCACCATGCCGCCAGCCGTTCCCTCTTCCTTGCCGACAGAAACCGTCTCCATCAGCGCCGTTGCCGCGCATGCGGGGGTGTCGGTGGCCACCGTCTCGCGCGTGATGAATGAGCAGGCGGGGGTGCGGGCGCCCACGCGCGACAAGGTGCTCGCTTCCGTGGCGGCGCTCGGCTACCGCATGAACCACCTGGCGCGCAGCCTGCGCACGGCCGAGAGCCGCATGCTCTTGACCATGGTGCCCGACGTGGGCAACCCCTTCTATGCGCAGATCGTGCGCGGCATCGATACGGTGGCGCGCGAACATGGCTATTTCGTGCTGCTGTGCGATACGGGCGCCGACGCGGGCCGCGAGCGCTCCTATTTCGACTTGCTGCGCATGCACCGCGCCGACGGCGCCATCTGCCTCGACCCGGACACGGTGCAGCATGCGCTGTCGCATGAGTCCGTCAGCCTGCCGTGGGTGGCGTGCTGCGAATTCGACCCCGGCGTGGCCGTGCCCTATGTCGGCATCGACAATCACCGGGCCGCCTCCGACGCCGTCGCGCATTTATTGTCGCGCGGCCATACGCGCATCGGCCTGATCAACTCCGACGAACGTTATCTGTATGCGCGGCAACGCCAGCAAGGTTATCTGGACACCCTGGCCGCCGCCGGCCTGCCCGTGCAGCCGCAGTGGGTGCACACGGTGCAAAGCCTCGACTATGAAGCGGGCACGGCCGCCACCCTGCGCATGATGGCGCAGCCCGATGCGCCGACGGCCATCTTCGCCGTGTCCGACACCCTGGCCATCGGCGTGCTGAGCGCGCTGCGCCAACTGAAGAAACGCGTGCCCGAGGACGTGGCCGTCATCGGCTTCGACGATATCGCCATCGCCGCGCAGATCGACCCCGGTCTCAGCACCATCGCGCAACCGATGCGCGAACTGGGCGAGACGGCGGCCCGTTTGCTGCTGCAGCGCTTGGCGGACCCGGCTGTGAACGTGCCTGGGGTGCTGCTGCAACACCGATTAATTCTGCGAGGGAGTGCATAGTGAGCGTTGCCGTCGGTTTCGAGGGGGTGTGCAAGGATTTCGGCCCCGTGCGCGTCTTGCATGGCGTCAGTTTTACCCTGTCGCCCGGGCGCGTGTATGGCTTGCTGGGCGAAAATGGCGCCGGCAAGTCCACCCTGATGAAAATCCTCGCCGGCTACGAGAGCGTGAGCGAAGGCCAGCTGCTGATCGATGGCCAGCCCCGGCGTTTCGCCAGCTCGCGCGCGGCCGAGAGCGCCGGCATCGTGCTGATCCACCAGGAATTCAACCTGGCCGAGCACCTGACGGTGGCGCAAAACATGTTCCTCGGCCACGAGCAGACGCGCGGCTGGCTGCTGGATGAAGCCGCCATGCGCGAGGAAGCGTCGCGCTACCTGAAACAGGTGGGGTTGGACGTGTCGCCCGATACCACAATCCGCGACCTGATCGTGGCCGAAAAACAACTTGTGGAAATCGCCAAGGCCCTGTCGCGCCGCGCCCGCTTCCTCATCATGGATGAGCCGACCGCCACGCTGACGTCGTCGGAAACCCAGCGCCTGTTCGCCGTCATGGCCCAGCTCAAAAGCGATGGCGTGACGATTTTGTATATCTCGCACAAGCTCGACGAAGTGGAGCGCAACACGGACGAGGTCATCGTCATGCGCGACGGCCGCTTCGTCACGCGCGAGCCGACGGCCAGCCTCACGCGCCAGCAGATGGCGAACCTGATGGTGGGGCGCGAACTGTCCGACATGTTCCCGGCGAAAGCGGCGCTGGCCGAGGATGCTCCCGTGCTGCTGAAGGTGGACGGCTTGTGCGTGCCCGGCTGGTCGCAGGACTTGTCCTTCGAGGTGCGCGCCGGCGAAGTGCTGGGCTTTGCCGGCCTGGTGGGCGCGGGGCGCACGGAATCGTTCGAGGCACTGCTGGGCTTGCGTCCGCGCAGCGCGGGCAAGATCGAGCTCAACGGCCAGCCCGTGGATATCCGCACGCCCAGGCAAGCCATGCAGCACGGCATGACGTATCTGAGCGAAGACCGCAAGGGCAAGGGCTTGCATGTGAACCTGGGCTTGCGCGAAAACCTCACCATGATGACGATGGAGCGCTATGCGCGGCCGTGGCTCGATGTGGCAGGCGAGAAAGCGGCGCTGGCCAGGGCCGTGCTGGACTTCAATATCCGTACGGGCGACCTGGACAGCCGCGCGCGCATGCTGTCGGGTGGCAACCAGCAAAAGCTGGCGCTGGCGAAATACCTGCATTCAGATCCGCGCGTCGTCGTGCTCGACGAGCCGAGCCGTGGCGTGGACGTGGGCGCCAAGCGCGACATTTACTTCTTGATCCACCGCCTGGCCGCCGAAGGGCGCGCCGTGATCGTGATCTCGTCCGAACTGATCGAATTGATCGGCCTGTGCCACCGGGTCGCCGTGATGCGCGCCGGCACCTTGCAAGCCACCCTGTCTGCTGACCACCTGACCGAAGAGGAGTTGATTGCCCATGCAACCGGCACGCACTGACACCACCGTATCCCCGCTTGCCACCGCCGTTGCCCGATTCGGCGCGCGCATCAAGGGTTTCGGCCCCGTGCTGGGCCTGTTATCTTTGTGCATCGCGGGCACCCTGCTCAACGGCGACTTCGCCACCGTGGACAACTTGATGAACGTGCTCACGCGCACGGCCTTCATCGGCATCATCGCCGTCGGCATGACCTTCGTCATCATCTCGGGCGGCATCGATCTGTCGGTCGGCTCGATGGCGGCCCTGATCGCCGGCTGCATGATCTATTTCATGAATGCGCTGGCGCAAGGGGCGGGCGGCGACCTGGCGCCGCTCACCATGCTGGTGCTGGGCATCGCCATGGCCTTGATCCTGGGCGCCGGATTCGGCCTGATGCATGGCTTGCTCATCAGCAAGGGCAATATCGAACCGTTCATCGTGACCCTCGGCACCTTGGGCATCTTCCGCGCCGTGCTCACTTACCTGGCCGATGGCGGCGCCCTGACCCTGGACGCCACCCTGTCCGAGCTTTACAGCCCCGTGTACTACACGAGCGTGCTGGGCGCGCCGATCCCGATCTGGATCTTTTTGTTCGTCGCGGCGGCCGGCGCCATCATATTGAACCGCACCACGTTCGGCCGCCACGTGCAGGCAATTGGTTCCAACGAGCAAGTGGCGCGCTATGCGGCCATCAACGTCGACAAGGTGAAAATTGCCACCTACATGCTGCTGGGCGTGTGCGTGGGCATCGCCACGGTGCTGTACGTGCCGCGCCTGGGCTCGGCCACGCCGACCACGGGCTTGCTGTGGGAACTCGAAGCGATCGCCGCCGTCGTCGTTGGCGGCACGGCCCTCAAGGGCGGGGAGGGGCGCATCGTCGGCACCGTCATCGGCGCCATCCTGCTGTCCGTGATCAGCAATATCCTGAATTTGACCAGCATCATCAGTGTCTACCTGAATGCCGCAGTGCAAGGTGTGGTGATCATCGCCGTCGCCTTCCTGCAGCGAGGCCGCAAATAAAACAAGAGCGGCGTTCTGAAAGGGCGGCCACCGGGCGCCCTCAACCTTGGAGGAGAGCAGCATGAAGAGCTTTAGACGGGTAGCAGGGGTAGCAGGGATGGCAGTGCTGGTGATGCAGGCGTGGGCGCTGCCGATGGGGCAGGCACAGGCGGCAGAGAAATTGGTGGTCGGCGTGGCGATTCCCACGGCCACGCACAGTTTCACCTCGGGCATCGTGTGGTGGGCCAACCAGGCCAAGGCGGAGCTGGAGAAGGCCCATCCAGGCGTGAAAATCATCGTCAAGACGGCCGCCACGGCGCCCGAGCAGGCGAACCAGTTGCAGGACATGTTGACGGTGAACAAGATCAACACCCTGGTGATCTTCCCCATCGAGTCGGCGTCCTTGACGCAGCCCGTGGCGCAAGTGAAAAACAAGGGCGTGTACGTGACGGTGGTGGACCGCGGCTTGACGAATACGCAGTCGCAGGATGCCTACATCGCGGGCGACAACACGGCCTTCGGCAAGCTGCCGGCCGAATATCTGGCGAAAAGTTTAAATGGCAAGGGCAATATCGTCGTGCTGCGCGGCATGCCGACGACCCTGGACAACGAGCGCTACGATGCATTCAGTGCCGTGATGAAGGGCCATCCCGAGATCAAGGTGCTCGACGCCAAGTATGGCAACTGGAACCGCGACGATGCCTTCAAGGTCATGCAGGATTATTTGACGCGCTTCAAGCACATCGACGCCGTCTGGGCCGCCGATGACGACATGGCCATCGGCGTGCAAAAGGCCATCGCGCAAGCCAAGCGCACGGACATCAAGCAAGTGTTCGGCGGCGCGGGCGCGAAGGGCGCCGTGAAGAAGATCATGGACGGTTCCGACCCGCTGATCGTGGCCGACGTGTCGTACTCGCCCAAGTTCATGTATGACGCCATCAAGCTGACGACGGAAGCGCGCCTGAAAGGTGATAAATTGCCGGCCAATACGATCATCCCCTCGGTGCTGATCACGCGCGAGAACGCGAAGCAATTCTACTTTCCGAACTCGCCTTTTTAAACTGAACCTCCCCCGGGGCCAGATTTCCGGGGGCTAAAGGATACCCATGAAAACCATCCAGGGCCCGGCCATTTTCCTGGCCCAGTTTCTCGGCGACGAGCCGCCGTTCGACTCGCTCGAGCACCTGGCGCAATGGGCGGCCGGCCTGGGCTACAAGGGCTTGCAGCTGCCGACGGCGCCGCGATTGTTCGACCTGGAGCAGGCGGCTGCCAGCCAGCAGTATTGCGACGACGTGCAAGCCCTGCTGGCGCGCCACGGCTTGCAGGTGACGGAACTGTCGACGCATTTGCAGGGCCAGCTGATCGCCGTGCATCCCGCCTACGACGCCTTGTTCGACGGCTTCGCGCCCGAGCATGTGCGCGGCGATTCCGCCGCCCGCACGGCCTGGGCCACGCAGCAATTGCTGTGGGCGGCCACCGCCTCGCAGCGCCTGGGGCTCACTGCCCACGTGACGTTTTCCGGCGCGCTGGCCTGGCCGTATCTGTACCCGTGGCCGCAGCGCCCCGCCGGCCTGGTGGAAACGGCGTTCGCGGAACTGGCGCAGCGCTGGCTGCCCATCCTTGACGCCTTCGACGCGGCCGGCGTGGACCTGTGCTATGAGTTGCATCCGGGCGAGGACTTGCACGACGGCGTGACCTTCGAGCGCTTCCTGGCCGCCGTCGACGACCACCCGCGCGCGGCTATCCTGTACGACCCCAGCCACTTCGTGCTGCAGCAGCTCGACTATCTTGCCTTCATCGACATCTATCATGCGCGCATCAAGGCCTTCCACGTCAAGGATGCGGAATTCCGGCCCAACGGGCGCCAGGGCGTGTATGGCGGTTATGGCGACTGGCAGGAGCGGGCCGGGCGCTTCCGCTCGCTGGGCGACGGGCAGATCGACTTCAAGGCGATTTTCTCGAAGATGGCGCAGTACGACTTCCCCGGCTGGGCCGTGCTGGAATGGGAATGTTGTCTGAAACATCCGGAGGATGGCGCGGCCGAAGGGGCGCGCTTCATCCGCGAGCACATCATCCACGTGGCGCAGCACGCGTTCGACGATTTCGCGGACAGCGCGGTGGACCAGGATCAAATTCATCACTTGCTGGGCTTGAAATAGGGGGACGACATGCAGCGACGGATACGCTTGGGCATGGTAGGGGGCGGGCAGGGCGCGTTCATCGGCGCCGTGCACCGCATCGCGGCGCGCATCGATGACCAGTACGCACTGGTGGCGGGCGCCCTGTCGTCCGACCCGCAGCGCGCGCGCGACAGCGGCGCCGCGCTGCATCTTTCTCCGGAGCGCTGCTACAGCGATTACCACGCCATGGCGCAGGCGGAGGCCGCGCGCGCGGACGGCGTCGAGGCCGTGGCCATCGTCACGCCGAACCACTTGCATGCGCCCGTCGCCACGGCGTTCCTGGAGGCGGGCATCCACGTGATCTGCGACAAGCCGCTGGGAATATCTCTGGCGGAGGGTCAGGCGCTGGCGGCGCTGGCCGGGCAGAAAAATCTGCTGTTCGCGCTCACGCATACCTACAGCGGCTACCCGCTGCTGCGCCACGCGAAAGCCATGGTCGAGGCGGGCGACATCGGCGAGCTGCGCCTCGTGCAAGTCGAGTATTCGCAGGACTGGCTGGCCGATGCGATCGCGGCCGGCGGCATGAGCGAGGGCAACTGGCATAACGACCCGCACAAGGCCGGGCCGGGCGGCGTGCTGCTCGACGTGGGCTTGCACGCGTATCACCTGGCGCAGTTCGTCAGCGGCCAGACGCCGCAGCAGGTGCTGGCGGAACTGTCGACCTTTGTGCCGCATCGCACCCTGGACGACCACGTGCAGGTGATGCTGCGCTACGCCAACGGAGCCAAGGGTACCCTGTGGGCCAGCCAGGTGGCGACGGGCTGTGAAAACACGGTGCGATTGCGCCTGTTCGGCAGCAAGGCGCAGCTGGACTTTGACCAGGAACAACCGAATGAGCTGTGGTGTACGCCGCAGGGCGGCAACCGCCAGCTCTTGCGTCCTGGGCGGGTCGACAGCGCCGCCGCGCGCCACGCGACGCGCGTGCCGGCCGGCCATCCGGAAGGCTATTTGGAAGCGTTCGCCCAGCTGTACCTGGACGCGGCCTTGCGCATCCGCGCGTTGCAATCGGGCTTGCCCGTGCCGCAAGCGGCGCGCTGGCTGCCCACCGTCACCGATGGCGTGGCCGGCCTGGCCTTTGCCGAAGCCGTGCTGCGCAGCCATGCGGCGGGTGCCAGCTGGACGACCCTGGCAAGCTGACTGTTACACTGGGGCATGCGCTCCTTTACCATCACCCTCGTCCCGCAAGGCTGGCAATTCCCGGCCGCCGCCGGCGCCACCGTGCTGGCCGCCGCCGAGCTGGCCGGCATCCGCCTGCTCAGTTCCTGCCGCAACGGCACCTGCCGCACCTGTCTCTGTCACATGCCCGAGGGACAGATACGCTACACGGTGGAGTGGCCCGGCATCAGCCCCGATGAACGGCTGGATGGTTACATTCTGCCCTGCGTGGCCGTGGCGGAAAGCGACCTCACCATCCAGGCGCGGGCCGTGCGCACGGGCGGCTGACTCAGGATGGCTTGCCGCCCTTGAGGCGCTCCAGCAGCGCCTCCACGCTGTCGCTGACGGGCAAGCCGTGGCGGCGCAGCAACTGCACGTGCAAGACCAGGTTTTCCAGCACCAGCTTGGCGGCCACGGCCAGCAGGGCCAGGTTGCGGTCTTCCGGGCTGAAGCTTTCCATCGCATCGGCCATCTCGCACAGGTGGTTGGCGATCAGGCCCCGCAATTCCTGCTCGTTGAAGGGCAGGTCGGCAAAGTCGATGGGATCGGCCACTTCCACTTCCTGCATCAGCACCGCTAGTTCTTCCGGGGTAATCGTCATGCCTGGCCTCCTTGTGTGCTTGCCTCTATTTTAATTGTATTGGACGCAAAGGGGACTAGAATGACTCCAGGCCGATGACGTCGAAGGCAGCATGGCGTACTTGCATTTTACACAGCAACTGGCGCGTTTCCTCAACATCCCCACGGTGGAGGTGGCCGAGCCACGCCTGCGCGCCGCCCTCGATGCCGTGTTTGCGCGGCAGCCGCGCCTGCGCGGCTACGTGCTTGACGAGCAGGGCGCCTTGCGTGCCAACGTGGTGATCTTCATCGACGGCGCCCGCTGCCGCGAGCGGCGCGTGCTGGACGACGCCTTGCGGCCCGACAGCCAGGTGTATATCTTGCAGGCACTTTCAGGAGGTTGACGCCATGACAGCAGTCCCGCAGCGCGCGTATCTCGGCACCCGCAAGGGGCTGTTCCAGTTCGATGTCGATGCGGCCGGCGCCTGGCAGCTGGCGCTGGTGCAATTTGCCGGCGACCCCGTCTCCATGCTGCTGCACGATGGCCGCGACGGCGCCCTGTACGCGGCCCTGAACCTGGGGCATTTCGGCGCCAAGCTGCACCGGCGCGACGCGGGCGGGCAATGGCAGGAAGTCGCCGTGCCCGCCTACCCCACGAAACCGGAAGACAGCAGCGATAGCGTGGACTGGACCCTGCGGCAGATCTGGTCGCTGGCGGCCGGCGGCGCGGACCAGCCCGGCGTGCTGTGGGCGGGCACCCTGCCTGGCGGCTTGTTCCGCTCAAGCGACCGTGGCGACAGCTGGCAACTGGTGGAATCCCTGTGGAACGTGCCGCAGCGGGCGCAGTGGTTTGGCGGCGGCTATGACGTGCCCGGCATCCACAGCATCTGCGTCGACCCGCGCGACAGCGCCAAGGTACTGGTCGGCGTGTCCTGCGGCGGCGTATGGCAAACGTTGGATGGCGGCGCCAGCTGGGCCTTGAGCGCGACGGGCATGCGCGCCGACTACATGCCGCCCGAGCTCGATGAAAACGAAGCCGTGCAAGACCCGCACCGCATCGTGCGCAGCGCCGGCACGCCCGACGCGCTGTGGTGCCAGCACCATAACGGCATCTGGCGCTCGCAGGACGCGGGCTGGCACTGGCAGGAAGTGAGCACGGCGCCGCTGTCGCATTTCGGCTTTGCCGTGGCCGTGCATCCGCGCGATGGCGGCACGGCCTGGTTCGTGCCCGCGCAGGCGGACGTGCTGCGCATTCCCATCGATGGCGCGCTGGCCGTGACGCGCACGCGCGATGGCGGGAACACCTTTGAGGTGTTGCGCGATGGATTGCCGCAGCAGCATTGCTACGACCTCGTGTATCGCCACGGGCTGGCGCTGGCCGACGATGGGCGCAGTTTATTGATGGCGTCGACGACGGGCGGCGCCTGGTATTCCGGCGACGAAGGCGAGCATTGGCAAACCATCTCTGCCCACTTGCCGCCCGTTTATGCCGTCTGTTTTGCCACGCCGTAGTAGCACAGGAAGATATCGACGGCCAGTTCCGTCACTTCGCGCCGGCGTTCCGGGCTCAGCAGAGGCTCACCGAGGGTGATCTGCGGCCAGAAGGCAAACGTCTTCAGTGGCGACATCAGCAGGTGCGCCACTTCCAAGGTCTCGCCCGCCTTGATGCGCCCATCTTGCTGCGCCGCGCGGATCCAGATATTCAAGCCCGTTTCCTTTTCATTCAGGCGCGCCACCATCGCTTGCGCGCGTTCGGGCGAGTGGATGGTTTCGCCAAAGATCACGCGCGCCAGGTCGATGAAGGCCGGGTCGCACAGCAAGTCCATTTTTTGCTCGACCAGGGCCAGCACTTGCGGGCGCAGCGGCTGGTCGGCAACATAGGGTACGGCAGGCTGGGCCATGCTGCTTTCCCACATGCGCTGCAGGATTTCCGCGAACAGCTCGTCCTTGCTGGGGAAATGGTTGTACACGGTGCGCTTGGAAACGGCGGCCGTGGCGGCGATCCTGTCCATGCTGGTCGCATCAAAACCGTGCTCGCGGAACTCGGCGATGGCGGCATCGACGATGGCGACGCGCTTGCGGTCGGTGAGGCGTTGCGGTGCGGCCATGACTGAAAATCTCCTTTGAAAACAATATTTTACACCTCCTGGTTTACTTTGCCAGAAATAGGAACTACACTGTGTAGTGTAATTTAATCCTTGCGTTTTATTGACCGGGCCGCACATGCACTTGCACCGTATCTTATTCTTGGGAGTCTTGATCATCATGAGTTCTTGCACCTTGCGCGGCGAGCCTGTGGCCCCCGCGTCTTCCTCAACCTTGTCTTTACAACGCCACGAAGGCAAGTTCCGCAATCCCGTGCAGATGCACAAGCTGGGCACGGCGGCAACGCTCAAACTGATGTGGACATTTGTCTTTGACAAGCCGGACAGCACGGTGCCGGCCGCTGCCGTGCCCGTGCAAGCCTTGACCCAGGCGCAGTTGCTGGCCGCGCCAGACAACAGCCTGTTTCGCCTCGGCCACTCGACCCTGCTGCTGAAACTGAACCATGAATTCTTCCTCACCGACCCCGTGTTTTCCGAGCGGGCCTCGCCGGTGCAGTGGGCCGGACCGAAGCGTTTCCACCAGCCGCCCATCAGCATCGCCGACTTGCCGCCGATCAAGGCCATCATCCTGTCGCATGACCATTACGACCACCTCGACCAGGCCGCCGTGCTGCAACTGGCCGCCAAGACCGAGCACTTCGTCGCACCGCTGGGCGTGGGCGACACCCTGGTCGCCTGGGGCGTGCCGGCCGCCAAGGTACGGCAGTTCGACTGGTGGCAAGGCACCACGATTGCCGGCGTGAAACTCGTCGCCACGCCGTCGCAGCATTTCTCGGGGCGCGGCTTGTTTGACGGCAATCAAACCCTGTGGGCGTCGTGGGTCATCGACGCGCCGGACGTGCGCGTGTTTTTCAGCGGCGACTCCGGCTATTTCGATGGTTTCAAGCAGATCGGCGACCAGTACGGCCCGTTTGACGTGACCATGATCGAAACGGGCGCGTATGACAAGCTGTGGCCGGACGTGCACATGCAGCCGGAGCAGACCTTGCAAGCCCATCTGGACTTGCGCGGCAAGTGGCTCATGCCCGTGCATAACGGCACCTTTGACCTGGGCCTGCACGCGTGGCATGAACCGTTTGACCGCATCACGGGACTGGCGGCGAAGCAGGGCGTGCACCTGGCCACGCCGCAGATGGGCGAAGCGGTCGACCTGGCGCAGCCGAAGAAGGGCGAAAAATGGTGGCTGGCGATGCTGGAAGAGGAAATGCTGCGGTAATTTACGCCGTCACGTCGATCAGGCGCCCCACAGTCTGGCCGTAGCCGTTCAGCTGGGGCGTGCTTTTCGGCGCGGCGGGGGCCGGTTGCTGCGGCACGGCCACCTTGATCGCCCGGTCCAGCTGCGGCGCCTTGATGGCGGGCTGGGCATCGGCCTGCGCTTGCCGGCTGCTGCGCTGCGTCTGGCTCAAGGTTTCCTGTTCCCGCGCCAGCAGCTGGCGGCTTTGCGCCAGCTGTTCGCTGTCGCGCCGCACCTGGTTCTGGCCTTGTTCGACCCTGCGCTGCGCCGTGGCCAGCGAGGCTTGCAAGTTGTTGACGGACGTAGGCGTGAGCATATTGTTCACCTTTGAAAGTATATCCAGGCGTGCAGGCAAGGGAGCAAGCCGGGCCGATGTGCCGCGCCAGGCATCATTGCCCGAACATGCCAGGCGGTAACCTTTACCTGAATCAAGAGTAGGACAAATTCTCCCACAGTGCCAGTCAATTATGTTTTCTTGATAATGCTATCGTGTGCGCCATGCGTTGCCGATCGGGCAGGCCTCTGCTGCTGCAGCAGCTGTCAAAGTGAGTACACGCTATCAATTCAGGCCTTGGTCTTTATGCTTCCCCCTATGCCAGGCTGCGGCGAGGGGGCAAGTGCGCCCACTCAAAATGTTGCTTTTTAAATAGTCAATATATTGTTGTTTTTCTACCATGTCTGCGCACGTGTATGCGCGGCCTGTGTGGCGCTCTGGGCTATAATGGACGGTCAGAGTTGGTTTCTTTTGCCATACAGACAGGTAGTTAACATGAATCTCAAGAGCCTCGCAATTGCCCTCGGCATGTCGAAAACGACAGTCAGCAGGGCGTTGAACGGCTATCCGGAAGTCAATTCCCGCACCCGTGAAATCGTCCTGGCCGCCGCCAAGAAAGTCGGCTACCGTCCCAATCCGCTGGCGCGCAGCCTGGCCGTTGGCCGCACCAATGTGCTGGGCATGATCTATCCCCTGCTGCCCAGCGACCTGGGTGACAGCGTCTTCCTTTCCGTGGTGAACGGCATGTCCGACGCCGTCGAAGCGTCGAAGATGAGCCTGATCATCGCCCCCGTGTCGCCGCAGAATGAGCAGCCGTCATATGAAACCATGGTGCGCGGGCGCCAGGTCGACGGCCTGGTCGTGGGCCGCACCAAGGTGGTTGACGAGCGCATCGCGTATTTGACGAAGGTGGGTTTTCCCTTCGTCGCGAATGGCCGCACGCGCATCGACGCGCCGTATGCGTATTTTGATTACGACAACGACACGGGCATCGACCTGGCCGTTTCCTTCCTGGCGGCACACGGCCACCAGCGCATCGCCCTGCTGAGCGCGCCGCTGGAGCTGCATTTTGCTTATGAGCGCAAGGAAAGCTTTATACGCTGCATGGCGCAGGCGGGCTTGCCGCTGGACCCGGACTATCTGCTCGACAATACTTTTGATCGCCGCAGCGGCTACCAGGCCATGCAGCAATTGCTGGCCTGCTCGCCCCGCCCCACGGCCGTCATCGTCGACAACCATTTGTCCGGCGTAGGCGTGGTACGCGCGCTGATGGATGCGGGCATCGCGATCGGCAAGGAAATCTCCGTCATCGTCTGGGGCAATGTGGAAGATACCTTGATCGGCATCAACGTCACCACCATCGACCAGCCCGACCTGCGCCGCGCCGGCGCCAAGATGGTCGAAATGCTGCAATCCTTGCTGGCCGGCACGCCGCCGGAAAAACTGCAGGAAATCTGGCAACCGGTGCTGTTGCCGGGAGCGACGGTGGGGCGTTGCGCGGATTGAATCAGGATGCGTTGCAAGTCCGAGACTTCTCCCGGACTTGACTCTACTGTACCTAATACTATTTCTTACGCTGTTTTCTCTGCATCTTCCGCAGGCAAATGCATCAGGACGGTAGCTTTTAGTTGCTCTGCATGTGTGTACAGATCGTCTAGGCTGGCAATTGGGAACTTTTCTTCTTCTCGCTTTTGATTGAACAGGCCAACGGCAAGTTTTTCAGTATTGTTGAAGCGTAGGCGACAAACTGGCTTGCGATTGTTGTCGTCTAGCAGTATTGCACAGTAACTCTGCGAATCACGCATGACAATGCGGCGTGAACTGACGACACCCCGCAGTATCGCGCGGATGATGTGCAATCCTTCGATCTCTTCTGGTGTCGTGATAATCGGGTTTTCAACGACACCTTCAGGAGAAATAACGGGGGTCAATTCTTGTGCTGGCGATGATTCCGGTGTCATCGCGCCCTTGAGGCGATCATTGATGCGCTCCCCCAACAATTGCTCAAATGCCCGCTTGGTAATGACGGTAAACTGATCTTTGACAGCGGGTGTAAAGCGCTTTCCTCCGAGTAAATCTGACGACAGTATTTTTACGAACTCTTCGGATGGATTGTGCGTCCATTCCGCCAGACGATTTTGGATGGCACGCGTATATTTTAGATCGTTCGCTGTCGTTAATATGGTATCGACGTCGAATTGAGATTTTGCAAATTTCTTGAGCTCATCCACATCCCGTTCTTTGAAGTCCAGAATATTAAATTCAAAGAAGGGTTTTTCGTCCATCTTGTTGGTTTGTTCAAGGTCGGTGAAGAATTTATAGGTAAGCCCATTTGTCAACACACCGAATCGTGCTGCGGTGACATGGAAATATCTGAACAACTGCCCAGCATGATTGATGCTCAGGTCTCCACCACTTTTCTTGCATTCGAAGAGAATAATCGGCTTGCCATCACTGAGAATTGCATAATCGACCTTCTCTCCTTTTTTTGTGCCCACATCGGCAATTAATTCTGGTGTCACTTCCGTGGGATCGAATACGTTGTAGCCAAGTATCTGGATGAAGGGCATGATCATCGCGTTTTTTGTGGCCTCCTCCGTCTGAATAATATCCTTGGTTGCTGCAATCCGGGAGGCAAGAGCTCTGAGTTGGTCGATTAAATCCATTGCTTTTCCTATGACGTGGTTAGAAATGCGTGAACGTACTCGTTCCCGTTGAAAGTACAGAATGAACGAATAAGTTTTGCACGAATTTCATCTTCATGGCAATGAAAATCGAATTTTATGAAAAAAGCAGACACAAAGAAAAAATCATGAAGTTTCTTTTGATTATTTTAAGGAAATTATTTACATTGAAAGTGTAGATAATTTAATATTATTAATAAAGTAAATGCTACGAGAATTATCGGCATTGGTGAAAGTCATAAAATACTCGATCAGTCTCTTTTTATTGCCAGACAGGTTCTGCTTCCAATCCCGTTCATTTGCTTCATGCGGTACCGGATCGCGGCTCGATTGAAGCAGCGCCATTGCCCGGGTGACCAAGTGCTTGGTCATGCGATAGTAAGTAACTGATTTTTATGAAGAATATGGCTTTGTCGTTTTTCTGGTGTGATAAAAATGTGCAGCTCTGAATAAAAATGCGCTATACCGGCAGTGTGTACTGTTGCCGGTATAGCGCATCGCGAAGCACGCGCTCTAACTTGGAGTCTTAGGCCGCGTGTTTCGTTCCATTGGCCAGCACCGCCAGCAATCTCGCCCTGTCCTGGCGATACGTGGCGACGGCCGCTTCCTTGACGTGGCCGAAGCCGCGGATTTTTTCGGGCAGGGAGGCCAGTTCCACGCAGGTGGCCAGGTTGTCCGCCGTCAGCTTGACCAGCATGCCCGCCAGCAATTCGCGATATTCGACGATCAGCGCGCGTTCCATCTTGCGCTCGGCCGTATAACCGAAGAGGTCGAAGGTGCCGCCGCGCAGTCCCTTGGCTTTCGCCAGCAGCTTGAAGGCGCGCCACATCCAGGAACCGAACTCCGCTTTCACGAGGTGACCTTTCGCATCCTTCTTGGCGAACAGTGGCGGCGCCAAATTGAATTTGACGGAGAAATTCCCCTCGAACTGCTGCTGCAATTGCTCGACGAAACGGCCATCCGTGTACAGGCGCGCCACTTCGTATTCATCCTTGTAGGCCAGCAATTTGAAGTAGCTCCTGGCGACAGCCGTCGACAGTTTCTGGCCCAGCCCCAGGGCGTTTTCGCGGTCGCGTACCTGTTTCACCAGGGTCAGATAGCCATCCGCATACGCGGCATTTTGATACGCGGTGAGGAACTCCACGCGTTTCTTGACAACGCTGTCGAGGCTTTGCGGCAGCTGCACGACGATGGCTTGCGACGGCGTGGCGATCTGCGTGACTTTGCGCACGTCGACGGCGGCGCGGCGGCCCCACAGGAAACTCTTCTTGTTCGACTCGATGCCCACGCCATTCAATTCGATGGCGCGCAGCAAGGCCGCTTCCGTCAGCGGGATGCGGCCCTTTTGCCAGGCGTAGCCGAGCATGAACAGGTTGGCGGCGATGGAGTCGCCCATCAGCGCGGTGGCTAATTTTGTGGCGTCGATGAAGTCGGCCGCGTCCGCGCCGCCCACGGATTCCTCGATCAGCTGGCGCACGTCCGCCGTCGGATATTGCCAATCGGCATTCTGCGCAAACGTGCCCGGCGGCTGTTCGTGCAGGTTGACGACGGCCAGGCTTCTGCCCGGACGCATTTTCGACACGGCATCCTGCGCGCCGGCCGTCAGCATGTCGCAACCGAGAATCAGGTCCGCCTCGCCCGTGGCGATGCGCTGCGCGCGGATGTGCGCCGGGGACCTGGCGATCTTCACGTGCGAGGTGACGGAACCGTTCTTTTGCGACATGCCCGTCATGTCCAGCACGGACGCGCCCTTGCCTTCCAGGTGCGCCGCCATGCCCATCAGGGCGCCGACGGTGATCACGCCCGTGCCGCCGATGCCGTTGATGAGGATATTGTACGGCGCGTCGCAAGCGGGTAATTGGGGTTCCGGCAGGGGACCGAAGTTGTCCGTCTCGCCCGCTTTACTCGCGCCCGTCTTGGTTTTCTTCAGGCTGCCGCCTTCGACGGTGACGAAGCTGGGGCAAAAGCCCTTGGCGCACGAGTAATCCTTGTTGCACGAGGATTGGTCGATGGTGCGCTTGCGGCCAAATTCCGTCTCTTTTGGCAAGATCGACACGCAGTTCGACTGCACGCCGCAATCGCCGCAGCCTTCGCAGACGGCGTCGTTGATGACCATGCGTTTGGCCACGTCCGGATACTCGCCTTTTTTGCGGCGCCGGCGTTTCTCGGCCGCGCAGGTCTGGTCGTAGATCAGCACGGACACGCCGGGTACTTCGCGCAATTCGCGCTGCACGGCATCCATGTCCTTGCGGTCGTGCAAGGTCAGGTGGGCGGGCAGGTTGCTGCGGTCGCTGTAGCGGCTCAAATCTTCCGTCACCAGCGCGATGCGCGCGATGCCTTCGGCCGCCACCTGCTGCGCCATCATCGGCACGGTGATGAGGCCGTCCACGGGCTGGCCGCCCGTCATGGCGACGGCGTCGTTGTAGAGGATCTTGTAGGTGATGTTGACCTTGGCCGCCTGCGCGGCGCGGATGGCCAGGTAGCCCGAGTGGAAATACGTGCCGTCGCCCAGGTTCTGGAACACGTGCGGCAGTTCGGAAAACGCGGCCTGGCCGATCCACGGCGCGCCTTCGCCGCCCATGTGCGTGGTCAGCTTGTTCATTTCCGGGTAGATCGACGTGGCCATCACGTGGCAGCCGATGCCGGCCAGCGCCAGGCTGCCATCGGGCACCTTGGTCGAGGTGTTGTGCGGGCAGCCGGAGCAGTAGAAGGCGGGGCGGAACGGCGTGTTCACGGCCTTCTTCAGGACCGCATCCTTGGCGTCGAGAAAACTGAGTCTCGCCTTGATCAGGTCGCAGGTGACGGGGTCGGAAATGAGGCGCGCGATGCGGCTGGCGATGACCCGCGCCACTTGCGAGACGGAAAAGTCGGCCTTGGACGTCAGCAGCCATTCGCCGCGCGGCGCCACCCATTCGCCTTTTTCATCGAACTTGCCGATGACGCGCGGGCGCACGTCGTCGCGCCAGTTGTACAGCTGTTCCTTGAGCTGGTATTCGACGATTTGCCGCTTCTCTTCGACGACGAGAATTTCATCGAGGCCTTGCGCGAATTCGCGCACGCTGTCCGGCTCCAGCGGCCACGGCATGGCCACCTTGAACAAGCGCATGCCGACGTCGGCCGCCATCTGCTCGTCGATGCCCAGCTCTTCCAGCGCTTCCAGCACGTCCAGGTAGGATTTGCCGGAGGCAATGATGCCCAGCTTGGCGTTCGGGCTGGCTATGGTGGTGTGGTTGAGCTTGTTTTCGCGGGCGTAGGCCAGGGCCGCATAGATCTTGTAGTCCTGCATCAGCGCTTCCTGGTTGCGCGCCTGCTGGCCCAGCGGGATGCTCGACAGGCGGGCGTTCAGGCCGCCTTCGGGCATGACGAAATCCTGCGGAATTTTCACTTCCACGCGGAACGGATCGGCGTCGATGGAGGCCGACGATTCAACCGTGTCGGCCAGCGCCTTGAAGGCCACCGTGCAGCCGGAAAAGCGCGACATGGCCCAGCCGTGGATGCCCAGGTCCAGGTATTCCTGCACATTGCACGGATACAGGACGGGGATCATCGAGGCGGAAAACAGGTGGTCGGACTGGTGCGGCAGGGTCGACGAGTAGGCGCCATGGTCGTCGCCGGCCACCAGCAGCACGCCGCCCAGTTTGGATGTGCCCGCATGGTTCATGTGCTTGAAGACATCGCCGCAGCGGTCCACGCCCGGGCCCTTGCCGTACCACATGGCGAACACGCCGTCGTACTTGGCCGGACCGATCAGGTCCACTTGCTGCGAACCCCAGACGGCCGTGGCGGCCAAGTCCTCGTTGACGCCGGGCACGAACTGCACGTGGTGCGCTTCCAGCTGTTTCTTCGCTTTCCACAGGTTTTCGTCGAGGCCGCCCAGGGGCGACCCGCGGTAGCCGGAGATGAAGCCGGCCGTGTTCAGCCCGGCGGCCTGGTCGCGCAGGCGCTGCATCATGGGCAGGCGCACGAGGGCCTGGATGCCGGACAGGAAGATGGCGCCGGAAGTGGCCGTGTATTTGTCGTCGAGGCTGACGGTGGTCAAGCGGGAAGGTTCAAGCGGTGTAGATGGCGCGGCACCGGCGTTTCTAGCGAACGCTGCGGAGCCGTTTTCCGTGGTCACGGACATGGCTGTCTCCAAAAGGGTGTTTCAGATAGCGGCTGTACATGGGGCGCGCCCGGTAAGGCGCGCGCTGTGCAGACGGGATGGCCGCGTGTGGGCGGCACATAACTAGTTTAAATTTAAAATAGTTAATGTGGTCAGTGTAGAACGACCGGGGGGAAGGGGCAAATACGCTTTGGCGATGGGGGTATAAGAAATGCTTATGCCATGGGCGAGAGCACGTTCGCCCCCACCCAGCGCCCGCTGCCGCACAGTTCGGCGGCCACTTGCAGCACCAGCTGCTTCACGGCGTTGCCCGCGTTCGTCAGGGGAATGTTTTTCGAGGCGCACAGGGCTACCGTGCGCGACAGGACGGGGCTGTGGATGGCGTAGCTGCGCATGGCGCCGCTGTTCAGTTCGGCCAGCACGGGCGCGGCGGGCAGGATGGTGGCGCCCATGCCGGCCAGGATGGCCGATTTTAAAATGGCGATGGAGTTGATCTCGATCACGTTCGCCGTTTCCAGGCCCAGTTCGCGCGCGCGGCTGTCGATGCGCGGGCGCACGCCGTGCTGCAGGCCCGGCAGGATCAGGGTGGCGCTCAAGGCTTGCTGGAATGACACGGCATGGCCGGCGGGCGCGAATGGCGAATCGCTGCGGCAAATAAAACGCATTTCCTCTTCCACCAGCGGGCTGCAGGCAAAGGGCGTCAGCTGGCCATCGTCGAACAGCACGGCCAGGTTGATGCGCCCCGACTTGAGCTGTTCATTGAGGTTGCCCGTGATTTCTTCCGTCAGTTGCAGGATGATCTCGGGATAGCGCTCGCGCGCGGCCAGCAGCAGGGGCAGGGCCAGGGCGCCGGAGATACTGTGCGGCAAGCCCAGGGTGACATTGCCGGACGGCCGCGTGGCGCTTTGCGTGACGGCCGAGCGGGCGTCGGCCACCTGTTTCAGGATCGCCTGCGCATGTTCGTAAAACACCTTGCCCGCATCCGTGCTGAGCACGCCCTGGGCCGAGCGGTGCAGCAGCTGCACGCCCAGTTCCTCTTCCAGCTGGCGCAGCTGCTGCGTCAGGGCCGGCTGCGCCACGTGCAGGATCAGGGCCGCGCGCGACAGCGAGCCGTGGTCGACGATGGCAACAAAGTAGCGTAATTGGCGCAGTTCCATGGGTCCCAAAAGTAGTGCGTTGAGGGTGCGGTGAGCGGAAAAAACAGGCTGTTGCGCCGCAGTGCCGAAGGCGGCCAGCAGAATAACAATTTTGTTATACTCATTCTAGCGCCTTCGGTACTCCAGCCGCGTATTTGTGGGATGACAGCATGCTCAAGAAAGTTGATTCGTCTCAATTAAAAGTGGGCATGTACATCCATGACCTCAGTTGCGACTGGATGACGCACCCGTTCGTGCGCAACCGTTTCTTGTTGCGCAGCGACGATGAAATCCGCAAGATCGTGCAGGCCGGCATCCATGAAGTGGTGATCGACAGCGACAAGGGCATCGACGTGCAGGACGCGCCCACCGTGGCGCAGGCGCGCGCCGAGACGGAGCGCGAACTGGTGCGTATCGCCACGCCGCCGCAAGTGCTCACGCGCGTGTCGTTGGGCATGGAGCTGGAGCGTGCCACGCAGGTGCGGCGGCAGGCGGCGAGCCTGGTGCGCACGGTGATGGCCGACGTGCGCCTGGGCAAGGCGGTCGAGCTCGACCGCGTGCAGCACACCGTGCAAGACATCACCGAATCGATCCTGCGCAATCCCGGCGCCCTCGTCGGCTTGCTGCGCATCAAAAGCAAGGATGATTACACCTTCCTGCATTCCGTCAGCGTGTGCGCGCTGCTGGTGGCGTTTTGCCGCTCGCGCGGCATCGATGCGGCCACCACGCACCAGGCAGGCCTGGGCGGCTTGCTGCACGACACGGGCAAGGCGCTGGTGCCCGACAGCGTGCTGAACAAGCCAGGCCCGTTGACGCCGGAAGAATTTGCCATGATCAAGCGCCATCCGCGCGACGGCTACGACATCCTGCGCCAGTCGCCCGAGGTGGGCGCCATTCCCCTCGACATCGCCTTGCACCACCACGAACGGCGTGACGGCAGCGGCTACCCGGACCAGCTGGCCGGCGACGCCATCGGCGAACTGGCGCAGATGGCCGCCATCGTCGACGTGTATGACGCACTGACGTCCGACCGCAGCTATCACAGGGGCATCGCCGCCGCCGAAGCCCTGCGCAAGATTTATGAGTGGAGCAAATTCCATTTCAACCCCGTGTTCGCGCAGGATTTCATGCGCTGCGTGGGTATCTATCCGGTCGGCACCATGGTGATGCTGGAATCGGGCCGCCTGGCCGTCGTCGTCGAGGCGCACGAAAGTAATCTGCTGGCGCCGAAGGTGAATGTGTTTTTCAGTACGAAGAGCAAGACCTACATCAAGCCGGAAACGGTCGACCTGTCGCGCGGCTTCGGCTTCGGCGGCGCCGACAAGATCGTCGGCCATGAGTCGGCCGCCAAGTGGCAGGTCGATCCCATGCGTTTTTTATCGCTGGCGGATGCCTGAACGGTGTACGTCTTTGAAAAAGAGCGCCTGAAAAACGTTCAGGGCAAGGCGCGGGCGCGAAGACAGTACGATCAGTACGGCGAGCACCTGCAACGCCGCCATGGACGTTTTCTCAGGTGATCAGAAAAATTCTGCCGTATCGTTCGAGGTAATGGTGGTCAGCAATCCCTTGGCGACGAGTTCGTCGTAATGGCAGGCCAGGTTGCGGCCATGGCTTTTCGCGTAATACAGGGCCTGGTCGGCGCGGCCGAGGATGATGACGGGCGGCTCGTAGGCGTTGATGCTGACGAAGCCCACGCTGACGGTCACCCTGCCCACTTGCGGGAAGTCGTGCGCCTCGACGTTGGTGCGGAAGCGGTCGATGATTTTCTGCGCGTTTTCCAGGGTGATCGAGCGCAGCAGCACGACGAATTCCTCGCCGCCGAAGCGGAAGATGCGATCTTGCGAGCGGAACGACGATTGCAGCTGGTTGGCGATCAGGATCAGCACTTCATCGCCATACAGATGGCCAAATTTATCGTTGACCAGTTTGAAATGATCGACGTCGATCACGGCCAGCCATTGCCGTTCCGTGTCCGTGTGGTGGCGCCGCTCCTCATCGACGGGACGCGGCTTGTCCGCCTCCGGTTCGCCGCGGCTTTGCAGGATCTTTGCCAGCTGGTCGTCGAAGGTCTTGCGGTTCAACAAGCCGGTGAGCGAATCGCGCTCGCTGTAGTCGAGCAGGTTCTGGAAATTGCGGTACACGCTGACGATGCCGCCGATCACCTGGATGGTGGCGCCCGTGTACGGCGTGGGGTTGGTGATTTCCAGGCAGGTGGTGACCTGGTCGCCGATCCAGATGGGTAGCCACAGCAGGTGGCGGCCATCGGCGCACAGGGTATCGGCGCTCGCTTCATGGCGTTTGATGCAGGCGGCCAGGGCCGGATAATCCGCCAACGGTTCGCCCGGCAGGGTCGGGTCGTTATGCTCTTCCATGCGGGCCACGCTGCCCGCCACGATGATGGCCCGCGACCGCACGAACACCTGGCCCCGCACGGTGGTCAGGGCCAGCACACGGGTCTGCGACGCGGCAGCGAGTTCCTGGACCGCCGAGATCACGGAGATGTCGAGCATCGTGTGGTCGCGGTGCCCGGTCATGTCCACCATGTGTTTCAGTAGGGAATCCATTGTCGTTCTCTGGAAAGTAGTCACACAAGTGTCGTCATAGCAGCATTGCATCAAGCAAGAGCATGTTCGCGTCCGTCTACAAGAAGCCAAGATTTATTTGGTGGCATGACGCTCTGTACCGCCGGGCGAGAGGCCTTTCCAAAGAAGAGCTAAGCAGGATAATGTCTTTTTGCCTAATAGGCAATTAACGTATGCAATATTTCATGTAAATACATGAGATTCATGCACGTCATTGCAAAAAACTTGCCCTGACGAAGGCTTTCAATCCTGATCGCAACATTTGCGTGCATCAGCCGTCATCTCAACAGGGTTTGATAATTTCCATATGGAAACTTGTGGCGCGTCAATTTGCCAAAACGTGGACGCTTTATAGTCAATGCAATGGCGCAGAAATTTACGGCAGGAAACATATTAGCAGGAATGGGCAATGTTTCACACCCGATTGCGCCAGGGACTTGTGATTCACTTTTGGGAGCTTGTCATGCATACCTTCCTGTCGGCAGTACAGCAGTTTGTCAAGGATGAGGATGGCATTACGGCAATCGAATACGGCCTGATTGCGGCCTTGATGGCTACCGCCATCACGGCCGGTTTCTTGCTGATCAAGACCAACTTGCTGGCCGTCCTCACCGACATTTCGTCGAACCTGGTGTTGACGCCTTAAGCGGGTGCCCGCCATTGGCCGGCCAATGGCGGGTTTTTTTTCGGAGGTGTGCCATGCCTGCAACTGCCTTGTGCGACCTGCTGTTGCTGTGCTTCGTGACGGGGGCCGCCGTCAGTGATTTGATCCGCCGCAAGATACCCAATGGTGTGGTGTTGTCCGGCATCCTGGCGGCGCTGGCCTTGCACCTGTGGCTGTGGCCGCAAAGCGTGCTGCCGCTGTGGCTGGGCGGCATGGCGACGGGCTTCTTCCTCTTCCTGCCCTTGTACGTGCTGCGCGGCATGGCCGCCGGCGACGTCAAGCTGATCGCCATGGTGGGCGCCTTTGCCGGTCCCTGGCCCGTGCTGCAGATCTGTTTCGCCACGTTTGTGCTGGGCGGCGTGATGGCCGTGCTGATGATCACGTACCAGGGCAAGTGGCGGGCCTGCCTGGGCAATCTGCGCCAGCTGCTGTGGCCGATGATCGCGCGCATGGCCGGTATTCCCCTGGCGCCAAACGCACTGGGCAGCGGCGCCAGCGTGGGCAACATGCCGTACGGACTGGCCATTGCCCTGGGCTGCCTGGTGGTGCAAGGGCGGCATTATTTCTGATTGGTATTCATTGCTATTGATCAATGGGCGCCGATTCCCGCTCGCTAGAATGAATTCTGTTGAATGCCCTCTTAACCGGCTTGGAGACGCAGCATGACCGAAGTCGACTATTCCATGAGCACCGAGAGCGCGCCGCGCCCTGCCGACGCGAACCTGATGCCGCCCTTGCCGCCGCAGCCGAAGAGCTTGCGTGAAACGGGATTGGAGCGACCGCTGGTCGTCGAACTGATCGCCAAGCTGATGTTTGTGAGCGGCAAGACGCACCTGTCCGCGCTGACGACCCGCTTGCGCCTGTCGATCAATGTCTTGCGCGAAGTGCTCGATTTCATGGTGACGGAGCAGATGGCCGAAGTGGCCTGGCGCGGCGAATCCGAGATCGACGTGCAATATCAGCTGACGAACGCCGGCAAGCAGCGCGCCAGCGCCTTCATCGAGCGTTGCGCGTATATCGGCGCCGCTCCCGTCACCCTGGAAGCATACCGCGCCATGGTGGCGCGCCAGTCGTGGCTGGCGCAGGACCAGCGCGTCGGCAGCGATGATCTGGCTGCCGTGCTGGGCGGCGCCCATGCGGGACCGGGCATGCTCGACGTGGTGGGGGCGGCCCTGCATTCGGGGCGCTCGCTGCTGCTGTACGGTCCGCCCGGCAGCGGCAAGTCGACCCTGGCGCTGCAGCTGGGACAGTTGCTGCACGGGCTGGTCGCCGTGCCGCACGCCATCGTCGTCGGCCAGGACATCATCCAGTTGTACGATCCGGCCCAGCACCTGCCGCCCGCGCCGCAGCACGTCAGCCATGCGCGCCAGGCGCTGGAGCGGCGCAGCACGGACATCCGCTGGGTGCTGTGCCAGCGTCCCGTGATCCACGTGGGCGCCGAGCTCGACGCCGGCATGCTGGAACTGCGCCATGACGCCAGCGGCGGCTGCTACCAGGCGCCGCCCCATGTGCGCGCCAACAATGGCATGCTGATCATCGATGACCTGGGGCGCCAGCGCCTGGGCGCGCAGGAGCTGCTGACGCGCCTGATGCAGCCGCTGGCGCGCGGCAGCGACCAGCTCGGCCTGCCCGGCGGCGTGCAGGTCAGCGTGCCGTTCGACAACGCCCTCGTGCTGGTCACGAATGTAGCGCCGGGCGAACTGTTCGACCCTGCCTTGCTGCGCCGCATCGGCTACAAGGTGCAGGTGGGACCCCTGGCCGAGAGCGCCTATCGCGCCCTGTTCCGCCAGCAATGCCGGCTGGCCGGCATGGCCATCGACGAGCTGGCCCTGAACCATGTGCTGCAGCTGCATGGCGCGCAGGGGCGGCCCTTGCTGGCCAGCTATCCGCAGGAATTGCTGGCGCGCATAGGCGACTTCGCCGGCTTTGCCGGCAGCGAGGCGCGCCTGACGGTGGGCGCGCTGGAACAGGCCTGGAGCAGCCTGTTTGCCAGCTGCGACATGCCGGCCGCCAGCCTGTGCGAGCGTATCGCATGAAAAACCGGCGCGCCCTCTTGATGATGGGTCTGGCTGTGGTGCTGGGTCTGCTGGCCGTGCTGCTGGCTTCGCACTGGCTGCTGCGCCAGACGCCGGCCGGCAAGGGCAAGATCGTCGTCGCCGCCAGCGACGTCAACCTGGGCCAGCGCCTGACGCCGGAGATGCTGCGCCTGGCCGAATGGCCGGCGGAAAGCTTGCCGCAGGGCGCGCTGCAAGACCCGGCAAAACTGGCGGGCCGGGTGCTGAAGACGAGCGTGCTGCGCGGCGAGCCGCTGAGCGAAGCCAAGCTGGCGCCGGCCGGCACCCTGGGCGGCCTGTCAGCCCTGATCACGGAAGGGCGGCGCGCCATCACCGTGCGCGTCAACGACGTGATCGGCGTGGCCGGTTTCGCCTTGCCGGGCAACTATGTCGACATCATCGTCAGCACCCAGCAAGATGCCGGCGACCGCGCGTTTCCGCAAAGCCGCAATATTTCCAAGATCGTGCTCGAACGCATCCTCGTGCTGGCCGTGGCGCAGGAAGTGGGGCGCGACGAGACCAAGCCGCGCGTGGTCAATGCCGTGACCCTGGAAGTGACGCCGGAACAGGCGGAAAACCTGGACCTGGCGCGCAGCGTGGGCAGCCTGTCGCTGGTGCTGCGCAACCAGGTCGACCCGCAGCCGGGCGTGACGACGGGCGCCACCAAGCTGACCCTGCTGGGCGGACCGCACGACGCCGAGCCCGCTCCCGCCGCCGTCGCGCCCGTGCTGGCCGTGGCGCCGCATCCGGTGCGCGTGGTGAAGGCGCCGCCGGAGCCGCGGCGCCAGTGCAGCGGTGTCATCGATGGGACGCGCCAGTCGCGCGAATGCTTTTAGCTGCCTTGCTCAACCATGGACACGCTCATGAACCGCGCCTTGCTGATACTGTGCTGCCTGCTGTCGCCGCTTGCCGGCGCGGCGGCCGATCCTGGTCCGCGCTGCGGCGGTGAAGCGGCCTCGCCCGGCAACCTGCAACTGCAGGTGGGCAAGTCGAGCATGCTGCGCCTGCCCGAGGCGGTCCTGAGCCGCAGCGTGGGCAATCCGGCCGTCGTGCAAGCCATGCTGGTCGCGCCCGACACTTTATATGTGGTCGGCGTCGACGTGGGCAGCACCAACATGATCATCCAGGGGAAAAGCGGCGTGTGCAGCGTGGTGAACGTCAGCGTCAGCATGGACCCGGCCGGCTTGCAAGCGACCCTGGCGGCACTCATGCCGGAAGAGAAAGCCATCCGCGTGACGGCCGTGGCCGACACCCTGGTGCTGTCGGGTACGGTGCAGGATGCGGGCGCCGTGCTGCGCGCCGTCGAGCTGGCGCACGCCTATGTGCGCCGCGCTACAGTGCCGCTGGCCTTGCCCAAGCCCGCCGATGGCGCCGCCATGCCGCCCGCCGCCACGGCGCCCGGCAGCGGCGCGGGCGGGGCGAACAGCCGCATCATCAACATGCTCGACGTCAGCGCGCCGCAGCAGGTGATGCTGGCCGTGCAGATCGCGGAAGTGTCGAAGTCCCTGCTGGAACGGCTGGAAGTGGGCGCCACCCTGCGCCTCGCGTCCGGCAGCTGGGCCACCACCTTGCTGTCGAATTTCCTCAGCGGCACGGCCAATGGCTCGCTCGACGTGCGCAAGTCGAATGGCCGCCAGCAGCTGACCATCGAAGCGCAGAAACAGGATGGCCTGGTGCGCATCCTGGCCGAACCGACGGTGATGGCGATCAGCGGGCAGGAGGGCAGTTTTCTGGCCGGCGGCAAGATCTTCATTCCCGTCGGCCAGGACAACAACAAGATCACCCTGGAAGAGCGCGAGTATGGCGTCGGCCTGCGCTTTACCCCCACCGTGCTGTCGGGCGGACGCATCAATTTGAAGGTGGCGCCGGAAGTGTCGGAACTGTCGCGCGAAGGCGTGGGCATTTCCGCCGCCGGGGTCAGCGCACGCTCAATTTTGCCCGTCATCACGACGCGGCGCGCCTCGACCACAGTGCAGCTGTACGACGGCCAGAGCTATGCCATCGGCGGCTTGATCAAGAACAACCAGGTGAGCAACATCACGGGCGTGCCCTGGCTCAGCGAAGTACCGATTCTTGGCGCGCTGTTCCGCAGCACGGATTTCCAGCACGACCGCACGGAATTGCTGTTTGTCATTACCGCGCACCTGGTGAAACCCTTGCCGGCCGATGCCGTGCTGCCGACGGCCCGGCTGGCGCCGCCTTCGCGCAGGGACTTGATGTTGGGCGGCAAGATGGAAGGCGCGCTGGCGCCGCCGTCCGTGCCGCCGCCGCGCGCGGCCAATGGTTTCGAGTTGAAATGAGACGGGGAGATACGCCATGCCGAACTCGCTCTTGACGTCACTGCGGCATTGTGCCGCCCTGGTCCTGGCCGTGCAGCTGGCCGCCTGCGCGCACGGCAGCACGCCGCAGCTGGACCGGCGCTTCGGCGACGCCGTGCGCCTGGCCATGGCGCAGCAGGTGCGCGATCCGGCCAGCGCGGGCAATCGCGCGCCGGCCGACGGTCTCGACGGTCCCAGCGCGCACGCCGTCATGCAGCGCTACCGCGCCTCGTTCGTCGAACCGAACGGCCAGGCGCCGCAGCCGGTGCAGTTCATGCTGGGAGGCGGCAATGGCAAATAGACGCCAGGGTCAGCGCGGGGCGATGCTGATCGCCTTTTCCATCCTGCTCATCGTGGTGCTGGGCTTTATCGGCTTGGCGCTCGACGTGGGCCAGGTCATCGGGCGCAAGACGGAATTGCAGAACCTGGCCGACAACGCGGCCCTGGCCGCCGCCGCGGAACTGGTGGGCACGCCCGAGGGCCTGCTCATCGCCGTGGAAAAAGCCAAGGGCAGTGCGGCCGACAGGAGCGCATGGCGCCGCCGCATGCAGGGCGCCATCCTGTCGGACGCCAGCATCCGCTTCGCCAGCGCGCCCGACGCGCCCGCCAGCGGGTGGCATGCGGCGGGCGCCGTGCCCGACGCCGCCACGGCGCTGTTCGTGCGCGTCG
This sequence comes from Janthinobacterium sp. JC611, assembly GCF_018682595.1. NCBI lineage: Bacteria > Pseudomonadati > Pseudomonadota > Betaproteobacteria > Burkholderiales > Oxalobacteraceae > Janthinobacterium > Janthinobacterium sp. JC611. The sequence continues at coordinate 217,453 of NZ_JAFLJN010000020.1, forward strand.
ATACGCAGGCCACTACACCTTCGCTGGGGCGGGTGGCGACGGCCTTCCTCGGCGCCTGGTCGCCGGCGCTGCGCACCTTGGACACGGGGGCGCGCGCCATGGCGGGGCGCACCAGCTTGCGCCTGACGCCGCTGGCCGTCTGCGCGTTGTCGGGCAGTGTCGCCAGCCCGCGCACGAATGCGGCGCTGCTGCCGGCCGTCGAGTTGCTGGAATATGGCTTTCGCCGCGGCGTGGCGTATAACTTGTTGAAACTCAATCCGAACGGCCCGGCGGCCGAACATTTCGTCCTCAATCCGCTGGGCCAGCCAGGCGTGCTGGGACCGCCGCAGCAGGTCGGCGACGCGAGCGTGTTGCCGTTTGTCTGCAGCGGCACGGTGCAGTATCCGCGCATCGGCAGCGCCCAGGTGCATGTGCACCGGCCTTTTCCCGCCGCGCTGTGGACGGCCTTCAATGCGCGCTTCAACCTGCATGCGGGCAGCGGCTGCCATGTCGTCACGGCGCCGCCCGACACGAATATCCGCGCCTATCCGAATACGGCCCCGAGCTGGTGGATGACGAACGCGCCCGATGCGCCGAGCGCCCTGAGCACCGGCAATCCGCTGCTGTCCGTGGCCGATCCGGAATCGAACGCGACGCCGCCTGCGGTTGGCAGTTATGGACCGCTGTGGTCGTTTTCCAGGGCAGCCAGGTACAGCAACCCGAAGCCGGCCGGCGGCTATCTGCCGTTTGCCACCAGCGACTGGCCCAAGCTGTATCCGGCCAGCCCGGCCGCGCCGGCCGCCAAGTCCGGCTACCCTGCCACGGCGCCCTACCTGACGCTGGGATTCCAGACGGCGCCGGCCAGCAACACGGGCGTGGCGCAGCGGCGCCTGCTGCACATTGCCCTGCTGGCCTGTCCCGTGCCGCCCGGCAGCGACGTGCTGGCGCGCGTGCGCGGCATCGGCCGCTTCTTCATGACGGCGCCGGCCAGCAATGGCGTATTGAGCGCCGAATTTGACGGCTTGGTGGACGAGGGGACGCTGCTCGGCCCCGCGGAGCTGCTGCAATGAAGCCGCGCTGCCGCACCGCACGCCGCGAGGGCGGCGTCGCCGCCATCGAACTGGCGCTGATCCTGTTGTTTTTCATGGCGCTGCTGCCCTTCGTGCTGCTGTTCGGCCGCGCGCTGCTGGTGTATACGGCCCTGCAAAAAAGCGCGCACGATGCAGCGCGCTACATGGCGACCATGCCGCTGCCGCAGATGGGCAGCATCGGCACGGCGAACCAGGGCGCCGCGCTGGCCCGGCAGATGGTGGTCGAGGCGATGGCGGAAAGCTGGCCGAACATGGAGGCCGCCAGGGTCAACGTGGACTGCGTGTATGCCGACGATTCCTATGGTTGCGGCAGCTACGCGACGGCGCCGCTGCAGGTGCGCATCAAGATCACCGCCGACATGCCGGTCGATTTCCTGCCTGCGCTGACCCGCAAGTGGTTGCCGCAACTGGCACCGATTCCCTTGCGCGCCAACGCGACATTGCGCTATGTTAATTAACCTGCCTATCCAGCAGCGCCGGCAGCGCCAGGGTGGCGTCTTCGCCGTCGAATTCGCCATGCTGGCGCTGCTCTTCTTCCTGTTCCTGTTTGCCATGCTGGAAGTGGCGCGCGCCGTGTACGTGTGGAACATGGTGCATGAAATCACCCGGCGTGCCGCGCGCGCCGCCGCCGTCACCGATTTCAGCGATGCCGGCGCCTTGCAGGCCGTGCGCACGCACGCCGTGCTGCGCGCCACGCCGGGAACGCTGCCGCTGGGCGGCGGCATCAGCGACGCGCACGTGCGTATCGATTATTTGTCGGAAAGCGCCGGTGGCGCCGCGCCGGCGGCGGTGCCGGTGCCGGTGATGCCGGCTTGCCCGCAGCGCAACCGCATCAATTGCCTGGACGATCCGCATGGCGCCAGCTGCATCCGCTTCGTGCGCGCGCGCCTGTGCCAGCCGGGCGTCGGCGCGCGCTGCGAGGGCGTGCCCTACCGACCCGTCCTGCCGCTGCTGGGAATGATGTTTCCCTCCGGTGCAGCGGCCATACGTTTGCCCAGCGGGACCACCATGGCGGTGGCCGAGTCGCTGGGCTATCCGGACAATCCCGGTTTTTGTCCATGAGCGCCAAGCCGTCGGCGCAGCCGAGTGTATTGCATAGAGTGAAGGAGGGGCGATGAAAGCCTTGATGATTAGCCGCGACGCCAGCTTGCACGATGAAATCGCGGCGCAAGGCGCGGCCCGCATGCCGGTGCTGCGGCTGCTGGAACGGCGCAGCGGCTTGCGCGACGCCGTCGAGCGCATGCAGCCCGAAGCGCCCGAGCTGGTGATCGTCGACGCCAGCGGCATCGATGCCGACGAAGCCGACCTGCTCGAACGCCTGGCGCGCCAGTATCCGCTGGCCGTGCTGATGCTGCTCACGCGCGGCCAGCAGCAGGATGTGCTGATCCGCGCCATGCGCGCCGGCATGCGCGAAGTGCTGCAGCTGCCGCTGGTGCACAAGGCCTTTCACGAGGCGATGGACAGGGTCGATATCCAGGCCGGCGTGACGCAGATGCGCGACGGCAAGGTCCTCGCCTTCATCTCGTGCAAGGGCGGCAGCGGCGCCACCTTTTTGTCGACGAATTTTTCCTATGCGCTGGCCAGCCTGGCCGGCTGCAAGGTGCTGCTGATCGACCTGCACGGCCAGTTCGGCGATGCGACCCTGTATGTCTCGGACCAGAAGCCGGCCATGACCCTGTCCGACATCTGCGCCCAGATCGCGCGCATGGACGGCGCCTTTCTCGCCTCGTGCCTGGTGCACGTGACACCGAACTTCGGCGTGCTGGCGGCGGCCGACGATCCGGCGCACAAGGTCGACATGCAGCCCGAGCACATGGACCGCATCCTGGCCGTGGCGCGCCAGCACTACGACTACATCGTGCTCGACGTGGGACGCCAGATCGATGCGCTGTCGCTGCGCGCGCTCGACAACGCCGACGCCATCTATCCGGTGCTGCAGCTGGCCTTGCCCGACATCCGCGACGGGCGCCGCCTGCTCGACATTTTCCGCTCGCTCGGCTATCCGGGCGAGCGATTGCGCCTGATCGTCAACCGCTATGAAAAGGGCGGGCGGCTGCGCCTGGCGGACCTGGAGCAGGCGCTGGGCGCGGAGGTGGTGCACACGGTGCCCAACGATTACATCGCCGCCACCGATTCCGTCAACCAGGGCATCCCGCTGCTGCAGCTGTCGCGCACCAGCGCCCTGGCGCGCAGCCTGGCCGAGCTGGTGGAACTGGTGACGGCGCGCCGCGTGACGGAAAGCCGCGGCCTGTTCGACCGCCTGTTCAGCCGCAGCGAGGCTTAGGACGGGGATGGATGTCAAGGCTCCCGCCGGGGGCCATCATGGGAGCCGAGATGACTTTACGCGAACGTCTGGCGGCAAATGAAACGGTGCGCCCCGCCAGCAATGGACAAGGTGCGCTGGCGCTGCACGCCTACCAGGAACTGAAAAAAACCATGCACCAGACGATACTCGACCGTATCGATCTGGAACGCTTGAAGCGCCTGACGGCGGAGCAGTTCAAGCACGAGCTGGCGCTGCTGGTGCAGCGCGTGATCGAGGAAGAGCGCATCGTCCTGAACCAGCACGAACGCCACAGCCTGGTGCTCGACATCCAGCACGAGATGCTGGGCTTTGGCCCGCTCGAACCCTTGCTGGCCGACGCCAGCGTGTCCGACATCCTCGTCAATACCTGCGACAAGGTGTATGTGGAGCGGGGCGGGCGGCTGCAGCTGACGGACGTGACCTTCCACGACAATGCGCACCTGATGAAGATCATCGAAAAGATCGTCTCGCGCGTGGGACGGCGGGTCGATGAATCGAGCCCGATGGTCGACGCGCGCCTGCCGGACGGTTCGCGCGTGAACGCCATCATTCCGCCGCTGGCCGTCGATGGCCCGATCCTGTCGATCCGGCGCTTTGCCGTGCAGCCTTTGACGATCGCCAACCTGCTCGACTACAAAAGCCTGACGCCGCCCATGGTGCAGGTACTGCAGGCGCTGGGCCAGGCCAAGGTCAACATCCTGATCTCGGGCGGCACGGGCAGCGGCAAGACGACCCTGCTCAACGTGCTGTCCGGCTTCATTCCCGGCAGCGAGCGCATCGTCACCATCGAGGATGCGGCCGAACTGGCGCTGCGCCAGCCGCACGTGGTGCGCCTGGAAACGCGCCCGCCGAATATCGAGGGCAAGGGCGAGGTGAGCCAGCGCGCGCTGGTGCGCAACGCGCTGCGCATGCGGCCCGACCGCATCATCCTGGGCGAGGTGCGCGGCGCCGAGGCGCTCGACATGCTGCAGGCGATGAACACGGGCCATGAAGGTTCGCTGGCGACCATCCACTCGAACACGGCGCGCGACGCGCTGGCGCGGCTGGAAAACATGGTCGGCATGGCCAGCGTGAACCTGACGCCGCGCGCCACGCGCCAGCAGATCTGTTCGGCCGTGACGGTGGTGATGCAAGTGTCGCGCCTGACGGATGGCGCGCGCAAGCTGGTCAGCCTGCAGGAAGTGACGGGCATGGAGGGCGACATCATCGCCATGCATGAAATCTTCCGCTTCGAGCAGACGGGCGTCGATGCCGACGGCAAGGTGCTGGGCCATTTTTGCGCCACGGGCGTGCGGCCCCGTTTCACGGAACGCTTGCGCATGTTCGGCGCGCCGGTGCCGGACACGGTCTTCGACCCGGATCGAATTTATGAGTAAGGGGGAGGAATCATGGACCTGGTGTTCTACGGCTTTGCCGTGCTGCTGTTCGCCGCCTGCATCCTGATGGTGGAAGGCGCCTGGCTGTGGTGGGCGGGCACGCACGGCAGCGCGGCGCGGCGCATCAACCGGCGCCTGCGGCTGATGGCGGCGCGCGGCGAGGCGGGCGGCGAGCGGGTTTCCATCCTCAAGCAGCGCCGCTATGCGCGTGCGCCCGGCCTGGAGCGCTGGCTGCGGCGCGTGCCGCAGGCGGCCAAGCTCGACCACCTGCTGCTGCAATCGGGCTTGTCGTGGTCGGTGGCGCAATTGCTGGGCGGCGCGGGCGGCCTGCTGCTGGCGGCGCTGCTGTGGCTGGCCATCTGGCCCATGCCGCTGCCGGGCGCCTTGCTGCTGCTGGGCGTGGCGGGCGGCGGACCATGGATGGTGGTGCTGCGCGCGCGCGCGGCGCGGCTGAAAAAGATCGAGGCGCAACTGCCGGAAGCGGCCGATTTCCTGGCCCGCGCGCTGCGCGCCGGGCACTCGTTTTCGAATGTGCTGCAGATGGTGGGCGATGAACTCAATGAACCGATCAGCGGCGAATTCAAGATGGCGCACGAAGAGATCAATTACGGCGTGCCGATGAACGAGGCGCTGCAAAACCTGGCCGCGCGCATTCCGCTGACGGACTTGCGCTACCTCGTCATCGCCGTGCTGGTGCAGCGCGAATCGGGCGGGAACCTGGCCGAAGTGCTGGTCAGCATCGCGCGCATCATCCGCGCCCGCTTGAAATTGCTGGGGCAGGTGCGCGTGCTGTCGGCCGAGGGGCGCATGTCGGCCTGGGTGCTGGGGCTGATGCCGGTGGTGATGATCGGCGTCATGGCGCTGGTCAACCCGCAATACATCCGCCTGCTGTGGACCGATCCCAGCGGCATCAAACTGCTGTGGTACGCGGCCGGCATGGTAGCGCTGGGCGTGGTCTGGATGCGCAACGTCATCCGCATCCGCATCTAAGAGATCGCCTGAAAAAAGTCCATGGCGTTGTTGCGTCGCCTTGTCGTACTGTCGTACTGCTTTCGGCGACACGCCTAGCCCTGAACGTTTTGTCAGTCGATCAATCGGAGGAAACGCCATGACTGGCCCGCAACTGCTGTTTTTGTTGATCGTCTTCGCCGTGGTGGTGGCGCTGGCCCTGCTGGCGTGGCTGATCTTCTTTCCCGGCGCCTTGCGCCAGCGCCTGTTCGGTACCATGGCGCCGGCCGCCAGCGAGGCGGTGTCCGACACTGGCTGGGTGGAGCGCGTGGCGCGCGTGGCGCAGCCGTTCAGCAAGCTGTCGCTGCCGGAAGAGGGCTGGGAACGCTCGCCGCTGCGCACGCGCTTCATGAACGCGGGCTGGCGCCAGGCGAGCGCGCCGGCCCTGTACTTTGCCGCGAAAACCGTGCTGGCCCTGCTGTTCCCCACCGTGCTGGGCCTGTATGCGGCCAGCGCCATGGCGGCGCAGTTGCGCAGCGTGCTGCTGTTGCTGCTGTGCGTCAGCGCCACCGTCGGCTATTACCTGCCGAACCTGGTGCTGGCCAGCACGGCCAAGCGGCGCCAGCGCGACATCTTCGAAAACATCCCCGACGCGCTCGACTTGCTGACCGTGTGCGTGGAAGCGGGCCTGAGCCTGGAGCGCGCGCTGGTGAAGGTGTCGGGCGAGATCCACATCAAGAGCGTGGTGCTGGCGCAGGAATTGCAACTGGTGCTGATGGAAATGCGCGCCGGTTTTTCCAAGGAAAAGGCGCTGCGCAACCTGGCCCTGCGCAGCGGCGTGGAAGATGTCGATACCCTCGTCGCCATGCTGATTCAATCGGAACGCTTCGGCACCAGCATGGGCGATTCGCTGCGCGTGCATTCGGAAAACCTGCGCGGCAAGCGCAGCCTGCTGGCCGAGGAGGCGGCAGCGAAGATCGCCCTGAAACTGCTGTTCCCGCTGATCTTTTGCGTCTTTCCCACCCTGATGCTGGTGCTCATGGGGCCGGCCGTGATCGAAGTCTATCGCGTGCTCGTGCCGGCCATGGCCAGCCGCTGAAAGGAGTCACCATGCGCTTGACGATTTCCCGCCTGGCCGCCGCCTGCGCCTGCCTGGGCCTGGCAGCCTGTACCACGCAGCCGGCCCACGCGCCGGTGCCGGCGTGGCCCGACGCCGATGCCGCCTACGCGGCGGGGCGTCAGCATTTCGAGCGGGGCGACCTGCCCGCCGCGCAAGCGGCCTATGAGCAAGCCCTGCGCACCGCGCCGCGCCACGTGAACGCGCGCAACGGCCTGGCCGTGCTGCACGCGCAGCGGGGCGAACATGACGCGGCGATCGCCCATTGGCTGGCCCTGACGCGGGAAGCCAGTGCGCCGCAGCCGCGGCAGGCATATCTGTTCAGCAATCTCGGTCACGCCTATGCCCTGAGCGGGCGCGATGCGCAAGCCTTGTCCGCGCTGGAACAGGCGTGTCTGCTGGACCCGCTCAATGCGCTGGCCTGGCAGCACCTGGCGCAAGTGCTCGAACGGCTGGGACAGCACGCGCGCGCGGCCGTCATGCGGCGCCAGGCGCAGAGCCTGCAGGAACACGACCTGCGGCGCGACCTGGCCGTCTTGCGCGACGAGGCGCCGCCGCAGAGTGTGCCCGTGGCCGTGCCGCGGCAGGATGCGCCCGCCATGGCGCGCATCGAGATCACGCAGAGCGACGGCATGGCCCGCTTGCAGCGCGTGCCGGCGGCCGCGGCCGTGGCGGAGCGCTCCATGCCGGCCGCTGCCGTGCCTCGTCCGCGCCTGGAAATTGTGAACGGCAACGGCGTGCCTGGCCTGGCCGCCGCGCTGGCGCGCAGCCTGGCTGCTGTTCCCGTGCAGGTGGTGCGCCTGGCCAATGAAACCAGCTTCCAGGTGGCGCGCACGCGCGTCGAATACCGGCCCGCGCAGGAGCAGGCGGCGCGCCAGCTGGCCCGCCAGTTGGGGCTGCAGGTGCAAAGCCAGGTGCGGACCCAGGCCGCCGATTGCCCAGCCAGCGAGCTGCGCCTGGTACTGGGACGCGATCTGAGCGATCCGGCCATGCTGCACCGCTATTATCTGCAGCAACTGCAACTGGCGCGCGAGGCGCTGGCACGGCTCGGTTAAAACGCCTCCGCCGGCATGAAAAAACGCGGCGCCTTGGCGGGCGCCGCGTTTTTTCATGCAGCTGATTATGTCGACTGGCGGCGGCGCGTGAAAGCCAGGGCCGCCAGTCCCAGTCCCAGCAGGAACAGCGTGCCAGGCACCGGCACGGCCGGAGGATCGATGACGACGATATCGGTGCGCGTGGACTTGGAAAAGTTCAAGGTGTAGCTGCCGGCGGGCAGGGCGAAATTCGAGGTCAGGGAAAACATCGCGAAGTCATTCGTGAAGGCGCGCCCGGTGGCCGGGTCGTTGGTGCCGCTCGTCATGTTCAGGCTGAACGGATCGAGGCTGCCGACCGTATGGTTGCCGTTGACGTCGCTGCCATTGTTGGCGTCGCCATCGGGCGCGAACTGGAAGATCACGCCATCGGCATTCGCATGCGACAGGCAGCCGGCGGGGCTGGCGCTGTTGCAGGAGATATTGAAGATATCCATGATCGACACGTTCGACTTGTCGCCCATGGTCGTCACGCTGGTGCGCAGGTCGCGCCGTCCCATGAAGCTGAAAGTGATGAAGCCGGCGCTCGACAGCGTCAGGTTGACGGAGCCGGTGAGGGTGTCGCCGGCCGTGGCCGTGGCGGCGCCGATCGTGTTGCGCTGTGCTTCCGCCACGGCGCTCACGGTGGCGCCGGTGCCATTGAGCATATTGCCGAAGGCGTGCGCATCGCCGCGCGCGAATTCCAGCGTGGAACTGGGACTGGGGGCGTAGTGATTTTGCGGCAAGCCGCCGCAGCCGCCGCCCGAACACACTTGTGGCACGTCGGCGTTGGCGGCCGGGCCCGTATTGACGGCGCGCGGATTGACGGCCACGCCGCCTTGGAAAAAGGCGCTGTCGCTGGCATTGCGGTTGGCGCCGGCCAGCGACAGCGCGCCGGCGCTGGTGGTGATGCGGAAATTGTTCAACTCGTTGACGGCCAGGCCGTACGCGCCGGCCTGCGCCTGGCCGCTGGCCAGCAGGCTTGCCGCCGCCAGTGCGCCCAGCCAGCCCAGGGTCTTGCTTCGTGTGTGATTGACGTTCATCGCAGCCTCTTATCGTAGTCAGTCTCGGAAAATCCGGGGGATCAAGAATCCAGAATGACTTGCCTGGATTCATCTCGTAGACTGTGATAAGCAGTTTGCATGCCACACAAAAAAATTCAATCGAATCAACAGCTTACATAAAGCGGACTGAGTTTTCGGACGCCAGGTGTAAGAAAGGCCGACGCCGCTTGGCGGGCGCCGCCGGCCAGCCTCAGGTGCCCCGGTGATAGCCCAGGTGGCCGCCCGAATTGCGCGCGCAACCGCAACCGATGCGCGCCACTTCCTCGCCTTCCGTCAATTTCCAGTTGGTAATCGTCGTGTGTTGCCAGTCGATGTCGCTTTTCTTGACAGGTTTCACCGTCAGCGTGCGTTGCTCGACGTCCGTGTATTCCATCAGTTCCTCGTCGTCGGCGATGTCGAAATGGCGGTGGATCAGGGAAATGCCGAAACGGTCGAGCGCACCATAGCGTTGCAGCACGTCGCGCAGTTCGCGGAAGCAGGCGAGATCGTCGGGCAGCAGCGGATCGACGGCGGAAATATCGGCAACGGGCTGCCATTGCATGGCGTGGATGTTCAGGCTGTGCATGATAGGCTCCTGTGCCCCAGGATGATAGGCCCAGGCTGCCAGAGGGGCGCCGGCACGCCTGGCGAAATGCTCATCGTCGCCGCAAAAACGCTGTGGCGCTTGCGCCATATCAAAGGTGCGGCACATCGTATCTGGTCCGATCATTGCCCGGTAAAATAGGCCATGGCAAACAAAACCCCCACCTTCCCCGGCGCGCGCACGGGCCGCGGCCTGGTCCTGGCCGTGCTGCTGTCGAACCGCGACCAGTCCGGCGCCGAACCGCTGCAAGGCCGCGTCTCGCTGGCCGCCATCGTCAAGGCATTGAAACGCAAATATCACTGGCCGATCGAGACGCACAGTTTTCCAGCCAACACGCAGGACGGCCGCGCCAGCTGGGCGACCGTCTACAGCTTGCCGGACAAGGTGATTCAGGCCGCGCTGGACAACGGCGGCCGGGAGTGGCTGGAGAGCCGGGCAGTGCCTGGGCGGCGGTGAGTTGCCGACCTGCCCTATTCGAGCCGGAAGCCGACCTTGAGCGTGACCTGGAAGTGCGCCACCTTGCCATCGACGATATGCCCGCGCGATTCCGTCACTGCATACCAGTCCATGTGCTTGACCGTCAGCGCCGCCTTGGCAATGGCATCGCGTATCGCCTGATCGCTGCTCTCCGTCGACGTGCCGACCAGCTCGATCAACTTGTATGTGTGTGCGGACATGATGTTTCCCCAGGTAGGCAAGCCAGACAGCGGGAGCCTGCTTTGCGCAAGCACATGCTCATCTTGCGCCTAAATGTGCGGGACGTCATGGCGCGGTGCAGCAATGCGGCGCGCAAGCCGAGAGTCCTTCCCTTCAGGCTGGTGGCATCGATTGAAGGGTAGCTGCTGAAGCAAGCAGGCCGCCCAGAATTCTGTCGGCCACCTTTTCCGAAAACCCCACAGGCAGTTCGCCGCGCACTTTGTCGACAATGGCGGGTGTGCGGGCAATGAAATCGAGCAGGAGCGGTTCGGCGTCCGTGCCATAGCCGACCGCTTTTGCAGTGCTGTTGAAGTGTCGCCGCTGTATGCCATGCGCGAGGTAATGCCGGTTGTTTCCGAGTAGTGCCATCGCCATCTTGAGCTTGCGTTCGGCCCACTGGTTGGGTCCAGGACCGATCACAGGATAGGCGGACATCACATCATAAATGGGCGCCAGCTTGAACCGGCCGGCACCCGCGAGTAGCTGGATACTGAAGTTTTTAGCGTGACCATCGGGGGCGCGCAGCATCCAGAACAGAAGTTGGGAGGCCATCAGCGTATGCATGTCGGCAGCGCTCTGCTGCGATTGCTGCAGCAAGGTAAACATCTGTTTTAATCCCGGCCCGCCGTCATTTTCGTATTTCAGCAGCGGTGATGTTCCCGTTGCCTGGCAAAAATCCTCCTGAACCAGCCGGAACAGCTGCTTGCCATCGCTTGATCGCACGCGGTCAAAACGCTCGACGACGAGCACCCGCTGCGCGCCGAAGGTCGCAATCTGGGCATTTGCCGTGGGCAGCCCGTACTCCTTGAACAGCCGCAGGCATAGCCACTCGTTATCGACCGACGTGCTGAAGTCGGCTTTTTTTCCGCCTACCATCCCGATCGGAAGCTTGAAGATGTGCGTTGTAGGCGTAGCGCCACGCGGCTTCATCCATTTCCCATCCCACCACAAGAAGGCGTCTTTTTCTTGCGCGCCAGCCAGCGAAATGCGGAAATCATCGTTCGCGTCATCGGTGGCGCCGTGCCGCTCTGAGCTAACTACTTCGAGCAGGTGCCGCTCGATGCCTTCCTCGTCAAGGGCGATGCCATCGACCTGGGCCAGTCCTTCCGGTTTGCTGCCTTCGGGCAGCAGCTGCAAGGCGCCGACGCAGTCCCGGCCGATAGCCGCGAGCAGGTCGAACGGTTCGAGAGAGCCTGTCTTGAAGCGGGTCGCAACGCGTTTGCGAATGATGTCACTGTCCGGCAGCAAGCCCTCAAAGTAGTTTGCAACACTGGCACCCTTGAGCGGTTCGTTGCGTAGATTGAACGGCAGCGACAGCGAGATCGGTCGCCCCAGCCTTGAGCTTTGCCAGGACGCATCGTACTGGAGTTCGGAGTCGCCATTGGCCTTGACCGTCCAGCGTCCTACATAGTCGCCATTTGCCCAAAGATGGAGCGTCTGGCTGTGTGAGCGGCGGCCCATGATTACCACTCGGCCGAATTGCTTGTGGCGGAGGTATCGCGCTCGCCCAACTGCAGCTCCAGCTCGAGCGCGGAGCACCAGCTGAGTAACTGCCTGACGCTGATTTCGTCTGGATGGCTCTCCAGGTAGGAGATGCGATTCTGGCTCAAGCCGACACGCGTGCCTACAGTCGCCTGGGTGATCTTATGCCGTTTGCGCGTCGATGCGAGCAACTGGCCGAGCTGCGACGCCGTAAGGAGACGGTGGGTGGTGGGCGAGAAGGACATGTTTGGTATCCGTTATTCAGATATATCAATATTATCTGAAATGCGGATAAAGTCAAGATATCTGAATAACGGATGTATCAGAAATAGCGGAGGGACAGAGAAAGGGGGGAAGAGATAACGCACAGTTGGCCAGAAGATGCTGCAGATTCTTCTCGTGTTTCACCGAGGTATGTGAGGCACCAAGGCCGAGTATCACGGGACGGTCGGCATTGGCTGTTCAATCAGTCGTAGAAAATGTATTCAGTCTCATCCGGTTGGAGTTTCAGCAGAAGCCTGGTGTATCGTAAGTCCCGTTCGTCCTTGTGCAAGTCGAGTTTGGTACTTAAACGGAGCGTCAACTCTGGCGAATTTTATTCTGTCGCATTAGTTCTCTTCGGCGAGTCCATTAGGTAAATTACGGTATTTGAACGCTGGACGAATCGTGCTCGACGTCAAAGGGATGCGCTTTCTGAGCAAATTGATCTTTGTGTGCATTCGCTGGTACGCGGCTTGCCCACTGAGCTACCGACACTTGGAAGAGATTATGTTGGAACGAGGCGAGTCGGTCGGCCATTCGTAGATCAACCGCTGGGCTATTCGTTTCCTACCGCGTATCTAGAAGATGGCCCGCAACCACAAGCGCCTGGCCGGTGGCAACTGGCGCATGGATGATACTGAAATCAAAAACATGGGCGTCTGGAAATACCTTTCCCGCGTTTTCGACAAGCAGGACAAGATAGTCGATGTCTGCTAACGACATAGTGCGACATGGCTGCAGCGGAGCGTTTCCTATACGCGGCCATGAGAGCGAACGGTGATCCCGACAAGGTTACGATGGGGAAAAGCGACAGTAACAAGGCGCTTTTGTATTTCCTTGGTCATTGCAATCCGTAGGATCAATAGAGCGTCAAAAAGCGAAAAATTATGACAATTTGTAATAATTCTCGCAATTTTCAAATTGTAATCATTGCTTTTTCTGGCGAGAAATTTTGCAAAAAATACATTGCAAAAAATAATATTTAATTTTGCATTTTTTAATCTTTTTTCGCGGATAAATGAATTAAAATTCTTTGAAATTTCCAAATGGAAATATTGCAATAGAAAAATATTTAGGAATGGGAATGTCATTAGATTCGAGTCAGCGCGAGCAACAAGTAGAGTCGGTGCCATCAATCGCGACGCGTTCGGCATCGCAACCTCTTTTCCGACCTGAAATTCTCGCCGCGCAAGGAGCGCAGTGGCTTGGCGCGATTCGTCTCATACAACCGATTTCCAGTGGATTGATCGCTGTCGTCGCTGGTTTCATCGCCTTGTCCATGATCGGCTTTATTACGCTGGGCAGCTATGGTAAAAAAGCTCATGTTGCAGGCATGACTGTGGCTAGAGGAGGCAGCCTGAGTATCTCCGCAGCCAATGCTGGTATCGTCGTTCGAGCCATGGTGGTAGAAGGGCAGCAGGTACAGGCAGGCGAACCGCTGTTTGAGCTTTCCACAGAGCGACAGGGCAACAATGGCGAACTGAGCGCGCTGATAGCACAGCAATTGTTGGTACGTCGGGAGACATTGGAAGCGGAGCGCCGTACCCGTGTCACGCAAGGGGAGGAGAGGCGCAGAGCACTCGATGCTCGTTTAGTCAACTTACAAGCTGAATTGGAACAACTTGAAGTCGAGATGGCACTCGCCAAACGTCGCCATGGATTAGCACTTACCAGTGTCGAGAAATACGAAACGTTGCAGCGTGACGGCTTTGTGTCGGCTGCCCAAACACAGCAAAAGCAGGAGGACCTGCTTGATCTCGCTACGCGGCAAAGTGCGCTTTCCCGGTCGAAGGTTCAATTGGGAGCAAATCGACTCTCGCTGCAGGGCGAGCGCGATGATTTGTCGCGCAGTCTGGCCACAGAACTAAGCCAACTAGATCGTGCTCGAGCAGTGTTGGCGCAAGAAGTCGCGGAAAATCAAAGTCGAAAAGCAAGTCTAGTGACTGCACCGCGCAACGGCACTGTAACTACCATTACCTACCAAGCTGGCCAAGCAGTGAACGCCGGGCAAGTGCTTGCAACGCTACTTTCGGATGCTACCGACAACAGTAGCGGGGCGCTTGAGGTGCATCTGTATGCTGCTAGCCGCACCGCCGGATTTGTGGCAGCGGGGCAGCAGGTACTGATACGTTATCAGGCATTTCCATACCAAAAATTTGGGTTGCAAGACGGTGTCGTGACCGATGTGAGCAAAACGCCATTCGCACCTGCCGAGTTGCCAGCAAATATGGCTAGCACGATTCTAAGCAATGCCCAGCAAAGTATTCTCGGATTTAACGGCAATGAAGCCCTATATCGAATCAAGGTCCGGCTTGCCAAACAATCGGTCGATACCTATGGCAAGCAACAAGCATTGAAGCCAGGAATGACGCTCGAGGCCGACGTACTGCAAGACCGCCGCATGATATGGGAATGGATCGCCGAGCCGTTGCTTGCGATAGCGCATCGCTGACTGGCCCAAACATTCTTCAAACGATAAGGTAGCCATCATGTCAGTGCCTCATAAGGCTGGCAGGGACGCTGTCGTACTGAAAACTCGGAAACTGGAATGACGCTCTCATATGTCTGATATGCCATGAAATTTATCCATCAAACTGAATCGAGCGAATGCGGACTGACATGCCTTGCGATGGTGGCCAGTCACTTCGGACACCATGTCGAGATGTCGGATTTGCGACGTCGATTTTCGGTGAGTTTGAAAGGCGCTGCGCTAGCACAATTGATGCGCCACGCGGCAGCGATGCATCTCGCCACCCGACCGCTCCGGCTGGAGCTGGAGGAGCTTGGGAAGCTGCGCCGTCCTGCCATTCTGCACTGGAATTTAAACCATTTTGTTGTCCTGAAGAAAGTTCGTAAGAGCTTTAGTGGGAAACTCAGCGTGCATATCCTGGACCCCGCCGTGGGGGAACGGTGCCTTTCGCTCGACGAAGTTTCGCGTCACTTCACCGGCGTAGCGCTCGAATGTCTGCCCACCGAGAAGTTCAAAAAGAAAGACGAGACCCGCCAGATTTCGATTGGAGATCTGACCGGCAAGGTGTTCGGCCTGCGAGGCGCCATAGTCAAGGTCATTACGCTGGCGTTGGCGCTAGAAGTATTCGCCATCATGGCACCGCTGTTCAACCAGTTCGTCGTCGATGAGGTGATTGTTAGCGGAGACCGCGAGCTGCTCAAAGTCCTCGTGCTAGGTTTTGCCTTGTTGTTGATTACGCAAACCGCAATTGGTTTGGCGCGCAGCTGGTTTCTCATGCGCTGGAGTCTAGACGTTGGGTTGCAATGGACAGCCCGAATCTTCACGCATATGACACGGTTGCCTATCTCGTACTTTGAAAAGCGTCACTTAGGCGACATCGTCTCGCGCTTTGGCAGCATAGGTGCCATCCAGAGCACATTGACGAGTTTGTTTGTGGAAAGCCTACTCGACGGCTTCATGGCACTGTTCGCGCTGGCCATGATGCTCATATATAGCTGGAAGTTAACGCTGGTGGTATTGACCGGCGTAATGCTCTACGGCTTGCTGCGCTGGGTGTCATACCAGCCGCTGCGCGAGGCGTCGCATGAACGTTTGATTTTAAGTGCCAAGGAAAGCAGTAATTTCATCGAAACCATACGCGCCATCACACCATTGAAATTGTTCGGACGAGAGGCTGAGCGAACTGCGCGCTGGCAGAACCTCAAGCAGGATGTGGTGAACCGGGATGTCAAAACCCAGAAAATGGGAGTGATATTCAAAACCTTCAATACTGGAATTAGCGGTATTCAGGGACTTGTGATGTTTTACATAGGCGCCACCCAGGTCATGGAGAATTTGCTGACCGTCGGTATGTTGATGGCCTTCTCCAGTTACGCGGGCACCTTCAGCGGACGCATCACCAATTTGATCGACCTTATCGTGAACGTCAAGATGTTGGGAATGCACGCAAAACGGTTGGCTGACCTAGTTCTGGAGGAACCTGAACGCGATCCAGAAGTCAACATTGATGCCAGCAAGCTCGATCCCGGCCTCACACTGCGTAACGTTAAATTCCGGTATGCAGACGGCGAACCGTGGGTATTGAACGGTATTGATTTGCACATCCCCGCAGGCCAGCATATTGCCCTTGTCGGATCCAGTGGCGCCGGTAAGACGACGCTGTGCAAGATATTGTTGGGCTTGCTAGAACCGACTGAGGGAGAGGTCATCATAGGCCAGACCAACATCAAGCAGCTCGGTGCTCACGCCTATCGCCAACTGGTGGGTACGGTGATGCAGGACGACGTGCTACTGACAGGTTCTATCATCGACAACATTAGTTTCTTTGATGAGCAGACCAATTCTGAGCGAGTGGAACGCTGTGCGCGTATGGCGGCAATACACGAAGAAATCGCCGCTATGCCGATGGCCTATCAGACCCTGGTTGGCGACATGGGAAGCAGTTTGTCTGGCGGCCAAAAACAGCGAGTTCTTTTGGCTAGGGCGCTTTACAAACAACCAAAGATTTTGGCGCTCGACGAGGCGACTAGTCACCTTGATATACAAAATGAGAAGCTGGTCAATGCAGCGTTAGCCGCACTCAATGTGACCCGGATTATGGTCGCGCATCGGATCGAAACGATCGAATGCGCCGAGCGGGTGATCGCTATCCAAGCCGGGAAGGCGGTTGAGGTGCGAGCAGCTTTACTGGAAACCGCCGCCTGATTTCTTGCCGCATGACACGTGAAGTAATGGTGTTGGCGAATACCACTACTGCGAGAAAAAAGGACGAAAATTTATTCGCGCTTAGCGATAAAATGGTAAGGGCTAGCCATGAAAATTAGCCTGAACACTTTGGGAGTTGTTTCAATGCGTTTAATTTCTGAGATGGAAACTCAATTGGTTGGTGGCGGATCTTTTCTCGCGTCGGATAGTTTTGACGGCGGTGGAGCTGGTGGTAGCGGTGGCGGTAGCTGGAATTCGGTGGAAATCGTTGGTCATTCTTCCGGTCCCGATTGGGGTGAAGTAGGAGCGGGCGCTGGTTTCATCGGTCTCGGCGCCGCGATTGCCATCGGTGTCGCCGCGCCGGGAGCCTTGGTGGTAGGCGCAGTTGTCGCTTTGGCCTATTGGGGCGGCGTGATGATTGGCGATGGCTTTCAGGGCGACCATCCCAACTTTCCTTAATTAAGTAATGCGATGACCACCGAAATCGGTGGTCATCTTGATAATCAACTTCATTGAGCAGGAAACTCGTATGCACGAAGTGAAAATAATTCATATAGCAATTAGCGCTGTGCTGGTAGTGCTCGGTACCTTAGCAGTCAAATTTAAAGTGATTACGGTACCCCGGACTATGTCCTCGCTTTCGTCAAAAATCAGCATTTTTTTATGTCTTTTAGTGAGCGTGATATTCTCGATTCCATGGCTGATCCGTTTTCTGAGCCGTGTATGAAATTTATGCAGTACCGTATCGCAGCACACTGCGGTGCAAATTGGTATCCTTCCCGATCAATGTCCTCTTGGTCTACGCTTACTTATTGAATTAGCCATCGAAACGGCCGGCAATGTTGATGGAATTGGACAAAAAATAGGTCTTAGCGACTCACCGGTCGACCATTTTGAGCGCCAACATCGCAAAGAAAGAAAATTGATCAGCACTTCCTTAGCTGTCACTTCGTGTGAGCGATACGTCGTGGTATTGACTTTTGCGATCAAGTTACGCATAGACTACAAATTGACCATTATGAATTCGCAAAATCAGAAGCGCGCAGGTATTCCAGTACTTACACAAATCGGGGCAGGTAGTTATCATGCTAAAGGGATTATTTTCTCTGAAAACGTTATTTCAGTAGCAAGAATTTTCAACCAAGCGGGCTTTCTAGCAATGGTGGTGGGTGGCGCCGTACGCGATGTGATGCTAGGAATGCAACCGCGCGATGTTGACTTGGTAACGGATGCATCGGTCGAAGACTTGGCCTCGCTGTTTCCCCAGGCTCGGCGTAGCGGAACCCGTTTCATGGTGGTGGTGGTGAAAATGGGTGAGGAATTTATTGAAATCGCCACATTGCGGCGCAAAGACGGCACGATGGTGCTTGATGGTAGTGACGCGGCACGGGCTCCGGCGTCGTTATGGATGCTATTGAATGACGATAGTACCCAACGCGACTTTACGTTGAACGCCATATACTACGACCCCCTAGCGCAGCGCCTTTACGACCCCTGCGATGGTATAGCGGACATACGGCAGCGCTTGGTGCGCCCAATCAGTGGCCCTGTCGCATGCATAAAATATGACGCGCTCACCATGGTCCGTGCCGTGCGCTTTTCACGCTGCCGCAGGTTGGGGCTTGAGCCGCAAATGGAGGTAGCCATCCCGGCGCACGCAGCCTTGCTCGCCACCGTTTCGACCGACCGCAGGCTGTTAGAACTAATGAAGCAGCTCCGCTCGGGTCATGCGCTTACCTGCATGACACAGATTTGCCGGTTGCAACTGCATTACGGTTTGCTTCCCAGCTTGGACGCATTGCTCGAAGACAACGCTAGTGGTCGTTTCCTGACCATCGCGTTATCGGCCTTTGACGCGCAACCAGGACTCAGCTCATATGCTTCGCTCCTGGCAACCTTACTGTGGCCAGCAGTGCGAACGGCTCGCGCACTTCACGCATTGACAGGGGGCGGCCCCAATACGGCGCTAAAACGGGCTGGGCTGACGGTACTCGCCTCAGAAGGTGCTCCGCTCGATCTAGAGCGCCACTTAGGTCCGCAAATCACCTCGATATGGCAGATCCAGGGCTTGCTCGAAGACCCTATCAATCAAGACATTACAACCTTGCCTCTGCAAGCATCGTTCCGGCCAGGTCTTAATCTGTTAATGCTGCGCTGCGAAGCGGGAGAAGTGCCTGCGAATGTGGGGCAGCTATGGCTGGCTCACTATGCAGTAAGGGAGCGCACACTGTCCGAGCAGGCGATATCCGAATCGGATTGAACCACGATAGGCCCCGCCACGGGCTTCCGGCTTAGTACGTTCGCATGAAGGAGCCGTGTCAATCCTCCAAAATGCCCCTTGCTAGCGCAGCGTATCCAGTAATAGCACTCTACCCGGCTCAGCGCATGCCAATCGATATCCACACCCAGCGGTTCGAGATATTTCGAGACCAGCACCATCCCCATCCTACGATTGCCGTTAACGAACGGATGGATGCTTAAAAAATCTACCATTAATCTGCTGGCAAACTCCAGCGCTGGTTTCAGTTGCGTGGCTGGGTTGCTAAGCGCGCAGCGCAGCAACGCATCCAGCGCTTGCGGCAAGGACTTTACATCCACGAACAACGATGCACGGCGCAGGTTAATGCGACGATACACGCCGAAGTAACGTGGGAGTGACGGGCATATGGACCGATGAGAGGCCAACATGGCCTTGCATGACATGGAGGACAACGGCGCAGGGTCTGCCTGCGTCCGCTTGAGTCGAGAGAACTCGCGATTAAAATCTGTCACAACTTGGCCGGAATACGTACCAAAATAGGTCCTCTTCCAAGGAATAAGAAATAATTTTGCTGCACGATAATGTCTTCGCAGTGCTGGTCCGCCGCCTAGGTACTCGAGTGCGTGCAATGAACTCACTTGTTCCAAGATATCGGAATCAGCTGGCACTGAGTTGATCGTTTTGGGTGCTCCAGGCAACGCGGCAATAAAATCTTCGTTCTCGCGCGCCAGCAATAACAACGCATAGCCAGATTCGCGTTGTAGCAGCACTGGACCCGCCTCTAGCGCAGCTTGCAAATCGTCACGAGATAATAGGCGCATACGGATACCCAATCGGCGTCCAATAAACTGCAACATTCGGATATCTGGGCCGACTGCAGGGACGGGCGCTATGTCGACCACACTGTCCAGTCGGATGGAGGCGCCTGACCATTTTAGATATCCGCATAGGCAACTGATGGCAGCTGAATGCTTTTCACGAAATTCCAACGTACCCAGTCGCTCCCGATATAAAAGATTGCCGCTTTCAACAATTTCACGCATTAATCAGCTCACATATTATTAAGTTAGGTATGATATTATCAAATCGCCATCTTGATCGTATAGCTCGAAATTCGGTTTTATTGCGATATTTACCTGGTGTGACGACAGAAGCCGATCTACTAATGCTGCACTTGCTATAAGTCAATATATGTTGACATGCTAGAATATTTTATGTATTGTGCATCTGCCACTACGTGGCATTGCTTTTCTGCAACTTAGGCTACACGCCCGAAATTCTACAAGCACCCGGCATGGTACGGACTCTCGATGAGTGGCGCTTCCATGAACTGGCGCATTTTCCGCACCGCTTCAGCAGCCTATATTCAAAATTTTTTTGGGGTAGCCGCTTCTTTTTTCCTGTGCATCTCCCCCTTTGTGTCGACAGTTTTTCTTTCTGACGCTTCGCTTTCATACCTATCCAAAATTTCTTGCCTCTGTCTGGAGCATGCCGTGTACTGCTCCACGGCTTGTTTCGCTTGTGCATGTGCAAAGGTTTGCCCGAGTACGGCCGGGTTGAAGGGGGAGTCCCTCTTCTAGTCGCACAGAGCTTCCGTCAAATCTTAGTTAAGCCTGTATTACTAGAGAAGGAAAGCATGTTTTTTACCCCAAACCAAATAGCCCATCTTGCCGTTGCGTTTGCGCAAGAACACTGGGATCAGATCAAAGCCAAGTCGGCAAAATATGGATTGCCTTGGGAAGATGGTCGCCAAGAATTCAGTCTCATCATCCTGGAAAAAGGTAAGGAGTTCGACCCAACGAGGGGTACGCTATGCCAGTTTATTTTCGGGCATTGGGAAAAGCGAATGCGACGACAACTTGGCACTTACACGTTCGCAATCTCGCTCGACAGTGACGACATCATTGGCGAACGTACACGCGCGTTGATTGAGAATATCACTGTATCAACCGACGACGATAGCGAAGAAGGAACGTTCCTGTCGGATGAGACTACCGTAGCCAAGTTGCTATCGGTCGCACGCTTTATAAGCGGCAAGTCTACCTCTGATCTTGCGCAGATTTTGGGGGTTACATCACGACGAGTACGTCAGATGCTGCAGCAGTTACGCGAAAAGAAAACGATCCCGCAACGGCTTCAATTTTGCGTAGAGCTGGCTTGCTACAGTTAATCAACAGAGCCTGTTCTCCTCATGACAAGGTTCCTCACAGGTTTAGGCCAGTCTTGTAGCTGTCTGACACATTAGCCAGGCCAAATGGCTGGGACGATGTCTGCCGTCCCCATCTCTGAATATGAAAAACCAGTGTTGCGCCACCAGTGACTTGTCGTTTTTACCGGTAGAGCAACGCGGGAAACTGCATGAGAGTTGTGCTCGGCTCTTGAAGCCGGGTGGGGGACAAGCGCCGAAAGGCGCTTGCGTATTGACTGCACGTCATGGGCGGCGTCGATACAGAACAGTATTCTTGGGCTGGGGCAGTGCCCTGGCGTTGTCGGACATGTGCTGGACAATGTGGCGCTGACCATTGAAGGTTGGCCTGTTGTCCGGCGCTTAAATTTCGAGGCGATGGATGGATCAGCAACAACCGCAAGCAGTACAACACCAGATGGCAGGTTCTCAATCTTGGCTGGGCTTCATGCCGCTTGAGCTGGAACGGCGAACACATGTCGACACCGCATGTGCTGCTTACCACCTTGGGAGAAAACCGCAGACATTGCGGGTATGGGCGTCCGCCGAAAATGGGCCTCTGCGGCCGGTTCGTGTGAACGGCCGTCTGGCCTGGCCGGTAGAGGGTATCCGGCGCGTTCTTGGCGCTTGAGAGAAGGGTGTCGCACCTGTGCATGGTGCGACAGGCCGCTGGTTAGTCCGGCTTGATTGATCAAGCCGGGTTACACAGGGGTTACATGGCGTCCAGAAAGCAAAAAGCCCAATCCTGAGGATTGGGCTAAGTGCTTGAATTTATTGGTGCCGACTGCCGGTTTCGAACTGGCCACCTGATGATTACAAATCGACTTCAATGCCCTGTAATCAATAGAAGTTTTCAATAAAATCAATGACTTAACATACTCTGCTGTACCGCATTTTACTACTATTTACCGCAGTCACTGCAGCAAAATTGCAGCAAAAATAGTAAGTAGAAGGTAGTAAAGGTAAGCTTTGCTGGACTTGCTGTTACCAACGATTGGATAGTTGGGCGTAGTCAGTTTCCTGTTAGTAAAAAATCATGAATGCGTGCGATGTGGTGCTGAATTTGCCGCTCTTTGTTCTTGGGCAAGCCGGGAAAATGGGAGCCATTGTGGTCTTTCATGTAATCATTGACGGCTGCGTTTGCCCCGAACTCTGCTACGCGACTTCGATATTGACTAGCGAATTTCGAGATGGCTTGCAGAAATTTTTCCCCAGTTGTACCGATGTTTACATCAGTATCATCAGATACAAAGTGCTGGACCCAGAGGTTCCCGTCAGTTGCCTTTTTGTAAGTGATGTGAACCGCTACTGCACCAGGAGGGCCGCCTCCGAGTTGCACTTCTGGACCAGTAATCGTGTAGTCGCCAAACCCGGCTCCATGTTCGTTGAATGACCTGTGCCGGTCGGTGAAGAGTTCTTCCCCACCGTAGTCAGCGTTGCGCGGTTGTTTATTGAAGTGGTCGAAAACATGCACCTTCTTGGCATGAGGAAGCAATGCTAATTGAGAACTTAGCACTTTGCCCTGCAGTGCGATATGGTAGGCCACGTGTGGGATAGCTGCTAGCGAGTTAAAAGCGGCATCGGGAAGACCTGAGTTCAGGTAAAGCAGGGCGGTGTCACGTTGACCATATTTTGCTAAGAAGCTCAATACTGCCGAGTGCGTTACTCCTGGGCGACATAAAAATCCGGGTATGAGCGTTGGGTGCGTGGCAAGCGCGCCATCAATACTCGTTACCCATGTCGGCGGCGGCCCTCCCTTTAACTCGCCTTGCGATGGATTCGTAATTACGATAGCTTTCTGCGCTCTATTACCGACTTCCTCAATAGCTCTGATGAGTGCTGCTGGCTTGGCGACTACAGGTTCAATAATTGGCACAACCAACCCGGACGACAGGTAATTTTTACTACTGCTGCGAATGGCAAGCAATTCTGACGCACGACCAAAAACGTATGGAAAGTACATTGGATGACTCCGGACGGTTTAGTGAACTCACCACCAGACTCTCATCAGTTTATGGGTAGCTGAACCGGTTTCGCCAGAGATTCTAAGAGCGAAATTCGTTGACGTCCGGAGAGCGGAGTCGCATACCCTAAAGCGCGTAGAGACGACGGTAATCTGGAAACAAAGTCTACATGACATTTGCCAGTTGTACGAGCTTTAAGAGCTTTGACAAAGGATGCGTGAGCTTGCTTAGCCGTTAGCTGTTTAAACAACTCTTCACAATAACCAGCAATTAGCCCATTTGGCATCGTAGGGACCTCGCCAATATATGATTCAATAGCGCGGATATACTCATCTCGGCGCATACAGCGGAAAATGGTTCGGGGGTCAACGTTTTCGGCATTAGGACTTGCTTTGCGATAAGGCGTAAGAGCATGTTTATCTGAAAGTATTATTAGTCCGATGCGTGGGTCAAGTTCACCTTCATAGCGGCTAATATGACCAGGGTGAGTAACCACGTAAACCTTGTCAAAGGCCTTGAGATAGTCACTGGTCTGCGAGGAAAGGCGTCTACTGGAATCGAATTCGGTTTTGATTTCATAAGCAGTTGTCGTGCCATTCGCGACCACGACATCGGCGATTGAGCTGCCGATGCGCAGCTCAACCTGAAAGCTTGCTGTACGGGGGCTGTGACGCTTAAAGACCAGTCGCGTTGCTAGCTCATTCTTGTAGACATACTCGTTTCGGTAATTGGCCGAAAGCCTGCTCCATCCGCGCTCAAACAATTCACCCAACCGCAGGGCGGCGACATCATCACCGACCTGTACATGAGTAAGTAGCAAGTCCGTCAACGCCCGTGCGTCTCCTGTTCTGGCAAGCTGAGTAAGCATTGGTCGGGTATAAGCTCGGGAGAGCAGGCGAAGGGAGTCGAGCGTTGTGGTCATGTTTGAAGGGGGTAACGAATGTATCCAATCCCACAAATTGTTGATAAGCAATCGACATCAATGCACTGTAATCAACAGGAATTTTCAATAAAATCAGTGGCTTAACATGCACTGCTATGTTGAATTTTACCACGCTTTACCGCCCTCACTGCAGCAGATTTTCCGCAAACGTGGCATGCACGGTACCTAGTGGTAAGGTGCTCGAGCGGGTAGTGAGTTACTGCGTTGTCGCAAGCGCGGCGCATACCTACTTTTGAGGTTGCTGTGGCTGCAGTACAGGTTTTCCTAAATTTCCCCCACCAGCACTTGAATGGTTTTCAACGGTACTTTTGAATGTAACGATTCACATCGGCAGCAAATTGAGCCGTTTCTTGAGGCAATAAATTGGCTAGATTTTTACCGTGCACCCTGTTTACATATTCGTCGCATCGACTCTGTCTTTAACTGTTCAGCTTCGTCTTTCGGGAAACCGAGGTCAACGAACACATTTCCCACTGCTGGAGTGATGTGACCGCAAGCTGTATCGACAGCGATTCCCAATTTCATATCATCCGCGCTTATTGTTAACTGCCCTTCGGCAGGGAGTCCCCAGGAAGGACTCTCGCAGAATACTCCACTAGCCGCTGGTGGCGTGGCGCGAACATCAATTTTTTTCGTCATATCCTACCCAGTGAAAAGTCATCTCTGCTACATGCCCTTAAACCATCAGGTACCATATTTTTTCCTGCGTATTTTGGAGTGTAATTTTCAGATTTGATAATGAAAAAACGGCCTTTCACCCCAAGGCTTAGAGTACTCGACTTGGCCTTTCTGCTGTGCCAGCTGCATTGAAGCCGGGAATTTCGGGACATTGGTATCAGGGATGTTTGGTCACGGGAACTTCCTCGGTTTTGAATGTGAACCAAGTATCGCTTGTGATGACCCTCAGGTCAACGCTTGCTTAGCAATCGACCTATACTCTCTGCAGTCGCCGTCATTGCATATAGTATGTGTGGGTCGAAATTCTTCAATCTTATGAGGAGCCCTTAGAAAACTCAGAACAGGTGCTCAAGGGGTAGTGGTTTGAGCTTCCGGTGTTATGCCTTGATTGTTAAAAATTTAAAGGATGATATGTTTACAATACTTTATCCGGAAATTGTCGATGAAGTTCTTAGTATGCCGGGTGGTATTCACGGATTTCAAATGAAAGATGAGCCTGTGCCATTTTTCATAGTAAAGATGTTGCACCAGTACCTCCTGACCGCAAAGATGAATAGTGGCTTTAAGGTTTATGTTATTCCGTTAAAGGTTTCGGGTATGGCGACTGTTGGTTTAATGACTGCGTTCTTTGATGACCCAGACAATCCGTTGACGATTTGGACTGCTTTGGCGGACGACCGCGCTTCCAAGGAGATTGTGGCTGCCCTATTGAGTGGGAACTTGCGGGTTTATCTTTTTGATGAGCATAATCGTGAATTTCTCGGCTACGCAGCTTCTGTTGAAGTCCCAGTCAAGACACGGGAACTTCTTGGCGGTTCGGGGTTTTATGTGCTTTCCCACCAGATTATTCACGAGCTGACCAATGATGCCGCTACTTGGTTCGGTATTCGCTCAAATCTGGATGATGCTGACGCTATTTCGATAAATTTCGATGAGCCACTCTATCCTGATGCCGTCGATGTAATAGATGCACGTCGAGTGAATTATGCTTTTCACGGAGCGAAAGGTTTCGGTCACACGACACTAATAAAAACAGAGCCCGGTCAATTTCAAGAAATTGACATAATTCTTTCTCTGCAACGAATATTTTCCCCATCGCAAATTTATCACGCTCCGAAGAGAGTTTACGACAAGGAAGAGATTGCAGACATAATCGTCATAACTGACGAAGTCTGCATCATAATCCAAGCGAAGGATTCACCTAACACCGAAAAAATGCTTAGAAATAGTTTAGATAGAAAGCGACTTAAGGCAATAAAGCAAATAAAAGAAGGTGTCAGCCAAGCATCAGGTGCGATAGGGTACCTCGATAAAATTCAGCCACTTAAGATGATTATTGACGATGAAGAGATAACTATCGATTTGGCTAAGAGAAGCATTCTATCTTTAGTAATAGTTCGTGAATTGTTTAATGATAGTTTTGAGGAATATAGTAAGAGTCTTTTCGAATTATTCGACAAAATTAATTTGCCATGTGTCGCGTTAGATTATGCGGAGCTTAATAGGTATACGTCTTATTGTGAGGATGCGAACGAGTTTGTAAATGCCTATTTCGAAGTTTTTAACTTTGCTCTTGATAATGGAATATTTCCTCGGCTACGGTTTGGAAAAAATGACTTGTTTAAACGAGACGGCGCTTTTAAATTTGGCACTGTGTGAGCAGTGGTGTGAACTGGGATGGATTTGAACCGTTCGCAGCATAGTTGAGATACAATCTAGTGGTGGTAGCGGCCAAAGGCATCTCTGCGGCTTGCACTGCACGTTTCCGGTATGCAAAATGGCGCCAATGCGAGCAATCGCGTTATCGTCAGCGGCGGTGTCAGGTTCAGGGTGGACTCGCAAGAGGCGCACTGCGAATCGGATGTCGTCGACATATCGGTGGATTCGTCTTCTACTCCCGGTTCATTTGGGAAGGCGAATAACGAACGTGTGGAGCGGGCGAGAAGCAGGGGGGCGGTCGCGCCGCGAGCGCAAAACGCTCCCCAGCCGTTGAGTTCGAGGTTTATTAACCGCGCGTGGCGGAAAGTCGCTGCGAGCATCGCGCTAGTCATTGCTTTAGGCTTGCGCGCCGACCTGGATTGTGGTATTATGGTAATGGGTGAAAATTTAACCGTTTCGTGCGGTTTGGTTTTGGGGCCAAAGGCATCTCTGCGGCTTGCACTGCACGTTTCCGGTATGCAAAATGGCGCCAATGCGAGCAATCGCGTTATCGTCAGCGGCGGTGTCAGGTTCAGGGTGGACTCGCAAGAGGCGCACTGCGAATCGGATGTCGTCGACGCCTCGTCAAGCCGCTGGTCCGGGAGAGTCAATACCAGCGTGAGAGCTGATGTCCAGTAACGCCCGTCTTCAAACCCTATCGTTGGCCGCTCTGAGCCAAGCGTGGTCCGATATCCTCCGCAATACTCGACCTCTATCCAGAAACACGGCTGGCGTAGACGGCGTCACTGTGAATGACTTTGCAGAAAACCCCAAGTATTCTCTCCAAGGCCTGGCGCGAACCCTCGCAAGAGGAAATTTTCAGTTCAGTGAGCTACGACCAGTTTTAATTAAAAAGCCGAATGGGAAGGACAGGCTTATCTGCGTCCCGACCGTCAAGGATAGGGTGGTGCAGAAAGCGCTTCTCAATTTCTTGTCGGAAAAGTACCACGGCAAGCTTGCAAATTCCATAAGCTACGGTTTTATCAAGGACCGTTCTGTGAAGGATGCCGCAGCGATTGCTTGTGTAGAACGCGCGCGAAACGCATGGGTTTTTAAAACTGACATTACGGCCTTCTTTGACACGGTCGATAGGGGCATTCTCGAAAGCGTGCTTACAAAGGTGATTCGCGAACGCAGCTTGCATGGATTACTCATCGACGCAATGCACTGTGAGGTACGGCCGCCGTCAAGCGGTGCAAGCCAGCGCAGGATAGCGACACTCGGAATTAAACTTGGTAAGGGACTCCGCCAAGGTATGCCATTGTCACCTTTTTTTTCCAATCTGTTGTTAGGTGCATTTGACAACCAGGTTGTGAAGGCTGGTATTCCAGCTGTGCGATACGCCGATGACCTGATATTCTTTAGTAGTAGCTGGGCGGACTGCGTGCGTATCGCTGATTTTTGCCACAAGCAATTTGCGAAAATCAACTTGACCATTCCTCCTCTTGACTCCCCTGCGAGCAAGTCCGTTATTTATGCACCGCATGAGCCGGCGGAATTTTTAGGATTGGAACTTGCCCCGTGCATACATGGATTTGAGTTAAGGTTGTCCGAAAAGCAACGAGAGCGAATCAGGGATGAGATGCTTTGCTACGGGTCAATAAAAGAGCTGCTGAGTAGGAAAGTCACATTACGAACTCTTGGCGCGGTATTGGTTGCTAAACGTAATGGATATCTTGCCGCGTATGAGAACTGCGCGAATATCTCGGATGTTGAAGCACAGCTGAAAGGCCTCGAACGTAAATGTCTTGTGAAAATTTATCAAAACGAATTGAAGATGGACTTGCCTAAGCTCGGCGCCGAGGCTCATACTTTTTTGGGGCTTGGAACGTAAGCACGGTAGCGATTCGATGTGTAGTCAACATCGTCGCGGTCAAATAGAAAAAGAGAGAAAGGCTCGCTTTTAGGGTCTCGGGACTAAGCAATCGTCAAGCTGGGATTATTTTTCCATGCGGCAATATTTTTCGCAACTGGTGGATTGAGAGGAGCTGTTGCGGTAGGCGCATTAATTATTGAAATGATAAAAAATGTCCTACTAGGACACTTCTCATGACGTTTTCGCTCGGGTGAGGGGATGCTGCAATTGTGAGTACCCGGTCGCTAAACCGTGTGAAAGATTGGCAAACAGCGCTGGCGCCCTGGTTGCCGAGAAAGTTTACTGCGCCGCTTCGATGTGGGACATGACCCGCATGCGGTCGTCTTCATTCAATCGGTGCCACGCCATCACCCACTCAGCCAGCTCGGGACTCTCGCAGTAAAAATAGGCGGTGGGCACGTCTAATACCTTCGCAAGCAAGGCTGCAGTCCCAAAAGGAGGCTCATGCACTCCGGTCTCGTAACGACTAATGCGCGCGCTTGCCGTAGTCTCATCTAAACCGATGGCGACCCCTAGCTTATCTTGTGGAATCTGAGCGCGCAATCGGGCCTCCCGTAATCGGACCCCGAACAACGACTTACTCCACTCAAACTTACCTATCTTGCGCATTCTTCGATAATCGTAGAAT
The DNA here is from genome assembly GCF_018682595.1 of Janthinobacterium sp. JC611. NCBI lineage: Bacteria > Pseudomonadati > Pseudomonadota > Betaproteobacteria > Burkholderiales > Oxalobacteraceae > Janthinobacterium > Janthinobacterium sp. JC611. Next base: position 246,332 of record NZ_JAFLJN010000020.1, read on the forward strand.
GCGCTTGCGATTTCTCTACGAAATACGTAGAATTTTCCTGCAGGAAATTTTGGTGACTGAATTCATAACTGCTTTGGTTGAGCAGTCTCATGCGGGGAGTTATATGCAACTAAAGAATTTATTGGGTATTTCAGCGGTGGCCGCAGCTCTGGCCGGCTGTGCGAGTGGACCTGACTTGACCAAGGTGTCCGACCTAAAGGTTTATCCTGACAATCGTATCGGCTATACGTTGCTGAGTAACGGCACTCAGCCGGCCAGGGTTTGGTCGACAGGCGAGACGATTCTGGCTCTCCGGTTTGGTTCGCGGATTATCAACGCTAAGGATTTGGATTACGTCACCGCGCAGCGGACGAACAAGAAGTACGTACCGTTGCACATCACGGCCCAATTGAAATCGGGTGAGGCCATGGTTGCCGATGTTTCCGATTGGGGGATGAGCGCCTATTCCGATATGACCGTGGAGTGGCTGGCATGTGGTAAAGAGAAAAAGTGCGTACCCCTCTTCCCTGGAGCTGGCTCTGTCAAATTTACTCGGCCAAGCAATTTCCTGGCGTTCTTTAGTGAAAACGGGTTTGAATCACTTCTCATGCCGGGCACCAAATTGCAGGACCTTGTAACCTACGAACATAGCAAGGCATTGCCGCCCCATTCCGACTATCGGCTGAACTTTGTGGACGTGAGCCAAGCCATGGACCTGAGCGCGGGCATCGAGGCCGCGCGAGCTAATAAGGAGAAGCTCGATAAATGTAATGCTGCAGCCGTCGCAGCCAGGAATCGCGAGCGAAAGCTAACGGAAGAAAAAATCATCGCCACGACGCCGCCTGCGGATGTCCAGAAAAAGCTGGCCGAATGGCGCGCTACTTTGCGCAACCAGACTTCGGATATGGTCGGCTGGGACGCCGGATGTACCTCTCAATAGGAGTGGTGTCGCTATCTAACCGTCATGGTTCTGCACTGCTGGGAACCTGGCCCGGTTCGCATCATTAGAAAGAAAACCATGAAAGAAACTTTTCGCAGTATTCATCGTTTCAGTGTCTTTGAAGGCATCTTTTTGACTGATGACGGCGTCAGGTTCAGTGTCTCTCGCCACCTGCTCGAAGAGCCGCCGCATCTAGGCAAGGTCATTACTTCGTAGAACTGGCATAGGGAAATCAAACATGGCGCAGCTAGTCGTCACAGACATTGAACTGAACGGGCTTTCCGCAGCAGGCGTAGTGGTCTTGAAAGCCGTTATAGCCTACGCCGGCGCGCGCAAAGATGTCAGAGGCCATCGTTTATCGGTCGACGACTTCTGCACGATGGTTGGCATGGGAGCGCTTTCTGCTGAGGCAATACGATTGCTGCTCGATGATGTCCGGAAAGCGCGAGCAATTGTGGAGGTCATCGACACCGATAGCCGAAGCGGTGAGGCTGTCGCGCGGAAGACATCGCCAATGCTGGACTGGACATCGGTGAGTGATTCGGCGGTAGTCTTTGAGTTTTACGATTTTGTTCTTCTTCAACCCGTCGTGGACCAGGTGTTGAACTTGGCTGCGCCTCAGCGACGATAACGAACGCGACCACGTCGCGGTCGTCAACAGCGACATTCCCAGTGCCCAGGTTCGCGGCCTCAGCAAGCGCGCCAGCGTGGTGCCTGCGCAACCGACCGTATAGTCCACAACGTCGAATCTGCCAACCTCAGTTCGAAAGCCGTTGACCGCACATACTCGCGGCTGCTACGGTCAGAAGGGTGTTGCTTCCTCCTGCCAATAGAATGCCCCTGGTCCCCCGCCAGGTTACAGAAGAAGTTGAAGGAGAGCACTTTCTGATACTCATGGAAAAATGCCTTATGTCCGAACCTTCGAATTCAAGACCACGTGAGCTACACCCGGATTTTCCGAACGAGCCGATTATCGCCGCCGTGGGCGGCGCCCAACTCAAGCTGGCCCTTTGCCGCGGTGATGATGGCATGTATCGAAGCCCGCGCCGGTCGCCAGAAGAAGTCATGCATCGATTTGAAGTTGCCGACGACCTCGCAGACCAGCTCGTGACCTACTTCAAGCGCAAGAAGAGCGAATATCCGGGGTGGACTGCCGAGAAGAACTTTGAGCGGATTCGCCTCGCGTTGATAAACAAAGCCAGTGAGGGGAAGTGGCCTTTCACTGATGCCGAGCAAGCGTGGATTATGTGCCGCTTACGCGAGCGCAGCGTCGAACGTGAGTTACCGATTTTTTCGGCGTCTCAAATCCGTATTACTCCGCGGCGGACACCGGAAGATATCAAACGGGCAAAGGAAGAGGGCCGATTTGCAGAGATGACCCCGGGCCAATCTGGATATGACGACAATAAGAACTAAGCGTAATGCACAGTGAGTATTTTAGCGTGCATATGGCCGACACTGTGATACCGCATAGGTGAGCATTGAATACGGTGGCGAGGCCGCCTCACAGCTTTAACTTGGTGAAATAAATTTTAAATCTGAGATTCAAACATGAAATTGGCTCATTATACCGAGCGGGGATAATACGGGATAACGGTCGTTTTCACGCTATCCCATAGTAAGGACTGATTGCACGCAGCACAATTTTTTCGGAGTTGTACAAGGGCTTCGTGGCAAGCACAACCTAAGATACAAGTTACTTCCAGTCGAGCTTATATCCGTGGACATAGGTGTTTTGAGGGCATGCAACCAAGTAAAAGCTGGCGCATTGCATGCGCGGCGACAGGTCATATGCGCCTTCCAGAGGACGCATCATCGCTTAAGTTTTCCTCTTCCGTCACAGCTTGAACCGTGGCTGGGCCACTTTAATGAGTGACCTGCTCTGGGGCAGGCCACTTACCCCGAAAACTACGTTGCCGACCTGTAAGCCAAAGTGGACCTGGCCTTCAATTTCTGGAATCGTTCACCAGGGGATGCCTGTCGACACCCGGTTCGCTGGCGGACATTTTGGGCGAAAAGAAGGCAGGCACACGGTTTGATTTTCTATGGCAGCCATCACGGTAAGCCAAGTGATGGGCATTAGCGGCAACCAATCAGCGGTAAAGTGCAGAAATATGGGGTAGCTATCGAGATATACTATCTGCAGTCGTCGTGATTGCATACTCTCGCTGACACATGAACCAACTAATCACCCCGCGTGAACTCGCAAGTCTTTTGTCTCTTAAAGAGCAGACCATCTACAACCGCCATAGCAATGGCGCTAGTCTGCCCCCAGCCGTCAAGATTGGTAGCCGACTGCGGTTCCGACAATCTGATGTCGACGCATGGATTTCTGACCAGGTGGAACTGCCTCCCAAGGCACCGAAGGCCGAGCCAGCAGCAACTTTAACCCGTTCCCGCGGTAGGCCAACGAAGGCTCAGCAAATAGCAGCACGCCAACTAGGTATGGCTGCACCGCGTCAAAACACTCGTATCGACTAACTCGCGCCGCGCGCAGCGCGAGGACATACACGTAATCTGAGGACATCATTTTTTAGCTGCAAGCGGCACGCCCACTTCTGGAGCGTGCCATGGCATCTGCCGCCCTTGTTGCGCTTGTTCAAGCGCATGCACCTAAGCGCCCGTACTGCGCTTTTGTTAAAAATCATGCAATCGTTCGGCGACGTGAAGTCGCGCTCGAGGCACCGTACCTGCAGCTTAACCCTCCGGCACATCGTTCCTGGATAATCTTGGACCTGGACCGGAGGGGAGCTGTTCATGCATGGGAAGACGCCGGCCTTCCCGTGCCGACTTATTGCTCAATCAATCGGGAAAACGGCCATGTCCATATTGGCTACGCGTTGGCTGCACCGGTTTGTACGTCCGCCGCTGCACGATTCGCGCCACTGCGCTATCTTGCCGCAATCGAGTATGCCTACACCGCTAAGGTGAGGGCTGATGCCGCCTTTACGGGGCCGTTGGCGAAGAACCCCTTGCACCCTGCTTGGCAACTGTGGGAGCCGGCCAACGCGCCCGTGTATGAGCTTGGCTATCTGGCGGAATTCGTGGACCTCTCTACTAAAAGGCTTCCCAGGGTTGCTGGAGTTGGGCGCAACTGCGACTTGTTTGAAACGCTACGCTATTGGGCCTACAGTGCTGTACGTGAGTTCTGGCGTCCACGCGGGCTGGAGCAGTGGATGGCAGCCGCCCGCCTTCAAGCGGAATCACTGAACACGTTCAAGGAGCCTTTGAGTTCGTCAGAGGTTGCGGGAATTGCCCGCAGCGTTGCCCGATACGTCTGGCGGCATAACACCCCCGCCACGTTTCGGGAAGTTCAGTCAGCACGCGGACGCCTTGGTGGCGTGGCTTCCGGTGCTGCTCGTCTTGTACGCAACGAGGATAAGCGCGCCAGTGCACGGTTAATGGCCGTCAAAGGCATGAGCATCCGTGCGATAGCTGAAGAGCTCAATGTTGGCAAATCTACAGTGGCGAGATGGGTGTCCCACGAAGCCATATCAGGTAACAGCACCCATGCAGGCGAGTAGTGCTAAATGCGGGAGGGGCGGGGGAGGCTCGCGAAGAGCTCTTGGCGCTGGCAAGTGCATCAAGTGCGAGGGGCGTAGCCCAACAACAAAAGCGCGGCGTGTCTCATAGTATAGGTGCCGATTCCAAAGTATTGCACTGGGCTGTTTCCAGCTCGAGTCATTCGGAGACGCTACGGAAATCACGGCGTAAAGGGAAACGCGAGCAGCGCAGCAACCTGACCTGCGTGACGTTTTCTTATGTCACGCTTGGGACGACCGACAGGGGGCAGCCAAAGAGTTGCACAAATTGCTCGTGGAGGCTGGTGTAAAAGTTTGGTTCAGCGAGAATGACCTGGCGCTTGGCGTGCCGATGATGCGCGCCATTGACAAGGGCTTAGCGAACTCGCGAATCGGGCTTGTCCTTGTGACCCCAGCGCTGCTGGCCAGCCTTCCAAGAGAGGGCGTCGCCGACAAGGAGCTTGCGGTACTGCTGATGCGTAATCAGCTCGTTCCAATCGTGCACAACACGACGTATGGTGCCCTCCTCAATGTTAGCCCTATGCTCGCCTCCCGAAGCGGCCTGAGCACTGAAGAAGATTCAATGGCGGTGGTCGCAGCAAAAATCGCCGAGCTGGTGGCTGTCCAGTTGCCAGGCTCTTGCTGAAATTGCAGAAAGTGTCCTAGTAGGGCACTTTCTGCACCATGATGCGAAATTTTCAGAATGCGACGGTAGACAGCTCCAGGGTTTCGGTGTTGAGTGTGAAAACCTTCATGAACCCGTGAAGGATTTGTGAGTCTAGTTCCTTCACTTGTCGAGGCCATCCTGATTCCGCATCGTGAGTGAATGCCTTGCGAAGTCGAGCGCCGATGGTTTTTGCACCTGGTGCTGTAATGACAAAGTAGACTTGCACAATGCGTTTGTCGACGAACATGGTCCGCATACTGGCCACCACTTTGGCGAGGTCTTTGTCGCTGCGCCAACTGTTTTCTACTTCGACCCAAGCTAAGCCTGTTGTCAGCTGTAGAAGTACATCAGGTACTTTTCCCTGTACGACGCCTTCATGGCTGTAGGCTAGTTGTCTCAATGGTGCCAAGCCGGCTCGAATCTCCAGTTCGGACCATGCGCACGTGTCTGAGAGCAGGCCGGCAGCAGCGGCATACACTGAATTGCAAGCTGTGCGGTGGCTATGCGCATGGCGCAGCCAATCACGAGCGTGCGCCTTGCCAAACGGGAGAGGGTCTCCGTTCTTGGCCAGCCATTCGGCTCCAGCGGCAGTGACGGCTGTTAGCTGCTCCCCATTGACGCTATCACCATCTCGCTTGGTGACGATGTAGCCGCGTTGATGAAGCCAGCGAAGTGTCCGACCTGCCATCTTCTTCGTGCTTCCATCACATTGCCTCCAAACTATTTTTGCAATTTGCCGCGTCGTTGCGTAGCCCAGGTGTGCCAGCGCCCTTAGTGTTAGTGCCCGATACAGCATTCCCTGCTCTCGTTTGTTCATTTCCCGCTCCAGAGTGTATGTATCTCCGTATAGCGCCACCAGCGGGAACATGAGCGAAACAGCTTTTCGGTGAGTTCTCCGACCTCACCCTACGCCCACTGACGTGGGCTGCGCGGGGGGATAAATCCCCCCTTGCGGCGGGACGAATTCGGCTTCACGGGCTGGACGCCCTACCGAATTCTTGGACCTAGGGGTCCACCACGCCTGCGGTCCCTCGCGCGCTCGGGCAACCATCTACAGCCGGCGCTCCACCTGTGGGTGTCGCGGTCCTGGCGGACGCACCTCCTTCCCCATTTGCCGTCAAGCCGGCAACGGGGGCCCTGGTCGGTTCCCGTCTGTAGGTGGTTGCCCGACCGCGTCGGGACCGGGGCTGTACGCCCCCGAACTCAAGGTCGGCGCCGGGGCGCCTAGCGGCCGAGGGCCGCTCCCTGTCGTCGGCTCCCCCAGAGAGCATGCTTGGCCGTGGGCGGCCAGGCACCACTCCGCGCGAGAGCGCTCCGTGGCCCTTTCGGGTGCTGCTTCGGCGCATGGCGCCTGCGCGTGCCCAGGCCTTCGGCCTGGCACTTGCGCTCCTGCCGAGGTCTCCGTATGTCCTACAGCACTGCAACTACTCAAGACGGCTTTGTAGGCCGTCCAACTACGCCGCTCACTTCGCTTTCTGACAGCCGCCGGATGCGGGCTAAAGCTGTGCGGATTCAGCAGCGACCTGCTTCCAGGAGTTTGCCCCTGGCTGCCTTGTCAGCGGAAGCTATGTTGTTCGTGCGAGCAACCTCTGCCTCTCGACGTAGCGTCACAAGCTCTTCTTCGGTCGGGTTGTAGTACCGCATGGCCATCTGTATTGTTTTCCACCCCATCAGCTTTGCTAAGGTGGGCGCCGTGACTAGCGGGGCCAGTCGGGTCGCTGCATCGTGACGCAAATCGTGAAAATTCAAACCTTTGATACCCGCCTTCTTGCAGGCGACGCGGAATGCGGCACCCAGAGCCGCAGAATCGTAGAAACTGGTAATTCTTCCGGTTTTTCTTGAGCACGGGTAGGATCTCAGTGCGGTTTCCGCTTTTTCTGAAAGTGGAACGACCAGGCCTGCACCGTTCTTCGTTCTCGCCACATATATCACGTGGCGGTCGAAGTCGATGTCCTCCCAGCGTAGTTGGATAAGATTCCCAGCGCGCATGCCGGTCTCAATAGCCAAAATAATGCACAAATCAAAGGCGGGCGCTTTGGATGTACGAGCCGCCGCTAGCAGACGGGATTCTTCGTCCTCGACTAGGCGGCGGTTTCGGCCAGGTGTCGTAGGCGGCATACGCACCAGTTGGATGAAGTTACGGACCTCAATTGACCATTCCTTGCGAGCAGTTGTGAACACAGCGGAAAGGTAGGCCAGCTCAAGTCGGACGCTGTTGTTGGCGGCGCCCTCTGATAACCGCTGTTTCCTGTAACGTGCAAAATCGACGCTGCGCAGCGTAGAAAGCGGCCGGAGTGCAAGGGAATGGCGCAACAATCTACGCGCTGTCACCAGTTCCGTGCGGCACGAGCGTTTGGTTGGCGACATCTCATCTCGATAACGTTCAACTAGGTCGCCCAATGTGGTGCGCTCAACTTCAGTCCGGTCAGTGAAGACCCCGCGCGCCATTTCGGATTCGACGATAGCGGCCCAGGCTTCAGCTTCTCTCTTCGTCTCTAACGTCTTCGTTTGGGATGGGTACCCCTTCCGACGAATGGTGACTTGCCATTGATGGGGGCCGCGGTTCAGAATACTTGCCATGTCATGCTCCTATGTTGAGGTTGGAGCAGAGGTATAGCTTTGCCGGAGGGGCATGATTGCAGCAAAAATGCAGCAAATATCCCAGAAACGGCAAAGGGCTATAGATGAGATATCTATAACCCTTTGATTTTACTGAATATTCTTGGTGCCGACTGCCGGTTTCGAACTGGCCACCTGATGATTACAAATCAACTGCTCTACCAAATGAGCTAAGTCGGCAAAAACTGCGCGTTGCGAATTATACGCTATTTAATGCGTGTCAGGGTCGGGCGGCCGCCTTTTTTTGGTGGCTCGTCGTCGCCGGGCGTGGCGTTGTCGCGTTGTTCGGGGGAGCCGGTCGGCACGGACGACAGGGTGGGACCGCTGGCGGCGGGGGCGAGCACCGGTGGCGGGACGTCGGCGGAGGCCGGGCTGTCCGTCGGTTGCGCGTCCGGGTCATCGTTGCCCAGCACGGGCTCGAAAGCCATGCCCTGGCCGTTTTCGTTGGCGTAGATGGCCATCACGTTGTCGACCGGCACGTAGATTTCGCGCGAGACGCCGCCAAAGCGGGCGTGGAAGCGGATGGCGTCGTTGTCCATCTTCAGGCCGCTGGTGGCGCCGAAGCTGATGTTGAGCACGATTTCGCCCTTTTTCACGTATTCCATCGGTACCGTGGTGCGCGAATCGACTTTGACCGCGAGATAAGGCGTGTAGCCGCTGTCGGTGCACCACTCGTAGATGGCGCGCAGCATATAAGGTTTGGTTGAGATTTCAGACATGGTAGGCACGGTGAGGCGGGAGCGCCCCCGTCAGCATGAGGCGGGCGCACCGGTAGTTCAATGAGGCAGAGCAACTAGCCAAACGGCGCGCTAATTGACTCAAGATGTCCCGGCAAGCGTTGCTTGCCGGGAATATCTTAACGACGCATCACTTTTTCGGATGGCGTCAGCGCTTCGATATAGGCAGGACGCGAGAAGATGCGTTCGGCGTATTTCATCAGCGGTGCGGCCGTCTTCGACAGTTCGATGCCGTAGTGGTCCAGGCGCCACAGCAGCGGCGCGACAGCCACGTCGAGCATCGAGAATTCGTCGCCCAGCATGTACTTGTTTTTCAGGAACAGCGGCGCCAGGGTCGTCAGGCGGTCGCGGATTTCCGCGCGTGCCTTGTCGTGGGCCTTGTCGTTGCTCTTGGCGCGTTCGCTTTCCAGCACGTGCACGTGCACGAACAGTTCTTTTTCGAAATTGAACAGCATCAGGCGCGCGCGGGCACGCATCAGCGGATCGGCCGGCATCAGTTGCGGATGCGGGAAGCGCTCATCGATGTACTCGTTGATGATGTTCGATTCATACAGGATCAGTTCGCGCTCGACCAGGATAGGCACCTGGCCATACGGATTCATGGTCGAAATGTCTTCCGGTTTGTTGAACAGGTCGACGTCGCGCACTTCGAAGTCCATGCCTTTTTCAAACAGGACCAGGCGGCAGCGTTGCGAAAATGGGCAGGTTGTACCCGAATAGAGAACCATCATTTTTTATAGTTCCTTAGAAACAAAGGGGGTGAAGCCGCGAACGGCTCACCCCAGGTCGCTTGTCCACTCATGCGGACAACGCAGAAACAGGCATAAACCGGCCTATGGCCGGCGCCTCACTTATTTGACTTCCTTCCAGAACGACGCGTTAAGGCGCCATGCCAGCAGAGCAAAGACCGACAGGAACAGCAGCACCCACACGCCCAGGCGCTTGCGTGTCTGCTGTGCCGGTTCGGCCATCCACTCCATGTAGCCGACCAGGTCGGCTACCGCATTGTCATACTCGATCTTGTTCAACGTGCCTGGCTTGACCTGCTCGAAGCCGGCAAATTTGTGAATCTTCTTGCCAGCTTCGTGCGGATCATTCTCTTCCACGAACTTGGCAGTCTGGACACCTTGCAATTCCCATAATACATGCGGCATGGCAACATTCGGCAAGACCATATTGTTCCAGCCGGTCGGCCGAGTGTCGTCTTTATAGAACGTACGCAGGTAAGTATACAGGTAGTCGCCGCCTGTGCCAGCGGAAGATGATTTTGCGCGCGAAATTACCGACAAATCCGGCGGTACGACGCCAAAGAAGGCCTTGGCGTCCTGCGGCGCCAGGCTGGTCGTCATCAAGTCGCCGACTTTATCGCCGGAGAACAACAGATTCTGCTTGATCTGGTCTTCCGTCAAGCCCAGGTCGCGCAGGCGGTTGTAGCGCATCGACACGGCGGCGTGGCAATTCAAGCAATAATTGACGAACAATTTGGCGCCATGTTGCAGCGCCGCCATGTTGGTCTGGCGGTCAGGAGCCTTGTCCAGCGGAAAGCCGCCTTCGCTGGCGAGAGCCATGGCGGGCACGAAGGCCAGGATGGCGAGCAGTTTTTTTGCAATCTTCATATGATGTATGTCCTTTGAGCGTGGCGTGAGAGCGGCTTAGTGCGGGTGGAACGTCACACGCGACGGCACGGTCTTGAACTTGCCCATGGCACTCCACCATGGCATCAGCAGGAAGAAGCTGAAGTAAATCAGGGTGCACACTTGCGACACGATGGTTTTCGTATCCGTTGGCGCCTGGGTCCCGAGGTAGCCGAGGATCAGGAACGACAGGCCGAAGATGGCATAGATGTATTTGTGCCAGGTCGGACGGTAGCGGATCGATTTCACGGGGGAATGGTCGAGCCATGGCAGGAAGGCCAGGATCACGACGGAACCGCCGAAGAACACCACGCCCCAGAATTTCGCATCGAGCACCTGCGGCAGCATGCCGATGATGGCGACGATGGCGATGCCGGCGATGATGGATTTGACGGTCGTCGACAGGCGCGACTTGAGCCAGATGAACACTACGTAGGCGGCCACGACACCCATCAGCACGTACATGAAGTCGGCCGTGGTGGCGCGCAGCACCGAGTAGAACGGCGTGAAGTACCAGGTTGGCGCGATGTGCAGCGGGGTCTTCAGCGAATCGCCTGGCAGGAAGTTGTTGTATTCCAGGAAGTAACCGCCCATTTCCGGCGCGAAGAAGACGACGGCGCTGAAGATGACGAGGAAGATCGACACGCCGAACAGGTCATGCACGGTGTAGTAGGGATGCGAAGGGATCGAATCGACCGGGTGGCCGTCGGCGCCCAGGTTTTCCTTCACTTCGATGCCGTCCGGGTTGCTCGAACCGACTTCATGCAGGGCGATCAAGTGCGCTGCAACCAAGCCCAGCAGTACCAGCGGGATGGCGATCACGTGGAAGGCGAAGAAGCGGTTCAGGGTGGCGTCGGAAACGACGTAGTCGCCGCGGATCCACAGCGACAGGTCAGGGCCGATGAAGGGGATGGCGCCAAACAGGTTGACGATCACTTGCGCGCCCCAGTACGACATCTGGCCCCATGGCAGCAGGTAGCCGAAGAACGCTTCGGCCATCAGGCACAGGAAGATGGCGAAACCGAACAGCCAGATCAGTTCACGTGGCTTGCGGTACGAGCCGTACAGCAGGCCGCGCGTCATGTGCAGGTAGACGATGATGAAGAAGGCCGAGGCGCCCGTCGAGTGCATGTAGCGCACCAGCCAGCCCCACGGCACTTCGCGCATGATGTACTCGACGGAATTGAAGGCCAGGGCCGCATCCGGTTTGTAGTGCATGGTCAGGAAGATGCCGGTGACGATCTGCAGCACCAGCACGAGCATGGCCAGCGAACCGAAGATGTACCAGAAATTGAAGTTTTTCGGGGCGTAGTACTTGCCCCATTGGTCGTTCCACAGCTTGGTCAGGGGAAAGCGGTCATCGACCCAGCCCAGCGCTTTTTCGGCGACGGGAGCGTCTGCCGGGAATTTCGTTTCTTTGAAAGCAGCCATGATCAAGCCTCGCCTTTCTCGTCTTTACCTATCAGCAATTTGGTGTCGCTCAGGTACATATGGCGCGGCACTTGCAGGTTGTCCGGCGCCGGCTTGTTCTTGAACACGCGGCCAGCCATGTCGAAGGTGGAGCCGTGGCAAGGGCAGAGGAAGCCGCCTTCCCAGTCATCGGGCAGCGACGGTTGCGGGCCGGGGGTGAATTTCGAGGAAGGGGAGCAGCCCAGGTGGGTGCAGATGCCGACGGCGACGAGAATTTCAGGCTTGATCGAGCGCGCTTCGTTCATGCAGTACGACGGCGTGAATTCGGCGGGATTGCGCTGGGAATTGGCATCGGCGACTTTGCCATCGGTCTTTTTCAGGGACGCGATCATTTCCGGCGTGCGCTTCAGGATCCAGACCGGCTTGCCGCGCCATTCGACGGTGCGCATTTCGCCGGGTTGCAAGGTGGTGATGTCTACTTCGACCGGCGCGCCAGCCGCTTTCGCGCGCTCCGACGGCTGGAAGGTGCTTACCAAGGCTCCCGCGGTTGCCAATCCAACTACACTGCCCGCCGCGCACGTGGCGACGAGCAAGCCGCGACGGCCTGAATCGACCTGCTTTTCGTTACTCATGCAAACCCCAATCAGTCAAAATGCGAATCTTTATTATGAGTGGCAGCCGCGAAAAACCGTCGCCGAAGCTCTATCCCACTGATTGCCGCAACCCGCATCTTCGTACGGTAAAGTGGCAACATCCCTGCGGAACTTCGGACTATGGCGCAGCCCGTGCCAGTTTCTTGTTGATTATCCGGAAGTGAAAAAGTCACTTCTGGCAACCGCAAATTATAAGTGAAGCAAACAACGAATAGAACAAAAACGTTGCTTGTACCATAATTTATATACTTTTGCAGGAGGTGGCTAGTTCTTTCGAACTAGATGCGCCCGGCTGTACCGGAATTGGTCTCGCCGGCAACCACAAGTTGGTGTCTCCAGGAATCAATAGTATGATCGGCATGTTTTTTATACATATCCGAAGGAGAAATTCATGGCAATGATGCAAGAATTCAAAGAATTTGCAATGAAAGGCAACGTCGTCGATCTGGCGGTCGGTGTCATTATCGGCGGCGCCTTCGGCAAGATTGTCGACTCCCTGGTGCAAGACGTGATCATGCCGCCCATCGGCCGCATTTTCGGCGGCCTCGATTTCGCCAATTACTACCTGCCCCTGAATGGCCAAGCCACGACGATGACCCTGGTGGAAGCGAAAAAGGCGGGCGCCGTGCTGGCCTACGGTAACTTCCTGACCATTCTGCTCAATTTCATCATTCTTGCCTTCATCATCTTCCAGATGGTGCGCCTGATGAACAAGGCCCGCCGCAGCGAACCGGTCGCGCCGGCGCCGGCACCGGCCACGCCGGAAGACATCGTGCTGCTGCGTGAAATCCGCGATTCGCTGCAGCAGAACGCACGCAACAGCAACAATCTGGCAAAATAAGCCGTTCCGGCACGGGCCGGCTGACCTGGGCAGAAAACTGTATGCGACGATTCTGGTTATTGTTTGCGCAAACCGTGACGATCGCGTTGGCGCTGTACTTTGTGTATGGCGCGCTGCGCCCGGCCAGCCGGGTACAGCAACTGGGCTCAGCCGCCAAGCCGGTGCCCGTGGTGGAAACGGCGTCCAGCAGCCTGGCGCCCGGTTCCTACCGCGACGCGGCGGCGCGCGCCATGCCCGCCGTCGTCAACATCCTCACCCTGCAAGTGCCCAAGCGCGGCGCCCATCCGCTGGCGCGCGATCCCTTCTTTAAACGTTTCTTCGGCGACCGCGACCCGGACGGCGAGGATGACGAGGACTTGAAAAACAGCCTAGGTTCGGGCGTCATCGTCAGCCATGAAGGCTATGTGCTGACCAACAACCACGTGGTCGAAGGCGCCGACGAAATCGAAGTGGTGCTCACCGATGGCCGCAAGGCGCCCGCCAAGGTGGTGGGCCTGGACCCGGAAACGGACTTGGCCGTGATCAAGATCAAGCTCGACAAGCTGCCCGTCATCGTACTGGGCCAGTCGGAATTGGCGCGCGTGGGCGACGTGGTGCTGGCCATCGGCAACCCGTTCGGCGTGGGCCAGACGGTGACCATGGGCATCATCTCCGCCCTGGGCCGCAACAACCTGCACATCAACAGTTTTGAAAACTTCATCCAGACGGATGCCGCCATCAACTTCGGCAATTCGGGCGGCGCGCTGGTCGACACGCGCGGCAATCTGATCGGCATCAATACGGCGATTTACTCGCAAAGCGGCGGCTCCGTCGGCATCGGCTTCGCCATTCCCGTCTCGACGGCGAAAACCGTGATGGAAGCCATCATCAAGGATGGCCACGTGGTGCGCGGCTGGATCGGCGTGGAAACGCAGGACATCACGCCCGAGCTGGCGCAAAGCTTCAACTTGCAGCGCTCAAGCGGCGCCATCATCGCCGGCGTGGTGCGCAACGGCCCGGCCGACAAGGCGGGCATCGTGCCCGGCGACATCCTGCTGACGGTGGACGGTAAGCCCGTCGGCGACACGACGGAAATGCTCAACCTGATCGCCCAACTGCCGCCCGGCGGAAAAGCTAAAATGACGGTGCTGCGCAAGAATCGCGAAGCGGCGCTCGACGTGATGGTGGGCAAGCGCCCGCTCCCGAAAGAGCTTTCCAAATAGTTGCTGATCGGAATTTGACACATGCATGTGCGTGATTTGACCCAATTTTTACGTGAACTGAGCGACAACAACAACCGTCCCTGGTTTGTCATGAACAAGCCCCGCTACGACATCCTGCGCGAGGAATTCCTCGCGCTGGTGACGTCGCTGATTGGCGAGCTCGGCAAGTTCGATCCGGCCGTGAAATACTGCAATCCGAAGAAGGCCTTGTTCCGCATCAACCGCGACGTGCGTTTCGCGCACGACAAGAGCCCGTATAAAACGCGGTTCTCGGCCGCCATCGCGCCGAACGACATGCGCCGGCCCAGCAAGGCGGGCGGTCCCACGTACTATCTGCAGATCGATGGCCAGGGCAATCTGCTGTTCGGCGCCGGCGAATACATGCCGCCGCCAGGCCGCCTGAAGGCGCTGCGCGAACACATGGTCAACGACGCGCCAGGGTTTTCCAAAGTGCTGAAAAATAAGCGCTTGAAGGCCCGTTTCGGCACCATCCAGAACGAGGGCAAGCTGCAGCGCCCGCCCAAGGGTTTCGCGGCGGACGCCGAACATATCGAATTCATCAAGCTGAAGAGCTTTTTTGTCTGGACCGAAGTGCCGCTGCCCGTGAACGAGCCCGAGAAACTGCTGCCGACCCTGGCGGAAGGCTTGAAGGATGCGTGGCCGCTGGTCGAATGGATGCGCGGCGCGAACGAGCCGGAGGACGTCACCGAGTAATTGCTGAAGGAGCACATGATGGCACTGGAGCACGCAAGTTCAGGGCAAGTGATCGAGGTGCTGCGCAGGGATGGCGACGACCTGTCGCAGTTTTCCGCCATCGCGCTGGCCAAAACGGATGAACTGGAACTGATCCGCATGTGTATGCCCAAGGGCAAGACCATGCCCGAGCATCATCTGCTCGGCGAAACCACCTTGCTGTGCCTGCAAGGGCAGGTGGCGGTGGAAGCGCATGGCGGCGTGCACCTGCTGGGGCCGGGGCAGATGCTGTATCTGCTCGGCGGCCAGGCGCACGCCCTGGAAGCGCGCGAAGACAGCCTGGTGCTGTTGACGATATTGATGGCCAAGGCGGGACGCTAGGTACACTTAACCAAACCTACTGCGCGGCGCGGGTCGCGGCCTGCGATGCTCACTGTGCTAAAGCACAGCTCCGCTTCTCAGCCACAACTCATCCCGCTCGCTACGGTTTTGTTAGGCCTTATTACTCGTACACGTGCTCAGGCCGCCTCGGCGCGCGGATCGCGCGACAGCAGCTGCTGCACCATCACCTGCGGCACATCGCCATCGAACAGCACGCCGGCCACCGCGTTGGTGATCGGCATGTCGACGCCCATGCGGCGCGCCAGTTCGCGCACGGCCTTGGCGCAGGGCACGCCTTCGGCCACGTGACCGAGTTCGGCCACGATGGTCTCCAGCGCCTTGCCTTGCGCCAGGCCCAGGCCGACGCGGCGGTTGCGCGACAGGTCGCCCGTGCACGTCAGGATCAAGTCGCCCATGCCCGTCAAGCCCATGAACGTTTCCGTCTGGCCACCCAGGGCCGTGCCCAGGCGTGTGATTTCCGCCAGGCCGCGCGTGATCAGCGCGGCGCGCGCGTTCAAGCCCAGGCCCAGGCCGTCGGCCACGCCGGTGGCGATGGCCAGCACGTTCTTGACGGCGCCGCCCACTTCCACGCCCACCAGGTCTTCGCTCGCATACACGCGGATGCCGCCGCCATGCAAGGCCGAGACGACGCTGGCGCGCAAGGCCGCGCTGTGCGAGGCGATGGTCAGCGCGCACGGCAAGCCGCGCGCCACTTCCTGCGCGAACGAGGGGCCGGACAGGGCGCCGCCGGGGATGGCATCTCCCAGCACTTCCTGCACGATCTGGTGCGGCAGCAGGCCCGTGCCGCCTTCAAAGCCCTTGCACAGCCACACGAGGTTGGGGATGGCCTTGTCTTTCAATTGATGCAGCATGGGCCGCAAGCCCGCCACGGGGCAGGCGGCGATCAGGAGACCGTGTTCGCCAGCGGCATGCGCGACGGCGGCGTCAAAATCGGCGCCGATGCGCAGTTGCGGCGGCAGGGGGAAACCGGGCAGGTAGGCGTTTTCGCCGCTGGCGGCCATGGCGGCCATGGCCTCGCCATTGCGGCCCCACAGCAGCACGTCGTGGCGGCCGGCCAGGGCCATGGCCACGGCCGTGCCCCAGGCGCCGGCGCCCAGCACGGTGATCTGGCGGGGAGCAGCCTTGGCGGCCGGGACGGAATCGGGGGTGACTTCAGGGGAAACTTGCATGCAACCTCAAACGGGACGGTGGGTGGCGCGGGACAGCGTTACAGGCCCCACACTTCGCTGGTCTTGACGTAGCCGCTCTGGCCATCCTTGTGGCGCACCTTGACCCAGCCGGAGCTCGGTTGCTCGCTCATTTCCAGCAGCACGCCCTTGTCGACGAGGATGAGGGGGGAGGCGTTGTCGTCGGGGCTGGCGCGTACCTTGAGGTTCGCGGCGCGCGCCACGACGTTGCGCTTGGCCGACAGGCCTTTCGCTTCCGTCCAGGCCATTTCGCCGCTGGCGTCGCGTACCTTGACCCATTCGCCGTAGCTGAGCACGACTTCCAGCGGCATGCCGCGCGGCGCCACGTACAGCTTGCCGCCCTTGGCCGATGGCGCGTCGTACAGGATCACGGGCGTTGCGCCCACCGTTTTGAAATCGACGGCATGGCTGGCGGCCGTGGCCAGCAGCAGCACGGCGCCGGCCATCCAGCGGAACTTGCTCAAGAGCGCACTTTTCAACATGATATTTTTGAACCTTAACGAAACACGGCGGCCAGGCCGCCGTGTCAGGCCAGCCTTGATGGCTGGCGGGGTCTTGCTTGAAGCTTAGTGCGTCGTCGCGTCGGCTGCCGGGGCAGCTGCAGCGGCGTCAGCAATAGCTTGCAGACGTTGTTGGTAGAACACTTCGAAGTTGATCTCGGCCAGGTGCACTGGCGGGAAGCCGGCACGGGTGATCACGTCGGCGATGTTGGCGCGCAGGTAAGGGTAGATGATGTTCGGGCAGCCGATTCCCAGCAGTGGATCGAGTTGATCAGCAGGAATGTTGCGTGCTTCGAAGATACCGGCTTGCTTGCCTTCAACCAGGAAAGCGACCTTGTCGCCGACTTTGGCCGTCACGGTGATGGTCACGGTGGCTTCGAAGATGCCGTCGGCCAGAGGCGCGGCGCCCACGTCCAGTGCCACTTCGATCGCTGGTGCTTCTTGTTCCAGGAAAATAGCTGGGGAATTTGGTTGTTCCAGCGACATGTCTTTCAGGTAGACGCGTTGGATTTGGAAGACTGGTTGCAGATTTTCGTCAGACATGGAACGCTTTCGTTGTAAAGGACAAGAACGGCACACCGTTCAAATATGGTGCTTGCGGTATTCAAACCGCGCCGGATAGGCGCGGCCAGATCAGGTGCGAGGGCAATTGTATCAAAACAATACGACAAAAAACCAAGCAATTTCTCGAACCCGCTTTATATCAGGCTGCCGTGCCATTTAACAAGGGGTCGAGCTTGCCAGCTTGATCGAGCGCATACAAATCGTCGAATCCGCCCACGTGGGTATCGCCCACATAGATCTGCGGCACGGTGCGGCGGCCCGTGCGTTCCATCATCTTGATGCGCTCTTCCGGGTCGAGGTCGACGCGGATCTTTTGCACTGCCACGCCTTTCGATTCCAACAGGCGCTCGGCGCGCACGCAATACGGGCACACGGCGGTGCTATACACAATTACTGGGACGGTCATGATGCTTCCTTATGTGAGTGCTGGCGCAGGCTTATTTCGCCAGCGACAAGGTTTTCAATGGCAAACCCTGCTTTTTCCATTCGTCGAGGCCGCCTTCCAGGCTCGTTGCCTCAGCGAAACCGGCTTTGCCCAGCAGGCCGACGGCGGTTGCCGAACGCGAACCTTTCTGGCAAACCACTACAATGGGGCGCGTTTTGAATTTTTCCAGCTCACCCAGGCGTTTTGCCAGTTCCGGCAGCGGAATATTTTTGGCGTCAGGCAAGTGGCCCGAGGCGAATTCTTCCGCGCTGCGCACGTCGACGATGATGGTCTTGCCACGGTTGATCAGTTGCGTGACTTCCAGCACGGTCGCGCGCTTGCCGCGCATCGACAGCAGTGGCCAGAGGAGGGCGCCGCCGGAAATAATGACGATGGCAAACAGAAAAATGTGGTCGATAATGAATTTCACGTAGGGTCCAATGGTTTAAGTCAATCCGCGCATTATAAAATAGAAGCTGGACGAGGTCTTTTTACGTTTTGCTTTTTTGATTTGAACCCCTTGAGAAGATAGAACTATGTACAAAATCGTTTTCATGCGTCACGGCGAGTCCACCTGGAACCTCGATAACCGCTTCACCGGCTGGACCGACGTCGATCTGACGGAAAAGGGCGTCAACGAAGCCAAGGCCGCCGGCCAGATCCTCAAGCAGGAAGGTTTTACGTTCGACGTGGCCTACACTTCCGTCCTGAAGCGCGCCATCCGCACCCTGTGGCTGGCGCTCGACGAGATGGACATGATGTATTTGCCGATCAAGAATGACTGGCGCTTGAACGAGCGCCACTACGGCGCCCTGCAAGGCCTGGACAAGGGCGAGACGGCCGCCAAGTATGGCGACGAGCAAGTCCTGGTATGGCGCCGCAGCTACGACACGCCGCCGCCGCCGCTGGCGGAAGACGATGACCGCGCCTCGTTCAACGCCCCGCGCTACGCCGGCTTGCCAAAAGCATCGATTCCGTTGACCGAATGCCTGAAAGACACCGTGGCGCGCGTGATGCCGGCCTGGGATGAGGAAATCGCCCCGGCCATCCGCGCCGGCAAGAAGATCATCATTTCGGCCCACGGCAACAGCCTGCGCGCGCTGATCAAGATGCTCGATGGCATCAGCGACAGCGACATCGTCGGCCTGAACATCCCGAACGGCCAGCCGCTCGTGTATGAACTGGACGCCGACCTGAAACCGATCCGCCATTACTACCTGGGCGACCCGGCAGCGATTGCGGCAGCGCAAGCGGCCGTGGCGAACCAAGGGAAGGCCAAGTAATTTTGTTGTCTTTCTTCCGCGGCACAGCCATCGCCCCCTCTGCTGAACGACCCCTGCCGGCGTGGCGCGCCGGTGCCATGCTGTGCGCAGCGCTGCTGTTGTCCAGCGGTGCCGCGCAGGGTGCCAAGCCCACCGAACGCAGCAAGCAGAAGGCGGCCGCGGAAGCACAACGTGCTGGATTGCAACAAAAACTGACGGCGCTCAAGCGCGACATCAGCCGCACGGAAAGCGCCAAGGATGACGCGGCCGATACCCTGGCCGAGTCGGAAGAGGCCATTTCCAACGCCAACCGCGCCTTGCGCGACCTGGCGCAGGAACAAAGCGAGACGGGCGTGAAACTCAATGCGCTGGGGCAAGAGCACCAGCAATTGACGGCCACCGTCGAGAAACAAAAAGCGCAGCTGTCAAAGTTGCTGCGTGAGCAATATGTCGCCGGCAATGAAGACCGCATCAAGCTGCTCTTGTCGGGCGACAACCCGAACCGCATCAACCGCGACTTGCAATTGATGGCGTATGTGTCGCAGGCGCAGGCGCGCCTGCTGGAAGCCTTGCGCGCCAACTTGCTGGCGGTGGAGAAAAACCAGGCGGACGTGCAGAACGCCAAGGATGAACTGGAAGAAATCGCGCAGGAAGAGCGCGACCAGAAGGCTTTGCTGGTGCAGGAGAAGGCGCGCCGCGCCGCCTTGCTGACGAGCTTGTCGCAGCGCCTGGTGGCGCAGCGCAAGGAAGTGGGCAATGTCGAGCGCGACGAACAGCGCATGGGCAACCTGGTCGACAAGCTGGCGAAACTGATCGAAGAGCAGGCGGCGGCCGCCGCGGCCGAAAAGAAACGCCAGCAATTGCTGGCCGAACAGCGCGCCGCCGCCAAAGCGGCCGCCGACGCCAAGATCGCGGCGGAAAAACGCGAACGCCAGCTGGCCGCGCGCGCCAAGGCCGCCCAGGCGCAGGCCGAACGGGAACGGCTGGCGAAAGAACAACAAAACAAATCGGGCAAGATCAAGCCGCAAACGCCGCCACCGCCGCCCGTGAAGCTGGAACCGATCGACGACGACGCACCGCCGCAAGTGGCCAAGGTGGCGCCGAAACCGGAACCCAAGCCGGAACCGGAGCCGGAACGCCCAAGCCTGGGCCCGGCCGCGCCGGCCGGCGCCTTTGCCAGCCTGAAGGGCCAGCTGCGCGCGCCCGTGGCGGGCAAGATCGCCGCCCGCTTCGGCAGCAAGCGCGGTGACGGCCCCAGCTGGAAGGGCGTGTTCATCCGCACGGGCGAAGGCAGCGAAATCCACGCCATCGCCGGCGGCAGGGTCGTGTTTTCCGACTGGCTGCGCGGTTTCGGCAATTTGATCATCGTCGACCACGGCGGCCAGTACATGAGTATTTATGGCAATAACCAGTCCTTGCTGAAAAGAGTGGGTGACGCCGTCAAGGGCGGCGACGCCATCGCCAGCGCGGGCAACAGCGGCGGCAACGAGGAATCGGGGCTATACTTTGAACTGCGTCATCAGGGCCGCGCCTTCGACCCCGCCACCTGGGTGAAGTTTTAAGTTCCCCACCATTGCTGCGGCAGCGAATTTGTAGATTGCGAAGAATACATGGGTATCAAAGTCAAAAGTATCGGCCTGATCGGTCTGGGCGTACTGGCGGGCATCGGCATGTCGCTGCAGTTCCCGGCCGTGGCGCAAAAAATCACGAATGCCCCGCTGCCGCTCGACGAGCTGCGCCAGTTGTCCGACGTCTTTGGCCTGATCAAGACCGATTATGTCGAGAAGGTGGAAGACAAGAAACTCTTGACGGAAGCCATCTCCGGCATGGTCTCGTCGCTGGACCCGCATTCCGTGTACCTGGATAAAAATGCCTTCAAGGAAATGCGCGAAAGCGTGCAGGGCAAGTTTGTCGGCATCGGCATCGAAGTGAGCATGGAAGACGGCTACGTGAAAGTCGTCTCGCCCATCGAGGACAGCCCTGCCGCCAAGGCCGGCATCCTGGCGGGCGATTTGATCACCCGCCTCGACAACATCCCGCTGAAAGGCTTGCAGCTGGAAGAAGTCATCAAGAAGATGCGCGGCCAGCCGGGCACCAAGCTGGTGCTGACGATGTCGCGCAAGGGCGAAAGCAAGCCGCTGGTGTTCCCCATCGTGCGCGAGGAAATCCGCGTGCAGAGCGTCAAGGCCAAGATGGTCGCGCCCGGCTATGCCTGGCTGCGCATCGCCCAGTTCCAGGAACCGACCGTCGATGACATGGTCAAAAAGATCAACGCGCTGTATGCGCAAGACCCCAAGCTCAAGGGCCTGGTGCTGGACTTGCGCAACGATCCCGGTGGCGTCGTGCCGGGCGCCATCGGCGTGGCGACCGCATTCCTTCCGGGTAACTCCGTCATCGTCTCGACCAAGGGCCAGTTGCCCGAGTCGAAACAGGTGTTTTATGGCCGCCGCGAATTCTATGCGCCGCCGGGCGCCAAGGCCGACCCGTTGGCCAGGCTGCCGGCCGCGCTGAAAACCGTGCCGCTGGTGGTGCTGGTCAACGCCGGTTCCGCGTCCGCCTCGGAAATCGTCGCCGGCGCCTTGCAGGATTACCAGCGCGCCACCGTCATCGGCACGCAGACCTTCGGCAAGGGTTCCGTGCAAACCTTGCGCCAGATCACGGCCGACACGGCCGTCAAGCTGACGACGGCGCGCTACTACACGCCGAAAGGCCGGGCCATCCAGGCGCGCGGCATCGTGCCCGATCTGCTGGTCGATGAAACGGCCGAAGGCGACGGCTGGAACAGCCTGCGCGTGCGCGAGGCGGACCTGGAAAAACACTTGAGCAGCGACGATGGCAAGCCGGAAGCGGCCAGGCCGACCATGGAAGGCATGCAGGATCAGCTGGAAGAAGAGCAGCGCCTGATCGCCACGGCGAAAAAGCGCAAGCCGCTCGAATACGGCGCCAAGGATGACTTCCAGCTGCAACAAGCCTTGAACCACTTCCAGGGCTTGCCGGTGCAGCTTGCCAAGGCCGATGCCAAGGTGGACAAGATCGGCGCCAAGCCGGAAATCGCTTCCGACATCAAGGCCGATGACAAGAAGATTCCTGTGCAAAAACCGTAGCCGCCGCCATGAACGACGCTCAACTGCTGCGCTACTCGCGCCACATCCTGCTGGACCAGATCGGCATCGAAGGCCAGCAAGCCTTGCTCGACGCGCATGTGCTGGTGATCGGCGCGGGTGGGCTCGGCTCGCCGGCGGCCATGTATCTGGCCGCCAGCGGCGTCGGCAAGCTGACCCTGGTCGATGACGACACGGTCGATCTGACCAATCTGCAGCGCCAGATCGCTCACACGACACAGCGCGTGGGCCAGCCGAAAGTGCTGTCGGCGCGCGAGACCTTGAGCGGCATCAATCCCGAGATCGACATCGTCGCCTTGCAGGAGCGTCTCGACGGCGCGCGCCTGGCCGAACTGGTCTGCTCCGCCACGGTGGTGCTCGACTGCACCGACAACTTCGCCACGCGCCACGCCGTCAACCGCGCCTGCGTGGCGGCCAAGGTGCCGCTGGTGTCGGGCGCCGTGATCCGTTTCGACGGGCAAGTGAGCGTGTTCGACCCGCGCACCGGCACCCAGCCCTGCTATTGCTGCCTGTTTCCGCAGGAGCAGCAGTTCACGGACGAGGCGTGCTCGACCATGGGAGTGTTCGCGCCGCTGGTCGGCGTGGTGGGCGCCATGCAGGCGGCCGAGGCCTTGAAACTGATCATGGGCGCGGGCGAGTCCTTGGCGGGACGCCTGCTCTTGCTCGACGGCTTGCACATGGAATGGAGCAGCATGCGCGTGGCGCGCGACCCCGGCTGCGCCGTTTGCGGCGAAGTGGTCTTGCCGGCCTGACAGCCGCCGCACAAATTTTTCCCTATATGACAGGCATTGTCATATTTCCGCTTTATACTCTGCTCTCATTACTCACCTTCTTCTCTCTTTCTTATGCAAAACGCAGCAAACCATCCGACACGCCAGCGCCGCGTGCGCGGCTTCACTTTGATCGAAATCATGGTCGTGGTGGTGATCATGGGTATCCTCGCGTCGCTGGTGGTGCCCAAGCTGATCGCCCGCACGGGCGAGTCGAAAGTGGCGGCGGCGAAAGTCGACATCGCCACCGTGATGCAAGCCTTGAAACTGTATCGCCTGGATAACCAGCGCTACCCGACCACCGAGCAGGGCTTGCAGGCGCTGATCGAGAAACCGACCACGGGACCGGCCGCGAACGGCTGGAAGGCGGGCGGCTACCTGGAAAAGATGCCGAAAGACCCATGGGGCAACCCGTACCAATACCTGTCGCCGGGCGTGAAGGGCGAAGTCGACCTGATCTCGCTGGGCGCCGACGGCCAGCCTGGCGGTAGCGGCGACGATGCCGATATCGGCTCCTGGGAACTGTAAGTTTTCCATTGCATGCCTGCCATGACCACCGGTCGCGCACTGCCCCGGCCACGCGCCAGCGGCTTCACGCTGATCGAATTGCTGGTGGTGATGGTGATCATCGGCGTCACCCTGGGCCTGGTGTCGCTGAACGCCATGCCGAATGGCCAGCAAGCGCTGCAGAAGGAAGCCGAGCGCATCGCCCTGCTGCTGCAGCTGGCGCGCGATGAAGCCATCGTGCGCAGCCGGCAGGTGGCGTTCGAGGCTGACGAAAATCAATACCGTTTCCTGGTCCTCAATGAAAAGCTGTGGCAACCCGTGACGCAGGACGATTTGCTGCGCGAGCGGGCGTTTGCCAACACGCCCATGCTGCTCAGCGTGCAGCCCTCGAACAGCGTGGCCCAGCCGCTGCGCATCATCTTCGGCCGCGAACCGGTCGACAAGCCTTTCGTGCTGACCCTGGCCAGCGGCGAGCGCAGCGTGGCCATCCGCGCCGACGGCATCGGCCACTTCACGGTCGAGCAATGATGCGGCTCCCACGTCATGGTCGCCAGCGCGGCTTCACTTTGCTGGAAGTCCTGGTCGCCCTCGTCATCGTCGGCACGGCCCTGGGCGCGTCCTTGCGCGCCGTCGGCAGCCTGACGCAGAACAGCGACGGCTTGCGCAGCGCCATGATGGCCACCTGGTCGGCGGAAAACCACCTGGTGCGCCTGCGCCTGGCGAAGACGTTTCCGCAGACGGGCAAGCGCACGGTCGACTGCCCGCAGGGCGATCTAAAGCTGATCTGTGAAGAGGAAGTGGTGGCCACGCCGAATCCCCGCATCCGGCAAGTGCGCGTCAACGTGTATGACGTGCAATATCCGGCCCGGCGCATCGTGCGCCTGGTGTTACTTTCCTTTAACGACTGATGGCGCGCCGTCACCTTCCCGCCAAGGGGTTCACCCTGATCGAGCTGCTCGTGGCGATCGGCATCCTGGCCATGGTCGCCGTGCTGGGCTGGCGCGGCCTGGACAGCATCATGCGTTCGCGTGAAGTGCTGACCAGCCAGCTCGAGCAGGCGCGCGGCATGCAACTGGCGTTTGCCCAGATGCAGAGCGATTGCGACCACCTGGCCGGCGCCGGCCAGAACAATACCTTGCTGAATGGCCGCATCAACCTGTTGGCGGAGAATGACCGCCTGACCCTGGTGCGCCTGGCCGCGTCGGAGCAGGAGCCGCAGCAGTTGCAAGTGGTCACTTACCGCCTGCGCGGCGGCGTGCTGACGCGGCGCGAGTCGAACGGCACGCGCGACCTGGCCGTGCTCGACACCCTGTGGCAGGCGGCGCGCGACGATACCGATACCTCCGGCGCCGACGTGGCCCTGATGCAGGGCGTTGACAGCATGGTCATGCGCGGCTGGAGCAATGGCGCCTGGAACGTGCTGACGGCCGGCGCCACCATTTCCACGCAGGTGCCGGGCCTGGAAGTGACCTTGCAGATGCCGGGCCAGGACGCGGGCCTGTCGAAAGTCTTTTTATTGGGGCCGGGATGAAGCGTTTTTCGCTCCCCGCGCGCCAGCGCGGCGTGGCCGTCATCACGGCCTTGCTGCTGACGGCGCTGGCCATCACGGTCGTCGCCAGCCTGTTCTGGCAGCAGCAGGTGCAGGTGCGTTCGATGGAAAACCAGCGCCTGCGCCTGCAGACGCAGTGGGCCATGCGCGGCATGGTCGACTTCGCCCGCTTCTGGCTGCGCCAGGACAATCCCATGCTGACGGCGCTCGACGGCGTGTGGGCCACGCCCATCGAGGAAGCGCGGCTCGACGATTACGTGGACCGCGAAAAGGTCGACACGGAAAAATTCGACGCCACCGTCTCGGGCCGCGCGCTCGACGCGCAGGCGCGTTTCAATATCACCAACCTGGCCACGGCCACGGGCATCGTCAGCCAGCCCTACGTGCAGGCCTACCAGCGCTTGCTGTCCAATTTGCAGCTCGATAGTTCCCTGGCGCAGGCGACGGCCGATGCCGTGCTGCGCGCCCGGCCGAAACCGCGCGCCGCCGGCAGCGATGGCAAGACGCCCGCCGCCCCCGCGACCACGGGCGGCGGCAGCGAGCCGGTGGCGTTCACGCAAGTCGAGGACTTGCTGGCCGTGCCCGGCTATACGCCGCAAATCATCGAAAAGCTGCGCGATTTCATCATCGTGCTGCCGGAAATCACGCCCGTGAATGTGAATACGGCGCCTGCCGAGGTGCTGGCGGCCGTGACGATGCTGTCGCTGTCCGAAGCCAGCGCGCTGACCTTGAGCAATCCGCGTAAAAAGTTTGTCGATTTTGCAAACTTCAAGAATAATATCAATGGCAGTGTGATTGAGGGCGTCGAGCTGGACGTGAAGAGCCGCTACTTCCTCACCGTCATCCGCGTGCGGCTGGACCGCGCCGCCCTCGATGCCGTGGCGCTCGTCAATCGTAAAACGGATCCGCAGCGCACCACCAGCCTGGTCTGGTTGCGGGAAAATTAACAGCTGAAAGCGAGTCACTTTGACAATATTGTATATCCGTCACCCTGCCAAGGCGTCCACCGACAGCGCGCCTGCCTGTTCCTTCGCCTTGGCCGGCGACGGCGGCGCCCTGTTGCAGCAGGGTAGCGCGCCGCTGGGCAGCCTGGGCCAGCTGATCGCCGGCGCGAAGCAGGTGGTGCTGCTGCTGACGGCGGCCGACGTGACCCTGCTGCGCCTGAAAACGCCGCCGCTGGCCGGCGCCCGCCTGCGCGCGGCCTTGCCGGGCCTGGTGGAAGAACACATCCTCGGCGACACCCAGGATTGCCTGCTGGCCGCCGGCGCGCCCGATGCGAACGGCATGCGCACGGTGGCCGTGGCGCAGCGCGCCTGGGCCGAGGTACTCGTGAAGGCTTTGTTGGCGCAGGGTGCGCGCAAGGTGGCGCTGCTGCCGTCGCAGCTGTGCCTGCCCTTGCAGCCGGGCGGCGTGACGGCCGCCCTGCAGGCGGCCGGCGACGCCCTGGAGCTGGCCTTGCGCCAGGCGCCGCAGGAAGGGCTGGGCCTGGTGCTGCCGCCCCAGCCGCAGCAGGCGCTGCTGACGACGCGCGCGTTTGCCGGCGACGTGCCGCTGACGGTGTATGTGGCGCAGGCCGAGCTGGCGCCATATCAGCAGCTGGCCGCCGGCATGGCGGGCGTGACGGTGGAAGCGGACCATTGGGCGCACTGGATCGCCGGCGCCAAGGGCGCGGGACTGGACCTGGCCGCCGCGCTGGGCACGGCGACGGGATCGGCCACCGAATGGCGCCGCTGGCGCTGGCCGCTGCGCCTGGCGCTGCTGGCCGTCATCGTCAACCTGGTGGGCATGAACATCGAATGGATGCGCTTGAAGCGCGAGGCGGCCACCGTGCGCACCTCGATGCAGCAAACCTTCAAGGCCGCGTATCCGAATGAAGCGCCCGTGTATGGGCTGGAAGCGGAACAGATGCGGCGCAATATCGCCGCCGCCCGCCTGCAGGGCGGCCAGGCCAGCATGGATGACTTCACCAGCATGAGCGCGGCGCTGGGCGAGGCGCTGGGCGGCCTGGCCGGGCGCGGCGTGGTGGCGTCGCTGGAATACCGCGAGCGCAGCCTGATCGTCAGGCTGAAGCCGGACATGGTCGACGCCAGCGCCCAGGCGCAGGTGCGCGACGGCCTGGCCGCGCGCAAGCTGGCCTTGAATGAAACGGCGCCGGGCGTGTGGAAGATCACGCCGGCCACGGGAGCAAAAGCATGAGTGCAGCAGTCAACAAGGCGCGCGCCGCGCTGACGGGCCAGCAGCAGAACCTGCAGGCCTTCTGGGCCGAGCGCACGCCGCAGGAACGCAAGCTGCTGGCCATCGGCGGCGTGGTGGCGGGGCTGGCCCTCGTCTACGCGGTGTGCTTCGAGCCGGCGTGGACGGGCCGCATCGCCCTGCAAAAGAGCTTGCCCGAGCTGCGCCAGAACGCGGCCCAGCTGCAGGCGCTGGCGCGCGAAGCGGGCGAACTGGCGCGCCAGGCGCCCGTGCAGGTGGCCCCCATGAGCCGTGACAGCCTTGACGCGTCGCTGAAGGCGCGCGGCCTGGCGCCACAATCGCTGTCGCTGACGGGAGAGTATGCGCGCGTGCAATTGAATGGCGTGCCGTTCGCCAGCGTCATGCTGTGGCTGGACGGCTTGCGCCGCGAAGGCCGCGTGGCGGTGCAGGAAGCGAAGATCACGGCGCAGGGCAAGGCGGGGCTGGTCGATGCCAGCCTGACCCTGCACCAGAGCCCGGGCGCGGCAAGATGATGCGCGTGCTTGGCTGGCTGCTGGCCATCTGCGTCAGCGTCTGCGTCACCCTGCTGGTGTTTTTCCCGGCCGGCTGGGTGGCCGGTATCGTGGAAAAGCAGACGGGCGGACGTTTGACCTTGGGCGACGCGCAAGGTACCCTGTGGCGCGGCTCGGCCTTTATCGGCGGGGCGGCCAGCGCGAACGGCGCCGTGACGCCGCTGCTGCCGGGGCGCTTCAGCTGGCGCATTTCGCCGTCCGTGCTATGGGGGTCGGTCGACGTGGAATTGCAGAATGCGCAGGCGCTGTCGCAGGCGGTGAACCTGCGCGGCTCGTGGTCGCAATGGCAGGTCAGTCCGGCGGCGCTGCTGCTGCCGGCCGATGGCCTGGGCGGCCTCGGTGCGCCGTTGAATACCGTGGCGCCGACGGGCAGCATGCGCCTGTCGTGGAGCACCCTGCAGCTGGCACTGGAAAAACAGCAGTTTTCCGCCGTCGGGCGCACCACCTTGCAGATGACGGACATGGCGTCGCGCCTGTCGTCCCTGCGTCCGCTGGGCAGCTACGAATTGGATTTCGATTGGCAGGGGCAGCAGGCGACGTTGACGCTGCGCTCCATCAAGGGACCGCTGCTGCTCGACGGCAGCGGCAGCCTGCAACAGGGGCGCATGCAGTTTTCCGGCCAGGCCCAGGCCGCAGCAGGATATGAAGAGACCTTGGCGAGTTTGTTGAATTTGCTGGGACAGCGCCGTAGCAATAGCGAAAAAAACATCATCGCCTTAGAGTTCAGACAATGAAAAAACCATCCGTGAGCCCCCATACCTTCTCCTTTTCGCTGCGCCGCCTGTCGGCCGCCGCCTTGCTGTGCTGTTCCGTGGCCGGCATGCCGGCGCCCGTCTGGGCCGCGCCCGGCGATGAAGCGGCGCTCAATTTCGTCGGCGCCGACATCGAATCCGTGATCAAGGCGGTGGGCCATTACACCAACATCAATTTCGTCATCGACCCGCGCGTCAAGGGCACGATCACCCTGGTGTCGGAAAAATCGATCAGCAAGACGCAGGCTTTCGCGCTGCTGGCCTCGGCCTTGCGCCTGCAGGGCTATGCGGTGGTCTCCGGCGACGGCTACGCGAAAGTGGTGCCGGAAGCGGACGCCAAGCTGCAGTCCGTGCCGACCCAGGTGGGCAACGGCGCCAGCCAGGTGAAGGGCGACCAGATCGCCACCCAGGTGTTTTACCTGAACTACGAATCGTCGGCCAACCTGCTGGCCGTGCTGCGCCCGCTCATTTCGCCGAACAACACGATCAACGCCAACCCGGGCAACAATTCGCTGGTGATCACCGATTACGCGGATAATCTCAAGCGCCTGGCGAAGATCATCGCCGCGCTCGACGTGCCCGCCTCGACGGACCTGGACGTGATCCCCGTGCGCTATGCCATCGCTTCCGACCTGGCTTCGATGGTGAACAAGCTGATGGAAGGCGGCAATGCGGGCGCCGGCGCGGCGGGCGATACGGGCAAGGTGTCCGTGCTGGCCGACCCGCGCACCAATTCGCTGGTGCTGCGCGCGCCGTCGGCGGCGCGCGCCAACCTGGCCAAGTCGCTGATCTCGAAGCTGGACCAGCCCACCACGCAGCTGGGCAATGTGCACGTGGTGTACCTGAAAAATGCGGACGCCACCAAGCTGGCGCAGACCCTGCGCTCGGTGGTGACGTCGGACGGCACGGCCGCCTCGGCGCAGCAGGGTACCAGCAACCTCGCCACGAACAACCAGATCAGCCAGAATAACAGCGGCATGAACAGCACTGGCCTGGGCGGCAATACGCAAAGCGGCACCACGGGCGGCGCTTCGCTGAGCAACGGGCCGCAGCAGCTGTCATCGGGCGGCGCGGCCGGCTTCATCCAGGCCGACGCTTCCACCAACACCCTGATCCTGACCTGCAACGAGGCCGTCTACCGCAACCTGCGCGCCGTGATCGACCAGCTCGACGTGCGCCGCGCCCAGGTCTACATCGAGGCGCTGATCGTCGAAGTGACGTCGGCCAAGGCATCCGAGTTCGGCGTGCAGTGGCTGGGGCTGTCCGGCGACAGCAGCAGCAGCTACCGCGTGGGCGCGCTGCAGTCGTTCGCCGGCGGCACCGACAACAATATCGCCAAGCTGGCGCTGGGCGGCGGCAAGGTGCTGCCGACGGGCGGCCTGACCCTGGGCATCTTCAAGCAGATCAACGGCGCGCTGGGCCTGGGCGCCGTGGCGCATGCGCTGGAATCGGACGGCAACGCGAACATCCTGTCGACGCCGAACCTGATCACCCTGGACAACGAGCTGGCGACCATCAAGGTGGGCCAGAACGTGCCTATCCTGACGGGCCAGTACACCAGCACGGCCGGCACCAACACCAACCCGTTCCAGACCATCGACCGCAAGGAAGTGGGCCTGACCCTGAAGGTGCGTCCGCAGATTTCCGAGGGCGGCACCATCAAGCTGGGCATCTATCACGAGACGTCGAGCGTGGACAAATCCACGTCGACGGCCGTCAGCGGCATCACCATCAACAACCGCGTGATCGAAAACAATGTGCTGGCCGACGATGGCCAGATCATCGTCCTGGGCGGCCTGATCGAGGACAGCACGGGCGACAACGCGGAAAAAGTGCGCGGCCTGGGCGACATCCCCTTGCTCGGCAACCTGTTCAAGTACCAGACGCGCGAGCGCAAGAAAACGAATCTGATGATCTTCCTGCGCCCCGTCATCGTGCGCAACAAGGAGCAGAGCGGCAGCCTGGCGGCCGACCGCTACGACTACATGCGTTCGGCCGAGACGGCCGCCGTGCCGGCCTCGGGCAATCTGATGCTGAAAGACCTGGGCACGCCGGTGCTGCCGGCCCTGCAGGATGGCCAGCCCGTGGGCGGCAACATGGTGACGCGTCCCGTGCCGCCGGCGCCGACGCCGCCGCCAGGCGCGCCGGCCAACGCGGCCACCCCGCCGCAGTCGCTGCTGCAGCAGTATCAGCAACAACCGCAGCAACAGCCGCAGCCGCAGAAGTGATGGGACAGTCATGAGTAATCTGCTTCCCTATGCCTATGCGCGCGATTTCGGCTTGCTGGCCCGGCCCGGCGCCGTCGACGGCGCTCCCGTCGAGGTGCTGGTGGCCGCATCGACGGCGCCGGCGGCGATTGCCGAAGTGTCGCGCCGTTTCGGCCAGATTCAATTGACGGTGCTGCCGCGCGGCGACCTCGATGCGGCCATCGCCGGCGCCTATGCGGGCGGCGGCGGCGACGCGTCGCAGATGGCCGACGAATTCGACGCCGACCTCGATCTGACCAAGCTGCTGCAGGACGTGCCGGCCATCGAGGATTTGCTCGAATCGTCCGACGACGCGCCCGTCATCCGCATGATCAACGCGCTGCTCACGCAGGCGCTGCGCGAAGGCGCGTCCGACATCCACATCGAGCCGTTCGAGCAGACCTCCGTCGTGCGCTTCCGCATCGACGGCAGCCTGCGCGACGTGGTGCGCCCGCGCAAGGCCATCCACGGTTCGCTGATCTCGCGCATCAAGATCATGGCGCAGCTCGACATCGCCGAAAAGCGCTTGCCGCAGGACGGCCGCATCACCCTGCGCGTGGGCGGCAAGCCCGTCGACGTGCGCGTCTCGACCCTGCCCACCGGGCATGGCGAACGGGCCGTCTTGCGTTTGCTGGACAAGGAAGCGGGCCGCCTCGACCTGCAGCACCTGGGCATGAGCGCGCCCATGCTGGCGCAGTTCGACGGCCTGATCACGCAGCCGCACGGCATCGTGCTCGTCACGGGCCCCACCGGCTCGGGCAAGACCACCACCCTGTACGCGGCGCTGTCGATGCTCAACGCCACCACCACGAATATCCTCACGGTGGAAGACCCGATCGAATACGACCTGGCGGGCGTGGGCCAGACCCAGGTCAACCCGCGCATCGACATGACGTTCGCCAAGGCGCTGCGGGCGATCCTGCGGCAAGACCCGGACGTGATCATGATCGGCGAGATCCGCGACCTGGAAACGGCGCAGATCGCCGTGCAGGCATCCTTGACGGGCCACCTGGTGCTGGCGACCCTGCACACCAACGACGCCTCGGCGGCCGTCACGCGATTGCTGGACATGGGCATCGAGCCGTTCCTGCTGTCGTCGTCCTTGCTGGGCGTGCTGGCGCAGCGCCTGGTGCGCAAGCTGTGCGGCTCCTGCAAGACCTTCGACGGGCAGTACTGGCAGGCGGTCGGCTGCGAGCATTGCGGCCAGACGGGCTACCAGGGCCGCGTGGGCGTGTACGAGCTGCTGCGCACGACGGAGCAGATCCGCGCGCAGATCCACAATCGCGCCTCCGAGGCGGAGGTGCGCGCCGTGGCCCTGCATGACGGCATGACGAGCATGCGCGACGACGGCGAACGCTGGCTGCGCGACGGCACCACCACGCAGGCCGAATTGCTGCGCGTGACCAAAGACTAGGCCCGCCACCATGCCCGCATTCCGCTATGAAGCCGTCGACGCCCAGGGCGCCACCCGCAAGGGCGTGCTCAACGCCGACAGTCCCCGTTCCGCGCGCGCCGAGCTGCGCGTGCAAGGCCTGGTGCCGCTGGCCGTCGAGCCGATCGCCGCGCAGGTCGACGCCGCCGGCGTCACCAAACGGCGCGGCTTCGGCGAACGCCTGTCCAGCACCGAGCTGGCCCTGTTTACGCGCCAGCTGGCCAGTTTGCTGGAAGCGGGCCTGCCGCTGGAGCAGGCCTTTTCCGCGCTGCTGGAACAGGCCGAGCGGCCGTATCTGCGCGACCTGATCGCCTCGATCCGTTCGGAAGTGATCGGCGGCGCCGCGTTTTCCGACGTGCTGGCGCGCCATCCGCGCGATTTCGCGGAAATTTACCGGGCGCTGGTGGCGTCGGGCGAGCAGATCGGCCATTTGTCGCGCGTGCTCTCGCGCCTGGCCGACTACATCGAGCGGCGCAACGCGCTGGTGCAGAAGGTCAAGCTGGCATTCACGTATCCGGCCATCGTCACGGTGGTGGCGTTTTCCATCGTCATTTTCCTGCTCACCTATGTGGTGCCGCAGATCGTCTCGGTGTTCGCCAATACCAAGCAGAAGCTGCCCATGCTGACCGTGATCATGCTGGCGCTGTCGGACTTCGTGCGCCACTACGGCGTCGTCGTGGCAATCGTGCTCGCCGGCGCCTGGTTCGCCTGGCGCCGCGCGCTGCAGCAGCCGGCCCTGAAGCGGCGCTGGCATACCTGGCTGCTGACGGCGCCCCTGTACGGCAAGTTCGAGCGCAGCCTGAACACGGCGCGTTTCGCCAGCACGCTGGCCATCACCACGGGGTCCGGCGTGCCGATCCTGCGCGCGCTCGACACCAGCCGCGACACGCTCACCAACGTGGCGATGCAGGAACTGGTGGCCGACGCCAGCGGCGCCGTGCGCGAGGGCGTCAGCCTGGCGCGCGCGCTGTCGGCGCAAAAGCACTTTCCGCCCATGCTGATCCACATGATACGCGCCGGCGAAATCACGGGCGAGCTGCCGGCCATGCTGGAACGGGCCGCCAGCGCGCAGGAGCAGGACCTGGAACGCCGCACCCTGACGATTGCCGGCCTGCTGGAGCCTGCCCTGATCCTGGCCATGGGCGTGGTGGTGCTGCTGATCGTGCTGGCCGTGCTGATGCCGATTATCGAAATCAATCAGCTCGTAAGATAAGAATCCAAGGAAGCCATGAAGCGTTTGCCTCAAGTTACAAGTTTGTTCGCCGTCGTGGCGCTGTCCGTGTCGCTGGCCTATTGGGCCATGCAGCTGTTCAAGGCGCCGCAGCGTCCCATCAATCCACCGGCCGTGCCGGTGGTGCAGGATGCCAGCGTGGAGGCGGGCGCTTCGCTGTTCGGCGGCCAGGTCAGCGTGGCCACGGCCAGCAACTACCAGCTCAAGGGCGTGGTCGCCGCCGGCAATGGCCGCGGCAGCGTGGCCATCATCTCGACCGATGGCAAGCCGTCAGTGGCCCTGCCGGAAGGCGCCGAGGTGGTGCCCGGCGTGACGGTGCAGGAAGTGCATGCGCGCCACGTGCTGTTGCGCGATGGCGGCGTGAGCAAGCGCATCGACCTGGTGGCCGACGACAAGGCGCTGGCCTTGCCGGGGCAGGTGTCCGCCACCCCAACGCCGGCCGCGGCCCCTGCGCCGGCCACGAACCTGGTGCCGCCGCCGCTGCCGATGGAGCAGCAGCGGCCGGCGACCATGATGCCGGCGCCGCAAGTGAGCAGCAACCCGCCGCCGCCGAATTAACGCTGTCCCTGTCCTTATCGTATTTTGCCGATGGCGCCGTGTCGCCATCGCCCCAGGAGTTTTCATGTTCTCGATCCGTGCCGTCCTGGCGGGCTGCGTGGCGGCGCTGTGCGCCTTGCCGCCGGCTGCCGCCGCCGATGTCCCCGCCGCCGCCACTGCCCCTACCTCCGTTGCCGCGCTGGCCGTCCCCGCGCCCGTCGCGGCGCGCCCGCGCATCGCCCTGGTGCTGTCGGGCGGCGGCGCGCGCGGCCTGGCGCATATCGGCGTACTGAAAGTGCTGCAGGAGCTGCATGTGCCGGTCGACATGGTGGTCGGCACCAGCATGGGCGGCGTGGTGGGCGGCGCGTATGCGGCTGGCGCTTCCGTGGCGGACCTGGAAAAGATGGCGCGCGAAACCAACTGGGCGCGCGTGGTGGCCGACCGGCCGCCGCGCGACGAGCTGGCGTTCCGCCGCCGCGAGGAAGATTTGTTGCTGCCGTCGCGCATCGAATTTGGCGTGAGCCGCAACGGCATCTCCACGCCGCCGGCCGCAGCCAGCAATGCGGCGCTGGAGATGGCCCTGAGCCGGCTGCTGCCGGCCGGCATGCGCGACCGTCCCGCCAGCCAGCTGCCGCTGCCTTTCCGCTCGGTGGCGTCTGACCTGGTCAATGGCGAGCTGGTGGAACTGGTCGATACGCCATTGTTCCTGTCGATGCGCGCCTCGCTGGCCGTGCCGGGCGTGTTCGCCCCCGTGCGCGTGAACAACCGGCTGGTGGTCGATGGGGGCCTGGTGCGCAACCTGCCCGTCGACATGGCGCGCGCCATGGGCGCCGACATCATCATCGCCGTCAACGTGGGCACGCCGCTGGCGCCCGAAAAAGACCTGGGCAGCGCCATCGGCGTGGCGCAGCAGATGCTGCAGATCCTCACGGAGCAGAACGTGCAGCGTTCGCTCAAGGAGCTGCGCGCGCAGGATATCCTGGTGGCGCCGGATTTGACGGGCGTCAGTTTCCTCGACTTTGAAAACTATGCGCGCGCCATGCGCGCCGGCGAGCAGGCCGCGCAGGCGCTGGCCGCCCGCCTGGCGCCGCTGGCGCTGCCGCCGGAGCAGTATGCGGCGCGCGAGCAGCTGCGCCTGGCGGCGCCGGCCCTGCTGGACGTGGCCCTGCCGCTCACGCGGCTGGCCGTGGAGAGCGAAGGCGAGATCAATCCGCGCATCCTGCAGGCGCAATCGGGCCTGGTGGAGGGGCAGGCGGTCAGCCAGGAAGATGTGCTCGCGGCGGTGGCCAGGCTGTATGGCCGCGGCGACGTGGCGCGCGTGGAGACGGAAGTGGTCGACGCGGGCGACCAGCGCGCGGTCACCATCAAGGCCGTCGAAGCGCCATGGGCCAGCAACCGCCTGCGCGTGGGCCTGGAGCTGTCCAGCGATTTCAGGGACAGCAACAGCTTCGCCCTGAAGCTGCTGCACGTGCGCTCGAACCTGAACAGCTGGGGCGGCGAGTTGCGCAGCACGGCGCAGATCGGCAACGCGCGCGGCTATGGCGTGCAGTTCTGGCAGCCGCTGGGCGCCGGCAATCCGTGGTACATCGCGCCGCAGCTGCAGTACGCCTCGTCGGCGGTGGATGTCTTCGACAAGGGCCGGCGCAGCGCACGCGTGGCGTATAACGGCCAGACGGCGGCGCTGGTGCTGGGACGCGAGTTCGGCACCTGGGGCGATCTGCAGTTCGGTGTCACGCGCACGGAGATCAAGGGCAAGCTGGCGATACCGGCCGATCCCACGCTGCCCGAGTCGCGCGCGCTGGGCACCACCCAGTTCGTCCAGTTCCGCGTCGATACGCTCGATTCGCCCGGTTTCCCCACGCGCGGCGCACTGCTCGACGCCACCTGGACGCGCGCCTCGACCACGGGTTCGGGCGAAGCGGCGCTGGGCCGCTCTTCGCTGACGGCATTGAAGGCCTTCGGTTATGGCAACTGGGCCGGCCACGTGTATGGCGAATGGGCGCGCGCGCAGCGCGGCGAGGCGCCGCTCAGCCTGGGCGGCTTCCTGCGCCTGTCCGGCACGGATTTCGAATCCGTGAGCGGGCGCAGCATCGCCCTGGCGCGGGTGGTGATGGCGCGCCGCATCGCGTCCCTGCCCAGCACCCTGGGCGGCGCCGTGCGGGCCGGCTTTTCGCTGGAAATGGGTGGCGGCTTCGACCAGAACGAGCGCTGGAAGAGCAGCAAATTCACGCAGGCCAGCAGCGCCTTCATCTCGGTCGATACCCGCTTCGGCCCCGTCTACATGGCGTCGGGCGCGTCCAAGGGCGGCGAGAGCACCTTCTATCTGTTCCTCGGGCCGGTCTGGTAGGGAGGCGCCGGAGCGGCGGCCGCAGAACTGCGGCGCAAGGCCGTGAAGGCGGCAAATTCCCATGAACGGAAACCCAGCAGCAGGGTGAAACCGTCGCGCTCCTGCGGCGCAAGGCGCCGGTCGTTCTGGTGCAGCCGCGCCAGTTCCTCGGCCAGCTGGCGGATTTTCTGCACCAGTTCCTGCGCGCTCGACAGCGACAGGCGCGCCGGGATGCACATCAGGGTTTCGCCGGCGCCGTCAAAATGCCCGCTGAAATAATCGGCCACCACGTGTTCGCGGAAGTACTGCTGCACCGGACCGTCGGCCAGCCAGTGGAAGGCGTTCGAGACGCGCAGGCTGTAGCGGTTCAGCGGCTTGAGTTCGATCAAGCCCAGGCGGTCCAGCTCCGCCAGGCAGCCGATGCATTCGGCCTGCGTCAGCGCATACGTTTCCACCACCTGCTCCAGGCTCCAGTGACCGAGGCAGCAGATCGCCACTAGCAGCAGGCGCGGATGCGCCACCAGCGACTTTTCCTGCACCAGGGTGAGCGTGTCGGCATGCGGCGTGATGTCGGCCGCGCCGCGCAGCACGTCTTCCATGGCGATGCCCGAGGCCTTGCAGATCAGGGCCAGGCGCGACAGCGACATGTCGTGCTGGCCAAACATGCGCTTGACGCTCGACTCGCTCATGGCGATGCGTTCTGCCAGCACTTTGTACGTGATGCCGGCGGCGCGCAGTTGGGTGCGCAGCACGCGCAAAACCAGTTCGGGTGAACTCACGGAATATCCCTTTTGATAAGATTGGTGGCGGATGACGGTACCGAATGTATCCCTGAATGGCACTTTGCACAAGGAGATAGTACTTTTCGGCAAAAACGATGACACTCCCGCTTGTGGCTCGCACGGCGCGCTACAACCAGGCAACTCATCCACTTGTAGAGGTTATCCATGTCCTTCCAATTACGTTTCCCCGCAGCGCTGCTGGCGCTGGCCGCCATCGCCCCCTTGCATGCGTCGGCTGCCGATCCGGCCAGCCCCATCTACATGGGCGCCAGCTATGGCTTTCGCGCCAGTACCGGCCTCGATTGCATCGCCGGCCAAAGCGATTGCGACAAAAGCAGCAAGCGCAATGGCAAGGCCTACGTGGGTTACAGTTTCGACGCGCTGCCGTTTCAGGGCGGCGTGGCCCTGCCTTCGATTGAACTGGTGGGGTATATGGGCGGCGAGGTGAAGTCCGGCTTCGACACGGGCGCCGGCAAGCGTGCCGGCCGCGGCAAGTTCACGGGCCTCGGCATACAGGGCGTGCTCGGCTACCAGTTCGACGCGTTCACCCTGAGCGGCCGCGCCGGTGCGGCATACACGCAGGGCAAGGTCGATTATCTGGGCGGCGGTTCGGACAAGAAGGACAAGATCGGCCTGACCTACGGCATCGGCGCGGCGTATGCCTTGAACCAGAACTGGTCGCTGCACCTCGACTGGGACCGCGTGCCCGTCAAGTACAGCAGCAAGCAGACGACCAAGGTCGACATGTTTTCGCTGGGCGCGTCCTACCGTTTCTAAGGCGACGCTGCCGCGGCACACAGTGGCCTGATGGCGGACGCCCCATGCAAGGGGTGTCCGCGGGCGGCCTATTTGTCTATTTCAACTTTCAACAGCAATTTCGCCAGCAGGCGTTTTTCCTGCTGGCGCTGGCCTGACACGGTTTTCACATGCGCCCCGGCGGCGCGCTGCAGGGCGGCGGTGGCGACCGGGTTGCGCGGTTTTTGCGAGGGTTCGACGCGGAACTGCATTTTCTGCCGCGTCGCTAAGGCCTTGTTTGCCATCGGTTTCCCCCTTCCTGCTTACAGCACGTAGCGCGACAGGTCCTCGTTGACCGACAGCGCTTCCAGCCGTTCGTTGACGTACGCGGCATCGATCACCAGCAGGTTTTCCGTGCCGCTGCTGTTTTCGCTGGCCGTAAACGACACTTCTTCCAGCAGTTTTTCCATCACCGTGTGCAGCCGGCGCGCGCCGATGTTTTCCGTGCGCTCGTTCACCGAATAGGCGATTTCCGCCAGGCGCGTGATGCCTTCCGGTGCGAATTTCAAGGTCAGGTTTTCCGTCGCCAGCAAGGCTTCGTACTGCATCGTCAGGCAGGCGTCGGTGCTGGTGAGAATGCGCTCGAAGTCCGCAATCGACAGCGATTCCAGTTCCACGCGGATGGGGAAACGCCCCTGCAGCTCGGGAATCAGGTCCGACGGCTTCGACAGGTGGAAGGCGCCCGAGGCGATGAACAGGATGTGGTCCGTGCGGATCATGCCGTACTTGGTGTTGACGGTCGTGCCCTCGACCAGCGGCAGCAGGTCGCGCTGCACGCCGGCGCGCGAGACGTCGGCGCCGCCCGATTCCGAACGCGAAGCGATCTTGTCGATCTCGTCGAGGAAGACGATGCCGTTCTGCTCGACGTTCTGGATGGCCTTCTGTTTCAGTTCATCCTCGTTGAGCAGCTTGGCCGCTTCCTCCTCGACCAGCAGTTTGAGCGCTTCGCGGATCTTGACCTTGCGCGCCTTCTTGCGCTGTCCGCCCACGCCCGAGAACATGGACTTGATCTGTTCCGTCATTTCCTCCATGCCCGGCGGCGCCATGATTTCCATCTGCGGGCCCGCCTCGGCCAGTTCGATCTCGATTTCCTTGTCATCGAGCTCGCCCTGGCGCAGACGCTTGCGGAAGGTCTGGCGCGTGCTGTCGCCGCCGCCGCTGTCGACGGACGCTGGCGTATTCGGCGTGAAGCCGAAGTCGCGCGCCGGCGGCACGAGGATGTCGATCACGCGGTCTTCCGCCGCGTCTTCGGCGCGCGCGCGCACCTTCTTCATTTCCAGCGCGCGCGTCTGCTTGATGCCGATGTCGATCAGGTCGCGGATGATGGTGTCGACGTCGCGCCCCACATAGCCCACTTCCGTAAACTTGGTCGCCTCGATCTTGATGAACGGCGCCTCGGCCAGCTTGGCCAGGCGGCGCGCGATTTCCGTCTTGCCGACGCCCGTGGGGCCGATCATGAGGATATTCTTGGGCGTGATTTCATGGCGCAGGGGCTCGGCCACCTGCTGGCGGCGCCAGCGGTTGCGCAGGGCGATGGCGACGGCGCGCTTGGCCTTGGCCTGGCCCACCACGTGTTTGTCGAGTTCGGTGACGATTTCCGACGGGGTCATGTTCATGATCATAATGGCTTTCTATCTTTCTTTTGCGTAGAGTGCCCGAAAAACGTTCAGGGCAAGGCGCTTGGCTTTTTGTATGCCCAGGCCAGGCAACGCAGCCATGGGCGTTTTCTCGGGGCCTCTTAGTCCAGGGTCTCGATGATGTGGGACATATTCGTGTAGATGCAGAGTTCCGCGGCGATGGTCAGCGATTTCTTGACCACGTCTGCCGGCGAGAGGTCCGTGTTTTCCTGCAGCGCCTTGGCGGCGGACTGGGCGTAGGTGCCGCCCGAGCCGATGGCGCCGATGCCGTCTTCCGGTTCCAGCACGTCGCCGTTGCCCGTGATCACCAGGGTCGACTCGCTGTCGGCCACCAGCAGCATCGCTTCCAGGCGGCGCAGCACGCGGTCCGTGCGCCAGTCCTTGGCCAGTTCGACGGAGGCGCGCAGCAAATTGCCCTGGTGTTTTTCCAGCTTGCCTTCGAAGCGGTCGAGCAGGGTGAAGGCGTCGGCGGTGCCGCCGGCAAAGCCGACCAGGACCTTGCCCTGATACAACTTACGCACTTTGCGGGCCGTGCCCTTCATGACGATGTTGCCCAGCGTGACCTGGCCGTCGCCGCCCAGGGCGACTTGCTTGCCGCGCCGGACGCAGAGGATGGTGGTGCCGTGAAATTGTTCCATAGTGACCTCAAAAAATTCGTGCCGATGCGTGCAAGGTCATGCGATTGCGCGCCCATGGCTCAAAAGTGGGGATGGAAAAGACAATTGCAAGCGGCAACTCCGCTGCCGCGTCTGCTTCAGTGTAGTCGGCGCGGGACGAAAAAAAAGCACGCAACCGCAGTTGTGTGCTTTTTTTTCGCCATCGCGGTGCCGCCGGGGCGGCCGCGCAAGGGGAGGGAGATCAGTCGCCGTACAGCTTTTGCTTCAGTTCGCGCCGTTGCTGGGCTTCCAGCGACAGGGTGGCGGTCGGACGGGCGATCAGGCGCGGGATGCCGATAGGCTCGCCCGTTTCTTCGCACCAGCCATAGTCGCCGGCGTCGATGCTGGCGATCGATTGCTGCACTTTCTTCAGCAATTTGCGCTCGCGGTCGCGCGTGCGCAGTTCCAGCGCATGCTCTTCCTCGATGGTGGCGCGGTCGGCAGGGTCCGGTACGAGCACGGTTTCACGCAAGTGTTCCGTGGTTTCGCCGGCGTTTTTCAGCAGGTCTTTTTCGAGCTGCTGCAGGCGCGCCTTGAAGAATGCCAGTTGTGCCGGATTCATGTAGTCATCTTCGCTCATGGCGCGAATTTGCTCTTCGCTGATGAGAGGGATGTCTTGGTTGGCGGCCGGGGTCGATTTATTAGTTTTGGTCATAACTTCGCTTACCTTCGATACGACAGAGTTTTCAAATTGATCAGTTGATGCGGCGATACCGAGCAACTGTACAGGTTCCGCTTGGCATTGCTGTCCCGCTGTACTGCGTGCGACCTTGGCTTGCCGGCGAAAGCCAGGACTACCGGCCGCTAAGGTGCCATGTTGATAACTTTTTACCGCTCTATGCCAGTCGCGCTATGCGCGCGTCAACGGGCGTGTTGGGTGGATCGCTTGCATGCCTGGCATGTGGCCAGCGGCAGTTTGCCAGCATTTCATGACAGGCGAACGACATGGGCCGTTTTCGTCGCTGATTTTGGCACGCTTTGCTTTATATTGCCATCCCGATTTGTTGACTAGCCGATCAGAGACGGCTACTTGTTGGTTTATGCCAGCAAGTTGGGTGTCGGACAGCGGGAAAGCGTGCTTAACTTTCCCTTTTGTTTCTGCTTTGCAAAGGATACTTTGCAAAACCCGGCTAGTTTATACCAAACATTGTTCGAGTCCGCGAATAAAAATGTCTTTTGGTAGATTCTTGCCAATAAACACCATTTTGCTGCCGCGCACTTCGTTTTCGTCCCATTTGGCGCCCAGGTCGCTGCCCATCAGCTGGTGCACGCCCTGGAACACCACCTTGCGTTCGGCGCCCTGCATCAGCAGCACGCCCTTGTAGCGCAGCATGCGCGGGCCATACACTTGCACCAGGCCGCCAAGGAACTCGTCGAGCTTGGCGCTGTCGAACGGTTGCGTGCTCTTGAAAACAAAGGCGGCGATATCGTCGCTGTGCCGCGCATGGTGGTGGTCGGCATGGCCGCAGTCGGTGGCGCAGGCATCGCTGTGCTCGTGTGCGTGCGCGTGCTCATGCGCATGGTCGTGCGCATGGTCATGATCATGCACGTGCGCCGTTTCGGTCGCCAGGAAATCCGGGTCCAGTTCCAGCTTTTCATTCAGGTTGAAGCCGCGGATGTCGAGCACCTCGGCCAGCGGCGCGCGGCCGAAATCGACCTTGGCGATGGGCGCGCGCGGGTTGATGCGTTTCAGGCGGCGCGTCAGCGTGGCCACGTCTTCTTCACTGACGAGGTCGGTTTTCGACAGCAGCAGCTTGTCGGCAAAGCCCACTTGCCGCTGGGCTTCCTCGTATTCATCGAGTTGCTTCATCGCGTGACGGGCATCGACCACCGTGAGAATGGCGTCGAGCATGTAGTGGCTGCCCACTTCCTCGTCGACAAAGAAGGTTTGCGCCACGGGGCCGGGATTGGCCAGGCCCGTCGTTTCGATGACGACGCGGTCGAACGCCAGCAGGCCGGCGTCGCGCTTGCGCGCCAGTTCCGTGAGGCCCACGATCAGGTCGCCGCGCACGGTGCAGCAGATGCAGCCGTTGTTCATCTCGATGATGTGCTCGTTGCTGTCCTGCACCAGGATTTCATTGTCGATGTTTTCCTGGCCAAACTCGTTTTCGATCACGGCGATGCGCATGCCATGCTCTTCCTGCAGTATGCGGTTGAGCAAGGTGGTTTTGCCGGCGCCGAGGAAACCGGTGAGGATGGTGGTGGGAATCAGTGCCATGAAGGATGCCTATGCTGTAATCGGTGGTGCCGCCGCGCAAGCGGAAGAATGCGGACGATTATGCCGGAATTTTGCAAAAGCTTGCAAATGCGCGCCCATCCGCTTGATATGGATCAGGCTGGCCCACTTACTTCACCTTGGCGCGCGGGTGCGCCTGGTCGTACACCTGGGCCAGGTGCTGGAAATCGAGGGCCGTGTAGACCTGGGTCGAGGTGATGCTGGAGTGGCCCAGCATTTCCTGCACGGCGCGCAGGTCGCCCGACGATTGCAGCACGTGCGAAGCGAACGAGTGGCGCAGCACGTGCGGGTGCACGTTGGCGGGAATCGCCGTCGCCAGCGCGTGCGCCTTCAGGCGCAGCTGCAGCACGCGGGGCGAGATGCGCGTGCCGCGCGTGCTGAGAAACAGGGCGGCGCTGCCATCGGCCGCCGGCGGGCGCACGGCCAGCCAGCTGGCCAGCGCCACGAGGGCCGCCTTGCCGACCGGCACCTTGCGCATCTTGCTGCCCTTGCCCGTGACGATGACTTCGAAGCTGGCCATGTCGAGCCAGCCCAGCGAGGCTTCCCGGCCGTCCTCGGCCTTGCAGTAATGGGTGTCCAGGCTGGTCAGTTCGGAGACGCGCAAGCCGCTCGAATACAGCAGCTCGAACATGGCGCGGTTGCACAGCTGCTCCGGTTCGGCGGCGCCTTGCTGGTGTTGCGCGGGCGCCACGAGGCGCACGGCGTCGTCCACCGACAGGGCTTTGGGTAAGGTCTTGGCCCGCTTGGGGGCGCGGATGCCGTCGACGGGATTGGCGTCGACGGCCGTTTCACCGCTGAGCCAATTGTAAAAGCCGCGCCACGACGACAGCTTGCGGGCGATCGAACGCGGGTCGAGGCCGCCGGCATGCAGCTTGGCCGTGTAGCGGCGCACGTCGTTGTGCGCCAGCGCCGTCCAGGGCGTATCGCCGCTCAGTTCCAGCAAGGCGCGCAGGTCGCGCCCGTAGGCGTC
This sequence comes from Janthinobacterium sp. JC611, assembly GCF_018682595.1. NCBI lineage: Bacteria > Pseudomonadati > Pseudomonadota > Betaproteobacteria > Burkholderiales > Oxalobacteraceae > Janthinobacterium > Janthinobacterium sp. JC611. The sequence goes on from NZ_JAFLJN010000020.1 coordinate 289,880, forward strand.
CAGCGTATGCGGCGACAGCTTGCGCTGCGTGGCCAGCTGCGCCAGGTAGGCGTCCAGCCACTCGGCCTTGCCGCGCGCCGCAGTCATGGCGTGTTCAGGCAGGCGAGCCGGCGCGCAGCGCGGCCAGGGCGGCGCTGGCCGTGGCGCCGATGTGCACGAGGAAGTCGGTGCCCATGCTCGAGGTAAAGCGTTCGCTGTCGGGCGAGCCGAGCACCAGCAAGCCGAAGGTACCCGTGGTGTTCGGCGCGCGCAGGGCGATCATGACGGTCGATTCGATCTTGTCGGCCTGCAGCCAGTGCACGGCTTCGAAATCGCGGTTGCTGCCGCAGTATGGCGCTTGCAGGCTGTTGGCGAACATGCGCACGTCGGCCGTGACATCTTCCGTGAACCAGCCGTCGGCGTGTTCCGGCAGCATTTGCCACAGGCGCAGGCTGACATAGGGCACGTCGAAATTGCTTTGCAAGGCGTCGACCAGCACGCGCGGCATGTCCGCATCGTTGCGCACTTGCAGCATGGCCTGGTTCCAGCCGTGGAATTTGCTGGCGATATCGCCATTTTCCTCGGCCAGGCGGCTCAGCTTGGACATGCGCAATTCCAGCGCCTTGTACTTGTCGCGCATCACTTCCATCTGCCGCTCCTGCAGCGAGATGGTGCGCCCCGTCAGCGGGCTGCTCAGCTTGACCTCACCGAGCAGGGCGGTATGCTCTTCGAAGAAATTCGGATGCTCGCTCAGGTACTGGGCGACGGTGCTGGAATCGAGTGTGGCGGTCATTGAGAATATCTGTCAGTGAAGGATGAACGCTTCATTCTAACCGAGAGTGCGGCGGCATAGGCGCAAAGGGAGGGGCGCCTATGCATTTTCCGCGCGCCCATGAAAAAAGCGGCATGGTTGCCCATGCCGCCTTGCATTTCTTGCTCAGCAATCACCCGTGGCGGGTGATTTGCGGGGCATTAGAAGTTGTGGTGTACGCCCAGACCGATGTAGTTGACCGAGGTGGTGTTGTTGTAGTTGGTGCTGCTGGCCGATTTCTTGTTCGAGATATCCGCGTACAGGTAGGTACGCTTCGACAGATTGTAGTCGTAGCCCAGCGATGCTTGCTTGGTCTTGGCGACGCCGTCCGGCGTTTTTTGACCGTAGCCGGCGCGGATTTTGCCTGGGCCGACGTCATAGTTGGCGCCCAGCACCCACGATTTGGTGTCCGTATTGACGATTTTGAAATCGCCGTCATCCTGGTGCTGGTACGTTGCCATCAGTTTCAATTCCGCGATCGGATTGAACGATGCGCCGACCGACCACAGCTTGGCTTGCAGGCCGTTACGCTCGTAGGCAGCCATGGCGGCGAACTGGGCGTTGTTGTACGTGGCCGATACCGAGTACGGGTTCGATGCTGGCGCCACGTTCGCTGGCACGGCGAAGTTGCCGGTGGCATTCGTCGTCAGGTTGCGCACGGTGGCTGCGACGGCCGCGTTGTTGTTCGCTTCCTTGGCGGCCACGGTGGCGTTGAACTGGAAGCCGCTGATGACTGGCGAGTTGTAGAACACGGCGTTCGAGAAGCGGTTACGCGAGTTGCCTGGCGCGCTCAACGGATCGCTGGTGTAGCCGGCGACGGTCAGGTCGGTCTGGAAACCGGCTGGTGTAGGCATGCCCGACCATGGTTCGAAACCGGTGCTCGTTTCCTGGAAGGCGGTCAGGCCACGGCCCAGGCGGACGGTACCGAAGTCGCCTTGCAGGCCGACGCGGCTTTGACCCTGGAACAGCGGACGCGAATTGGCGCCCGACGTGTTCTCGACGGTGCCCGTGTCGGATTCATAGCGAATTTCCAGTTGGAAAATAGCTTTCAAGCCATTACCCAGATCTTCCGTGCCCTTGAAGCCCAGTTTGTTGTTGTCGCGCTTGGTAACGGCGGTGGTCGAACCCGTCGTTTTGCCCAGACCTGCATCGATCGTGCCGTAGATTTGGACGGACGACTGCGCTTGTGCTGTGGCGGCAAAGGCGCCGAAGAGTGCGAGGGCAACGAGTGATTTTTTCATGTCTTATTCCCTATTAAAAGTGAGTTCCGTCCGAGATCCGAGCAGATTGAAATGCGCCAACTGCCGCGTTTCGATGAATGAACCTTAATTGTTCGGCGTGCCGGGCGCGTGGGATTGGTCAAATATGCGTGAAAAGATTGGTGAAAAGCGGCATAACCGCATGCCCCTGTTGTATTTTTGTAACGCGCGGTTTCTGCCGATCCCGCGCCGATGGCACGCTTTCTCCCATCGCCACGCCAGCGGCGCCTCGCCATCTTGGCGTGTCCGGGCCAGGACATTGTTGCGTTGAATCAAGTTCTTCAGCCGGCTTAGTCGGATTTATGACACAAGGACGTTACACTAAGGGAGGGCCTGCATGGATGAGCCTGGAGACGGCTCACTATTATTAGAATCATTGACTCAATATCGAGAATCGATGGCAAATCGCGAAACATTAGGATTGATCAAGGGCGCACGCGCGGGCGACGTCGCTTGCCAGCTGGCCTTGGGACGGCTGTATCTGTTTGGACAGGGCGTGCCGCAAAGCCTGCCGACCGCCTTGCACTGGCTGGCGCGGGCGGCCCAGGAAGATAGCGAGGAAGCGTGCTTGCTGATCGGTAGGCATGTGCCGTTCGAAGTGGCGCAACCGGCAGCCAAGGCGCTGATTCCCTATTACGCGCAGGCGTTCGATGCGGGCCTGGTACAGGCGGGCCTGGTGCTGGCGCAACTGGTGCTCGGTAATGCGGCCAGCCATGGTGAAGCCTTGCGCGCCAAGGCGCGCGTGGCGCTGGATGCGGCCGTAGGGGCCGGCTTGCCCGATGCACAATGGTTGTTGTCCATGCAAGAGGGATCGCCTGCCGCTGCCGGGCCGGATACCAGCCTTGCTGGCGAGCATGTTCTCGATGGCGATGCGCCGCTGTACGCCTGGCTGGAGCAGGCATGGAGCCAGGGCAACCATGCGGGCTTCCTGTCGCAAGGCTTGCCGCTGGCGCGCGAGTTGCTGCAGCGCCAGGCGGCGGCCGGGGCGCGCACGATCGCCCTCGAGGCGCAGCAGGTGCTGTTGCTGTCGCGTTGCGCCCAGGCCTTGGCGCCTGGCGGCGATGCCGAAGGATGGCAGTGTTGCGAACTGGCCGCGCATGGCGGCGACCGCACGGCGCAGCTGGAGCTGGGGCTGGGTTATGCGCGCATGGATGCGCAGGGCCAGCGGCTGGCCACGCGCACCGGCGCGGCCAATTTCAAGCGGGCCGTGCGCTGGCTGACGCAGGCTGGCGAGCAGGGACTGGCCGAAGCCTGGTTCGTGCTGTCGCGCATCTATACGAAACCGGAATTTTCCCAGCGCAATGTGGTCGAAGCCCATTCCTGCCTGGAGCGTGCCGCCGACCTGGGGCATGGCCCGGCCCAGCTCGAGTGCGGCATGCATGCCTGGCGCAATCGCCGCGACGGTGTCAACAACGACGTGCGGGCCGCGTACTGGCTGCTGCAGGCGTACGGGCAAGGCAGCCGTGAAGCGGAGGCGGCCCTGGCGAAGATCGCGCCGCAAGGCGAACCCGGCGACTGGGGCCAGTGCGCCGCGCTGCAGGCCGATGGGCATTTGCGGCAAGTGGGCCAGAGCCACCCCTTGCTGGCCGCGCGCCTGGCGCTGGCGCGCTGCTTTCACCTGTCGCGTGCCGAGGCGCTGCTGCTCGATATCCACGCGGCCGACCAGGGACATTGTCTGTTGATCGACATCAGCGCCACGCATGGGCGCGGCAAGCGGCGGCTCGTGCTGATCCGCACGGCGCAGGAGCGCCAGCTGCTCGATCAGGTCGTGCGCCTGTTCGAGCGCGTCGATTGCGGCGTGGCGGGGCCGGAAGGCAATTACCGGCAGCGCCTGTACCGCCTGAAGTGCTACCTGGCCGAACTTGATGTCGCGCAGGAACAGCAGTTCCTGGCGGCCTGACTTTGCATCGCTTACAGCTCGATCGTGCCTTCGAACACGGTCACGGCCGGGCCCGTCATCAGGACCGGGTGGCCCGGGCCTTGCCAGGCGATCGACAGTTCGCCGCCGCGCGCACTGATGCGCACGGGAGAATCGAGCAAGCCGCGCCGGATGCCGGCCACGGCGGCCGCGCAGGCGCCCGTGCCGCAGGCCAGGGTTTCGCCCGCGCCCCGTTCAAACACGCGCAGTTTCACGTGCTGGCGGTCGACGACCTGCATGTAGCCGGCGTTGACCCGGCGGGGAAAGCGCGGGTGATGCTCGATCAGCGGGCCCGAGGTTTCCAGGTCTTGCGCCTCGACATCGTCGACCACTTGCACGGCGTGCGGATTGCCCATCGAGACGACGGACACCAGCAGCGTGGCTGCCTGGCCCGGCAAGGCCAGGTCCAGCGGCCACAGCACATCGTTGCCCTCGGCCACGCCATCGAGGCCATGCGCATCGAACGGCACCAGCGCGGGTTCCAGCACGGGCGCGCCCATGTCGACCGTGATGCTGCCGTCGCGTTCGAGGCGCGGCGAAATAACGCCGGCCATGGTTTCCACGCGGATGCTGTCCTTGTTCGACAGCCCTTTTTCGCTGACGAACTTGACGAAGGCGCGCGCGCCGTTGCCGCATTGCTCGACTTCGCCGCCATCGTTGTTATAGATGCGGTAGCGGAAGTCGCAGCCGGGCAGGCGCGGCTTTTCCACCACGAGGATCTGGTCGGCGCCGATGCCGAAACGGCGGTCGGCCAGGCGCTGCCACTGGGCCGGCGTGAAGTCGATCTCTTGATGGATGGCGTCGATGACGATGAAGTCATTGCCGGCGCCATGCATTTTGGTAAATTGGAGTTTCATGGTGTGCCGTATCACTTGTGCTGGTTATAGAACGACGCTTCGCCTTCCGGACGCGTCTTGAAGCGTTTATGCGTCCAGAAATACTCGGCCGGCGCTTCGCGCACGCGCTCTTCGATGAATTCGTTCATGCGGCGCGTGGCGGCCGTGATGTCGTCGCCCGGGTAATCGTCCCAGGCCGGGTAATAGGTCACTTGCCAGCCCTGGTAATTGGGCAGGAAGGTGGCGATGACGGGAATGACCTGCGCCTTGGCGGCCAGCGCCAGGCGCGCCGTGGCCGTCAGGGTGGCGGCGGGCACGCCGAAGAAGGGCACGAATTCCGCATCCTTTTCGCCGAAATCCATGTCCGGCAGCATGAAATACGGCAAGCCGTCGCGCAGCGCGCGCAGGATCGTCTTGATGCCGTCCTGGCGCGTAAACAGCTTGGGCGGCTTGAAGCGCGAACGGCCGTTGCGCAAGGCCTGGTCGAAGGCGGCGTTCTTTTGCTGCACATACATCGACGAGGCGGAAATTTCCATGGCCGTGGCGGCGCCGGCCACGTCGAGGCAGACGAAGTGCGGGCACAGCAGGATGGTCGGCTTGGCCGCGATCTGCTGGCCCGGGAAGGCGGGCACTTTTTTGATCAGGCGGTTCAGGCGTTCTTCCGACGACCACCACAGGATGCTGCGTTCCCACACGCTGCGCGAATAGGCCTGGAAATGCTGGCGCGCCAGCGCCACGCGCTCGGCTTCCGACAATTGCGGCATGCACAGGCGCAGATTCGTCAGGGCGATCTTGCGCCGCGTGGGCATGGCGATGAACAGCAGGCTGCCGACGGCCACGCCGAAACGGCCGAGGATGGGCAAGGGCAGCCAGTGCAGCAGCCACATGAAGGCGATCAGCAGTCTCATGCCTGCTCCCCGGCGGCCTCGGGCGTGGCGGGCGAGGGCGGCGGCGCGCCGCGCGGCACTTTATAGCGGTTGTAGCTCCACAGGTATTGCGCCGGGCTGCGCGCGATCAACTGTTCCATGGCCGCATTGATGGTGCGCGCCTGCTCGGCCGAGGTGCTGTCGAGCGACTCGGTAAACGGCACGAAATGCACGACATAGCCGCGTCCGCCCGGCAGGCGTTCCGCGTAGGTGATGATGACTTCGGCGCCACCCATCTGCGCCAGCTTGGCGGGCAGGGTCATGGTGTAGGCGGGGCGGCCGAAGAAATCGGCCCACACGCCTTCGCCTTCCTGCGGCACCTGATCGGGCAGCAGGCCGATGGGCTGGCCCTTTTTGAGGCATTTGGCGAAGATGCGCACGCCCGACATATTGGCTGGCGCCAGCATCAGGTTCTCGCGCGCGCGGGCCCCTTCGATCAGCGGTTTTAATGCGGCGCGCTTGGGCGGGCGGTACATCACGGTGAGCGGCGTGCGCAGCGCGATTTGCTGGGCGACGATTTCAAAGCAGCCCAGGTGCGGCGTCAGGAAGACGATGCCGCGGCCGTGCTGCAGCGCTTTTTCCACCAGCTCCCAGTTTTCCACCGTCGCATGGCGCGCCACGCGTGCGGCTGGCGCGCACCAGATGAACGGCAATTCCAGCACGCTTTTGCCCGCTTCGGCCACGGCCGTGTGCAAGTGTTGCGAAAACCCCGCACCTTGCATGTTCTCGCGCATGCGGCAACGGTAGGACGGGGAAATGGCGTAAATCACCCAGCCGAGCGCAGCGCCCAGGCCATGCAGGACGGGCAGGGGAAAGATGGATAAGAAGCGGAAAATTGGGACTAACATGTATAAGCTGTTTCCAGGAATGGCGTGTTGCCGTGCCAAAATTTTTTAAGAAGCGTAAAATACCACGTATGCAGTAACCGCTGAGTTAATAGACAACTTGCGATGCGGAATATAAATCTCGCTAAAGCGTCGCAGGCAAAATCCTCTTTACTGCGACAGAACATTCACATAGTAAACAGGAGCTTGCAATGTCAAACGACTATCTCTTCACTTCCGAATCCGTCTCGGAAGGCCATCCCGACAAGGTTGCCGATCAAATTTCCGACGCCATCCTTGACGCCATCCTGACCCAGGACCCGACCGCCCGCGTGGCAGCCGAAACCCTGTGCAACACGGGTCTGGTGGTGCTGGCTGGCGAGATCACCACCCACGCCAATGTGGATTATATTCAAGTTGCGCGCGAAACCATCAAACGTATCGGCTACGACAACACGGAATACGGCATCGACTACAAGGGTTGCGCCGTGCTGGTGGCCTACGACAAGCAGTCTCCCGACATCGCGCAAGGCGTCGATGAAGGTGCGGGCATTGACCTGGATCAAGGCGCTGGCGACCAGGGCCTGATGTTTGGCTACGCCTGCGATGAAACGGCCGAGCTGATGCCTGCCGCCATCCACTACGCGCACCGCATGGTCGAGCGCCAGTCGCAGCTGCGCAAGGATGGCCGTTTGCCATGGCTGCGTCCGGATGCGAAATCGCAAGTGACCCTGCGCTACGTCGATGGCCGCCCCGTCGGCGTGCACACCGTCGTGCTGTCGACTCAGCATGCGCCGGAAATCTCGCACGCGCAGATCAAGGAAGCCGTGATCGAAGAGATCATCAAGCCCATCCTGCCGCGCGAATGGCTGAATGACACCATTTTCCTCGTCAACCCGACGGGCCGTTTCGTCATCGGCGGTCCGCAAGGCGATTGCGGCTTGACCGGCCGCAAGATCATCGTCGACACCTACGGCGGCGCAGCCCCGCACGGCGGCGGCGCGTTCTCGGGCAAGGACCCGTCGAAGGTCGACCGTTCGGCCGCCTACGCGGCCCGCTACGTGGCGAAAAACATCGTCGCCGCCGGCCTGGCGCGCCAATGCCAGGTGCAGGTCAGCTACGCCATCGGCGTGGCCAAGCCGATCAACATCACCGTCTACACGGAAGGCACGGGCGTCATTCCCGATGAGCAAATCGCCAAGCTGGTGCTGGAACACTTCGACCTGCGTCCGAAGGGCATCGTGCAAATGCTCGACCTGCTGCGTCCGATTTACCAGAAGAGCGCCGCCTACGGCCATTTCGGCCGCGAAGAGCCGGAATTCACGTGGGAACGCACGGACAAGGTCGCCCTGCTGCGCGACGCCGCCGGCCTGAAGTAATCTAGTCAGACTTGCAAGAAAAGCGCCCCGGCCTGCTGGCCGTGGGCGCTTTTTTTATGTGTTGTTCCGTGGTAATGCCGTGCAAACAGGCTGGCGCGGCAGCCTTGACAATGATAAAATCCCGTGTCCGAGGAGCGTTGCGACGAAGAAATTCGCCAGGCTCGGAATATCCTGCAACCGCGCTCACGTACCTTTTTCAACAACTGAAAGGAGGGCGTGATGAACGCCGTACTCAAATCGCAACACGACTACACCATCGCCGATATCACCTTGGCCGCATGGGGCGACAAAGAAATCAAGATTGCTGAAACGGAAATGCCTGGCCTGATGGCCATCCGCGAAGAATTCGCGGCAGCGCAGCCCCTGAAAGGCGCGCGCATCACCGGTTCCATCCACATGACCATCCAGACCGCCGTGCTGATCCAGACCCTGGAAGCGCTGGGCGCGCAAGTGCGTTGGGCATCGTGCAACATCTATTCCACACAAGACCACGCCGCCGCCGCCATCGCCGCCGCCGGCACGCCCGTGTTCGCCGTCAAGGGCGAGTCGCTGGACGATTACTGGGAATACACGCACCGCATCTTCGAATGGCCGAACGTCGATGGCAAGGCCGTCTACTCGAACATGATCCTCGACGATGGCGGCGACGCCACCCTGCTGCTGCACCTGGGCGTGCGCGCGGAAACCGACCTGTCGGTGCTGGCCAACCCCGGTTCGGACGAAGAAGTCTGCTTGTTCAACTCGATCAAGAAGCACTTGCTGGCCGACCCGACCTGGTACTCGAAGCGTCTGCCGGAAATCCTCGGCGTGACGGAAGAAACCACCACCGGCGTGCACCGTTTGTATCAAATGCACAAGGAAGGCAAGCTGGCTTTCCCTGCGATCAACGTGAACGATTCCGTCACGAAATCGAAGTTCGACAACCTGTATGGCTGCCGCGAATCGCTGGTCGACGGCATCAAGCGCGCCACCGACGTGATGATCGCCGGTAAAGTGGCCGTCATCGCCGGTTACGGTGACGTGGGCAAAGGTTCGGCGCAAGCCATGCGCGCCCTGTCGGCGCAAGTGTGGGTGACGGAAGTCGACCCGATCTGCGCACTGCAGGCGGCGATGGAAGGCTACCGCGTCGTGACCATGGATTACGCCTGCGAACACGGCGACATTTTCGTCACGTGCACCGGCAACTACCACATCCTCACGCACGATCACCTGACGCGCATGAAAGACCAGGCCATCGTCTGCAACATTGGTCACTTCGACAATGAAATCGACGTCGCTTCGCTGAAGCAATACGAGTGGGAAAACATCAAGCCGCAAGTCGACCACATCATCTTCCCGTCGGGCCGCCGCATCATCCTGCTGGCCGAAGGCCGCCTGGTCAACCTCGGCTGCGGCACGGGCCACCCGTCGTACGTGATGAGCTCGTCGTTCGCCAACCAGACGATCGCGCAGATCGAACTGTACGCGAACACGGCCAACTACCCGGTCGGCGTGTACACCCTGCCTAAACACCTGGACGAAAAAGTCGCCCGCCTGCAACTCAAAAAGTTGAATGCGCAGCTGACGGAACTGACGCAAGAGCAAGCCGACTACATTGGCGTGCGCACGGAAGGTCCATACAAGCCCGAGCACTACCGCTATTAATCGGTTGCTTGCCTCGGGAACCTACTGCGCGGCGCGGGGCGCGGCCGGCGATGCTCGCTGTACATAACGTACAGCTGCGCTTCTCGGCCACGCCGCGCATCCGCTCGCTACGGTTCGCGAGGCAAGGAGGCTCACTTGTGTAATCTGAACAGTCCGGCCGTCGCCGGTCTATTATCATTTTTGACAGGCTAGAGAAATGCGCTTGCTACTGATTTGGTTTATCAATGCGGCAGCCCTGTTTGCCGTTCCCTATTTGATGCACTCGGTGACGATGAGCAGCGGCTGGACCGCGCTGCTGGCCGCAGCCGTGCTGGGGCTGGTCAATGCGCTGATCCGTCCTTTGCTGATCCTGCTGACCCTGCCCGTGACGTTCTTGTCGCTGGGCCTGTTCATCCTGATCATCAACGGCTTCATGTTCTGGCTGGTGGCGCAGATGATCGACGGTTTCCATGTCGCCAGTTTCTGGTCGGCTGTCGGCGGTGCCATTCTGTACAGCATCATTTCCTGGGCCCTGTCGACCTTACTTTTGAGTAATGACGATGGAAAAGCATAATTTCAGTATTGAGTTTTTCCCGCCGAAAACCCCGGAAGGGGCGGAAAAGCTGCGCGCCACGCGTGTCAAATTGTCCGAGTTGCATCCAAAGTATTTCTCGGTGACCTTTGGCGCCGGCGGCACCACGCAGCAAGGCACGCTGGACACCGTACGCGAGATCCTGGCGGCCGGCGAACAGGCCGCGCCCCACCTGTCTTGCGTGGGCGGCTCGCGCGCATCGATCCGCGCCGTGCTGGCCGACTTCAAGGCGGCCGGCGTGAAGCGCATCGTGGCCTTGCGCGGCGACTTGCCGAGCGGCTACGGCGCCTCGGGCGAGTTCCGCTATGCCAACGAGCTGGTGGAATTCATCCGCGCCGAGACGGGCGACCATTTCCATATCGAAGTGGCAGCCTATCCGGAAGTGCACCCGCAAGCCCGTTCGCCGCAGGACGACTTGAACGCGTTCGCGCGCAAGGTGCAGGCTGGCGCCGATGCGGCCATCACGCAGTACTTCTACAATGCCGACGCGTATTTCCAGTTTGTCGAGCAGACGCAGAAGATGGGCATCAATGTGCCCATCGTGGCCGGCATCATGCCGATCACGAACTACACGCAGCTGATGCGCTTTTCGGACATGTGCGGCGCGGAAATTCCACGCTGGGTGCGTTTGAAACTGGCCAGCTTCGGCGACGACAGCGCGTCCATCAAGGCCTTCGGCCTGGACGTGGTGACGGGCTTGTGCGAACGCCTGCTGGAAGGCGGCGCACCGGGCTTGCATTTCTATAGCATGAACCAGGCGGCGCCCACGACGGCTTTGTGGCAGCGCCTGGTCAAGTAATCCCCATCTGATCCGTCAGAGCAGATCGCCCTCGGTCACGATGTGATCGAGGGCGATGTCGTATGTGCCGCTGGCAAATGACGCCTTCAGACAGCCGTATGCCACACCCACGGTGCGGGGGCGTGGCGCGTGTTCCAGGGTGCGGTCGTAATAGCCGCCGCCATAGCCGAGCCGGTAGCGTTCCTCGTTAAACCCCAGGCAGGGCACCAGCAGGGTGGCGGGCGCCGGGCGCAGGCGCAATTGGGCCGGCACGGCCACGCCCATGCCATCCTTGAGCATGGGCTCACCGGGCGTCCAGGATGAGAAGGCCAGCGGCGCATGCTTTTCCAGCACCACCGGCAAGCTCAATTGCACGCCGCGCGCCGCCAGCTGCGCATACGCGCCGTGCAAGTCCGGCTCGCCATGCAGGGGCCAGTACACGCCCAGTTCCCCGACGTTTTCCTGCGCGCACCAGTCCAGCAGGCGCTGCGCGATGGCCGCATCCCACTCCGCGCGCGTGGCGTCGGGCAGGGCGCGCCGGGCCGCCAGCAAGGCTTTGCGCAAGCCGGCTTTTTCCGCTGGCGCAATGGGTGGCCGTGTAGCCGGATCGCATGTTATTCTAGGGTCGCTATTCATATCACCATCAAGTTAAGATTGAGAGTCGTACATTGATTTCCCCACTGAAATGGATTGCCGGCACGATGCTGTGTGTTGCATCGGCCTTGTCTCCCCTGGCCGCCCTGGCCCAGGTGTCCGCCGCCGCAACGCCTGCCGCGCCCGATACGCGCAGCGAGGACGATGCCTTCCTGCTGCTGCGCGACGCCGCGCGCAAGGATGACGTCGAGAAAGCCGATTTCTATGCGGGGCGCCTGACGAATTACCAGATTCCCTCGTATGTTGACTATTATCGGCTGAAACCGCGCATCAAACAGTTGACCGAGGCGCAATTTCGCGATTACCTGAACCGCTACAAGGGCAGCGCCATCGCCGACCGCTTCCGCAACGACTGGCTGCTGGAGCTGGGCCGCAAGCGCGACTGGGTCGTGTTCGACGAGCAATACCCGCAATTCGCGCTCGACGACGATACCCAGCTCAAGTGCTACGCGCTGATGTCGCGCGCCGCCAAGGGCCAGAATGTGGCGGCCGAGGCGCGCAACCTGCTCGTCTCGCCGCCTGGCTATGGCGAAGCGTGCGGCAGCCTGATCGCCGTATTGGCGCAAAACGGCCAGTTCGACACGAATGAGCTGTGGGCGCAGATCCGCCTGGCGGGCCAGACCAACGCCACCGGCCCGGCGCGCCGCATCGCGCTGCTGCTGGGCGCGTCCGACGCGAAGATGGCGCAAGCGATCGACTTGCCCGCGCTGGTGCTGGCCAAGGGCGCCGGTGCCAGCCGTGCCGACCATGAGATGTACCTGGTGGCCGTCGGCCGCATGGCGAAAAGCACCCTGAAACTGGGCGTGGTGGCGCTGCAAAAGGCCAGCGCGCAACTGACGCCGCAGGAACAGGCCATCGGCTGGGCCAGCCTGGCCCTGCAAGCGTCGTATGCGCTGGCGCCGGAAGCGTTCGAATATTGGCAAAAAACCAATGGCGCGCCCTTGACGCAGGAGCAGATGCAGTGGAAAACGCGTATCGCCTTGCGTGAAGGCAACTGGCCACTGGTGAAGGCGGCCATCCAGTCCATGCCAGCCTCGTTGCGCGCGGACCCCACCTGGGTGTACTGGCTGGCGCGCGCGCAGCAGGCGGAAACGCCGGGCCGCCCGAATGCGCAGGCGGACGCCCTCTACCGCAGTATCAGCGAGCAATCGAATTTCTACGGCTTGCTGGCCAATGAAGAACTGGGCAACCATCTGGTCTTGCCGCCGCCGGGCCAGCCCGTCAGCCCGACGGAAATTGCCGCCATGGCCGCCAATCCGGGCTTGCAGCGCGCCTTGAAATTTTTCAGCATGCGTTTGCGCTTCGAAGGCACGCGCGAGTGGAACTGGGAATTGCGTTCGATGACGGATCGCCAGCATCTGGCGGCCGCGGAATTTGCGCGCCAGAACAATGTGCTCGACCGCATGGTCAACACCTCGGACCGCACGCGCCTGGAGGTGGACTACACGCAGCGCTATCCGACGCCGCACGACGACGTCATGCATCCGGCCACGCAAACCCTGGGCCTGGACAAGGCCTGGGTGTATGGCCTGATCCGCCAGGAATCGCGTTTCATCATGGATGCGCAGTCGCACGTGGGCGCGTCCGGCCTGATGCAGGTGATGCCGTCGACGGCCCGTTATGTGGCCAAGAAGATCGGCCTGACCGATTTCGTCACGGAAACCTTGAGCGACGTGCGCACCAACGTCATGCTGGGCACGAATTACCTGAACATGGTGCTCGGCGGCCTGGACGGTTCGCAAGTGCTGGCCAGCGCCGCCTACAACGCGGGGCCGGGGCGCTTGCGCATCTGGCGCGCCACCATGACGCGTCCGCTGGAAGGCGCCGTCTTTGCCGAGATCATTCCGTACACGGAAACGCGCGGCTACGTGAAGAACGTGATGGCCAACGCCACCTATTACGCGGCCCTGTTCGAGAAGCGCCCGCAGTCGCTGAAGGCGCGCCTGGGCACCGTGGGACCGAAAAACAGCGCCGTTTCCGCCGATTTGCCATCATCCAACTAAAGTTAACCGAGCATGCAAACGACCATCCTTGATCCCAGCCTGACGCAAACCCTGGCCAGCGCCCGCGAGCCGGGCCTGACCCTCATCATCGGCAACAAGAATTATTCATCGTGGTCGATGCGCCCGTGGGTGGCCATGACGGCCTTCGGCATCCCGTTCCAGGAAGTACGCGTGCTGCTCGACCAGAGCGACACGGCCAGCAAAATCGCCGAGTATTCGGCCTGCGGCCGGGTCCCCGTGCTGCTGGCGGGCGAGATCACGATCTGGGACAGCCTGGCCATCTGCGAATACCTGGCCGAGCAGTTTCCCGATAAACACATGTGGCCGCAAGACGTGGCCGCGCGCGCCATGGCGCGCTGTGTCTGCGCGGAAATGCATTCCGGTTTCACCGGCTTGCGCACGGACATGTCGATGAATATCAAGGCGACGTTGCCGGGACGGGGCCGCACGGCCGCCGCACAGGCCGACATCGGCCGCATCAGCGAAATATGGGAAGAGTGCCTGTCGCGCTTTGGCCACCACCAGTTCCTGTTTGGCGACTTTTCCATCGCCGACGCGTATTTCGCCCCCGTCGTCATGCGTTTCCGCACCTATGGCGTGCGCCTGGCGCCGGCGCTGAACGCGTATTGCGAGCGCGTGCAGGCGCACCCGGCCGTGGCGCGCTGGATCACGGAAGCGCTGGCGGAGACGGAAACGGCGCCCAAGCACGACGCGGAATTACCTGATTAAGAAAAGAGCAACATGAAGATATACACGGTCGGTGGCGCGGTGCGCGACCAACTGCTGGGCTTGCCCGTGAAAGACCACGACCACGTCGTTGTCGGCGCCACGCCGGAGGACATGCTGCGCCAGGGCTTCCGGCCCGTCGGCAAGGATTTCCCCGTCTTCCTGCACCCGAAGACGCAGGAAGAATACGCCTTGGCCCGCACGGAGCGCAAGACGGCGCCCGGCTACCGGGGCTTCGTCTTCCACACGGCGCCCGACGTCACCCTGGAAGACGACCTGGTGCGGCGCGATCTCACCATCAACGCCATCGCCCGGGCCGAGGACGGTACCTTGACCGATCCGTTCGGCGGCATCGCGGATATCCGGAACAAGATCTTCCGCCATGTCTCCGACGCGTTCGGCGAAGACCCCGTGCGCATCCTGCGCCTGGCCCGCTTTGCCGCCCGCTTCGACACTTTTACGGTGGCACCGGCCACCATGGCGCTGATGCGCCGGATGGTGGACGAAGGCGAAGTCGACGCCCTCGTGGCCGAGCGCGTGTGGCAGGAAGTGGCCAAGGGGCTGATGGAAAGCCATCCTTCGCGCATGCTGACGGTGCTGCAGGAGTGTGGCGCGCTGGCGCGCATCATGGGCGAAATTGCCATCAGCGAGCGCTTGCTGCAGGTGATCGACCATGCCGCCGCGCAAGATTTTGACTTGCCCGTGCGCTTCGCCGCCCTGTTGCTGCGCCTGCCGAAAGATGCCATTGAACAACTGAGCGAGCGCCTGCGCGTACCCAACGAGTGCCGCGAGCTGGCCGTCATGGCGGCGCGCGAGCGGGAGCATATCAATGGCGCGCTGGCCTTGAGCGCCGAAGCCATCGTCAGTCTGTGCGAACGCTGCGACGGCTTGCGCAAGCCGCAGCGCTTTGCGCAACTGTTGCAGGCCGTGGCCTGCGACGGGCTGGTCGCCGGCGATTTCCCTCAGGCGGCGCGATTGCAGGGCGGGCTGGACGCGGCGCGCGGCGTGAATGCGGGCGCGCTGGCGCAAGGCTGCGCGGAGCCGAAACAGATTCCCGAAGTCATCCATGCGGCGCGGGTGGCGGCCGTGCAGGCATTCCTGGCCCAGGCTTGAATGGCGGGAATAGGCTACAATGGCGCTACAATGTTGCACTGCACAATGCCGGCCTGACGTGCCGCAGCACCGCCCCCAGGAGTCGTCGTGACCTTACCCAAGCTGTTTCAAAACCCGTTTCGCCGCTGGCTCAGCCGTAGCGGCGGCGGGCGCCCGACCGTGCTCGTCAAGCAGTTGCATGAGCGCGACCGGCGCCGCATGATGAAGCATTTTCTGTCGCTCGAGAAAAGCGACCGTTTGCTGCGCTTCGGCAGCGCCTTGCCCGATGAGCTGGTGGCCCAGTACGTGCAGAAGATGGATTTCTCGCGCGATATGATTTACGGCGTCTATAACAGCCTGTTCAAGCTGGTGGGCGTGGGGCACCTGGCGTTCGCGCCGAAGGACAAATCGCCGGCGAAAAGCGTCGTGACGGACAAGGAGCAGGTGGCCGAGTTTGGCGTGTCCGTGTCGAAATCCATGCGCGGCATGGGCGTCGGGTCGAAACTGTTCGAGCGGGCGGCGATTCACTGCCGCAACAACGATGTCGATACCCTGTACATGCATTGTTTGTCGTCGAACAAGACGATGATGCATATCGCCAAGAAGGCGGGCATGGAAATCCAGCGCGACTATGGCGAAGCTGATGCTTATCTGAAACTGTTGCCGCCGAACCCGACCAGCATGCTGCAGGAAGCCGTGCAGGAACAGTTCGCCATGTTCGACTACACGTTTAAGGCCAATGCGCGCGCCGCCTATAAACTGTTCGAGCGCTTGCCGGGGCGCAAGAAGCCGGCGCCGCCGGCACCCCCGCCGGCCGATTGATTACAGCAGCGGCAGGGCCGTCGTATCCTTGATGCGCTGCAAGGCGAAGCTCGATTTGACGTCCAGCACGGCCGGGTGGCGCAGCAGGGTCGCCATCATGAAGCGCGAAAAGTGTTCCATGTCTTCCACGTGCACGCGCAACAGATAATCCATTTCGCCCGTCATCGCATAGCAGGCCACCACTTCCGGCCATTGCGCCACGGCCACGGCGAAGTCGGCGCGCGGCGAGGTATTCGTCACCAGGTTGGGCGCCAGCACGCGCGCCGTGCTGTGCGCGGTGGCGTCGCTGTGCTTTTCCAGCCGCACATTGACGTAAGCCAGCAAGCCCAGGCCGATCTTTTCCGGGTCCAGCAGGGCCACGTACTGGCGGATCACGCCCGCTTCTTCCAGCCGTTTGACGCGGCGCAAGCATGGCGACGGCGACAGGCTGACCTGCTCGGCCACGTCCTGATTCGACAGGCGGCCATCGGCCTGCAGGACGGCGAGGATCTTGCGATCCGTTTTATCCAGCGTAATTTTGCTCATGCTTCCTCCGGTGGTTCTCGTTTCACGCAATATTATTGCGCAAATCATGATTGTTCGGGAGATCTTTGGCATTTAATGCCCACAGACCGCGCCTATACTGTGCGCTACTTCTTGGAGGAGACATCATGCAATTTCAGCCTTGGGATAACCCGATGGGTACCGATGGTTTCGAGTTCGTCGAGTATGCAGCACCAGACCCAAAAGCATTGGGCAAGCTGTTCGAGAACATGGGCTTCACGGCCATCGCGCGCCACCGCCACAAGGATGTGACCCTGTACCGTCAGGGCGACATCAATTTCATCATCAATGCCGAACAAGATTCGTTCGCGCAGCGTTTTGCCCGCCATCACGGCCCGTCCGTGTGCGCCATCGCCATCCGCGTCGACGACGCGGCCTTCGTGTACCGCCGCGCGCTGGAACTGGGCGCCTGGGGTTTCGACAATAAAACGGGCCCGATGGAGCTGAACATTCCCGCCATCAAGGGCGTGGGCGATTCGCTGCTGTACTTCGTCGACCGCTGGCGCGGCAAGGGCGCCGACAAGCCGGACGCGGCCGCACCGGGCGGCATCGGCGACATCAGCATCTATGACGTCGATTTCGTCGCCATTCCCGGCGCCGTCGCCAACCCCGTCGGCCATGGCCTCACGTATATCGACCACCTGACGCACAATGTGCACCGTGGCCGCATGAAGGAATGGGCGAGCTTCTATGAAAACCTGTTCAATTTCCGCGAAGTGCGCTACTTCGACATCGAAGGCAAGCTGACGGGCCTCAAATCGAAGGCCATGACCTCGCCTTGCGGCAAGATCCGCATCCCGATCAACGAATCGTCGGACGACAAGTCGCAGATCGCCGAATACCTGGACCAGTACCACGGCGAAGGCATCCAGCACATCGCGCTGGGCACGGACAATATCTACGCCTCCGTGCAAGGCATGCGCGATACGGGTATCGATTTCCAGGACACGATTGAAACTTACTATGAGCTGGTCAACCGCCGCCTGCCGAACCATGGCGAGCAGCTGGAAGAACTGCGCCGCCTGCGCATCCTGATCGATGGCCACAGCACGGAAAACGAACGCGAACTGCTGCTGCAGATCTTCACGCAGACGGTGATCGGCCCGATCTTCTTCGAGATCATCCAGCGCAAGGGCGACCAGGGCTTCGGCGAAGGCAATTTCCGCGCGCTGTTCGAGTCGATCGAGCTGGACCAGATCAAGCGCGGCGTGCTGAAAGATACGAACGCGGCGTAAAGTTGCTCTGTAGCAGATAGTAGTGAAAATGGCAGCAGCCCGGGAGTGCAGCGCAGCAAAGAACTGCGCGCCTTCCTGTGGTAGTCTACGACAAACAAGTCATTTTTCCGCACCGGCATGGTCCACAAGGCACAGCCGGTACGTGTGAGTTCAAGCGACTTTGCACGCGTAGCACAGAGAATAATGGAGACAAGTAATGAATGCACCAATCAAGGGCTCGAGTCTTGAGCCGGGCGCGCACGCGTCCGAAATTTCCCTGAACGACAAATATACGCTCGAGCGTGGCCGCGCCTTCATGACGGGCACGCAGGCGCTGATCCGCCTGCCGATGCTGCAGCGCGAGCGCGATTTGAAGGCGGGCCTGAATACGGCCGGCTACATCACCGGTTACCGCGGTTCGCCTGTGACGTCCGTCGACATGACGGCGATCAAGGCCAAGAAATACCTCGATGAACACCACGTCAAATTCCACCCGGGCCTGAACGAAGACCTGGCCGCCACGGCCGTCTGGGGCACGCAGCAAACGAATCTGTTCGAAGACGCGAAATACGACGGCGTGTTCGGCATGTGGTACGGCAAGGGCCCGGGCGTCGACCGCTGCGGCGACGTCTTCAAGCACGCGAATAACGCCGGTTCCGCCAAGCATGGCGGCGTGCTGGTACTGGCCGGCGACGACCATGCGGCGAAATCCTCGTCCACGGCGCACCAGTCCGACCATATCCTGAACGCCTGCGGCATCCCCGTGCTGTACCCGTCGTCGGTGCAGGAGTATATCGACTACGGCTTGCACGCCTGGGCCATGAGCCGCTACACGGGGCTATGGGTGTCGATGAAATGCGTGACCGACATCATCGAGTCGGGCGCCGCCGTCGACTTCGACCCGGACCGCGTGCAGATCGTGCTGCCGACCGACTTCGAGATGCCGGCCGGTGGCTTGAACATCCGCTGGCCCGACACGGTGCTGGAACAAGAAGTGCGCATGAACAGCTACAAATGGTACGCGGCGCTGGCGTATGCGCGTGCCAACAAGCTCAACAAAATCATCTGGGACAGCCCGAAGGCGCGCATCGGCATCATCACGGCCGGCAAATCCTACCTCGACACGCGCCAGGCGCTGGCCGACCTGGGCATCGACGAACAGACGGCGTCCGACATCGGCATCCGCCTGTACAAGATCGGCATGACCTGGCCACTGGAAGCGGACGGCGTGCACGAATTCGCCAAGGGCCTGGACGAAATCCTCGTGGTGGAAGAAAAGCGCCAAATCCTCGAATACGCGCTGAAGGAAGAACTGTACAACCTGAAGGACGGCGAGCGTCCGCGCGTGGTCGGCAAGTTCGACGACACGGGCGAGTGGAGCAACCAGAAGGGCACCGGTCACGGCGACTGGCTGCTGCCGGCCACGTATGAACTGAACCCGGCCATGATCGCCCGGGCCATTGCCAGCCGCATCTCGCGCTACTACGCGGGCCACCCCGTGGAGCAGCGCGTGAAGGAACGCATCGCCTACCTGGAAGCCAAAGAGAATGTGCTCAAGGCGATCAGCGTGAAACCCGATCCGCAAAAGGACCGCACGCCGTTCTTCTGCTCCGGTTGCCCGCACAACAGCTCGACCAAGGTGCCGGAAGGCTCGCGCGCGCTGGCCGGCATCGGCTGCCACTACATGGTGCTGTGGATGGACCGCGAAACGTCGACGTTTACCCACATGGGCGCCGAAGGCGTCACGTGGGTGGGGCAGGCGCCGTTCACGAATGAAAAACACGTGTTTACCAACCTCGGCGACGGCACGTATTTCCACTCGGGCATCCTGGCCATCCGCGCCGCCGTCTCGGCCAAGGTGAACATCACCTACAAGATTCTGTTCAACGATGCGGTGGCCATGACGGGCGGCCAGGAATTCGACGGGCCATTGTCGCCGGCCATCATTTCGCGCCAGATCGCCGCCGAAGGCGTCGGTCCCATCATCGTCGTCACGGACGAACCGGAAAAATACCCGGACGATTACGCCTGGGCCGCAGGCGTCACCGTGCGCCACCGTTCGGAACTGATGGACGTGCAGCGCGAACTGCGCGACATGCCCGGCGTGTCGGCCATGATCTACGACCAGACCTGTGCTTCGGAAAAACGCCGCCGCCGGAAACGCAATGAATACCCGGACCCGGCCAAGCGCGCCGTCATCAACGAAGCCGTCTGCGAAGGCTGCGGCGACTGTTCCGTGCAGTCGAACTGCCTGTCGGTGGAACCTCTGGAAACGGAACTGGGGCGCAAGCGCCAGATCAACCAGTCGTCCTGCAACAAGGATTTCTCGTGCACGACGGGTTTCTGCCCCAGCTTCGTGACGGTGGAAGGCGGCGGCTTGAAAAAGCCGAAGAAAGCGGCCAGCGCCGACAAGGATGCGCCAGCCGTGCCAGCCTTGCCGACACCGCAGATTCCCTCGACGGCGGAGCCGTTCGGCATCCTCGTCACCGGCATCGGCGGCACGGGCGTCGTCACCGTCGGCCAGATCCTGGCCATGGCGGCCCACGTGGAAGGCAAGGGCTGTTCCGTGCTGGACATGAGCGGCCTGGCGCAAAAGGGCGGCCCCGTGATGTCGCACGTGCGCCTGGCGGACCGCCAGGAAGACATCCACTCGACCCGCGTCGGCACCGGTGCGGCCGATCTGGTGATCGGTTGCGACCTGATCGTCACTGCCAGCCGCGACGCCCTGTCGCGCATGGGGGAGGGCCGCAGCTGGGCCATGATCAACTCGACCAGCTCGTCGACGGCCGCGTTCGTGAAAAACCCGGACTGGCAATTCCCCGGCGCTTCCGCGCGCATGGAAATCGAAAAGGCCTGCGGCAGCGACCATGTGGACTTCATCGACGCGGGGCAGATCGCCACGGCGCTGATGGGCGACTCCATCGCCACGAACATGTTCATGCTGGGCTACGCCTGGCAAAAGGGCAAGGTGCCGCTCACCGAAGCGTCCATCATGAAGGCCATCGACTTGAACAACGTCTCGGTGGCGTTCAACAAGGCCGCCTTCAACTGGGGCCGCGCGGGCGCCCACGATGCGGCCAGCCTGGTGCGCATGACGACGCCAGCCAAGGTGGTGGAATTCAAGCGCATCGACACGCTCGACGACCTGATCGAAAAGCGCGTGGCCCTGCTGACGGCCTACCAGGACCGCGCATATGCGCAGCAATACCTGGACTTTGTCGGCCAGGTGCGCGCCGCCGAAAGCGCCCTGAATGGCCCGCACCTGCGCCTGACGGAAGCCGTGGCCCGCTACTTCTACAAGCTGATGGCCTACAAGGACGAATACGAGGTGGCGCGCCTGTACACGGACGGCGCCTTCCAGGCGAAGATCGCGTCCATGTTCGACGGTGACATCAAGCTCAAGTTCCACCTGGCGCCGCCGATCATGGCGAAAACCGACGCCCAGGGCCACCTGGTCAAAAAGGAATTCGGCCCATGGATGATGAAGGCGTTTGGCGTGCTGGCCAAGTTGAAGGGCTTGCGCGGCACGGCCTTCGACGTGTTCGGCCATACGGCCGAGCGCAAGATGGAGCGCGCGCTGATCCTGGAATACCGCGCGACGGTGGGCGGCTTGCTGCCCAAGCTGACGACGGCCAAGCTGGCGCAAGCCGTGGCGATCGCCAGCATTCCCGAAGACATCCGCGGCTATGGCCACGTGAAGGAGCGTCATTTGAAGGCGGCGAAAGAGAAGGAAGCCAGTTTGCTGATCGCCTTCAACGCGCCGACACCGCTGCCGCCCGTCGTGGCGGCGCCCGTGGCGGCCAGCGTGGCGTGATGGGCTGAACTGCATGCTGTAGCAATGGCGCCTGCGGGCGCCATTTTTTTTGTCAAAGAAAAACAGGCTTGTCTGTAAAACGTCTTATAATTTTTCGATAATTTCTTTTTGGAAAGTTTGCCATGCCTTCCCTGCGCTTTTCCGCCCTGGCGGTTCCTCTTGTATTGTTGTTGAGTGCCTGCGGCGGCGGCGGCGACAGCACGGCCGTCGTCCCGCCCTTGACGCCAATCGGGCCGACGGGGCCGACGGCGCTGGTCGCGTCATCCACGGTGGCGAACCGCTGCGAGGCGCCGCGCAGCGGCAGCGGCATCGACAAGCCGGGCACCTTGCTCGATGAACAGACGTGGGTGCGCAGCTGGATCGATGAAACGTATCTGTGGTACCGCGAAGTGCCGACCACCTACCAGCCGCAAAGTTTCAGCACGGCCAAGGCCTATTTCGACGTGCTGAAAACCACGGCCACCACGGCGTCCGGCAAGCCCAAGGACCAGTTCCATTTCACGTACCCGACGGCGGAATGGGAGGCATCGCAGAACGGCGTCGAACTGGGTTATGGCATGCTGCTGGCAGTGGCGCAGGCCACGCCGCCGCGCAAGGCCGTGATCACGATCGTCGAGCCAGGTTCGCCGGCGGCGCTGGCGGGCCTGCAGCGTGGTGACGTGCTGCAAGCGGTCGACGGCGTCGATTTCGTCAATGCACCGGACGACGCCAGCGTGGCCATCCTCAACGCGGGCCTGTCCCCGAAAGCGCAAGCCTCGCACACGCTGGCCTTCAGCCGCGGCGGGACGGTGCTCAATGCCACGCTGCAGGCCATCGAGGTCAACACGAGTGCCGTGCAAAACGAGCGCATCATCGACACGCCCACGGGCAAGGTGGGCTACCTGACCTTCAACACGCACAACAACGTGGCCGAGCGCCAGCTGGTCGAGACCATGCGCCGCTTCCAGGCGGCCGGCATCAGCGACCTGGTGCTCGACGTGCGCTACAACGGCGGCGGTTACCTCGATGTCGCCAGCGAGCTCGCCTACATGATCGCCGGTCCGCAAGTCACCACCGGCAAGACCTTCGAGCAGGTGCTGGCCAATGACAAGACGCGGCCGGAAGCGCCCGTGCCCTTCCATGCGCAAAGCCGGGGCTTTCCCGCGCCCAACCCACTGCCCAAGGGCACGCCGCTGCCCTCGCTGGGCCTCAAGCGGGTGACCTTGCTAACCACGGGCAATACCTGCTCGGCCAGCGAATCCATCATCAACGGCTTGCGTGGCGTCGACGTGCAGGTCAACCTGATCGGTGGCACGACGTGCGGCAAGCCCTACGGTTTCTATCCCGAGCCGAACTGCGGCACCACGTATTTTGCCGTGCAGTTCCAGGGCGTCAACGCCAAGGGCTTTGGCGACTTTGCCGATGGCATGGCGCCGACCTGCGACGTGGCGGACGATTACCAGCACCAGCTGGGGGACGCGGCGGAAGGCATGCTGGCGGCGGCGCTGCGCTACCGCGGCAGCGGCAGCTGCGTCCCGGCCGCGGGCGCGACCAGACTGTTGAGTTCGATGCAGAGTCCGGCCGACACGGCCACGCGCCTGTTGCGGCCGTCTTACAAGGAAATTGCCATCATGCGCCGTTAAGGCGCATGTTTCTGCCGCGACCTTGCCATGGCGATTGGCGTTTTCCTGCTCATAAATCTTTCTATATAACAATTTTGATATATAGAAAGATGAATCCATTCGTTCTGGAATGACTGGCATTTTGCTATCTTCCCGCTTTTCTCCCACCTTGAGAAGCGCAACGATGTCGAAACAGTTCAAGTTAACCCCGCTCAGCCTTGGCGTACTGGCCATCCTGGGCGGCACCGCATGGCAGGCGCACGCGCAAACGCAAGCGCCCGCAGCGGATCAGCAGCCGGCGGCCACCCCACCGGCCGTCGTGGTCACCGGTTCGCGCATTCCCCGCGCCAGCCTGGAAGGCCCGTCTTCCGTCACCATCCTGACCGGCGATGAAATCACCAAGCAGGGCTACAAGAACGTCTTCGACGCGCTGACCAGCCAGGTGCAGAACAGCGGCTTCACGCAGGGCGAGGATTACGGCAACACCTTCACGCCATCGGCCAATACCATCAGCCTGCGCGGCCTGGGACCGAACCATACCTTGATCCTGCTGAACGGCCGCCGCCTGGCCGACTTCCCCATCGCCTATGATGGCGCCGTCAACTTCACCAACCTGGCGAACATCCCGTCGAGCATTGTCGATCGCATCGAGATTCTCAATGGCGGCGCCTCGGCCATCTATGGTTCGGACGCGATCGCCGGCGTGGTCAACGTGATCCTGAAAAAACAGGCGGAAGGCTTCGATATCAACGTCAAGGTCGGCGGCACTTCGCGCGGCGGCGCCGGCAACCAGCGCGTGCAGCTGACGGGCGGCGGCAGTTTCGACAAGCTGCATACCCTGTTCAGCGTGGAACTGAGCGAGCGCGATCCGCTGTGGAGCATGGACCGCGACTTCATGAGCAGCCGCTCCGGCGTGCCGACGACGGTTGCTTCGCGCCGCACGCTGGCTTCCGGCACGTCCGGGCGCTATGTCGACCTGGGCGACACCTGCAGCCAGTTCGGCGACATGTTCGGCGGCAGCGTCAGCAAGTACACGGCGAAAAACGGCAGCTATTGCGCCAGCCCGAAAACCCGTCCCACCTACTGGACCACGCAGACCAAGAACAGCAGCCAGAACGTGTTTGGCAGCGCCAACTACGAGCTCGATGCGGAGACCACGCTGTTTGCCGATTTCCTGCTCGGCAAGAACAAGACCGTCAACAATACGCGCGGCCCGTCGTGGACCTCGGCTTCGCTGGGCGGCGGCTCCTTCCTGAACCGCAACAGCGGCGCCTACGAAGAGTGGACGCGCTACATCTCGCCCGAGGAAATCGGCGGCGTGCAGCGCTACAACCGCAGCTGGAACGACCTGGCCACGGCCATCTCGCTGGGCGCCAAGGGGCGCATTCCCGGCACCGCCTGGCAGTATGAGGCCAACTACAACGCGTCCATCTACAAGAGCGAGGGCCATACGCCGCGCCTGCGCTCGAACATCGACAGCTTCTTCCTGGGCCCGAGGCTGGGCACGGATGCGAATGGCGTGGCGATCTACGCGCCCGATCCCGCGCGCCTGTCGCGCCGCCTGACTCCGGAAGAATTCAACGGCATCACCGACTACACCAACAGCGACGACAAGGCGTGGACGAATACCCTGAGCCTGGCCACGAACGGCGACCTGTTCCAGCTGCCGGCCGGCATGGCGAAAATCGCCACGATTGCCGAACTGGGCAAGCAGGGCTTCCGTAACGCGCCCGATGCGCGCATCAACGAGGGCTATTTCAATATCGCCACCGGTTCGGGCGTCACGGCCGGCACGCGTTCGCGCTCGGCGCTGGGTGCGGAAGTCAATCTGCCGCTGCATGAAAAGCTGACGGGCACCCTGGCCGGCCGCTATGACCGCTACAGCTTTGCCGGCCGCAAGGAAGGCAAGTTCACCTACAACGGCGGACTGGAATTGCGCCCGGCGCCGGAGCTGCTGTTCCGCGCCAACTACGCCACCAGCTTCCGCGCGCCGGACATGAACTATATCTACCAGGCGCGCGGCACCGGTTATTATTCGAGCACCACCGATTACTACCGTTGCGGCGCAGCCGGACAAGCCATCGAAAACTGCGAGTACGCCAACAAGTCGCCCGGTGCCGATTATGTACAGAACGGCAGCCGCGACCTGCAGTCGGAAAAAGGCAAGTCCTTCGGCGTGGGCGCCGTCTGGTCGCCGAGTGCCAATTTCGACGTCTCGGTCGACTACTGGAACATCAAGATCGACGACCTGGTGACGAACCTGAGCGACGACAAGCTGCTGCGCGACGAAGCCGATTGCCGCCTGGGCAAGACGGACATCGGCTCGCCGACCTGCATCGATACCCTGGGCCGCATCGAGCGTTACGCGGCCAATGCATTGAACAAGGCGGGCGAGATCAAGACCATCACCGTCAACCCGATCAACGCGGCCAAGCAAAGCAGCAGCGGCATCGATATCAGCCTGAAGTATTTGCTGCGCACGGCAAATTATGGCCGCTTCGCCTTCAAGGCCAATTACGCCAAGGTGCTGAGCAAGAAATCGCAGCAATTCGCCGGCGACGAAGAGATCGACGAAACCAAATCGCTGACCAACATGGATTGGCCCGACAAATTGAACCTGAGCGTCAACTGGGGCGCGGGCGACTGGTCGAATACCTTGCTCGTCAGCCGCTACGGCAAGGTGCCGAATGGCGCCGGCACGGGCTACCTGACGCCGACGGCGCTGGCCAACATCAGCACCGTGTACCGCATCAACGAGCGCGCCACCGTTTCGCTGATCGTCAACAATGTGTTCGACAAGATCAAGCGCGACAACAGTGGCGGCTGGCCGTACTACCCGATCGGCAACTACAGCCCGCAAGGCCGTCAGGGGTGGATCGAGTTCAACTACCATTTTGGCTCGTAATCCACGCTTGCCGAAGCAAGGCCGGAGCAGCTGACGCTGTTCCGGCTTTTTTATTTTCCGCGGCGTTTTTTATGTGGCCGCCCCCTATAATTGCCCGCTTGTCCCTCTTGATGGAGCCAGTCCGATGCTACGCCACACCCTGCTGTCCGCCGCCGTGTTTTCCCTGTTTGCCGCCAGCGCGCAAGCCGCTCCCGTCCTGACGACGGTGGCCGAGCGCTCGGCCTTTTTGAATACGGGCCGCTACGCGGAGGTGGAGGTCCTGTGCCGCCAGTTCCAGGCGCGCTATCCGAAGCAGGTGCGCTGCGTGGAATTCGGCCGCACGCCGGAAAACCGCCCCATGCTGGCGCTGGCCGTGACGAATACAGGCGCGCTGACGCCGGCCGAGGCGGCGCGCCGCAAGCTGCCCGTGCTGCTGGTGCAGGGCGGCATCCATGCGGGCGAGATCGACGGCAAGGATGCGGGCTTCCTGGCCTTGCGCGAAGTCCTGGAAGGCAAGGCGGCGCCCGGCGCGCTGGACAAGCAGGTGCTGCTGTTCGTGCCCGTCTTCAATGTCGACGGCCATGAGCGCTTTGGGGCGTGGAACCGTCCGAACCAGCGCGGTCCCGTGGAAATGGGCTGGCGCAGCACGGCGCAAAACTACAATCTGAACCGCGAATACATGAAGGCCGATACGCCCGAGATGCAGCACATGCTGGCGCTGGTGAACGCCTGGGACCCGCTGGCGTATGTCGACCTGCACGTGACCGACGGCGCGCAGTTCGAACCCGATATCTCGATCCAGGTCGAACCCGTGCATGCGGGTGATGCGGCCCTGCGCGTGGCCGGCACGGCCCTGCGCGACAACGTCCTGGCCGACCTGGCGAAGCAGGGATCGGACCCGAAGCCGTTCTACATCTCGTTCGCGGAAGAAGACAACCCGCAGTCGGGCTTTGTCGATTCGGCGCCGAACCCGCGCTTCTCGCACGGCTATTTCCTGTTGCGCAACCGCTTCGGCATGCTGGTGGAAACCCATTCGTGGAAGGACTATCCGACCCGCGTGCGCATCACGCGCAACACCATCGTCTCGCTGCTGTCGCAGGTGGCGCAGCATGGCGCGCAGTGGCGGCAAACGGCGCTCGAGGCGGACGCGCGCGCCGCCAGGCTGGCAGGCAGCACCCTGCCGCTCACGTATAAAACGACGGACAAGAGCCGCATGATCGCCTTCCGCGGCTACGCCTACACGCGCACGCCATCCGACATTTCCGGCGCGCTGATGACGCGCTATGACGAGACCACGCCGCAGATCTGGAACGTGCCGCTGCGCGACGAGATCGTGCCCGACCTGCAGCAGGCCGCGCCGCAGGCCGGTTACCTGGTGCCCGCCGCGCAGGCGGCCATGGTGGCGGCCAAGCTGCGCCAGCATGGCGTGTCGTACCAGGTGCTGGCCGCGGCGCCCGGCACGCTGCCGGTCGAAACCTTCCGCGCCACGCAGGTGAAATTCGGCGCGCAGTCGTTCGAGGGACGCCAGACGGCGGCCGTGCAGGGCGAGTGGCGGAAAGAGCAGCGCCTGGTCGGTGCGGGCGCCTTGTACGTGCCCGTCAACCAGGCCAAGGCGCGCCTGGTCGTGGCCCTGCTGGAGCCGCGCGCGCCCGATTCCCTGCTGGCCTGGGGCAGTTTCAATACGGCCTTCGAGCGCAAGGAGTACATGGAGGCCTATGTGGCCGAAGACGTGGCGCGCGCGCAACTGGCGGCCGACCCGGCGCTGGCCGCGCAGTTCCAGCAGAAGCTGGCCAGCGATCCCGCGTTTGCCAGGAACCCGGCCGCGCGCCTGGAGTTCTTCGCCCGCCGCCACGCCTCGTGGGATGAGCGGCTGAATCTGTATCCAGTGCTGCGCACGGATGTGGCGCCCGCCGGCGTCGCGCAATAAGCGACACTTCCCGGCCCGGGGCAAACCGGGGCCGGGCATTTCAGGCATGATGTCGCTTCATCCACACCTCTGCCTGGAATCCGCATGGAACACCACAGCTTTCTCATCAACATACTGTTTTACCTGGTCGCCGCCATCATCATGGTGCCGCTGGCCAAGCGCCTGGGCATGGGCGCCGTGCTGGGCTACCTGGTGGCCGGCGTCGTCATCGGGCCGTGGGGCCTGGGCCTGATCAAGAATGTCGAGGTGATCCTCAGCTTTTCCGAATTCGGCGTGGTGCTGCTGCTGTTCCTGATCGGCCTGGAGCTCGAACCGAAGCGCTTGTGGCTGCTGCGCCGCCCGATTTTCGGCTGGGGCGGGGCGCAGGTGGGCGTCGTCAGCGCGGGGCTGTGCGCCGTGGCCATGGCCTTCGGCGTGGACTGGCGCACGGCGCTGGTGGGCGCGCTGGGGCTGTCGCTGTCGTCGACGGCCATCGTGCTGGCCACACTGGGCGAGCGCAAGCTGATGAGCACGCCGGCCGGTTCCGCCGGCTTTTCGATTTTGCTGTTCCAGGATATCGCCGCCATTCCCATGATCGCGCTGGTGCCGCTGCTGGGCGGCCTGGTCACGCACAGCGGGGAGCCGGGCTGGCTGCGCGTGGCCAAGCTGGCCGCCGTGCTGGCGGCGCTGGTGATCGGCGGGCGCTTCCTCGTCAACCCCATCCTGCGCTTCATCGCCAAAACGGACTTGCGCGAAATCTTCACGGCCTTCGCCCTGCTGCTGGTGATCGCCATTTGCGTGCTGATGGAATCGGTGGGCCTGTCGATGGCGCTGGGCACCTTCATGGCGGGCGTGCTGCTGGCCGATTCCGAATACCGCCATGAACTCATTTCCGACCTGGAGCCGTTCAAGGGTCTGCTGCTGGGTCTGTTCTTCATCGCGGTCGGCATGTCCGTCGATTTCGGCGTGCTGCGCGCCCAGCCCTTGCTGATCCTGGGCCTGGTGGCCGGTCTGCTGGTGGTCAAGATCGCCTTGCTGTACCTGCTGTCGAAATTCTTCGACATTCCCCGCGGCCAGCAGCTGTTCTTCGCGCTGCTGCTGTCGCAGGGCGGCGAATTCGCCTTCGTCGTGTTTGCCGCCGCCGAGGCCGCGCACGTGTTCGCGCCGCAGACGGCCGCGCTGCTGGTCGTGGTGGTGACCCTGTCGATGGTGGCCACGCCCTTGCTGCTGCTGGCGCACGATAAATTTGTCGCACCGCGCCTGCAAGGCGACAAGAAGCGCCGTCCCGACGACCATATCGAGGCGCAGGACAACCCCATCGTCATCGCCGGCTTTGGCCGTTTCGGCCAGATCATCGGCCGCCTGCTGGCGGCGAACAAGATCGGCGTGACGGTGCTCGACCACGACCCGGACCAGATCGAGCTGCTGCGCAAGTTCGGCTTCAAGGTGTTTTATGGCGACGCCACGCGCGTGGATCTGCTGGTGGCGGCCGGCATCGAGAAGGCGAAGGCGCTGGTGATCGCCATCGACAACGTGGACGACAGCCTGGCCCTGGTCGACGCCGTGCGCCTGCGCCTGCCCGAACTGACGATCCTGGCGCGCGCGCGCAACGTCACGCATTACTATGAATTGATG
Organism: Janthinobacterium sp. JC611; assembly: GCF_018682595.1. NCBI lineage: Bacteria > Pseudomonadati > Pseudomonadota > Betaproteobacteria > Burkholderiales > Oxalobacteraceae > Janthinobacterium > Janthinobacterium sp. JC611. The sequence goes on from NZ_JAFLJN010000020.1 coordinate 319,699, forward strand.
AAGCGCGGCGTGACCCTGATCGAGCGCGAGACCTTTGCCGCGGCTCTGCTGCTGGGCGAGCAGACCTTGCGGCAGGTGGGCTTCAGCGCGGAGCGGGCGCAGCGCGCGGCCGGCATCTTCGGCCGGCATAACCTGAAAACCTTGCTGGAAGTGGCGCCGCACTTCCAGGACCAGCAAAAAGTCATGTCGCTCACGCGCCAGGCGCGCGAGGAACTGGAAGACATGTTCGAAAGCGATGCGGCCGCGTTCGCCTCGGAGCAAGCGGCAGAACCGGGGTCAGACCCTCGGGGCTGACCCCAGCCGTTCAGACGTTGGGTTTTACTTCCCCCGGCGGCTCTCAATCGCCTCGATCTGGTCCATGATGCCATTCATGCGCGCCGCCAGCGCCTGGTACGGTTTTGGCGAGGCCAGGTCGACACCGGCCGCCTTCACCAGGTCGTACGGATAGGCCGAGCCGCCCGCGCCGAGCATTTTCAGGTAGGCGGCCAGGGCGCCCGGTTCCTTGTCGAGGATGCGCTGCGCGAAATCCTGCGCCGCCGCGATCGAGGTGGCGTACTGGAACACATAGAAGCCGTGATAAAAATGCGGCACGTAGGCCCATTCCAGCGCATAGGCGGGGTCGATGGTCATGACGCCTTGCGCTTCGCCGTGGTAGCGCTTGAGGATGCCGGCATAGATGGCCGTGATCTCCTCGCCCGTCAGCGATTCCCCTTGATCGACCTTGGCGTGGATGGCCGCCTCGAATTCGGCGAACATGGCCTGGCGGAAGTAGGTGCCGCGCAGGTTTTCCAGCGCCGCGCCCAGGTACAGCAGGCGCTCGTCGTCATCCTTGGCCTGCTTCAGGCGCGCGTCGAGCAGCAGCGCCTCGTTCGTCGTCGAGGCGATTTCCGCGACAAAGATACTGTACGGCGCATAGATCGATGGCTGCGCCTTGTTGGCCAGCACCGAGTGCATGGCGTGGCCCCATTCGTGCGTCAGGGTGCTGACGGCTTCGTAATTGTCCGTGTAGTTGAGCAGCACGAAGGGGTGCACGTCGTAGGCGTCGCCATTCATGTAGGCGCCCGCCACCTTGCGCGGGCGCGGATACACGTCCATCCAGCGCGCGTCCACGGCGGCAGTGAGCGCCTTGACGTAGTCGGGGCCCAGCGGCGCGACCGAATCGAGCATCATCTGCTTGCCGTCGGCCAGCGGGAAGGTGCGCTCGCTTTTCAGCAGCGGCGCATAGATGTCGTAGTACGCCAGGTCCTTGACGCCCAGCATGCGCGCGCGCAGCTTGAAGTAGCGGTGCAGGGTGGGCAGGTTGGCATTGGTTTGCGCGATCAGGGTCTGGTAGACGGCCGGCGGCAAATTGTCGGCGTCCAGCGCCGCGCTTTGCGAATCGGCATAGCGGCGCACCTTCGCATACGCGGCGTCCGTCTTCAGCTGGCCGTACAGGGTTTCGCCGAACGTGCGTTCATACTCTTTCCACTTGCCGAAGAAGGCGTCGAACACCAGCTTGCGGTCGGCGCGCTTGTCGTCGCCGCGGTACTTCGTGTAGGCCGCCTGGTCGAGCCGCACTTCCTTGCCATCCGATAATGTGACGGTCGGCCACGGAATTTCCGCATTGGCCAAGGTGCGGTAGACGCTGGCGGCCGAAGCGGTCGCCAGGCCGAACTGCGCCACCAGCTGTTCGCCTGCCGCGTCGAGCGTGTGCGGCGCGCTGCGCAGCATGTTGTTCAACTGGAAGCGGTACAGCTGCAAGCCCTGGTCTTGCGCCAGCATGGCGTCGATGCGCTTGCTGCCCAGGGCGAGGATTTCCGGCTGCAGGAAGGTCGTCGCCTGGGTGAAGTCGTTGCCCAGCAGGGCGGCGCGCTGGTTCAGCTGGTTGCCCTTGCCGTCGCCCGTATCCTGGTCGTAATACTGCGCCGCATAGGTGCTGAGCGTGTTGACGCGCTTGCGCGCCTCCGCGTACAGGTCGAGGCAGCTTTTCAGGCGGGCTGGCGACGCTTTCAACTGCCCCTTGCAGGCGCCCAGTTGCCGCAGCTGGGCCGACAGCTTTTTCGCATCGGCGTCGAAGGCGGCATCGTTTTGATACAGCGCCGTCAGATCCCAGCGGTCGGCCTGGCGGTCGGTGGGCGCTGCGGCAAAGGCGGTGGAGAGGGCGAAGCTGAAGGCCAGCAGGGTCAGTACGGGGCGTTTGAGCGCGGTGGTCGGCATACGGTGTCCGTTCATGGTCTGGTTGCAAGGGACGCCAGCTCAGGCGTGGCGGCAGACACCGAGCTTATCGCAGCATGGGGGCGAAGGAAAGCATTTCGGCGAGGAGGGGAGAGCGGGGAAGGCCGGCCTCCCCCGCGTACTGCTTGCTTACTGCTTCTTGCCCAGCAAATCGAGCAGGATCGACGTTTCCGCCGTGATCGCCGCCTTGATGGTCGGCTGGTACTCGGGCGCCCATTGCGGCGAGTGCGGGCCGGCCAGCGGTTTGCCGCTGGCCTTGGCCGCCGCCAGCTTGCCTGGCTCCACCGCGCCGATATGCAGCAGCACGGCTTTCACGCCGGCCTGGCCGTAATTGGCGAAGTCTTCCGACGTCATCTTGGCCGGCATTTCCGTCACGTTGGCCGCGCCCAGCGATTTTTGCAAGGTCGACACCATGCGCAGGGTCAGGTCCGGGTCGTTGTAGACGGCGTCCGTGCCGGGACGGATCTCCACCAGCGGCTCCTTCGGCGCGCCGGCGGCAAATGCCTCGCCCTTGACTTCACGCGCGATGCTGGCCAGCACGCGCTTGCGCACGGCGTCCTTGAAGGTGCGCACCGTCAGCTGCATGGTGACCTGGTCGGGCACGATGTTGGCCTGGGTGCCGCCATGGATGCTGCCCACCGTGATGACGACGGGGTCCATCGGATTGTTTTCGCGCGAGACCAGGGTTTGCAATGCCAGCACGATGCGCGCGGCCATCACCACGGGGTCGCGCGTGTCGTGCGGCGCGGCGCCGTGGCCACCCTGGCCATATACGGTGATGCCGATGGTGTCGGCGGCGGCGCGGAAGTAGCCGGCGTGGTAGCCGACCGTGCCCGATGGCAGCGTCGCTTCGTCGTGGAAGGACAGCGCGTAGTCCGGTTTCGGGAAGCGCGTAAACAGGCCGTCCTTCAGCATGGCGGCCGCGCCCAGCAGCGGCTCTTCGGCCGGCTGGCCCACCAGCATCAGGGTGCCGCTCCAGTGCTGGCGGTTGTCGGCCATCAGCTTGGCGCTGCCATACCAGGCCGACATGTGCACGTCGTGGCCGCAGGCATGCATCACGGGAACGGTCTCGCCGGCCGCGTTTTTCGTCACGGCGCTGCTGGCAAACGGCAGGCCGGTTTTTTCCAGCACGGGCAGGGCGTCGATTTCCGTGCGCAGCATGACGACGGGGCCGGGACCGTTGCGCAGGATGGCGACGACGCCCGTGCCGCCGACGCCGGTGGTCACATCAAAACCGAGCGCCTTGACCTTGGCGGCCAGCTTCTTGGCCGTTTCGACTTCCTGGAACGCCAGTTCCGGGTGGCGGTGCAGGTCCAGGTACAGGCTTTCCACGGCCGGGTAATTGGCCGCGAGCTGGGCCGCGATGGCGGGCGGCAGGGCCGCGCCGTGGGCGAGACCGGCACCGGCGAGGGCGGCGGCGGCGGTGATGTGTTTCAGGGGCAAGGCGGAAAATTTCATGGGTTTCTTTGAGAAGCAGGTGGCCGGACGTGCGTGGCGCGCCTGTGGTTGCTGAGGAGACTTTTAACTTAACAGAAACATTTCTCAAAATCAATAAATCATCTGCAAATATTTCAACAATGTATAATCTGCAATAAATTCCATATGGAATTAAATATATCTTCGATGCACTTATTTAGAGAAAAGACACCATGGGCTTTATCGCAAATATCAAGATCGGCAAGCGCCTGAGCATCGGCTTTGTCCTGATCCTGGCAATGACCGTTCTGATCGCTACAGTGGGCGTGTGGCGCCTCAATGAGGTGGCGACGTCCACGCGCGCCATGATGGCCGAACCGCTGACCAAGGAACGCCTGATTACCGACTGGTATGGCTTGAACTTCGCCTCGATCCGCCGCACGGCCGCCATCGTCAAGAGCAGCGACCCGGCGCTGGGACCGTATTTCAAGGAAGACTCGGCCGCGTCCGTGAAGAAGGCGGCCGAATTGCTCAAGCAGATCGAACCGCTGGTCGCGGGCGAGAGGGAAAAAGCCCTGTTCGCCAAGATCCTCGAGCAGCGCAAGGTCTACAGCGCCTCGCGTGATGGCGCCGTCAAGGCCAAGGCCGATGGCGACGTGGAAGGCGCGGCGAAAATCCTCGACACCGCGTTCACGCCGGCCGCCAAGGTCTACCAGGATTTGCTGCAGGAACTGGTGACCTTGCAGCGCGAAAGCATCGATGCGACGGCCAAGCAGATCGACGCCTCCGCCGTGCACGACACCACCGTCATCAGCCTGCTGACCCTGTTCGCCGTGGCCTTCGGCGTGTTGTGCTCGTGGCTGCTGACGACGGGCATCACGCGTCCGCTGCGCCAGGCGCTGGCGCTGGCCGAAACGGTGGCCGCCGGCGACCTGACGCAGACCGTCGCCACGACGGCGAAGGATGAAACGGGGGCGCTGCTGACGGCCCTGGGCAATATGAACAACAACCTGGTCAGCATCGTCAGCCAGGTGCGCAGCGGCACGGACAGCATCGCCACGGCCTCGTCGGAAATCGCCGCCGGCAACCTGGACCTGTCATCGCGCACGGAACAGCAGGCCGGTTCGCTGGAAGAAACGGCGTCGTCGATGGAAGAATTGACCAGCACCGTCAGGCAGAACGCCGACAATGCGCGCCAGGCCAACCAGCTGGCCATCGCCGCGGCGGGCATCGCCGGCCGCGGCGGCTCGGTGGTGGCCGAAGTGGTGGCGACCATGGGCTCGATCAACGAGTCGTCGCGCAAGATCGTCGACATCATCAGCGTGATCGACGGCATCGCCTTCCAGACGAATATCCTGGCCTTGAATGCGGCCGTGGAAGCTGCGCGCGCCGGCGAACAGGGGCGCGGTTTCGCGGTCGTGGCGAGCGAAGTGCGCAACCTGGCGCAGAGGTCCAGCCAGGCGGCCAAGGAAATCAAGGGCTTGATCGACGATTCCGTCAGCAAGGTGGGCGCGGGCGCCAGGCTGGTCGACCAGGCCGGCGCGACGATGGATGAAGTGGTCTCCAGCGTCAAGCGCGTGACCGACATCATCGGCGAGATTTCCAGCGCCAGTCAGGAGCAGACGCACGGCATCGGGCAAGTCAACCAGGCGATTACCCAGATGGACCAGGTGACCCAGCAGAATGCGGCCCTGGTGGAAGAGGCGGCGGCAGCGGCCGGTTCGCTGCAAGAGCAGGCGCACGGCCTGGCGCAAGTGGTCAGCGTCTTCAAGTTGCGCGAGCACGATGGCTTGCTGCGCCGCCCGGCGCCGCAGCCGGCAGCCGCGCGTCCTGCGCCAGTGGCGCATGTTGCCGCGCGCAGCATTGCCGTCAGGGCGAGGCCGCCAGCGCCCGCAAAAGCGCTGTCCGGCGACGACTGGGAAGCGTTTTAATCAAGACAGACGGCGGCGCCATCGCGATGATGGCGCCCTGCGTCAGGATCAGGCTTGCTGCAGCGGAATGGTGCCGAAGGTGGTCGGCGTCGAGCACGGCTCTTCGTCGAAGGCGATGTCGCCCATGGGATTGGCCACGCCATCGGCCTTCAAGTCCTTGAAACCGAACAGGCTCGCGTCCATCAGGTGCGACGGCGCCACGTTCGACAGGGCCGAGAAGATGCTTTCCACGCGGCCGGGGAATTTCTTGTCCCATTCGCGCATCAGACCCTTGATCTGCTTGCGCTGCAGGTTTTCCTGCGAACCGCACAGATCGCATGGAATGATGGGGAAGCCCTTGACTTCCGCATAGCGCTGCGTGTCTTCTTCCTTCACGTAGGCCATCGGGCGGATGACGATGTGCTTGCCGTCGTCCGATTGCAGCTTGGCCGGCATGCCTTTCAGTTTGCCACCGAAGAACATATTCAGGAAGAAGGTTTCCAGGATGTCGTCGCGGTGGTGGCCCAGGGCGATCTTGTTGGCGCCCAGCTCGTCGGCCACGCGGTACAGGATGCCGCGGCGCAGGCGCGAGCACAGCGAGCAGGTGGTCTTGCCTTCCGGGATCAGGCGCTTGACGATGCTGTAGGTATCCTGGTTTTCGATGTGGAAGGCCACGCCCAGTTCCGTCAGGTAGGCGGGCAGGATTTCCGGCGGGAAGTTCGGCTGCTTCTGGTCCAGGTTGACGGCGACGATGTCGAAGTGAATCGGCGCGCGCTCGCGCAAGGTCATCAGGATGTCCAGCAGCGCGTAGCTATCCTTGCCGCCAGACAAGCACACCATCACCTTGTCGCCGTCTTCGATCATATTGAAATCGCCGATGGCTTGCCCCACCAGGCGGCACAAGCGCTTGTGCAGCTTGTTGTTTTCCAGGGCGATCTTTTCCGCCTTCTTGCGCGCCAGTTTCTGCGCTTCCACGTTGGCCGGCACTTCCACGGCGCTTGTCATCGGTTCCATCACTGCGGCATTGTTCATGTTGCTCATGCTTCATCCTTGATCTTGAATACTTCCACGCCCACGCCTTCGCAGTCGGGATACACGTCCGGTTTCATGCTCGACACGCGCGCGGCGCGCACGCGCGGGTGCGCCAGCATGGCGGCGAGCACGTCGTCGACCAGGCTTTCCTGCAGCTGCACGTGGCCTTGCGCCATACGTTTGGCGATGGTTTCGCGCATGAAGTCGTAGTCGACCACTTCTTCCAGCTGGTCATCCTTGGGCGTCGACAGGGCCAGGGGAATGTACAGGTCGACGTTGATGAGGACGCGCTGCTCGCCCTTTTTCTCGAAGTCGTAGACGCCGATGTTGATGAGGACTTCGTAATTGCGCAGGAACAGCCGGCGGCAATCGGCCAGGCGAGGGTGGGACAGGGCGGACGACATAGTTTTACCTTTTAGGGGATGCTGGAATGCTGGTTGTTTGGTAGGGCTGTTGATTATTTGGTCAAAAACATGACGTCGCGCGGCAAGCCGATCAAATGCTGGCCGCCATCGACCAGCAGGGTCGTGCCCGTGAGCGCGCGCGCGCCGGCCACGTAACAGACGCAGCCGGCCACATCCTCGGGCGTGCTGGAACGGCCCAGCGGCGTGTTTTCATGCGCCTTGGCAAAGTTCGCTTCCGTCTGCTCGCCGGAGACCAGGGTGATGCCGGGGGCGATGCCCACCACGCGCACTTTCGGCGCCAGCGCCTGGGCCAGCATGGTGGTCGCCGACAGCAGCGCCGCCTTGGACAGGGTGTACGACAAAAAATCAGGATTGAGATTGTACAGTTTTTGGTCCAGCAAGTTGATGACCACGGCTTGCCCGCCTGCCGGGGTGGCCTGGTACAGCGCTTGCGCCAGCAGGATGGGGGCGGCCAGGTTGGCGTGCATGTGGGCATCGAGCGCGCCCATCGAGAAATCGCCCGCATTGTCGTATGCAAACAACGAGGCGTTGTTGACCACGCAAGTGACGGGGCCCAGCGCCGCCTGCGCCTGCGGCAGCAATTGGCGCACGGCGTCTTCCTGCGCCAGGTCGCAGGGGAATGCTTGCGCGCGGCGGCCCAGCGCCGTGATTTCTTCCACCAGGCTGAGCGCTTCATCGCGCGAGTCGCGGTAATGGACGGCGATATCCCAGCCGTCGCGCGCCAGGCCCAGCGCGATGGCGCGGCCGATGCGGCGCGCCGCGCCCGTGACGAGGGCGACGCGGGGAGTGCTGTCGAATGGCGTTGTCGTTGCTTCTGTCATGTCTTTGCTATGGTTGAGATATTCGGTGGACGCCACACTGGCGGCATGCGCCGCCGATTCGCTACAATGCGGGTATGTCTCTTCCCGCACCCGATAGCGACGCGCTGGCCGCGTCCCATGCCTTGCAGCACCAGATTGCCGCCGAAATCGCGCGCAATGACGGCGCCATTCCCTTTGTCCGTTTCATGGAGCTGGCGCTGTATGCGCCTGACCTCGGCTATTACAGCGGCGGCGCCGCCAAGCTGGGCAAAGATGGCGATTTTACAACCGCACCGGAGATATCTCCCCTGTTCGGCGCCACGCTGGCCCATGTGGCAGCCGCTATTATGGCGCAAACGGCCCCGCGCATCCTCGAATTCGGCGCCGGCACGGGCAAGCTGGCCTTCGATATCCTGACGGAAGCGGCGCAGGCCGGCATCCCCGTGGAACAGTATGCGATCGTGGAATTGTCCGGCGAATTGCGCGCGCGCCAGGAACGGGCCCTGGCCGCTTTCCCGCAAGTGGTGTGGCTCGACGGCTTTCCCGACAGTTTCGAGGGCGCCGTGTTCGGCAATGAAGTGCTCGACGCCATGCCCGTCAACCTGATCAGCAAGACGCCCGCCGGCTGGTGCGAACTCGATGTCAGCATCGCCGACGGCCAGTTCGTGTTTGTCGAACGCCCGGCCGGCGCCGACGTGGCCGCGCAGATCGCCGCCCAGGTGCCGGACGCCGATGCCTTGCCGGTCGGCTATGTCACGGAAATTCATGGCGTCGCCTGCGGCTTCATGCGCTCGCTGGCGCGCATGCTGACCAATGGCAAGGGCGGCGCGGCCGTGCTGTTCGATTATGGCTTCCCCGCGCATGAGTATTACCTGGACTTGCGCGCCACGGGCACCCTGATGTGCCATTACCGCCATCATGCCCACGCGGAACCGTTTTATCTGCCCGGCTTGCAGGACATCACGGCCCACGTCGATTTCACGGCCATGGCGGTGGCGGCGCAGGATGCGGGTCTCGATGTGCTCGCCTACATGAACCAGGCATCCTTCCTGCTGGGCTCCGGCCTTGGCGACCTGCTGCTGCGTACCGATCCGGAACACGTCAAGACCTACCTGCCGCAAGCGAGCGCCGTGCACAAGCTGGTATCGCCCGCCGAGATGGGGGAATTGTTCAAGGTGCTGGTGGTGGGTCACCAGGTGGCGTTGCCGGAAGCGTTGTTGTCCAGCGACCGCAGCCACCGCTTGTAATATCAAGGCAGGGCCGTGTCGCCCTGCAATTTCCTGTCCGCCGGTGGTTATTATCTTGTCATATCGTATATGATGACCGACACAGCACGGTTCCATTCTGCAAGAACCCGTCGCCGCGCACCGATTTCAAGATAGAACGATGGGAAAGATACATACACACTATGACAACCTGAAGGTGGCGCGCCTGGCGCCGCAGGAAGTCATACGTGCCGCGTACAAAGCCCTCAGCCAGAAATACCACCCGGACAAGAATCCCGGCGACGAAAAGGCCGCCCGCATCATGGCGATTCTCAACAGCGCCTATGGCACCTTGTCCGATCCACAACGCCGCAAGGAACACGACGAGTGGATCGCCGCCGAGGAGTGGGAAATCGAATGGCTGGAAAGCACCCACCACGAAGAAGGCAAGAGCCGCGATGGCCGCGCGAAAGGTCATGCCCAGCCGCATGAACACGGCTGGGCGCAGGATGTGCCGCCGCCGAAGGGCAAGACGCGGCGCGGCCTGCAGCCCGTCTGGCGCAACTGGCGCTGGTGGCTGAGCTTGCTTGTCTGCCTGCTGCTGGGCTGGCTGGGCGCCTTGCTGATGCTCGATACGTCCCAACCCGTGCCTGCCGCGCTGGCCTCCGCCTGGAGCGGCCTGGCCCGCGATGGCGCCAAAGCGCACCCGGAACCGGCGGCGCCAGGAGCGGGCGCCTTGCCATCCAAGGGCGAGGCGGTGGCGGTCGATAGCTGGGCCGTGGGCAAGCCGTATGCGCCCGAGCCCGCGCAAGCGAAGACGCCGGAGATCCGCGTGCTGGCCGTCGCACAGCTGAGCCTGAAGGCCAGCCAGCCCGTCTGCGATGGCGTGGGCCAGTCCGTGGCGCTGGTGGCGCCGAACGGCGAGCCTTGGCCGGCGCAGTCCGGCTATGTGGATGGCTTCCCGATCGGTAACAAGGGCGATGAACTGAGCTTGACCATCGACAACAGCAGCAACGCGGCGCCCGTCTTCGTCAAGCTGTATGACCAGGAGCGGCGCTCGAATGTGCGCTACCTGTACATCCTGGCCCATGACAAGCTGACGGTGGAGCAGCTCAGCGCGGGCAAGTATGAAGTGCGCTACCAGGCCGTCGGGCCGGGCCAGGACAATTGTGGCGGCGCCACGCGCAGCGGCGCCTCGGCGCCAGCGTCGTCGGCGCCGTCCGCCAGCGAAGGCGGTACGCAGAATCCTGTTGTAAGCAGCATCTAATCTGATTATGCTTGATATGCGTCAACGCAGCGTCCACATCGAACTTATCCCTTAGGAGTATTCATGACCGACCTCAAAGCCGATGCAGATGATAACTGGCTGCTCGACGAAGATGAGCCGGTGGCCAGTCCTGCCGGGCTGGCCGCGCCCGACCAGCGCCTGTGGCGTGTCCTGATCGTCGATGATGACGTCGATGTGCACGCGGTCACGCGGCTGGCGCTGCGCAATGTCAGCTTCAAGGGGCGCGAACTGGAACTGTTTTCCGCCTATAGCGGCCGCGAGGCGTACGAAATCCTGCGCGACACGCCCGATATCGCGCTGGTGCTGCTCGACGTGGTGATGGAAACGGATGACGCCGGCCTGATCCTCGCCAAGCGCATCCGCGCCGACCTGAACAACTCCATCGTGCGCGTCGTGCTGCGCACGGGCCAGCCGGGCCAGGCGCCCGAGCAGCGCGTCATCATCGAATACGACATCAACGATTACAAGGCGAAGACGGAACTGACGACGCAAAAGCTGTTTACCACCGTCATCTCGGCCCTGCGCGCCTACGAGAGCCTGATGATGCTCGAGCGCAGCCGTATCGGCCTGGGCAAGATTCTCGCCGGCGCCACCAATCTGTACCAGATCCATTCCTTGCGCGAATTCGCTTCCGGCGTGCTCAACCAGGTCAGCGCCATCCTCGACGTGGGCGCCGACGGCGTGCTGTGCCTGATGCAGGGCGGCGCCGGGCGGCCCGAGGTGGTCGCCGCCACGGGGACCTATGCCATGCTGGCCGAGGCGGAAGCGATGCCGGCCGACCATGCGCTCACCGCCACCATCGCCAAGGCGTTTGCGGAAAAGCGCAGCCAGTTCGAGCATCCGGCCAATGTGCTGTTCATCCATACGGAAGGCAACCGCGAGCTGGCCATCTCCGTCACGCCGCCGTGGCCGCTGGCGCAGATCCAGCGCGACCTGCTGGAAGTGTTTTGCCAGCGCATCGCCGCCGCCTTCGACAACCTGTACATGTTCGGCCAGCTGCGCAAGGCGCAGGAAGCGACCGTGGTGGCGCTGGCCGACCTGGCCGAATTCCGCGACAGCGACACGGGCGGCCACGTGCGGCGGGTGCAGCTGCTGTCCGACGCCATCGCCCGGCGCATGCAGCAGCGCGGCGTGTACCCGGACGAGCTGACGCCGCAACTGCTCGACATGATCGGCCTGGCCAGCATCCTGCACGACGTGGGCAAGGTGGCCACGCCGGACGCCGTGCTGCTCAAGCCGGGCCGGCATACGGACGAGGAGCGGGCGCAGATGCAGCTGCACGCCAGCGTCGGGCGCACCATCCTCGAGCGGGCCGCCAACATGGTCGACGGCGTCAGCTACCTGACGTATGGCGCGCAGATCGCCGGCGGCCACCACGAGCATTTCGATGGCGCCGGCTATCCGAACGGCCTGGCGGGGCGCGCCATTCCCGTGGCCGCGCGCATCGTCGCGGTGGTCGACGTCTTCGATGCCCTGCTGCACGAGCGGCCCTACAAGGAACCGTGGCCGTATCCGCAGGTGCGCGAATACATCGAACAGCGCAGCGGCAGCCAGTTCGATCCGGAAGTGGTGACGGCGCTGCTGGACCTGATCGATAATCAGCCGCAACTGTGGCATCCGGAACGCGCCCGCGCCTGAGCAGCGACTTCCCTGGCGTTTTTCGGCACGGCCCCATTCCCTTGCGCGCGGCGCCGTCATATACTCGGCTGCCTCATGCTGGCCGGCGCCACGCACCAGTGTGGCGCGCCGCGGAGTTTTCGGACATCACGACATGAAAGAACTCAAGGGCCTTAGCGCACTGATCATCGAACCGCATCCGGGCATGCGCGCCAGCCTGCACAATATGCTCAACCTGTGCGGCCTGGCGAAGATCGACGACGCGGCCAGCTCGGGCCAGGCGATCCGCATGCTGGGCAGCAAATCGTACGATTTGATCCTGTGCGAATACGATCTCGACGGCGGGCAGGATGGCCAGCAGATGCTGGAAGACCTGCGCCACCACAAATTGATGCACGCCTCGACCATGTTTTTCATGGTGACGGGCGAAGGCAGCTTCGCCAAGGTGGTCAGCGCCGTCGAACTGTTGCCCACCGATTACATCCTCAAGCCGTTTACCGCTGACAACATGCTCGAGCGCATTGGCCGCGCGCTGGACAAGCGCAATGCCTTCGTGCCCGTGTACGAATTGATCGACGTGGGCAATGAGCGCGCGGCGATTGCCGCCTGCGCCGAGGGCGCCAGCCTGTATCCCCGCTACGCCACCGATTTCCTGCGCCTGCGCGCGGAACTGCACTTGCTGCTGGGCGAGGCGGCCGACGCCGAGCCGATCTACGCCGCCCTGTACGAAGCCAAGTCCATCGGCTGGGCGCGCCTGGGGCAGGCCAAGACGCAGTTTCTGCTGGGCGAGTACGCAGCGGCGCAGGGTACGCTGGAAGGGCTGCTGGAAAACAACAAGCGTTTTCTTGACGCGTATGACTGGCTGGCGCGCACGCACCTGGCGCAAGGCAAGCCGGCACTGGCGCAGGCGGCCCTGAGCGAAGCGGTGGCGCTGTCGCCGCACGCCGTGCGCCGCTTGCGCCGCCTGGGTGAGGCGGCCCTGGCGGCCGACGATATCGAGATGGCGGAAAAATCCCTGAAATTGGTCGTCAGCAAGGCCAAGTATTCGGAGTTCCGCGATCCGGAAGACCATGTGCGCCTGGTGCAGACCCTGGTGCGCAAGGGCGATCCGCTGCAGGTGGGCGCCGTGATCCGCGACCTCGACAAGTCGATGGGCGGGCAAAAGAACGCGCAACTGTGCAGCGCCCTGTGCAGCGCCATGCTGCATGCGCATACGGGCAACGCGGAGCGCCTGCAGCAATCGCTGGACGCGGCCCTGGCCGCCAACCGCCACAGCGTGGGCGGCTCGACCATGCTGAAAACGGAACTGGCGCGCCACTGCCTGGCGCACGGGCGCGAGGATGGCGCCGCCGAGGTGATGCGCGAAGTCATGCGCAATGCGCCCGACAGCGCCGCCATGACGCGCGCCATGGCCGTGTTCGAGCAGGCCGGGCGCGAAGAGCTGGCCAAGGCGCTGGCGCGGCAAAGCCGCCAGGAAGTGGCCGACATGGTGGCCGCCGGCGCGGCCAGGGCGGGCGAAGGCGATTTCCGCGGCGCCGTCGATCTGATGGGCGAGGCCGTCACGCGCCTGCCCGACAATCCGCAAGTGGTCTTCAATGCGGCCGTGGCCGTGCTGAAATGCCTGGAGCACGAAGGCTGGGATGAGCGCATGGGCCAGCAGGCGCTGACGTTTATCGCCGGCGTGCGCCGCCTGGACCCGCGCAACCCCAAATTGCCCGTGCTGTCGGGCCTGCATCAGCAGTTGTTGCGTAAATATAAGCCCCTGGGCAAGGCCTGGATGCATCCGCCTGACGCCCGTTAAAGAGGAAGAATACGCGGCGAATGACGGGAAAATGCGGCTTGCAAGCGAGGGGGGTAAAAAAAATGCGAAAAAAGATGACTTTTTCGCGCCAACCCTTGCACATTCTCAAATCGGGAGCTTATAATCACGCCCCGAAGCAGCCAACTTCTTCTTTATAAGCAAATGCAGCAGTCAGGCATCAGTAAATAAGGTTGACAGTTGTGAGTAGATGCTTCATACTCTGCGGTTCCCGCGGAGGGGTGGCCGAGTGGTTAAAGGCGACAGACTGTAAATCTGTTCTCTATGAGTACGCTGGTTCGAATCCAGCCCCCTCCACCAAGTTTTTGCAAGGAAAACTGGGTAGTAGCAAGTAAGTGAAGATAATGTGAACGATACCTCGCGGGTGTAGCTCAATGGTAGAGCAGAAGCCTTCCAAGCTTACGACGAGGGTTCGATTCCCTTCACCCGCTCCAGTTTCCGTTCAGATGCTTGATGCATCGCATGCAACAAATTACAGCCCTTGTAGCTCAGTGGTAGAGCACTCCCTTGGTAAGGGAGAGGCCACGTGTTCGATCCACGTCAAGGGCACCAGAATTCGCAGCAGGCAGCACAGAAGCAATTCAAACCAGACCGTCGGGCGTGTGCCTGAGCAATCTAATCAAATCATTAGGAGTTCAAAATGGCAAAAGGTAAATTCGAACGGACCAAGCCGCACGTCAACGTCGGCACCATCGGCCACGTCGACCACGGTAAAACCACGCTGACCGCTGCAATCGCAACGGTTCTGTCGAAGAAATTCGGCGGCGAAGCCAAAGCATACGACCAGATCGATGCAGCTCCAGAAGAAAAAGCGCGTGGTATCACGATCAACACCGCCCACGTCGAGTACGAAACGGAAACGCGTCACTACGCGCACGTTGACTGCCCAGGCCACGCCGACTACATCAAAAACATGATTACCGGTGCCGCGCAGATGGACGGCGCGATCCTGGTGTGCTCCGCAGCTGACGGCCCAATGCCACAGACCCGCGAACACATCCTGCTGGCCCGCCAAGTTGGCGTTCCATACATCATCGTGTTCCTGAACAAGTGCGACCTGGTCGACGACGCAGAGCTGCTGGAACTGGTGGAAATGGAAGTGCGCGAGCTGTTGTCGAAGTACGAATTCCCAGGCGACGACCTGCCTATCATTAAAGGTTCGGCACGTATGGCGCTGGAAGGCAAAGAAGGCGAAATGGGCGTGGACGCAGTGCTGCGTCTGGCCGATGCGCTGGATGCTTACATCCCAACGCCAGAGCGCGCTGTTGACGGCGCCTTCCTGATGCCAGTGGAAGACGTGTTCTCGATCTCGGGTCGCGGTACCGTGGTCACCGGTCGTATCGAGCGCGGCATCATCAAGGTCGGCGAAGAGATCGAAATCGTCGGCATCACCGATACCGTCAAAACGACTTGCACCGGCGTGGAAATGTTCCGCAAACTGCTGGACCAAGGTCAGGCAGGCGACAACGTTGGTCTGCTGCTGCGCGGCACCAAGCGTGAAGACGTGCAACGTGGTCAAGTTCTGGCAAAGCCGGGCTCGATCAAGCCGCACGCCCACTTCACCGGCGAGATCTATGTTCTGTCGAAAGACGAAGGCGGCCGTCATACGCCATTCTTCAACAACTATCGTCCACAGTTCTACTTCCGCACGACGGACGTGACTGGTTCGATCGAGTTGCCAGCAGACAAAGAAATGGTCATGCCAGGCGATAACGTGTCGATCACCGTCAAGCTGATCAACCCGATCGCTATGGAAGAAGGTCTGCGCTTCGCTATCCGCGAAGGCGGCCGTACCGTCGGCGCTGGTGTTGTTGCAAAAATCCTGGCTTAATTCTTAAGCCTGCATAAAAGAAGACGCGTCGTCGCCCGGCGCCCTTCTTTTTATTCAACTGCCGGGGTTGGCAAGCATTTTGGTGCTATCATGTCGACCCTGACGGTTGTTGCGTCAGAAATTCCCGTATGACCTCATTGCCGTGCAGACCGCGCGGTTCGTTCTTTTAAGGAAATATCATGTCGGCACCAAACCAAAAAATCCGTATCCGCCTGAAGGCTTTCGATTACAAACTGATCGACCAGTCCGCTCTGGAAATCGTTGAAACCGCGAAGCGCACCGGCGCTGTCGTCAAAGGCCCAGTACCACTGCCTACCCGTATTCAACGTTTCGACGTGCTGCGTTCCCCGCACGTCAACAAAACTTCGCGCGATCAGTTCGAGATCCGTACGCACCAACGCCTGATGGACATCGTTGACCCAACGGACAAGACCGTTGACGCGCTGATGAAGCTGGACCTGCCAGCTGGTGTTGATGTCGAAATCAAACTGCAATAATCGTTGTTGACAGGCCGGCGGGGTGTCCCGCTGCCTGATGATGGGGCCGGGCCTGCTCACGATCGTGAGTGCGCCCGGCCCCATTGCTATTGGTGCCTGGCCAACTCTGGCGAGGCCTGCATACGCTTGCAAAACCGCTTTACAGTGCCGCGACCGGTCGATAAAGTTGCTGCATGCTCAATACCCTCGATACCCACCTGTTAAATGCGACTCCCCGTCTGCGCTTGCGCGGCTGGCCGCGCTTCCTGACCGAGTTCCTGTATTTCGGCGTGAAGGAGGCGAGGTCGTGCCTGTTCGTCGGGCTGTTTTTCGCCACCGTGTTCCTGGTGCCGCGCGCCGGCCTGTTCGGCCTGCCGCGCTATGACGTGCTGCTGCTGGCGGCGCTGGCGATCCAGGCGGCGATGGTCTGGCGCGGGCTGGAAACGTGGGATGAGTTGAAGGCCATCTGCCTGTTTCATGCGGTCGGCTTCGCGCTGGAAGTGTTCAAGGTATCGGGGGCGATCCAGTCGTGGAGCTATCCCGACTTCGCCTACAGCAAGGTGTTCGGCGTGCCCCTGTTTTCCGGCTTCATGTATGCGGCCGTCGGCAGCTACATCATCCAGACCTGGCGCCTGCTCGACATGCGGATTCGCCACCATCCGCCGTACTGGATGGCGGTGCTGATCGCGCTGCTGATCTACGCCAACTTCTTCACCCATCACTACATCGGCGACTACCGCTGGTATCTTGCCGCCTGCGCGCTGGGTTTGTACGCGCGTACCACCGTGGTGTTCCGTCCGCTCGACCGCGACCGCAGCATGCCCTTGCTGCTCGGTTTCGTGCTGGTCGGCTTCTTCATCTGGCTGGCCGAAAACATCAGCACCTTCTGGGGCGTGTGGCGCTATCCGAACCAGCTTGGCGCCTGGTCGGTGGTGCATGTCAGCAAATGGAGTTCATGGTCGCTGCTGGTGGTGATGACGTTTACCATCGTGGCCCACCTCAAGCACATCAAGGCCAGCATCCACGTCGCCCAGCCCTAGGCCGGGCGACGCAAGTCTCTTATTGCAGGCTGGCCGCCACCGCGTCGAAGCGTGCGCCCAGTGCCGCCTGCGGGCCGCCCTGCAGCTGTTTGGCATACTGGCGCAGCACTTGCGCCGAGTACGTGCGCGAGGCGGGCGACAGCTTCGGCAGCAGCGGCAGCACTTTCTCCAGGTATCCCGTGCCTTCCTGCCACTTGCCTTGCGCCGCCAGCGCCGACGCCAGTTCCACCATGCGCCGGCCGACGCGCGCATCGCTGCGCGGCTGCGCCGCTTCTTCCGTGGCCAGGGCCTGCCGGTACAGCTGCTCCGCTTCCGCATTCTTGCCCTGCAGGCGCTTGATGCGGCCCAGGTTGTACTGGCGCTGCGAGAGAATATCGGCGCTGGCCCCGGCCTGCTCGGCGCTGCGCAGCGCCTGTACGCAAGCCAGTTCCGCTTCGCCAAACTGGCCTTTCAGTTCGGCCGCGTTGCAGGCGTCGTGCTGTTCATTGGAGGTGGTGAGCGTCGCTGGCGCCGCGCAGGCGGCCAGCAGGCTGACGGCGCATAGCAGGCTGATGGTATGGGTCTTCATAGTCTCCTCGGACGGGTGTCGAACACGGTGTATCGGTGGAGTCATGCCGTAATAAATATACTATAAGTTTTTTGGGGAGGGTGGCTTTTCGCCGGCGCGCGCGATTGACGCCGCTTGCGTGCTTCAGGGATACTCCGGGCTTGTCCACTAATGCGTGCCGCCGCCATGTCCAAGACTGTCCTGATCGTGGAAGATGAACAGGCGATTGCCGACAGCATCGCCTATGCCTTGCGCACGGACGGCTTTACGCCGCGCCACGTGATGTTGGGCGAGCAGGCGCTGGCCGCGCTGCGCCCCATGCCCGGCGAAGCCGCGCAGGTGCCCGTTCTGGTGGTGCTCGACGTGGGCTTGCCCGACATGAGCGGGCTGGAAGTGTGCCGCCGGCTGCGCCAGTTTTCCGAGGTGCCGGTGATCTTCCTGACGGCCCGCAGCGACGAGATCGACCGTATCGTCGGCCTGGAAATCGGCGCCGATGACTACGTCACCAAACCATTTTCGCCGCGCGAACTGGTGGCGCGCATCCGCGTCATCCTGCGCCGCGCCGGTGTCGCGCAAGCGCCCCGCGAGACTGGCATGACGATAGCCGCTGCCGGCGCGCCGGCGCGCTTCGAATTGCGCGCGCCGGAGGCGAAAGTGCTGTTTCACGGCCAGCCGCTGGACCTGACCCGCTATGAATACCTGTTGCTGAAAACTTTGCTCGAGCATCCGGGCCACGTGCTGTCGCGCGCGCAGCTGATGCAGCGCGTGTGGAGCGGGGCGCCCGACACGCTCGAGCGCACCGTCGACGCGCACGTCAAATCGCTGCGCGCCAAGCTGCGTGCCATCGATGCGCAGGTCGACCCCATCCAGACCCACCGTGGCCTCGGCTACAGCCTGGCCGGCGCATGAAGATCGGCCTGCGCATCCTGTTGGGCTACTTCCTGATCGTCGGCCTGGCCGCGTGGTTCTTGCTGAATGTGTTCATGGAGCAGGTCAAGCCCGGTGTGCGCTCGACCCTGGAAGACACCCTGGTCGATACCTCGCAACTGCTGGCCAGCCTGGTGGCGCCCGACGTAAAGGCGGGCACGCTGGCGCAGTCGCCCGTGGCCGAACGCATGCAGGATTACGCGCGCCATGGCGTGGACGTCAATATCAACGGCGTGCGCAAGCGTACGCTCGATTACCGCATCACCATCACGGACCGGCACGGCATCGTGCTGTTCGATTCCAGCGGGCGCGACGTGGGGCGCGACTATTCGCGCTGGAATGACGTGTATCTGACCTTGCAGGGCAAGTATGGCGCCCGCAGCACGCGCAGCCGGCCCGACGACGAGATGTCGACGGTGATGCACGTGGCCGCGCCGATCCGCGACGGCAATGAGGTGATCGGCGTGCTGACGGTGGCCAAGCCGAACGCCAGCGTGCAGGCGTTTGTCGAACGCAGCCAGCGCAAGATCTTGCAGCGCGGCGCCGTGCTGTTGCTGCTGTCGCTGCTGATCGGCCTGGCATTCGCCTGGTGGTTGCACCATGCGTTGGGCAAGCTGATGCATTACATCGGCGAGGTGGAGGCGGGGCGCAAGGTGGCGCTGCCGGCGCTGGGCAAGAACGAGATCGGCACCCTGGGGCGGGCGCTGGAGGCGATGCGCACGCGCCTCGAGGGCAAGGAATATGTGGAGCAGCTGATGCATACCCTGGCGCATGAGCTGAAAAGCCCGATCGCCGCCATCCAGGCCTCGGCCGAGCTGCTGCAGGAAGACATGCCGCCGGCCGAGCGCCGCCAGTTCCTGGCCAGCATCCTGGAACAGAATGCGCGCCAGCGGCAGCTGATCGACAAGCTGCTGGCCCTGGTGCGCGTGGAAAAGCAGCAGCGCCTGGACAAGCCCGAGCGCATCGCGCTGGGCGCGCTGCTGGGGCAAGTGGCGCAGGACGCGGCCGCCACCCTGGCGGCGCGTGGCGTGCGCTTGCAACTCGATGCCGAGGACCTGGTGGTCGCCGGCGACGCCTTGCTGCTGCGTCAGGCGCTGGGCAATCTGCTCGACAACGCGGCCGGCTTTGCGCCGCCCGGCAGCTGCATCGACCTGACGGCGCGGCGCCAGGGTGCGCACGTGGATATTGCCGTGCGCGACCGCGGCGCAGGCATTCCCGCGTATGCACTCGAGCGCGTCTTCGAGCGCTTTTATTCCCTGCCGCGCCCGAGCGCCGGCAAGAGCACGGGCCTGGGCCTGCCCTTTGTGCGCGAGGTTGCGTCCCTGCATGGCGGCACGGTCGAGGTGCTCAATCATCCGGAGGGCGGCGCCTGCGCGTGCCTGCGCCTGCCGCTGGCGTAGTTGGGGGCATCGCGCCGTATTTATTTGCGGACTTCACACGCAGTGCACATGCAGCGCACATGGTTTTTTTACACTGGCATCCTTACTTCAAGGATGCGCCATGCAAAAAACTCTATTCGTCAAAGCGTTGCTCGTGTTCGGCCTGATGCTGGTGATCGGCCTGCCTTTGCTGATGATTCAGGAAACGATCAAGG
The DNA here is from genome assembly GCF_018682595.1 of Janthinobacterium sp. JC611. NCBI lineage: Bacteria > Pseudomonadati > Pseudomonadota > Betaproteobacteria > Burkholderiales > Oxalobacteraceae > Janthinobacterium > Janthinobacterium sp. JC611. The sequence goes on from NZ_JAFLJN010000020.1 coordinate 339,840, forward strand.
AGCGGATGGAATTCCGCCAGGAAGCCGTCGACAGTATCGCCGCCGATTCGGTGCGCGAACAAACCATCATCGGGCCCATCCTGGTGATTCCCTACACGGAGCAGTACGAAGAGCGCGTGGAGGTGGCCAAGGGCGATGACAAGGAAGTGAAAACGCCTGTGCGCACGGAGTTGCTGCGCCGCACGGTGCAGCGCCGCCAGCTGGTGTACCCGAACTCATTGTTGCAGGACGGCACCATCGAGGCGGACCGCCGCTACCGCGGCATCCACCAGGTGCTGGTGTACAGCGGCCAGCATGCGTTCAGGGGCGATTTCACCGTGCCGGCCAGCACGCAACTGCCGCGCAAGTCGCCAGATTCGCGCGTGACCCTGGGCGAGCCGTTCGTCGCGCTGTCGATCGAGGACGTGCGCGGCATTCGCAACATCCCGAAGATCGATTGGGGCGGGCGCCAGATCGAGTTCGAGCAGGGCGCCAACCTGTTTGCCTTCCGCAGCGGGCTGCACGCGCCGCTGGGCGCCATGCCGCTGGCGCAAGCGCAACAGGTGAAATTCAGCTTTACCCTGGGACTGGACGGCATCGAACGCCAGCATTTCGTGCCGGTGGCGAAAAACAGCCAGATCAGCATCAAGTCGAACTGGCCCCATCCGCAGTTTGGCGGGCGCTTCCTGCCGTCGCCGAAGAATCGCCAGATCAATGCCGATGGTTTTCAGGCTGAATGGAATATCTCGTCGCTGGCCACCAATGCGCAAACGCAGCTGAGCAGCATCGAAGGCGAGTTCAAGGTGCCCGACAGTGCGCCGCTGGGCCAGATCGACCGCTTCAGCGTCGGCTTCATCGAGCCGGTGAACGTGTATTCACAATCGGATCGCGCCACCAAATATGGCTTGCTGTTCGTGGCGCTGACCTTTGCCGCCTTCTTCATCTTTGAAATCTTGAAGAGCCTGCCCATCCACCCGGTGCAGTATTTGCTGGTGGGCCTGTCGCTGGTGATCTTCTTCCTGCTGCTGGTGGGCCTGGCCGAACACATCGCCTTCCTGAGTGCCTACCTGATCGCCAGCGCCGCCTGTATCGTGCTGACCAGCTTTTATCTGGTGCACGTGCTACACAACGCCTGGCGCGGCATCGGTTTCGGCGTGGCGCTGACGCTGCTGTATGGCGCCTTGTACGGCTTGCTGAGCTCGGAAAACAATGCGCTGGTGATGGGCAGCATCCTGCTGTTCGCCGTGCTGGCCGCCATCATGGTGGCGACGCGCAAGGTGGACTGGTATCAGATTGGCAAGGGAGCGCCGCAGGAGTAGGGGTTGCCTGGAGGCAATGAATGGGAAGGGCGCGCATGTGATCGTGCGCCCCCGTGTGTTTCTGTCATCGCCCGCCAGACCGCATGCCGCCGTGCTTTGCGCCCGTTAAGTTGCCTCGCGGCAGCGTTTTTTCGGCGCGCCGACAACTGCCGCAGGGGCGTCGCGCAACACTTTGACATACCTCGTGTTAACTTGTTGCGTCAAGGGTTTTTGTGCTATATACTAGCCGGCTTCGGTATGGATTCGTCTTTTTTGAGTCCTACGTTACTTTGTAGTTAAACAAGCCCCGCCCAATCGCAGGTGGGAATGGAGAAAAAATGAGCCTAGGCCTTCTCGGTCGCAAGGTTGGTATGATGCGCATTTTCACGGATGAAGGGGATTCGATTCCTGTCACCGTGTTGGACGTATCGAACAACCGTGTTGCGCAAATCAAAACCCCTGAAACAGATGGTTACTCCGCTGTTCAGGTCGCATTCGGTCAACGTCGCGCTTCCCGCGTGACCAAAGCTGTTGCTGGTCATCACGCTAAAGCTGGTGTTGAAGCCGGTACTCTGTTGAAAGAGTTCCGTGTCGACGCTGCCAAAGCCGCTGAACTGAAAGCTGGCGATGTTGTCGCCGCTTCCCTGTTCGAAGTCGGTCAAAAGATCGACGTGCAAGGCGTTACCATCGGTAAAGGCTATGCAGGCGTTATCAAACGTTACCACTTCGCTTCCGGCCGTCAAACGCACGGTAACTCGCGTTCGCATAACGTTCCAGGTTCCATCGGTATGGCACAAGATCCAGGTCGCGTTTTCCCTGGTAAGCGCATGACCGGTCATCTGGGTGACGTCAACCGTACGATCCAGAACCTCGTGATCGCCCGTATCGATGCCGACCGTCAGCTGTTGCTGGTCAAAGGCGCGATTCCAGGCGCGAAAAATGGCCAGGTAGTTGTCTCGCCAGCCATCAAAACCAAAGCCAAGAAGGGAGCTTAAACGATGGAACTCAAGCTTCTGAATGCGCAAGGTCAAGCCGCCTCGAACGTTGCTGCAGCCGATACGATTTTCGGCCGTGACTACAATGAAGCGCTGATCCACCAAGTCGTCATCGCTTATCAAGCGAATGCACGTAGTGGTAACCGCAAGCAAAAAGACCGTGAAGAAGTTCACCACACGACGAAAAAGCCATGGCGCCAAAAAGGTACCGGCCGCGCTCGTGCTGGTATGTCGTCGTCGCCACTGTGGCGCGGCGGTGGTCGGATTTTCCCGAACTCGCCTGACGAAAACTTCACCCACAAAGTGAACAAGAAAATGTATCGCGCAGGTATCTGCTCGATCCTGTCGCAGCTGGCTCGCGAAGAGCGCCTGATCGTCATCGACGATCTGACGATCGACGCGCCAAAAACCAAGCTGCTGTCGCAAAAATTGAACGGCCTGGGCTTTGATTCGGTTCTGATCATCACCGACGTTCTGAACGAAAACCTGGAACTGGCATCGCGCAACCTGCCTAACGTACTCGTCGTTGAGCCACGTCACGCAGACCCGATGTCCCTGGTGTTCTACAAGAAGATCCTGGTCACCAAAGCTGCACTGGCCAAGATTGAGGAGATGCTGGCATGAGCGCGATTTTGAAACATAGCGAAGAACGCTTGATGAAGGTGCTGTTGGCGCCCGTGATTTCCGAAAAGGCCACCATGGTCGCGGAAAAGAACGAGCAAATTGTATTCCGCGTACTGCCGGATGCAACCAAGCCTGAAATCAAGGCAGCGGTCGAACTGCTGTTCAAGGTTGAAGTTCTGTCCGTGCAAACTGCAAACCGCGAAGGTAAGCAAAAGCGCACCGGCAAGTTCAACGGTCGTCGTAACCATACCAAGCGTGCTTTCGTGTGCCTGAAGCCTGGCCAGGAAATCAACTTCTCCGAGGAGGCTGCATAATGGCACTCGTTAAGATGAAACCAACCTCGCCAGGCCGTCGCGGCATGGTGAAGGTGGTGAATGCCGACCTGTACAAAGGTCGTCCGTTCGCTGCCCTGGTTGAAAAGAAATCCAAGACCGCTGGTCGTAACAACAACGGTCACATCACCACCCGTCATATCGGTGGTGGTCACAAGCAACACTACCGCTTGATCGACTTCAAGCGCACCAAAGATGGTATTCCAGCGAAAGTGGAACGTATCGAATACGATCCAAACCGCACCGCGAATATCGCTCTGCTGTGCTACGCCGACGGCGAACGTCACTACATCATCGCAACCAAAGGCATGGCCGTTGGCGACAGCGTGATGAACGGTTCGGAAGCACCGATCAAATCGGGTAACTGCTTGCCAATCCGTAACATCCCAGTCGGTACCGTGATGCATTGCGTCGAAATGCTGCCAGGTAAAGGTGCCCAAATGGCACGTACCGCCGGCGCTGGCGTCGTGCTGATGGCGCGTGAAGGTACCTACGCTCAAGTGCGTCTGCGCTCGGGTGAAGTACGTCGCGTGCACATCGAGTGCCGTGCAACGGTTGGTGAAGTCGGCAATGCCGAGCACAGCCTGCGTAAAATCGGTAAAGCTGGTGCGATGCGCTGGCGCGGTGTTCGTCCTACCGTTCGCGGTGTGGTCATGAACCCGGTCGATCACCCGCACGGTGGTGGTGAAGGTAAAACAGCAGCTGGTCGTCATCCAGTTTCGCCTTGGGGCCAACAGACTAAGGGTAAGAAGACACGCAGCAACAAGCGTACTACTTCCATGATCGTCTCGCGCCGCGGCAAGAAATAAGGGGTAGCACATGACACGTTCATTGAAAAAAGGGCCGTTCTGTGACGCCCACCTGGTGAAAAAAGTTGAAGCCGCGCAAGCAGCCAAAGACAAAAAGCCAATCAAAACCTGGTCGCGTCGTTCGACAATCATGCCTGACTTCATCGGCCTGACGATCGCGGTGCATAACGGCAAGCTGCACGTGCCGGTTTATGTTTCCGAAAACATGGTTGGTCACAAGCTCGGCGAATTCGCACTGACCCGTACGTTCAAGGGCCATGCAGCTGACAAAAAGGCTAAGAAATAATGGAAACTAAAGCTATCCTCAAAGGTGTGCGCCTGTCGGACCAAAAGGGCCGCCTGGTTGCTGACCTGATCCGTGGCAAGAAAGTTGACGCTGCACTCAACATCTTGCAATTCAGCCCGAAAAAAGGTGCTGCGATCATCAAACGCGTTCTGGAATCCGCTATTGCGAATGCCGAGCACAATGATGGCGCGGACATCGACGAATTGTTCGTGAAAACGATCTACGTCGAAAAGGGCCCCGTCCTGAAGCGCTTCACCGCGCGTGCAAAAGGCCGTGGCGACCGTATTTCGAAACAATCCTGTCACGTTTACGTGACTGTCGGTAACTAAGGAGCCACGATGGGTCAGAAAATTCATCCAACCGGTTTCCGTCTGGCGGTCACCCGTAACTGGGCTTCGCGCTGGTATGCAGGCAACGGCAATTTCGCTGCCATGCTGAACGAAGACTTGAAAGCACGTGCTTACCTGAAAAAGAAACTGAAGAACGCTTCCGTTGGCCGCATCGTTATCGAGCGCCCAGCCAAGAACGCGCGCTTCACGATCTACAGCTCGCGCCCAGGCGTGGTCATTGGTAAAAAAGGCGAAGACATCGAAGTACTGAAGTCCGCGCTGACCAAGATCATGGGCGTGCCTGTTCACGTGAACATCGAAGAAATCCGCAAGCCAGAAATCGACTCGCAACTGATCGCCGATTCGATCTCTCAGCAGCTGGAAAAACGGATCATGTTCCGCCGCGCCATGAAGCGCGCAATGCAAAATGCAATGCGCCTGGGTGCTCTCGGTATCAAGATCATGTCGTCCGGCCGTCTGAACGGTATCGAAATCGCGCGTAAAGAGTGGTACCGCGAAGGCCGCGTGCCTCTGCATACCCTGCGCGCCGATATCGACTACGGTACCAGCGAAGCGTCGACCACCTACGGCATCATCGGTGTCAAGGTGTGGGTATACAAGGGTGACCGCGCGCCTAACGGCGATGCACCAGTCATCGATACCCCAGCTGACGAGAAGAAAAGCCGCGGCCCACGCCGTGACGATGGCAAGCCAGCTGGCCGTCCACGTCCAGCCGGTGCCGGTGCGAAACCATCCACAGCACCAGGTGCACGTGTGCGTACCGCCGCTAAACCGGCCGCCGCAGCAGCACCAGCTGAGAAAGCAGGAGAATAATCATGCTGCAACCAGCACGCAGAAAGTATCGTAAAGAGCAGAAAGGCCGTAATACCGGTATTTCGCACAGCCGCGGCACCGCCGTGTCGTTTGGCGAATTCGGTCTGAAGGCAGTTGCGCGCGGTCGTATCACTGCGCGTCAAATTGAAGCGGCGCGTCGTGCCATGACGCGTCACATCAAGCGCGGTGGCCGTATCTGGATCCGTATTTTCCCGGACAAACCGATTTCGAACAAACCGGCTGAAGTCCGTATGGGTAACGGTAAAGGTAATCCTGAGTACTACGTCGCTGAAATTCAGCCAGGCAAAGTACTGTACGAAATGGATGGCGTTGATGAAGCGCTGGCACGGGAAGCATTCCGTCTTGCCGCCGCTAAACTGCCACTGGCTACGACGTTTGTCGTGCGCCAGGTCGGCCAATAATTGGAGTTGTATATGAAAGCATCTGAACTCCGCGGCAAGGACCAGCCAGCTCTGCAAAAAGAGCTGAATGACCTGTTGAAGGCACAGTTCGGCCTGCGTATGCAAATCGCTACGCAGCAGCTGAGCAACACTTCGCAGCTCAAGAAGGTACGCCGCGATATCGCGCGTGTGAAGACGGTAATGAATCTGAAGGAAGCCAAATGAACGAACCAGTGAAACAGTCGCTCAAGCGCACGCTGATCGGTAAAGTGGTTTCGGACAAGATGGACAAGACCGTTACCGTTCTGATCGAGCGCCACGTAAAACATCCTTTGTATGGCAAGATCATCATGCGTTCGAACAAGTATCACGCGCATGACGAGACCAACCAAGTCAAGGCCGGTGACACGGTCGAGATCCAGGAAGGTCGCCCGATCTCCAAAACGAAGGCATGGACGGTGACACGTGTGGTTCAAGCCGCACCAACCGTTTAAATAAAAACCACCGCTTCGGCGGTGGGTTTTAATTAGTACTTGCAGGCCCGCAAATTGTATGTAATACTTGCGGGCTTCGTTCATGTAACGCCGCAAAGTGTCTGGCCACAGACAGTAGCATTCGCGGTCAGTTGATGTATGAAGGTCATGCACCCAAACAGTGAAGCCCAGCAGGGCGGCTCTGGCGGGACCAAGACTGACCGTGGGTCTACATTGTGTGGATTCTTCGGCTTAAGTTGGGAAAGAGAATACTATGATTCAAACTGAAAGCCGGCTCGAAGTGGCTGACAATACCGGTGCCAAAGAAGTAATGTGCATCAAGGTATTGGGCGGCTCCAAGCGCCGTTATGCTGGCATTGGCGATGTGATCAAGGTAACCGTCAAGGTTGCTGCGCCACGTGGCCGTGTCAAAAAAGGTGAAATTTATAACGCCGTGGTTGTGCGCACCGCTAAAGGTGTTCGCCGCCAAGACGGTTCCCTGGTGAAGTTCGACGGCAATGCCGCCGTTCTGTTGAACGCCAAGCTGGAACCGATCGGTACCCGTATTTTTGGACCTGTCACGCGCGAACTGCGCACTGAGAAGTTCATGAAAATCGTGTCCCTGGCACCGGAAGTCCTGTAAGGAGTCGTAATGGATAAGATTCGTAAAAACGACGAAGTCATCGTTCTGACCGGGAAAGACAAGGGCAAACGTGGTGTGGTACAGCAGCGTATCGATGCTGAACATATCGTGGTTGACGGCATTAACATCGCTAAAAAAGCGACTAAGCCAAACCCGATGACTGGCGTAACTGGTGGTATCGTCGATAAGACCATGCCAATTCACGTGTCCAACGTTGCATTGTTTAATGCAGCGACTGGCAAGGCAGATCGCGTGGGTTTCAAAGAAGTGGATGGCAAAAAAGTCCGCGTCTTTAAATCCTCCGGCGAAGTAGTGAAGGCTTAAGAAATCATGGCACGTCTCCAAGAATTCTATAAAGAAAAAGTCGTTGCCGACCTGACCAGCAAGTTTGGTTACAAGTCGGTAATGGAAGTTCCTCGCCTGACCAAGATCACCCTGAACATGGGTGTTGGTGAGGCTATCGCGGATAAGAAAGTTCTCGAGCACGCAGTTGCTGACTTGACCAAGATCGCCGGCCAGAAGCCAGTGACCACCAAGTCCCGCAAAGCGATCGCAGGCTTCAAAATCCGTGAAGGTTACCCGATCGGTACGATGGTCACCCTGCGCGGCGCTCGCATGTACGAGTTCCTGGATCGCTTCATTACCGTGGCCCTGCCGCGCGTACGCGATTTCCGTGGTGTGAACGGCCGTGCATTTGATGGTCGTGGCAACTACAACATCGGTGTCAAGGAACAGATCATTTTCCCTGAAATCGAATACGACAAGATTGACGCGTTGCGCGGTATGAATATCAGCATCACGACAACCGCTAAGACCGATGACGAAGCCAAAGCTTTGCTCGCCGCCTTTAAATTCCCATTCAGGAACTGATCATGGCCAAACTGTCACTGATTAATCGTGAGATCAAACGTGCTGACCTGGTGGCGAAATTCGCCCCTAAGCGCGAAGCTCTCAAGGCCATCGTCGATGACCAATCGAAATCGGAAGAAGAGCGCTACGAAGCTCGCCTGAAACTGCAGGCGCTGCCACGTAACTCGAACCCGACGCGTCAACGTAACCGTTGCGCCATCACCGGTCGTCCGCGCGGCACATTCCGTAAATTCGGTCTGGGTCGTATCAAGCTCCGTGAATTCGCCATGCGTGGTGAAATTCCGGGTATGACAAAAGCAAGCTGGTAATAGGAGAATATGCAATGAGTATGAGCGATCCTATCGCCGATATGCTGACCCGCATTCGCAACGCCCAAGGCGTGCAAAAAACGACCGTGGCCATGCCATCGTCGAAAGTCAAAATTGCGATTGCCAACGTCCTGAAGGACGAGGGTTACATTGAAGATTTCGCTGTTGCCGAAGCTGGTGGCAAGGCGGAACTGAAGATCGGTTTGAAGTATTATGTTGGCCGTCCCGTTATTGAGCGCTTGGAGCGCGTGTCCCGTCCGGGTCTGCGCGTCTACAAGGGTAAAGACGAGATCCCTGTTGTGATGAATGGCTTGGGTGTGGCGATCGTGTCGACTCCGCAAGGCGTCATGACTGACCGCAAAGCACGCGCTACCGGTGTCGGCGGCGAAGTTATTTGCTACGTGGCTTAAGGAGTTACACATGTCTCGAGTAGCTAAAATGCCTATCGTAGTGCCAGCTGGCGCCGAAGTCGCCATCTCCGCACAAGCGATCACCGTAAAAGGCCCGCTGGGCGTGCTTTCCCAAGCCCTCACCGGCCTGGTCAAAGTAGAAAACAATGCAGGAACCCTGAGTTTCGACGTGGCGAACGACAGCCGCGAAGCCAATGCCATGTCCGGCACGCTGCGCGCACTGGTCAACAACATGGTTGTTGGCGTCACCAAGGGTTTCGAGAAAAAGCTGAACCTGGTAGGCGTGGGTTACAAGGCGCAAGCTCAAGGCGACAAGCTGAATCTGTCCCTGGGTTTCTCGCACCCTGTAGTGCATGACATGCCAGCCGGCGTTACCTGCGCAACACCAACCCCGACCGAGATCCTGATTAAAGGTATCGACCGTCAACAGGTTGGCCAGGTAGCCGCTGAAGTTCGTGCTTACCGCGCTCCTGAGCCTTATAAAGGCAAGGGCGTTCGCTATGCGGACGAAGTGGTTAAGCTTAAAGAAACCAAGAAGAAGTAATTAGGGGCTGACGATGGATAAGAAAGAATCACGGCTTCGCCGCGGACGCCAAACCCGCATCAAGATTGCGGAATTGAAAGTAAATCGCTTGTCGGTGCACCGCACCAACCTGCACATTTACGCCAACCTGATCAGCCCGGACGCTAAAGTCCTGGTTTCGGCCTCGACGGCTGAAGCGGAAGTTCGCGCTGAACTGGCAGGCCAATCCGGCAAAGGCGGCAATGCCGCTGCTGCAGCCTTGATCGGCAAGCGCGTCGCTGAAAAAGCGTTGAAAGCAGGAATTACCGAAGTCGCGTTCGACCGCTCCGGTTTCCGTTACCACGGCCGTGTGAAAGCGTTGGCAGAAGCCGCACGCGAAGCCGGTCTGAAGTTCTAAGGATCAATCATGGCAAAAATGCAAGCAAAAATGCAAAGCGACAAGCCGGATGATGGCATGCGCGAAAAAATGATCGCGATCAACCGCGTGACCAAAGTGGTCAAGGGTGGTCGTATCATGGGTTTCGCCGCGCTGACCGTAGTTGGTGATGGCGATGGCCGCGTCGGCATGGGCAAGGGCAAATCGAAAGAAGTGCCAGTTGGCGTGCAGAAGGCAATGGAAGAAGCCCGTCGCAACCTGATCAAAGTACCGCTCAAAAACGGCACCTTGCATCACACGGTTGTTGGTCGTCACGGCGCCTCCAAGGTCCTGATGAACCCAGCTAAGCCTGGTACTGGCGTTATCGCTGGTGGCGCAATGCGCGCTATCTTCGAAGTGATGGGCGTGACGGACGTGGTGGCGAAATCCACCGGTTCGAACAACCCATACAACCTGGTACGCGCTACGCTGGACGGCCTGTCGAAAATGAGCACTGCTTCCGATATCGCTGCCAAGCGCGGCAAGTCGGTCGAAGACATTCTGGCTTAAGGTGGACAAAATGACAAACACAGTCAAAGTGCAATTGGTCAAGGGCTTGATCGGTACGCGCGAATCGCATCGCGCTACCGTGCGCGGTCTGGGTCTGCGTCGTGTAAATTCGGTTTCCGAATTGCAAGACACCCCATCCGTACGCGGCATGATCAATAAAGTATCGTATCTCGTTAAAGTTGTCGGGTAAGCCTTCGGGCTTACACGAACGGAGCAAATCATGGAATTGAATACTATTGCACCAGCCGAAGGCGCTAAGCACTACAAGCGTCGCGTCGGTCGCGGTATCGGCTCCGGCCTGGGTAAAACCTCGGGTCGTGGTCACAAAGGTCAGAAATCGCGTTCGGGCGGCTTTCATAAAGTCGGTTTCGAAGGCGGTCAGATGCCTCTGCAACGCCGTCTGCCTAAGCGCGGTTTCAAATCGATGCACGCCACCTTCAAAGCTGAAGTGCGCCTGTCCGATCTGAACAACCTGGCTGTTGGCGATGTCGACATTCTGGTCTTGAAGCAAGCTGGCGTTCTGGGCGTGTTGGCCCGTGACGTGCGCGTGATCTTGTCCGGCGAAATCACCAAAGCGGTGAATTTGAAGGGCTTGAAAGTGTCCGCTGGCGCGAAAGCCGCCATCGAAGCAGCCGGCGGCTCGGTAGCCTGAGTTGACCGCTAACAGCTTGATCGGAGCGAAAATTGGCGACTAATCCACAACTTGCTAAAAGTGCAGCGGCCGGTTTCCCTTGGGGACGGCTCTGGTTTTTGCTTGGCGCATTGGTGGTTTATCGTATCGGTGCTCACGTCCCGGTTCCCGGGATTGACCCGACACAATTAGCCTCGCTGTTCAAGGAGCACGAAGGCGGCGTCCTGGGCATGTTCAACATGTTCTCGGGCGGTGCCTTGTCTCGTTTTACAGTGTTTGCGCTGGGTATCATGCCTTATATCTCGGCCTCGATCATCATGCAATTGCTGTCGATCGTGTCACCGCAGATGGAAGCGTTGAAAAAAGAAGGCGAAGCAGGTCGTCGCAAGATCACCCAGTACACCCGGTATTTCACGGTTGCCCTGGCACTGTTCCAAGCGTTGGGCATTGCAGTCGCACTGGAGTCGCAAGCTGGTCTGGTGTTGGAACCTGGTCTTGCATTCCGCTTCGTGACGGTCGTCACTTTGTTGACCGGAACAATGTTTTTGATGTGGTTGGGTGAGCAAATTACCGAGCGTGGTTTGGGTAATGGCATCTCGATCATCATTTTTGCCGGGATTGCAGCAGGTCTGCCGTCGGCGCTGGGTGGCTTGTTCACTCAGGTGTCGAATGGTTCGATCGGCAGCTTCAGCGCGATTTTCATCGTGATCCTGGTAGCACTGGTGACGTACTTCGTCGTATTCGTCGAACGTGGTCAGCGCAAAATATTGGTCAATTACGCGAAGCGCCAGGTAGGCAACAAGATTTATGGCGGTCAAACCAGCCATTTGCCGTTGAAGCTGAACATGGCCGGCGTGATCCCGCCGATCTTTGCTTCTTCGATCATCTTGTTTCCGGCCACTATCGTGGACTGGTTTTCAAAGGGCGCCGACAACGCTAACCCTGCGGTGCGGTTCTTGAAAGATTTGGCAGCATCGATGGGGCCTGGTGAGCCTATCCATGCGCTGTTGTACGCAGTGGCGATCGTGTTTTTCTGTTTCTTCTATACAGCGCTGGTCTTTAACAGCAAGGAAACAGCGGATAACTTGAAGAAAAGCGGTGCGTTCATCCCCGGGATCCGTCCAGGCGAGCAGACAGCCCGTTACATCGACAAGATCCTGACACGCTTGACACTTGCCGGCGCAGTCTACATCACCCTGGTGTGTTTATTGCCGGAATTTATGCAAGCCCAGTGGAAAGTACCATTCTATTTCGGCGGTACTTCTTTATTGATTATTGTAGTTGTCACCATGGATTTCATGGCGCAAGTACAGAACTACGTGATGTCGCAGCAATATGATTCGCTGCTGCGCAAAGCAAATTTCAAGGGCGGAATTCCGACGCGTTAAGCGCGGTAAACATACCGAATGGCAAAAGACGACGTCATACAGATGCAGGGCGAGATTCTTGAGAATCTCCCAAATGCAACATTTCGAGTGAAGCTGGAGAACGGACACGTGGTGCTCGGGCATATTTCAGGTAAAATGCGGATGAACTATATTCGCATTCTCCCTGGAGACAAGGTGACGGTGGAGTTGACGCCGTACGACCTGAGCCGAGCCCGCATTGTGTTCCGTACCAAGTAACACACTGAATCAAACCAAAGAAGCGAAAGAAAGAGCCCAAAAATGAAAGTTCTCGCATCAGTCAAGCGGATCTGCCGCAACTGCAAGATCATCAAGCGCAAAGGCGTAGTCCGCGTAATCTGCGTGGAACCACGTCACAAGCAGCGTCAAGGTTAATCGAGGAATAACAAATGGCACGTATTGCAGGGGTTAATATCCCAAATCATCAGCATACCGTTATCGGCCTGACGGCCATCTACGGTGTGGGCCGTCCACGCGCAGAGAAAATCTGTGCATCGACCGGTGTAGCAACCAACAAAAAGATCAAAGATCTGGATGACAGCGAACTGGAAAAACTGCGCGATGAAGTAGGTAAATTCATCGTCGAAGGCGATCTGCGTCGTGAACTGTCCATGAACATCAAGCGTTTGATGGATCTGGGTTGCTACCGCGGCATGCGTCATCGTAAGGGTCTGCCTTGCCGTGGCCAGCGTACGCGTACGAACGCACGTACCCGCAAGGGACCGCGTAAAGCCGCTCAATCGCTGAAAAAATAATCCGCTAGGGAATAATTATGGCTAAGTCGCAAAATAACGCCGCATCAGCACGCGTGCGTAAAAAAGTTAAAAAGAACGTCGCTGAAGGCATCGCACATGTCCACGCTTCGTTCAATAACACCATCATTACCATCACCGATCGTCAAGGCAATGCCTTGTCGTGGGCTACCTCCGGCGGTGCAGGCTTCAAGGGTTCGCGTAAATCGACCCCATTCGCAGCGCAGGTCGCCGCGGAAGCCGCTGGTAAAGTGGCTGTTGAGTGTGGCGTAAAGAACCTGGAAGTACGTATCAAGGGCCCAGGTCCTGGTCGTGAATCCGCCGTTCGCGCGCTGAACAACCTGGGCATCAAGATCACCGAGATCCAGGACGTGACGCCGGTACCGCACAACGGTTGCCGTCCACCGAAACGTCGTCGTATCTAAGATAGTGTTGCAGAGGGCGCTTCGGCGCCAGCTGCTTTGCTGTCTGTTGTAACTCAGTACAGTTGTGTGAAAACGCTGGAGCAGGGGGCCGGAAACGGTTATACTGCCCGGCTGTTCTTGCCTGTCAAATTCTGTTTGACGGGTTTTTCGTTTTCAGCCACCGTCTGATTGAAACCAAATCAGACTAGCGCCTAACCGCATCAGTGTGTTTGATCATGCATGTGGCTGGGGCGTTATCATTTAAAAAAAGGAAGTATCGTGGCACGTTATATCGGACCTAAAGCAAAACTTTCCCGCCGTGAAGGTACAGACCTGTTCCTGAAGAGCGCACGTCGCTCGCTGGACAGCAAGTGCAAACTGGACGTCAAGCCAGGCCAGCACGGTGTCAAATCCGGCGCCCGCACCTCGGACTACGGTAACCAACTGCGCGAAAAGCAAAAAGTCAAGCGCATGTACGGCGTGCTGGAACGTCAATTCCGCCGCTACTTCGCTGAAGCAGACCGTCGTAAAGGCAACACCGGCGAAACGCTGTTGAAGTTGCTGGAAACGCGTCTGGACAACGTTTGCTACCGCATGGGCTTTGGCTCGACCCGCGCTGAAGCGCGTCAATTGGTCAGCCACAAAGCGTTCACCGTGAACGGTATCGTTGTGAACATCGCTTCGTACGCGGTCAAAGTTGGCGACATCATCGCTGTTCGTGAAAAATCGAAAAAGCAAGTGCGTATCGTTGAAGCACTGTCGCTGGCTGAACAAGTTGGCATGCCTAGCTGGGTTTCGGTTGATGCCAAGAAAATGGAAGGTACCTTCAAGTCCCTGCCAGAGCGTAACGAAATTGCTAACGACGTCAACGAATCGCTGATCGTCGAGCTGTACTCGCGTTAATAGTAGTCAGTAGCAAGATTCCCGCCCACTTTGCAATTTGTAAAGTGGGCGTTTCACTAATGCCATCAGCCTTATCGGTGTAATGAGCCGAGGGTATTGAAAAGGACATTTCATGCAAAACAGTTTGTTGAAGCCACGTATTATCGATGTTGAAGCTCTCGGTGCAGGTCACGCCAAGGTCGTGATGGAACCGTTCGAGCGCGGCTATGGCCACACATTGGGTAACGCGTTGCGCCGCGTTCTGCTGTCGTCGATGGTGGGCTACGCGCCGACCGAAGTGACGATCGCTGGCGTCGTCCACGAATATTCCTCCCTCGATGGCGTGCAAGAAGACGTCGTCGATCTGTTGCTGAACTTGAAGGGTGTGGTTTTCAAAGTCCACAACCGCGATTCGGTAACCCTGACCCTGAAAAAAGAAGGCGAAGGCGCGATCCTGGCCTCCGACATCGACCTGCCGCATGACGTCGAACTGATCAACCCTGACCACGTGATCGCCCACCTGACCGCCGGTGGCAAGCTGGACATGCAGATTAAGGTTGAAAAAGGCCGCGGCTACGTTCCTGGTAACGTGCGTCGCCTGTCGGAAGACACGAACAAGACCATCGGCCGCATCATCCTCGATGCGTCGTTCTCGCCAGTGCGCCGCGTATCGTACTTCGTTGAATCGGCCCGCGTCGAACAGCGTACCGACCTGGACAAGCTGATCATCAACATCGAAACCAACGGCGTGATCTCGCCGGAAGAAGCGATCCGCCAGTCGGCCCGCGTCCTGGTGGACCAGTTGAATGTGTTCGCCGCCCTGGAAGGCACGGAAGCTGCCGCCGAAGCGCCATCGCGCGCTCCGCTGGTCGATCCTATCCTGTTGCGTCCAGTCGACGACCTGGAGTTGACCGTGCGTTCGGCAAACTGCCTGAAAGCGGAAAACATCTACTACATCGGCGACCTGATCCAACGTTCGGAAAACGAACTGCTGAAAACGCCAAACCTGGGCCGCAAGTCCCTGAACGAAATCAAGGAAGTGCTGGCATCGCGCGGCTTGACCTTGGGCATGAAGCTGGAAAACTGGCCGCCTGCCGGCCTGGAAAAGTAATTCGTAGTTGTAGCAAACTGCCTGGGACAGGTGTCCCAGGCTTTTATTTTGTAGCACCAAACCGGCCCGCGATGAAGCTTTTGCCTCATTGATCGAAGAGCTGGAATTTAAACACTCACCGAAAGGATTTATCATGCGTCACGGTCACGGCCTCCGTAAACTGAATCGTACCTCGTCCCACCGTCTGGCAATGCTGCGCAACATGACAGTATCGCTGCTGCGTCACGAAGCGATCAAAACCACCCTGCCAAAAGCAAAAGAACTGCGCCGCGTTGTCGAGCCAATTCTGACCCTGGGCAAAACCGACTCCCTGGCAAACAAGCGTCTGGCTTTCAACCGCCTGCGCGACCGTGAAATGGTCGTCAAGCTGTTCGCTGAACTGGGCCCACGTTTCGCCAACCGTAACGGTGGTTATGTGCGTATCCTGAAAATGGGTTTCCGCGTCGGCGATAACGCTCCTATGGCGTTCGTTGAACTGATGGATCGTCCAGATACGACCGAAGCAGTTGAAGTTGCTGGCGAGTAATCCCAGTAATCGCATCTAAGAAAGCCAGGCCTAGCCTGGCTTTTTTGTTTTCTGCTGCAGCTATCCTTGCTGCGGTGTACTATTCTTCTTTCGCGCCGGCCCTGCAGCCACTGCACGCCCCGCGCGTCCTCTGTCGAATGGTTGAAAAGGTAGTTCATGTCCCGTTTCCCCTCCAGCGCCACCGCGCGCGCCGCCCCACTGCATTCACTGCTGATCTGGTTTGCCACCTGTTTGTTGCTGGCCATGGCCATCTTTGGCGCCAGCCAAGCCCGCGCCGACGATGAATTCCTCGATCCCGAACTGGCGTTCAAGTTTTCCGCGCGCATGCAGGACCCGTCCACCATCGCCGTCACCTACGTGATCGCCGACGGCTACTATATGTACCACGAGCGCTTCAAGTTCGAGGCCGTGGGCGCCAGGCTGGGCACGCCCGTGTATCCGGCTGGCAAGGTCAAGTTTGACGACACCTTCCAGAAGAATGTGGAAACCTTCCGCAAGACGCTGACCATCACGATTCCCGTGGAAGCGGCCGGCGCGTTCACCCTGAAGGCGACGGGCCAGGGCTGCTCCGACAAGGGCCTGTGCTATGCGCCGCAGGACGCGACGGCCCAGCTGGTGGGCGCTGGCGGGGGCCAGAGCATGGCGCCAGGCGCCGGCCTGCCGTCGAAATTCGCCCTGCCGGCTGCGCCCGCAGTCGACACGGCGGCCGTCAACGGCCCGCAGGCGCAGGCGTCGCCTGGCGTGTCCGTGATGAGCATTCCCCAGGCCGATATCACCAGCACGCCCGAGCTGGTCGCGGCAGCGCCCGCGCCCGCAGCGGCCAGCGCCGCCCCCGCGCAAAGCGAGACGGGCAAGATCGAAGCGGCGCTGAAGGGCGGCAAGCTGCTCGTCATCGTGCCGCTGTTCATGCTGCTGGGCCTGGGCCTGGCATTTACGCCGTGCGTGCTGCCGATGGTGCCGATTTTGTCGTCGATCATCATCGGCGATGGCGCCAAGGTGAGCCGCTCGCGCGGCTTGCTGCTGTCGCTGACCTACGCGCTGGGCATGGCCATCGTCTACACGGCGCTGGGCGTGGCGGCCGGCCTGGCGGGCGAAGGCCTGGCGGCCCAGCTGCAAAACCCGTGGGTGCTGGGCTTCTTTGCCTTGCTGATGGCGGGCCTGGCGCTGTCGATGTTCGGTTTCTATGAATTGCAGGTGCCGGCTTTCCTGCAAGGCAAGCTGACGTCCGTATCGAACCAGCAATCGTCGGGCCGCCTGGCAGGCGTGTTCATCATGGGCGCCATTTCCGCCCTGATCGTGGGGCCCTGCGTGGCCGCGCCGCTGGCCGGCGCCTTGCTGTACATCAGCCAGACGCGCGACGTCGTCATCGGCGGCAGCGCCCTGTTCGCCATGGCCGTGGGCATGAGCGTGCCCTTGCTGCTGGTGGGCGTCTCGGCCGGCACCTTGCTGCCGCGCGCCGGCGCCTGGATGGACGCCGTCAAGCGCTTCTTTGGCGTGCTGCAGCTGGGCGTGGCCTGGTGGCTGGTCTCGCCCGTGCTGCCGGGCGCCGTGCAGATGCTGGGCTGGACGGTGCTGTTCGTCGGCTACGGCATGTATCTGCTGGTGGGCAGGAGCGGTGCGCAGAACGCGTGGATCGCCAAGGCCTTCGGCCTCGTCTTTGCCGTGCTGGGTGCGATGCAACTGGTCGGCGTGGCCAGCGGTGGCCGCGACCCGCTGGCGCCGCTGGCGCACCTGGGCGGTGGCCAGGTGCACGCGCAACCGTTTACGCGCGTAAAAACCGTGGCGCAGCTCGACGCGGCGCTGGCGCAGTTGAATGGCAAGCCGGCCTTGCTGGACTTTTATGCGGACTGGTGCGTGTCGTGCATCGAGATGGAAAAGCTGACCTTTGTCGATCCCGCCGTGCGCGAGAAGATGGGGCACGCCGTGCTGCTGCAGGTGGACGTGACGGCCAATGATGCGGACGACAAGGCCATGCTGAAGCGCTTCCAGCTGTTCGGCCCGCCTGGCATCATCATGTTCAACCCGCAGGGGCAGGAAATCGCCCAGTCGCGCGTGATCGGCTTCCAGAACGCGGCCACCTTCCTGGCTTCCTTGCGCAAGCTCGACGGACAGTAAGCGGTCACTTGTCTCGTCAATAAGAAAAAGCCTGCATCGCAGTAATGCCGTTCAGTTAAGCAGGTTTTCGTAGAATGCGCGTGGCATAGCGCTTTGGTTTTGC